>CAZNGS010000001.1:0-63881 GCA_964572825.1 uncultured candidatus Brocadiaceae bacterium
AAAACACCCTCTATAGGAGTTATCGGAAAAAATAGCTGATAATTGAATGACCCTGCCGCGGAGGCTGTCGATCAGGCCACATTCGGTCCCGTCGCCCCGAGGTTCGCCCGACTTCCGCAGTTTGAAGGCCAGATCGCAAGCAGAACGCCTCTCGGACCAATTCAGTGAAGGACTCTTCACCACATATCGGTGATGTCTATTGGGGGGCAACCGCAACCCGAAAGCCCACGGCGGCTCTGGGAGTCCGCGGCCAATGCTCACCCGGAAAAACAACATGTGGCACAGGTCACGGCCCCCCGGGCCAGATTTTGCTGTTCAAAAACCCCTGCAAAAGGTCAAATCGGTCAACGCGGACGCGGCTGCGCCGCGGCCTGCGGCCACGCGGCGTCACCTTTTTGCGTTGTATGTTCTTGGATAATAAAGTCTTCTGGCAAATTCGGTTCGTTTTGTAATCGCGCCGATTTCGGGTTCGTCCTTTCAACGGACGGCGATTCTCACACAAAGGGACAAAGACAGAAAGTGGCCGCCACCCCCGGCATCCCCGCCCATCCTCGGTTGGTGTAAATGGCCCGGTGCATGCACCCGTGCGCAGGCATCGGCGGGGCGAAGTAGGGCCCGGGCCGCCTGTCCCTACTTCCTTGGTAACCTGTTGCATCGCCTCGTATGTCCCCGGCGGTTGTACGCCTTCGCGATGTGTCGCAGCAGCTTGCGTGTGGGTGGACGCACGCAGACACGACCGGTACCGCTATCGTTCCGCGCCTTTATATTATATACGTGTTGAGTGAAATAGCAAACAAAAGTGTTGGGCCGGCGCCAGGATGCCAGCTTCCCAAACCGGACGTTGCGGGTTCGAACTCCGTCACCCGCTGCATGCCATCACTGAGCTTTGCACATGAGGCGCACAGGAACCGGCCTTGTGCGTGTCGCTGCTGCCGGAGCGAACGAACCGTCCACTCACCGTGTGCGGTAAAGCGCAGTAGGTGACAGGGTGCGTCTGGAGTTACCTATCGTGGCGCCCCGGCGGACTGCTGGCTTCGACCCGCCGAGGCCTGGCGCGACGGAGAGGCCCCCCACCGCCTGACTTCCCACTCACGCGGTCACCTGCTGCCAGCAGATGACAGTGCCCGACAGGAGTTGGATCGTAACGGGGACTGAAACACCGGACGCGGGTCTGGATGAAGTTGGGGATGGTGGGCGAGGCCCTTTCTGCGCGGCACTTGCACTTGACACACCATCTTTTGGCGATTAGTATTACCATGTGACATTTATATTCACCCGGGAGTTCGCCCATGATCAAAGTCCTGCAGAAGGTCCTGGACGTCCTTGAACTCCTCGGCAAGGCGCCGACCGAGCAACGCAGCCTGGACGATATTGCGTCGGAGACGGGGATCAACCGCTCGACGTGCGCCCGCATCATCCGCGACCTGGAGGGGCGGGGCTACGTTGAGCGCCGCGGAGAGCGCAAAGGTTTCTATCTCGGTCCACTGGGGTATCTACTGCCGCACATGGAGATACACCGTCCGGACCTGATCGAAGCGGCACGCCCGGTCTGCGAGCGATGTTCCCGCGAGTTTCACACCAATATCGTGTTCTCGACCTGCCACCAAATGAAGCGCTACGTCCTGTTTCAGACCACTGAGCATCTCGATCTGCCGTTTCCGAACACCTACCACCCGGACACAGCGCTCTACTGCACTATGAGCGGGCGCCTGATGCTGGCCCTGATGCCGGCGGAGGAACGGGAGGCGTACGTGAAAAGGCAAGGTCTGCCGGGAAGGGCATGGCCCGAGGTCGATTCCGAGACCGCAGCGTTCCGCGCCCTGAAAGCGATACAGGAGCAGGACTATAGCATCGAGCAGTGGCGCCCCGAGAGTGCCCGATATGCCTTCCCCGTCCGGGAGAGGGGGCAGTTCGTGGCGGTGATGGGCGGGGTGGTGCTCAGCGACTCTTTTTCGGCCGACCCGCAGGACCGCCAGTTCACGGGTCTGCGCGAGGCCAGTCAAGAGATTGGAAGGAAAGTAAGCGCTCTCCGGAAACAGTCGGGGCCGGTTTCGGCCCGAAGCCGTTGATGAACCCGGGTGGCCGCATCCCGCGCCGGGGTCACAGCCTGCCCCCGGAGACGGAGTGGGGCTGGTTCGCCACTACTGCGAAAGCACGGGAAAGGACTCTGTTTGGTTCTGCGTGAATACTTGCACGAAACAGAAAGCAGCCCTCAGACACACAGGAGAACGCAATCCATGGCACCAAAAGAGCAAGAATCCAAACTCGCTCTCGCGCTGGCGCTGATGGCCGCCGTATTTGCCGCCTCGCCCGGCAACCTTCACGCCCAAACCGCCTACGATCGGGCGGTGAATGTCAACGAGACCACCCGCATCGTTCCCCTGACCGGCACAATGGTCTGCGTCCAGAAGAAGGGCGAGGACGGGAAATGGCCGATGGAAATCACCCACGGCGTGCGCAAGCGCGACTTTCCCGCGGTCGAGTTCGAGGTGGAAAAGGCCGACGGCCGGGTGACGGTCAAGACTGCCGGTGGCGTGGAATTCTCCATTGACGACCAGGGGGATTTCGCCTCCGTCAAAGCGGAATTCGACGTCAACGGAAAACCGTTCTCGATCGACAACATCAATGCTGAGGACAAAGGGAATTTCGGCGGGTGGCGACACGGTGTGGATATGGCCTTTACCGATGATATCTCGGTCGGCATCGACGGCACGCGAAGAAAGCCCTGGCAGCCCACCAGCCCGGGGCTTCTGAGCCGCCGTGGCTGGACGGTGTTCAGCCATGTTGACGGCCTGCTGAGAGCGGGCGTGCATAAGGAGACCGATGAGCTTTTCCTCCTGGCCTATGGTCATGACTACCGCCGCTGCTGGCGCGATTTCTTCGCCCTGGCTGGTCCCACGCCGCTGGTGCCTCGCTGGTTCTTCGGGGTGATCTACGGGCAGTTCGATTGGAATATTACTGAGAAGGACTATCGGAAGATCATTCCGCGTTGGCGTGAGGAAATCAGCCCGCTGGACGGGATCGGGATCGTTCACTTTTCCGAGCCCGGCGCCAATGGCAGAGTAATAGATGAAGACGCTTTGGATGTTACGGACCTCCCGACATTGCTTGCCTGCTGCAAAGAACAACGGATCGACACTTATTACGACAATTTCCTGAATGTGCTCGACCCCAAACCTCCCATTATCCAGAAGTTTCTGGTGGAAGCCGGGATTCTTGACGCCCAGGTATTGGACCCCGAAACGAGCGATGACGAGACGATGAAGATGATCCGACGCGATACCAAGCTTCAAGGAAACAGGATCAGAATGGGTGAATATCTCCTCGACGACGAAATCTGGGAAGTGTATAAGGGATACTGGCATGAGCAAGACGCGGAGCTCGGCTGGTCCTCGACGCAGTTGGACACCCGGGGCAATCCGGGCATCCTGCACGAGAAGTACTTCAAAGCCTGGGGCGAAATCGCCGGAATCCGCCCGTCGGTCATTGCCTTCTGCGACGTCCAGGAGGATTCCTTCGCCCGCCATCGCTCGCAGATCAAGTTCGGGGGCGATATCTGGTCGGCCTGGGGCAGCCAGCGCCAGACCATCCCCTTCACCATGCAGCACGGGTTGCACGGGAACGTCATGTCCATCTGCACGGGTGGGTTCAAGGCGATGAAAGAGTCCGTCGCCCGCAAGGCGCGCGAACAGATAACCCGGGAAGAGGTCGCCTATATCCTTCCGAACGAGATGCGACACGCCGAGCTCTACGCCCGCAGCATGCAGTGGGGCGCGGTTTCTCCCATCCTGCGGCTGGTGGGGAGCATGGGCGGCGGTGCGGACAAGCAACTCACAGCGAGATTGCCGTGGCGCTGGGAACCCAAGGCATGCGAATCGGCCGCGCGCGCCTTCCGCCTGCGCTACCGGCTGTTGCCTTATATCTACACTGCCGCCCGCCAATGGCACGACACCGGCGTGCCGATGATGCGCCCCATGTGGCTGGAGTATCCTGAGGAAGAGGAGGCCCACAACCGGGAACTGCAGTACTTCTTCGGGGACAACCTGCTTGCCTCCCCCATCGTCCACCGTTCCGAGGAAGACACCCCCTGGGTCGGCCACAAAGAAACCTGGTTCCCCGAGGGCGTCTGGGTGGACTACTTCACCAACGAACGGATCGGGGGTCCGTGCGTCCAGACCATCACCAAGGGCATCAACGAGTTCCCGCTCTACATCAAGGAAGGCGGTATCCTCGTGGGCGGCGAGTATGAGGAATCCTCCAAGGAACCGCTGGACAAGCTGATTCTCGATGTCGCCACGCCCCGGTCCGACATGACCACCACCGCCCGCCTCTACGAGGACGACGGCGTCTCGAAGGAATATCACGACAAGAACCACCGTTGGACCACCATTCGACTGGAGCGCGAAGGCGACAGAATCGCGCTGATCATCGAAGCGGTCGAGGGCGGCTACGCGGGAGCCCCGATGGAACGCTCCTACGAGATACGGCTCAGGAACGTTGAATCAGTGCCGCACGAATGCCGCCTCAACGGCCAGCCGCTACGGGGCCATGCACTCGCGCCCGGAAAGAAGCTCCTGGTCATTACGACGCCGGTCCTCTCTGTCGACCAAGACGTCAGAGTGGAACTCGAACTGTGACTCGGGCAACAAGTGCGAAGTGGGCCGCCGCGTCGTTCGGCGTGTGTCCGTCGCTGTCTGATGCGACCACGGCATCGCCGCGGCCAGGGCCGGCTGCAAGACGTTGATCATCGAGGCCGAAGGCGCACTCGGGGGTCTGGCGAGCCTGGGCCTGGTTACGCCGCTGATCTCCTACATCAGCGGCCTGGGTCGGGAACTGGTAGATGAACTGGAAAAGATCGATGGAGTTCGGGGGGGACGGTTGAGTGACCCCGAGAAGGTCAAGCTGGTCATGGACCGGTTGGCCAGCCGCGCGGGCTGCGACGTGTTGCTCGTGACGCGGGTTGTCGAGGCTCTCGCGTCCCACGGCCAGATACGCGGAGTGGTGATCGATAATAAGTCAGGCCGAAGCGCTGTGTCGGCGAAGCGCGTCATAGACTGCACCGGGGATGCCGACGTGGCCTATACGGCGGGCGTGGAAACGATGCACGGTCGGGAAAGCGATGGGCTGAACCAGGCCTGCTCGACGGACTTCATCCTGGGGGGCGTGGACTGGGAGAAGTACAGGAGCAGCGAAGTCAGTCGCCGACAACCCCACTGGATGCAGGAGGTCCAACAAGCCGTGCACGACGGCGAACTGCCATACCCGATCGACAATTCTATGAACTGGCTGACCCGGCTACCGGGCAGGCCGGAGCAACAGGGCAAGGATGAGGTCTGCATCTGCTTTGCCCATTCTCGGAACTGCGACGCCGTGGATGCCGGGGACCTGACGCGCATGTACATGGAGGGGCGGGAGCAGGTTGCCACACTCACCAGGTTCATTCGCAACCGCATCGCGGGGTTCGAGAACTCCTACCTTGTTCAGACGGCCTCATTACTCGGTGTCCGTGAAAGCCGTCGCATTGTAGGCGACTATGTGCTCACCGCCATGGACGTGGCCAGCGGCCGGGAGTTTGATGATGTGGTCACGATAACCAACCACAGCTTTGACGTCCACTGCTGCGACCGGCCGGGCAATCGTTTCTGGGCCGAAATGGAAATAGATGGCAAGGCCCGGTACGTGGCTGCCAGGAAAGGCGCCCTCCGCGTGCAGCCCACCTGTCCGCCTCCGAACGGAGCGCGACTGGTCAACTACCGGGGCGAACCGGCGGAGGAAGCCGAGTTCCCCGACCATTCCGAGGTGCCCTACCGCAGCCTCTTGCCGGCAGGCCTTGATGACCTGCTGGTGGCCGGACGATGCCTTTCCGCCGACTTCATGGCTCAGTCGGCCTCCCGGCTCATACTGACCTGCATGTCCATGGGACAGGCAGCCGGCACCGCCGCTGCCCTTTCGCTACGCGAAGGCGTCTCCCCCCGCCGGATAGACGTGGGCAAGCTGCAGCGCCAACTGGTGCACGACGGCCTGAACCTGGGGCAGGAAAAAAGACAGATCCCGGCACTGGAAAGAGCGTAAGGCTGGGCGCATGGCATGGGGATCATGTCGGCAGATGCATTTGGGCCGCCGCCAACCCCCGGGAGGGATCATACGGTTTGCCGTGCGGTCAGGGGGAGCGTACATCTCCTCAATCCGGCGAATCGTGCTGATTCTCTGCGTGGCTGTCTGTACCGGCGGATTCTCCGCACCCGCGGGCCCCACAGCCATTCTGCAGAAATGGGGGTTGAATGGCAGGTTGAGTGACGTCATCGGCTGCCAGGATCCGGCCCTTCTCACCGAGCTTTGCGACGATAGTGGCTGGCCCGACTTCCTGCGTCAACTGGATGTAGGTCTCCCATAGCCGCCGGGGCGTCCAGTCCCCGATGTTGCTGCGCAGCAGGTAGCAGCCCTCGCTGAGCTGCGCCCATCGCCGCCACGCCTCCACCTTGTGCCATTGGATCCGTGCCCGCCCGTCGGGGCCTTCTGCCACGTCCACCTCGAACAGGCCCGCCGCGCCGCTGTTTTTCTGCATCAGACGGCCGATGCGCCTGCCAATCGTCGTCAGCTTCCAGCGACGCTTTGTGCAACGGGTCTCGATCTTGCGCAGGCCATCCTCGATCCGCTTCTCGAACCGGGCATGTATCGCCTTCTCCTTCTCCCGCCGCGGCGGGGCTACGAGGCCAAGTAGCGGCCTGGGCTGAACGAGTACTTCCCCCGCTGGTGTGTTTCCTCCCCGCGCACCAAGACACCTGTGAACCCTCCTCACGCCTGTATCGGGAAGGAGGGCTGGAGACATGCCCGGCGGAGTCGTGAATCGCTGGCCTCAAACGCGTTTCCCATTGCACCTGTGAACGATGCGGTTTACAGTGCCGTGATGGGCAAAAGCTACCCCGGTAAAGGAGCACCACGATGGCATCCAGAGACACTGCCAGGCCGAACGTGATCGTTGTCCTGACCGACGACCAGGGCTGCTGGGCCATGGGATGTGCGGGCAACAGCGAGATTCGCACGCCCAACCTCGACCGGCTGGCGGCTACTGGCATCCGGTTCGAGAACTTCTTCTGCGTCACACCGGTGTGCTCGGCGGCGCGGGCGGTGCTGCTCACGGGCCGGATCGGCTCCCAGAACGGCGTGCTCGACTGGATATCGGGCGGAAAGGACATCGAGTTCCTGAAGGGCCAGCTCGGTTACACCGACGTGCTGGCGGAAAGCGGCTATGTCTGCGGGCTGAGCGGCAAGTGGCACCTGGGCGACGCCTCGTTCCCGCAGAAAGGATTCACCTACTGGCGTGCGCGGGCCGGCGGCGGCTACCAAAACCCCGCCTTCTATGATGAAAACGGGGAGGTCGAAAGGCCCGGCGGCTACCTGACCGACGCCATTACCGACAGGGCACTGGATTTCCTGGACCGGCAACTCCACGACAACCACCCCTTCTGCCTCAGCGTCCACCATATAGCGCCTCACAGTCCGTGGTATCGCCAGCACCACCCGGCGGAGTATTTCGACCCTTACTACGAGCACTGCCCCTTCGAGAGCGCCCCGGACGAGCCGAAGCATCCCGACGACGCCGGCATCACGGACTTTTTCGACAGCCCGGAACTGCGCAGGGAGAAGCTCAGCGGCTACTACGCCGCCATCACTTCCATGGACGCCAACCTGGGGCGGATACTGGGCTGGTTGCGGCGGCACGAGCTGACCGAGAACACCGTCGTGTTCTTTACCAGCGACAACGGCATGAACATGGGCCACCACGGCATCTGCGGCAAGGGGAACGGCACGCTCCCGGTGAACCTCTTCGACACCTCCGTCAAGGTGCCGGGCATCATCTGCCGGCCCGGACACATCCCGGAAGGAAAGGTCTGCGATGGCCTTTGCAGCCACTACGACTTCCGCCCCACCCTCCTTGACTACCTCGGGCTGGAAGACCCGGAGGCCGGCATGCTGCCCGGTCGGAGCTTCGCCGGACTGCTGCGCGGCGAGGAACAGCAAGAAGATGACTACGCGCTGGTCTTCGACGAGTACGGCCCGGTGCGCATGATCCGGACGAAGGAGTGGAAATTCGTGCGACGCTACCAGGGGGACCGGTCCGACGAACTCTACGACCTGGTCAACGACCCGGAGGAGCGGGAGAACCTCATAGACCGCCCGGAGCACGCCGCGCGGGTCGACCAGATGCGCGCCAGGCTGGGAGCGTGGTTTGAACGTTACGTGGACCCCGCCTTCGACGGATCCAAACTGCCCGTCACCGGCTGCGGGCAGCACAAGCTGGCCTTCGAGCCGGATGCCTTCGCCCAGCACTGGCCCGAGGAATGGCTCCACAAATAAACCTTCTCCCGTGGTCTCCGGCCCGACAAAAAGCAGAAGACGTGTCACCAGCCCATGATTCCTGCGGCGGAGTCGACGTGCATGAAACAACCGACGACGAGAATGTCACTGGTCATGTTTGGTATTCTGTTGACGCTTTCCTGGCTTCTCGGATGCGCCACCGGTCACGTCGCAGCGGCTGACGTGAACTCTGATTATCACCCGATCCGCATGCCGGGGGAGTACTTCAACGCCTCCACCCGGGCGGAGCCAGTGCCGGGTTGGTTCTCCCGTGGAGACCGTACGTGCGATCTCGCAGAGCTGCCCGTGGGCGACCAGGTGTTCGGAGGCATCCCGTGGCGCATCCGCAGCAGCGGGCCGAACGTCATCATGCTGAAAGGCGCCGGCGCCCCCGTCAGCGACACCGCGGTGCGGGGCATCCCCGTGGGCCGGCCGGCCGACGTCCTCTACGTCCTGCTGGCGTACAATCCCGGACCCGCCCTGGAGGCATGGCAACACCGGGCCGCCGAAGCCACCGCCGATGGGAGAAAGCCGCCCGTGCCGCCCACCCTCATGCACCTGGTCCTGCATTACGACGCAGGCGCCGAGACGCGGCTTAACGTGCGCTGGGGCGAGGCCGTCCAGGACTGGCTGAGGGCGGGAGAATACGCCGACCCGGCCTTCGCCCCCACCGTCTGGCGCAAACAACTCCACGAGAAGTGGGTGCACGACCGCTGGCCCCGCCGGGCTGAGAGCGTGGCCGTCTACGCGCTGCGGTGGGACAATCCCCGACCGGAGCGCAGGATCGAGTCCCTGGACTTCGTCAGCGCCAATGAGCGCAGCCACGACTGGGGAGCGCCGGCCGTCCTGGGCCTCACCGTGGCGATGCGCGACGGGCCGGGTGAGGTCTACTACGTCTCCCCGGAGGGTGTGGACTCCAATCCGGGGACTTTCGAGCAGCCCTGGGCCACGGTTCACCACGCCGCCCGGACGCTCCAGGCCGGGGACACGGCCTACGTGCGCGGCGGGCGGTACGAGATGCCGGAGCGCTGGGATGCCCTCATCATGCCGAAGAACTCCGGCACGGCCGAGGCCCCCATAATTTACGCGGGCTATCCGGGCGAAACAGCCATCATCGACGGCGAGAACCACCATTGCGCCCACGACACCCGCGTCCCGCACGCCATCTACGACCGCGACCGGGGCCTGTTCCAGATCGAGGAAAAGGAATATGTCACCGTCAAAAACCTCCATCTGCAGAACTCGCGCAAGAGCGGCTTCGGGGTTTACGCCAGCCGCCACGTCAGGCTGGAACATAACGTGGTCTACGGCGCCTTCCACTGCGGCATCAACTCCGGGCGGAACGAGCACCTGACCATCATCAGCAACACACTCGGGCAGATCTGCTCCCGCCTGTGGGACTGGGACACGGAGACGCAGCAATGGGTCCTCCCCAGACGGCCGGTGAACCCGTTCAAAGGGGCCGACGCCCTCCCCTGGGGGCAGTGGTCCGGTGACTGGACCCGGCTGCGCAAACCCGGCCGCGAGGCCATCGACAACCACGGCAACCAGCACGTCGAGATCGCCTTCAACGAGATCTACTGGTGCAGCAAGGAGGGCATCGCCGACCCCAGCCGGCACTTCAAGATCCACCACAACCACATCCACCATTTCTACGGCCGGCCCCATCCGACGGGCATCTACCTGGACGGTTACGGGGAGATCATGGATGACCTGGACGTCTATGCCAACGTCGTCCACCACACCGCCTCCGGGATCACCCTGGGCTCCGAGGGCGGCACGCTCTGCGAGAACATCCGCATCCACCATAACCTGTGTTTCGACAACTGGTGGACCGGCATTCTGCTGAACGCCGCCGGGAACAACGGCCTCCGCCGCGCCGTCCGGATCGAAAACAACACCGTCTATCGCAATGGCCACACCCCGTGGGAAAGAAATCCCACCGGGGGCATCTACCTGGGGACGCGGAGCGTGCAGGACGTCGCGGTGCGCAACAACATCTGCACCGATAACCGCGACTACCAGGTCTGCCTGATGCGCGACCACAACCGGCTGGAGCAGCGGCTCGCCATCGAGTATAACCTCTGCAATCCGCTGCTGCCGCCCATGGACCGCACCCTCCCCCGCCTGGAACGGTGGTACCCCGTCTTCGGCGACCACGCCCTGGCGGCGGATCCGATGTTTGTCGACCCGGAAGGGTGGGATTTCCGCCTGCGGGAGGGGTCGCCGGCCGTAGACGCCGGCCATCCGGCAGAGCAGTACCTCGACGCCGACGACACCCGGGCGGACCTGGGAGCGTTCGCCCACGTGCGCGAACTACCGCCCCTGCCCGCAGCCGGCGAGGGTCTTGTCCTGCGGGTCAACTGCGGGGCGGAAGAGAGCTATGCGGACCCGGACGGCAACGTCTGGCAGGCCGACAGGCGCCTGCGACGGGGTTCGGGCCCTGACGAATGGGGGGCCACCTGGAGCCATGTCGCCCGGAGAAAGCCCGGACCGGTCGCCGGCACGGAAATGGACGAGATTTACCTGACCGAGCGCTACCGGATGGAGCAGTACCGCTTCCCGGTGCCGAACGGCCTTTATCTGGTGCGGCTGCACTTCGCGGAGACGTGGCACACCGGGCCCGGCCAGCGCGACTTCTCGGTGCTGCTAAACGGCCGTCCGGTGGTGGAGCACTTCGATCCTTTCACCGCGGCCGGGGACCGCAGCTTCCGGGCGGTGGTCAAATCCGCCGCGGCAAAGGTCTACGACGGGCTGCTCACGATCGAATTCCAGGGGCCGGGGGCGATGATCAACGGTATCGAAATCATCCAGGTGACGCCGGATATGAAACACGGGGAATGAAGCGCCGCCACCGCCCCCCACGGCGTGGTGGAAGCTGCGGCGGGCGGCCCCCGCGACGGAAACCGGAAAAACGCCGTCCTGGTCGGCTTGAAAACGGCTCCCCTCCCGCGTTACATATGAGAGCCTTCGGCCCGGTCCACTCTCTTCGACGGGTGTGCGATGGGAAGGTTGACCGCAACGGCCTGGAAGCGCCTGAAGCTCTTGATCTCGCTGCTGGCCGTGTCGGCATTCGTGCTGCTGATGCCGGCCAGTCTGACCGCGCCCGCGCGGGTGATCTTCACCGAAGCCGTAGGGCCGGTCGAGACCACGCTCTACCAGGGCGGAGGCGACGTTCTGGCCGCCGGTGGAACGCTGACGGAGATGTTCCTGGGGCGGAACCGGGAGCGCGCGCTGGCCCGCCAGGTCGCCCGTCTGCAGAACGAAAAGGTGCGCCTGGCGGAAGCCCTGCGGCGGGAAAAGGCCCGGCTGGAGAGCATCCAGAAACTGCACGTCGCCCGCACGCCCATCCGCGCCGTTCGCGCGCCCGTGACCGCCTGGGAATCCACGGCCGCCCGCCGCAGCGTGGTCCTCGCGGCGGGCAGTCAACAGGGAGTGGGGATCGGGATGGCCGCCGCGGCGCAGGGGGCGTTGATCGGCGTCGTACGGGAGGTGGGCCCCTCACACTGCCGCGTGCGGCTCATCACAGACCCGAGCAGCGTTGTCCCCTGCCGTCTGGGCGGGAGCCGGGATGTCTGCCTGCTGACGGGCACGGGCGAGGAGACGTGCCGCGTGGAATGGGTGGGTCGCGGCTCTATGGTTGATGTTGGGGAGGTGGTGCTGACGGCGGCGCTGGACGTGAAGCCCGCCACCGGCCTGAAGCTGCCCGAGGGCCTGCCGGCCGCCACGGTTACCGCCGTTGGGCGGGACCGGATGCAGCCTCTGTTCGACCGGATCGAAGCCGGACCCCGCGTGGACCTCACTCGCCTGGAAGAAGCCGAAGTGCTGATCCCGGAGGAGTAGTCCCGGTGCAAGGCGCGTTCCATCCCGGGCGCCGGCGCAGAACCCGGCATCGAATGACCCTGAGGGATGGGCGCGGGTTTTAGGGGATGTCGTATTTCGCAGTCCACCCGGGGGGGATTTCATCTCCCGCACAAAACATGGTAAGATTCCATCGTAGGTTACTGTACGGTGTACCCCGAGCAGCCTCTTACAGACACGGTCGGCGCCGCGGGAACGGGCTTCGGACTCCTATTTCGGCAAGAGACAGATGATCCGGGAAATCGAGGCACTCAGGTTCAGGTGTTTGCGTTACGTCAGGCAGGATCTGGACCCATTCCACGTGCTCGTCGGGCCAAACGCCAGCGGCAAGACCACCTTTCTAGATGTGATTGCATTCCTGGGCGACCTGGTCGCCGATGGGCTACAGGAGGCCATAGAGCGCAGAACGCAGAACTTCTACGACTTTCTGTGGAACCGCGAAGGAGAGAGCTTCGAGCTTGCGGTCCACTTCGAGATACCGGACATGCTACGGGAGAAGCTCGAGATGCCGTCCTTCCAATTGGCGCGCTACGAAGTGGCGATCGGGGCGGCAGAGCCAGATGGCGAATTGGGGATCCGGAAAGAGACCCTGCTGCTTAAGGAGGCCCAGGAGCCAGCGGCGAGGCAGGCTGAGCTTTTCCCCTGTCCGCCCGGGCCACCCCAGACGATCAGCACACCGTCAGGAACCCGTAGCAAGAAGTTCATCGTCAACAAAGTGCCCGGGGGCAACGACAACTTCTACGATGAGACGGGAGGGGGTTGGGATCATGCGTTCAAGCTCGGACCCCGGAAGTGCGCTCTTGGGAATCTGCCCGAAGATGAGACACGTTTCCCGGTCTCGACCTGGGTGAAAGGACTGCTCAGCGAGGGCATTCAGAGGCTTGTGCTTGACAGCAGGGCCATGCGCAGGCCCAGCCCGCCGGGCCAACCGCGTGGGTTTTTGCCGGACGGTTCCAATCTGCCCTGGGTAGTTGAACGGTTGACGACCCATTGGCCTGCGAAGCTGCGGGAATGGATCGCCCACCTCCAAACTGCGTTGCCGGACCTGGAGGGCGTGAGCACGGTGCTCCGGGAAGAAGACAGAAATCGCTACCTTCGACTGCACTACCGCGGGGGCCTCAAGGTCCCCTGCTGGGGCGCATCCGACGGAACGCTGCGGCTTCTCGCGCTGACACTGCCGGCCTATCTTCCCGCCCTCGAGGGCATCTTTCTGATAGAAGAACCCGAGAACGGGATACATCCCCGGGCGCTCGAGACCCTCTACCAATCCCTTTCTTCGGTCTACGGCGCCCAGATTCTCATGGCTACACATTCCCCCGTTCTGGTGGCCATCGCCGACCCCTCTGGACTTCTGTGCTTTGCCAAAACAGAAGAGGGGGCGACGGACATCGTGCGGGGCACCGAACACCCTCAACTCGAGGACTGGCGCCGGGAGACAAACCTCGGCGAACTCTTTGCGGCGGGAGTGCTGGGTTGAATCAACTGACGCAAGACCTCGTCGTTTTGTGCGCCGACCTGGACATCGAATACGCTCTCAAAGGACTACTCTCCCGTCCGCAAGCTCTGGCCATATGTTCTGTCAGGTGGCGAATCTTCCGGCACCCGCACCGCGACCCGGGGTGTTTCACGAAATCCGCTGAGTTCCTCCGGCCACTGAGCGCGAGGTATCGGCACGGTCTGGTGATCTTCGACCGCATGGGAAGCGGACAAGAGCAACTGACGTGCGAAGAGATAGAAGAATCAGTGACCGAACGGCTGGCAAGGAACGGTTGGGGAAACAGAGCGGCGACGGTCTGTCTCGACCCCGAAGTGGAGATATGGGTGTGGAGCGACAGTCCGGAGATGGACCGTTGCCTGGGTTGGGCAGATCGTGCAGAAGACCTTCGTGACTGGCTGGAAACGAGGGGTCTGTGGACCAGTTCCGCCCCCAAACCGGAGCATCCCAAGAAAGCCCTCCGTGCAGCTCTGCGCGAAGTCCACAGAAGCTCATCCGCCTCAATCTTTCACCGACTGGCCCGGTCGGTGAGCGTGACCAGGTGTGTGGACCCAGCATTCCTCAAACTGAAGCGGACGCTTCAGAATTGGTTCGGCCTATCCGGTGGGTAGTGGCACCCGCTCTCACCGGGGGCGGCCGCAGCAGTGTTTGTACTTCTTGCCGCTGCCGCAGGGGCAGGGGTCGTTGCGACCCACCTTCTGATCCACCCGGATGGGCTCGCGGGCTTTCGGCTCGCCCGCCCCGTCGGCGACCTGTTGCTGTTCGCGAACCGCCCGGTCCATCTCGAAATCTTCGTGTCGCGCCTCGGATATCTGCCAGATACTGCTGACCCGGCGGCCGGTGCGCTCCTCGACTTCCACCCCGAACAGCAGGTCCGTCATTTCGTCGGCGATGTTCATCAGCATCTGCTCGAACATCACGCCCGCCTCGCTCTTGTACTCGAGCTTGGGGTCCACCTGGGCGTAACCGCGCAGCCCGATGCCGCTTTTGAGCACGTCCATCGCGTGCAGGTGGTCCTTCCATTTCATGTCGATGGTGCGCAGGGCGAGATAGCGGCCGAAGTCCAGCAGGCGCTCCTGCCCGATGTTCTCGCACTTCTGCTCGAACAGGTCCTTCGCCCGCTCGGTCAACTCCGCCTCGAGCTCTTCGGCGGTGCCGGTGTAAGGCGTCTGGATGTCGGCCGGGGCGCGGAATTTCCGCTCGAACCAATCCTCCAGACCTTCAATATCCCATTCCTCGGCGCTGATCTTGGGGTTCACGTAGACGTCCAGTCCGTCCAGGACGGCGTCTTCGATAAGGGTGAGCAGTTCGTCCTTCACGTCACGGTGCTCGACGAACTTCTGGCGCCAGGAGTAGATGCTCTTGCGCTGCTCGTCCATCACTTCGTCGTATTCGAGCAGGTTCTTGCGGATGTCGAAGTTGTACTCCTCGACGCGTTTCTGGGCCTTTTCGATGTATCGGCTGACCATCTTGCTCTCGATGGCCATCCCCTCCTCCATGCCCACCTTCTGCAACCACCGGCGCATGCCGTCGGGGGCGAAGATGCGCATGAGGTCGTCCTCGAAGGCGACGAAGAACCGGCTGCTGCCGGGGTCGCCCTGGCGGCCGGCCCGGCCGCGGAGCTGATTGTCCACGCGGCGGGCTTCGTGACGCTCCGTGCCCACGATGTGGAGGCCGCCCTTCTGCGCCACGCCGGGCCCCAACACGATGTCCGTGCCCCGGCCCGCCATGTTGGTGGCGATGGTGACGTTGCCCGGCTGGCCCGCCTTGGCCACGATCTCCGCCTCCCGGGCGGCGTATTCGGGCTTGGCGTTGAGCACTTCGTGCTCGATGCCCTCCCGGAGCAGGCGCGTGCTGAGCGCCTCGCTGGTCTCCACGCTGGTGGTGCCCACCAGGACGGGCCGCCCCTCCTGGTGCACCTCGCGTATCTCGTCCACCACCGCGTCCCACTTCTCCTCTTCGCTGCGGTAGACCACGTCCGGATACTCCCTCCGAATGAGGGGCAGGTTCGTGGGGATGGCCACCACAGTGAGGCCGTAGATCTTGTGGAACTCGCTGGCCTCGGTCATGGCGGTTCCGGTCATGCCGGCCAGCTTGTTGTAGAGGCGGAAGAAGTTCTGGTAGGTGATGGTGGCGACGGTCTGGGTCTCCTGGCGCAGCTTAAGCCCCTCCTTCACGGTGACCGCCTGGTGGAGGCCGTCGGCCCAGACGCGGCCCTCCATCAGTCGGCCGGTGAATTCGTCGACGATCACCACCTCGCCGTCCTTGACGATGTACTCACCATCCCGCTCGAAGAATTCGTGCGCCCGCAGAGCCGTTTCGATCAGGTGGGGCCACTCCATGGTCTGTTCGGTCCGGATGCTGTCCACGCCCAGCATCCGTTCCACGCGGCCTTCGCCCCAATCGGTCAGGTGGCAGGTCTCCTCCTTCTCCTTCACCTCGTAGTCCCGGCCGGCCTCCAGGGCCCTGGCGATGTTGTTGGCCTTGTAGTATTTCTCCGTCTGCTGCATGACCGGGCCGCTGATGATCAGGGGCGTGCGGGCCTCGTCGATCAGCAGGCTGTCCACCTCGTCCACGATGGCGTAATTGAGCCCCTTGCGGAGCTGCGCCTGGTCCTCGGGACTGTAGCGCATGTTGTCACGCAGGTAGTCAAAGCCGAACTCACTGTTGGTCCCGTAGGTGATGTCGCAGTCATAGGCCTCCCGCTTCTCGGCGGGGCTCTGGCCGGCCTGGATGGCGCCGGCGGTCATGCCCAGGAAATCGTAAAGGGGACCCATCCACTCCGCGTCCCGGCGCGCCAGATAGTCGTTGAAGGTCACGATGTGCACGCCGTCCCCGGTGAGGCCGTTCAGGTACGCCGCGAAGGTGGCCACCAGGGTCTTGCCCTCGCCGGTGACCATCTCGGCGATCATACCCCGGTGCAGAGCGATGCCGCCGATCAATTGCACGTCGAACGGGCGCATCGTGGGGTAGGGACTGTCCTCGGCGGGCGTGACCAGCACGTGCCGAGCCGCCTCCCGGACGTTGGCGAAGGTCTGGGGCAGAATCTCCTCCATGGCCTCCTCCTTCGCCTCACGGCTCTTGCAGCCGCGCAGGTATTCCTTGAACTTCTCGGTCAGCTCCCGGAGTTCGGCGTCCGTCTTGCCCTGGAACTCCGGCTCCAGGGAGTTGATCTTGTCCACCAGCGGCACCATCTCGCGCAGCAGGCGCTCGTTGGAGGTGCCCAGGACAGCTTTGAACACGCCGCTGATCTTTTCCAGCACTTTGCCGATCATGGGGATCGTTTCAGGGTTGAAGTCGAATCAATACCATTATAGGACATAAGGCCGCAGATGTCCACGCTTTACGCGCTTTCATCCCTGCCCGGGCGGCGCGGCAGCGGGCGCCCCCCTGTGGCGGGCCACGGGGAGACGCTACAATAACCAGGGGAATTGCACGGGACAGCGGAGAGGCTCACCTTGTCACCTTCCTCAGACAAACCGTCCCCGGCGGCAAGCCACGTGGCTGCCATGCGATGCACGCGGTATGAATCTCCAGCCATCCGCCACGCGGTGGAACGCTGTCTGGGGGAGCTGCCCGACCTGCGCGGCACGCTGGCGGCAGCGCGGCACGTGCTGCTGAAACCCAATCTCCTCTCCAGCACACGGGGTCCCGAGCGTCACGTTAACACCCATCCGGCCGTGGTAACGGCCCTTGCAGAAATCCTGCAGAGCGATTTCGACTGCGCAGTCTCCATCGGCGATTCCTGCGGGTCGTTTTCCCGCAACTCCACTGCGCGCGCCCTGGAGCGGTCCGGCATGGTGGAGGCGGCCGAGAAGACCGGCGCGGCGATATACAACGTGGACGCCCAGCCCCGGCACACGGTCCGCTTCCCGGAGGGCCGCATCTACCGGGAGATTCCCCTGCCCCGAAATCTGGATCAGTTCGACCTGGTCCTGTCGGTTGCCAAGCTCAAGACCCACATGCTGACCGCCGTGACCGGACCGGTCAAGAACTACCTGGGGCTGGTGCCGGGCGCCGCGAAAAAACGGGCCCACCTGCTGGCGCCGCACGCCGTGGACTTCGCCGCGCTGCTCTGCGACCTCTACGCCGCCCTGCCCCCAAAGGCCGCCCTCGTGGACGGCATTGTGGGCATGGAGGGACGCGGGCCCAACAGCGGCGCGCTCCGGCAGGTCGGCATGATCGCCGCCGGGGCCGATCCGGTGGCCGTGGACAGCTTCTGCGCCCGGGCCATGGGTTTCGATCCCCTCCGGGTGCCCCTGCTGGCGGGATGCGCGGAGCGGGAACTGGGCGCCGTGGAGGTGGACGACGTCGTGGTGCACGGCCGGCCTGCGGAGGGATTCGGAGTGGTGGATTTCGAAAAGCCACCCGCCTACACCCGCAGCGCCCTGGCGCGACTGGTGCCGCCGTGGGCGGTGCGTGCCGGCGTCGAACTCTTCACAACCCGGTATGCTTCCATCGATGGCGATGCCTGCATCCGGTGCGGGGAGTGCGCGTTGAACTGCCCCAGCGGGGCCATCAGCCTGGACGAGGGGATCGGTCACTACAGGATAGACCGCCGCAAATGCATCTGCTGCTACTGCTGCGCGGAGGTCTGCCCGGCCGATGCCATCGAAGTGATCGGCAACTGGACGACGCGCCTCGCGGACGCGGCACGCGCCCTGCTGGGCGGTGATTGATCAATCCTCGGACCCTTCGTCACCGGCGGCGGCCTGCCGAAACGACCGCAGCCGAGGCGGCTGCGCCACATAGGCACCTTTTTCGCCGGCCGGGGGGTAGCGATTACGCCTCCGGCTCCTCTTCGCCGGCCGGGGGCGGGGTGCGGTAGAAGCGGTTGGACAGCAGGCTCTCCACCAAAAGGAGCGCCAGGGCCGCCAGCGCCAGGTAAGGAGTGAGCTCCCGCGTCCTGCCGCTCACGGACGCGGAGTCCCCCGCATCTCCGGGCTCCTGGAGCACTTCGATGCGTCCGGCGCTTATTGCCTTTTTCAGCTCCTCCACGTCCACCTTTTCCAGCCGGCTCTCGGCGGCGGGCGGGTTGACGGCGAAGCCCCGCGTGCACCTCTCGTCCCCGCGCTCCAGCTCCACGTGGTAGTAGCCCGGCTCTTCGGTCTTCCAGTAGGTCACGCGCCCCGGCGTGGCGCCGGGCATGAGTTGCTCCGCCGACTCCGCGCCGGGCGGTGTGACCCGGACGACCGTGGGCCAGCTGGAACTCTCGAACGTGATCGGCACGGCGGCGCCCACCGAGTAGGCCCTCACGGCCTCCTTCGCTGAGCGGCGTGCCAGGTACAGGACCATCTCCTGGCAGAACGGCACGAAGGCGGGGGTGCGGGCGAAGAGGCCCCATCGATCGTCCGCCGTGGATGCGAAGACGACGGCCCGGCCGGCCTGCTCGCTCAGCAGCAGCGCCGGAAGGTCCTTCCCGAAGCTCATCAACTCCTCCGCGCCCGCGGAGGGCGAGAGCCGCCGGCAGTGCGTGAAGTATACCTGCTCCAGCCCCACCCCGGCCTCGTCCAGCGCCTTCATGACGGGATGGCCCGGCTGCACATTGCGCAGCCCGAACGGCTCTGCAGCGGGCGCGGCGACGCGCTCGCCCACCTGTGCACCCAGCACGCCCACGGCGTAATCCTCCCGGTATGCGGCCCCGGCCTCCGGACCGCAGAACACCAGCAGCCCACCGCCACCGGACACGTAAGCCCCCAGCCGGCGCCAGCCTTCGGGCGGCACGGCACCCGCCCCGGCCAGCGCCACCACGTCGATCGGCCCCAGCGAGAGTTCACCCAATTCCGCCGAGGCCGCGCGCCGGAGCGAGAACGGGCTCCGCCCCTCTTCGTACCACGGGTTCAGGGCCAGTCGCAGGAAGTAAGTCGGAGACTCCGTTGCGCTTTCGGGGTTGTCCTCCACGCAGAGGACCGTCACGCCCGGCGCCACTTCGAGGGTGAAAAAGCGCGCGTCGTCGGCGGGCAGCCCGTCCGGCCCCACGAACCGCACGCACCCCCGGTGATGCCCCTCCTTGCGGAGCGGCACTTCGAAGCGCAGTTCCGTCTGCTCCCCGTCGTCGAGCCGCACCTGGCGGCGGGCGATGGGTTCCCCGTCGAACTCGAACTGAACCGTCCGCTCAACGGCTCCGGCAGACGCCAGGACTTGCGCCCGCAGCCCCAGGGTGCCGCCGCGGAGGGCGGGCTGCCCCTCGTCTCGGACCTCCGAGACTGCGCCGTTGGTGACCTCTTTGCGGGCGCAGTCCACCAGGTAGAGGCTGGTCCGCTCGCCCAGGTCCACGCGGCGGCGTTCCAGGCCCGCCCAGGCGGCCCGCGTCATATCCGTGAACAAGAACACATCCCGCCTGCTGCCTCCGAGGGGTTGGAGCAGCTCTGCGGCCCGTTCGAGGGCGCGCCAGCACGTGCCCCCGCCGCGCGTGGCGCGCAGGCCCTGCGCGCGGCCGACCAGGTCCTCCACCTCGCGCGTGAGCTTGCCGGCGGGGTGCGAGGTCACCAGCAGCCCTGCGACCGCCCCGTCGGGCAGCCGGGGGATGAGGTCCAGCATGCGGTTGCGCGCCTCGTCGAACCACGTGGCGTCGCCCACGCGGCAGTTCATGCTCATCGAGTCGTCGGCGATCAGCACCACGGCCGGCGTGGTGGCCAGCTCGCCATCGGCCGCGCCGGCGGCGGGCCCCAGGATGGGTCGGGCGATCAACAGCGCGAACAGCGCGATGAGCGCCATACGCAGCAGCAGGAGGAGCAGATGCTTCAGCCGGGTGCGCCGCACGCTCCGTTGCCGGCTGCGCCGCACGAAGCGGACCGCCGGGAAACGGATGACCTTCGGCCGCTGCCGGCTCAAAAGGTGGATGATCAGTGGCAGCACGGCGCCCCCACCCAGCCACAGCAGCCCGGCGTGGATGAACGTTATCTGGAACATTGCCTGCCCTGAGCTCGACTTTCGACAACGGAGGAGGAAAGACCTCCTGATATATAGCGGCAGCGCCCGAGGACGTGCTGAGGCGTCCTCGCCTCAGCTTTCAGTGCATGGTCCTCCGGGGCTCAACGATGCGCTGCCCCATGTTACGGGAACTTCCCACAGCGCCCCCGGGCCGGTACGTAGCACCGTTCCCGGGGTCAACTGCTTTGCAAACAGGAGTTCAGAAGGATGCAACATCACGGGGGTCTTTCGGAGGAGCGGACCGCTGTGCCGGTTTTTCTTGGACTGCGGTGGCTTGCCACCGCCCTTCGACTTTGCTCAGGGCCTTGAGCCTGTCGAAAGGCCTTGCCGTTGGGGCGGCAAGCCGCCCGCAGTTTTCGTTGCGACGCCGTGCATCGCGCCGGGGCCAGGGCCCCGGGAAGTGAAAGCGGCGCCGAGGCGCCGCACTCCTATATGTTTCAGAAACGTGAACTTGCATTGAGCATCTCCGTTCCAGGGCCGTGGCGCAGCCAGACACTCGCAACGAGTTTCTTGTTTCAAGCACGCATTCCGGCCCTGCGAACATAAACTCCAAAAGTCGTCCAGCCTGGTGCCGAAAGTCCAACTGAGAGACCGGCACGAAAGTCACCCGGATCAGAACCTGGCCTGCCGGGCTTTCAGGAACGAGAGCAGCACCTGGTCGAACGAGTCGGAAGTGTCCACCAGCGCGTAGTCTATCTGTGCGTCCAGGCACGCCTGGCGGTAGCGCTCGGTGAATTCGTGCACCTCTTCCCGGTAGGCCTGTGCCACGGCGTCCGCGTCGGCCTTCGCCGTTTGATCGCTCTCCACGTCCTCGAACCGCGCCGGGCCCTGGAACGGAAAGGTCAGCTCCGCGTGGTCCAGCAGCTGGAAGCATATCAGATCGTGACCGCGGAACCGCAGGTGCTGCAGGCCGTTGATGATCCCCTCCTGCTGCTCTTCCTCGGCGGGGATCAGGTCGCTGAACAGGATGACCAGGCCGCGCTTGCACAGTTGCTCCGCCGCCCGGTGCAGGCAGTGCGAGAGCCGGGAGGGCCGGTGCCGCATCGACGAGGTCAGCACGCCCAGTATGTCGGCCAGGTGCGAACGCTTGCTGCGCGCGGGCACCAGGTGGGTTATGTCCTCGTCGAAGGTCACCAGGCCCACGTTGTCCTGCTGCTGGTTGATCAGCAGGTAGCCCAGCGCGGCCGCCATGTAGATGCCGTACTCCAGCTTGGTGATGACCCCGCCGTAGCTGTAGGCCATGGATTCGCTGACGTCCAGCAGGATGTTGCAGTCCAGGTTCGTCTCCGCCTCGAACCGCTTGATGAACAGCCGATCCGTGCGCGCGAAGACCTTCCAGTCAATGAATTTCGGCTCGTCGCCGGGGGTGTATTTGCGGTGGTCGCTGAACTCGCTGGAGAATCCCCGGTAGGGGCTGTCGTGCAGCCCCGAGATGAACCCCTCCACGATGAACCTGGCCTTCAGGTCCAGCCGCTCCACCTGCTGGATGACGTCCGGCCGCAGGTATTCTTCAACGGCCCTCATCGCATTCCATCCGCCGGGGATGATTGACTTCTCGAGGCTCTTGCCCCATCATACGCGTCAGCCGCGCATTTTACCATTTCGTCGCCGGTTGCCGAAACCACCATCGGCAACAGTCCGAACCATTGACAGCGGAGGAGTGTCCATGCCCGAGGACGGGAAGCATCGCTTCGACACTGTCGCGGTCCACGGGGGCCACGTCCCTGACCGGGACACCCACTCCCGCGCCGTGCCCATCTACCAGACCACCTCGTACCTTTTCGAGGACACCGATCATGCCGCGCGCCTGTTCGCCCTCGATGAGCCGGGCTATATCTACACCCGCATCATGAACCCCACCACCGAGGTGCTGGAGAGACGGGTGGCCGCCCTCGAGGGGGGCGTCGGCGGGCTGGCGTTCTCCAGCGGCATGTCCGCCATCACGGCCGGCTGCCTGACCATCCTCGGCCAGGGCGACCACATCGTCTCCTCAAGCGGTCTCTACGGCGGCACCTACACCCTGTTCAGCCACACCTTCCCGAAGAAACTCGGCGTGGAGGTGACCTTCACCGAGAGCGACGATCCGGCCGAGTTCGAAGCCGCCGTCACCGACCGGACCCGGCTGCTCTACACCGAGACCATCGGCAACCCGCGCCTGACCGTGCCCGACTTCGAAGCCCTGGCGGAGGTGGCCCACTCCAACGGTCTGCCTCTGATGGTGGACAACACCGTGGCCTCGCCCTGGCTCTGCCGGCCCATCGAACACGGCGCGGACATCGTCGTCCACTCCCTGACCAAGTACCTGGGCGGCCACGGCAACAGCATCGGCGGTCTGCTGGTGGACGGCGGAAACTTCGACTGGGAGGGCTCCGGGTTGTTCCCGGAACTGGTGGAGCCGGACCCCAGCTATCACGGCGTGCGCTACGTGGAGGATTTCGGCGAACAGGCGTACGTCACCAAGGCCCGCGTCCACCTGCTGCGGGACCTGGGCGGGTGCATAAGCCCGCTCAACTCGTTCCTCATCCTGCAGGGCATCGAGACCCTGCCCCTGCGCATGGAACGGCACTGCTCGAACGCCGCCGCCGTGGCGGAATTCCTGCGGCACCGCGCCGGCGTGAGCTGGGTCAATTACCCCGGCCTGGAGGACCATCCCACGCACGAGCTGGCGGCCAGGTACCTGGAGGGCGGCTTCGGGGCTATCATCGGTTTCGGCGTCGAGGGCGGACTGGAAGCGGGCAAGCAGTTCATCGAGGCGCTGGAGCTGGTGAGCCACCTGGCAAACATCGGCGACGCCCGGACGCTGACCATCCACCCGGCCAGCACCACGCACCAGCAGCTCAGCGAGGAGAAGCAGCGCCAGACCGGCGTCACGCCGGACTTCATCCGGCTCTCTGTGGGCATCGAGGACGTGGAGGACATCATCCGGGACCTCGATCAGGCCCTGGGGCGCTGAATCGAGTACGCCCCCGGTCTTGCGGGTCGCCGCGCAGTTTAGAAACCCCCCGACGCCTGGAAGGGAATTGGCATGAACGATGCGCCCGTCAGGCTGTGCATGATCGGGGCGGGCGAGCACGCCTCCCGCAACATCTACCCCAACTTCTACTTCCTGGCGGGCGACGCCGAAGTGGTCGCCAACTGCGACCTGGAGCTGGACAAGGCGCGCGAGATCGGCCGGCGGTTCGGCATCCGGCGGCATTACACCCATTTCCGCGAGATGCTGGAGGAGGAGAAACCCCACGGCGTGATGGTCTGCATCGGCGACCGCGCCCACGCCGAGCTCGGCGTCGAGATCATGCGTCTCGCCTACCACGTCTACGTGGAGAAGCCGCACGCCCCCTCGCTGGAGGCGTCACGGGAGATGCTGCGCGCCTCTCGTGATACGGCACGCATCTGCATGGTGGCGTTCAAGAAGCGCTTCGCCCCCGCGTATGTCAAGGCGCGAGAGGCCATCCAGTCAAAGGAGTTCGGGCGGCCCACCATGATCCAGCTCATGCGGGGCAAGGGCGGCGGGCCCGCCGACTCGCCCGGGTGGCTCTGGCAGTGGGGCTGCCACCTGACCGACCTGGCGCCCTATCTGTTCGGCCCCGTGCGGGAGGTGCACGCCGGCAAGAACGCCGACGACTGGAGCGCCGTCACGGCCAGCCTGCGGTTCGTCAACGGCGCCGTCGGCACCATCACCTACTGCTCGCCCGGCGCCAACTGGGAGGAGATCATGGCCGTCGGCGACGGGATGAAGGCCGTCCGCGTCAGCAACTCCATATTCATGACCCGCTACCGCGGCAACGCCCCGGAAGGCGGCCATCTGCCCGGCTTCGTGGCCGGCTACACCGACAGCGCCGTGGAAATGGGCTTCGTGGGCGAGCTGCGGGAATTCGTGGCGGCCATCCGCGAGGGACGCCAGCCGGAGTCGAACATCGCCCACGCCGCCCACACCCGCGCCCTGCACGACGCCATTATGGAATCGCTGGAGGCGCATGCGGCGGTCGGGGTCGAGCAGTTCGACCCCGCCGAACTGGACGCGCCGGCACCGATAGACGGGTGAATTCAGACGCGACGGAGCGCGTCTCTCCAGACGGGGCGGGTCGCAAGACCTCCGCTCGTTACGGGAGCAGCCCCGGCGCCACCAGCTTCTAAAGTATCTCCGGGCCGTCGGCCACCCGGGATCCGGCGGTGGCCCGGCCTTCGCTTGACGCAGTTGGACGACATGTTTAGAGTGTCGGGCGTCGGCTGAGCTACGCGAGGCTCGCCTCCCCGGACCCGCCGTACCCGCCAGGACGGAAACAGAAATGCACCTGAAACGCCCTCTCATCATCGCGCTGGTGCTGGCCGCGACGCTGGTGCCGGCCTGCGGTCCGTCGGTCGAGACGGGGACGGTGCAGGAGCAGCTTCAGGAGGGATGGCGTCGCTACAGCACGGGCAGCTTCGAGTTCGCCGTGGATCAGTTCAAGTACACCCTCCGGCAGCCCGGCCTGACCGAGCAAGACAGATACTCCGCCCTTCTGGGCCTGGCCACGACCTATCACTACGATACCAACTCGGACCTGGGGGCCGCTCGCGCGCACTACGAGAAGCTGCTCGAGCTACCCCTGGAGGCCGCGCGGCGGCAGGCATTGCTGGGGCTGGGGTTGGTGGACCTGGAGGATGGTAAGGTCGAGAGCGGCCGGATGAAGCTGATGGAGCTCGCGCAGCAGTATCCGCAGTCCCTCGAGGCGGACGAGGCCACGCTGCACCTGGCCGATTCGCTGCTGCATCCGCGGGGGCCCGAGGAAGAGGAGGATCCGGTGGGGGGGTTCGTGCTGCCCGCCGAGGCGGCCGTGCGCAGGGGAATGGAGATACTGGAGGAGCGTCTGTCGGAGCATCCCGACAACTCCCTGGCGGCACTGATGCACCTGCGGCTGGCCCACCGCTACATCGAGCGGGAGGCCTGGCGGGACGCCACCGAGCACCTGAAACAGGCGCTGGCGAAGGGTATAACAAGTTCACGCACGCGCAGTTCGGCCATGTGGTCGATCGCCCGCATCGCGGAAAAGGAACTGCAGGACTACGCCCTGGCGGCAGAGTACTACGAGGCGTTCACCAACGAGACGAAACGCCACGTCCTCTACTACCGGGCCATGCAGAGCCTGGAGCGGATGAAAGAGCGGCTTCAGCAGGCAGAGGTAGAGAGCGGATGAGCCTCCGCGGCCGATTGACCAGATATCCCGCGCTGCTCTTGCTGATCGTCACCTACGTGATCTCGACGGGCGTGGTCGTCACCAACTACTATCGAAGCAAAGGCAGGACCGGCCAGGGGCAGAAGACCGTGCTGCGCATCGCCCACTGGCAACTGGAACCGGGCATCCGGGACGCCATCGACTACTGCGCCGAAGAGTTCCGGAAACACCACCCGGAAGTGGTGGTCAAGCAGATACTGATCCCGGAGGAGGGTTACTTCCGGTGGGTCAACACCCAGCTTATCGGCCGCACCGCGCCGGACATGATCGAGACGGGGATGGGCAGCGCCCAGCTGTGGCAGAAGTTTTACGCCCGTTATTTCATGCCGCTCGACCAGTACGTGGAGCAGCCGAATCCCTACAATGAGGGCACGGAGCTGGAGGGACTGCCATGGCGGCAGACGTATTTCGACGAGATGGAGGGCGGCTACGACGAGGTATTGCAGAGCTACTTCCGGGTGCCGCTGTCGGCGTTCACGCTGCGGCTCTACTACAACCGGGACATGGTGCGGGATGTGTGGCACTCCGAGGGCGGCAGCGAGTTTCCGGAGACATACGAGGAGCTGGCGCGGCTTTGCGAGCTGCTCAAGGAAGCCCGGCCGGGGAAGAAATTCGTTCCCATCGCGGGCGCCGACTATAGTTTCGAGCGCATAGACGACATCTTCCAGACCGTTTTCACGGCACCCTACCTGGACCGCACGGATGTGGACTACAACGGGATCGTGAGCACGCTGGAGTCTGCCGCGCCCCTCTACAGCGGTGCCATCCGCATGACGGAGCCGCCGATTCGGTACAACTTCCAGATACTCCGGGAAGTGGCCGACTACTCCCCGCCCGGGGCGACCTCCATGGACCGGGAGCAGGCGAAGTTCCAGTTCCACCAGGGACGGGCGGCGATGATCCCGACCGGCAGCTGGGACTACTCGACGCTGACCGAGCAGGCCGACTTCGAGGTGGCGGTGACGGACTTTCCCATTCCCACGAAAGACGATCCTACCTACGGACCCTACGTGTCCGGCCAGCCGACGGAGGCGGACACGCGCGGCGCTTTCCCCTTTGCCATCACCAAGGTCTCGAAGCACCCGGAGCTGGCGCTGGAGTTCCTCCAGTTCGCATCGTCTCTAAAGATGAACGAAGAGTTGAACCATCGGATGTACTGGATCCCCGTAATCAGGGGCGCCGGGCTGCGCGAGGGGCTGGAGCCCTTCAAGCCACGCGTGGAGGGCTATTCGATCGGCCTGCAGTACGAAGCCCCCAACACCACGATATCCTACACCCAGAAGCTGCCTCGCTACCTGTCCCACGAGTTGGACTACGACCAGTTCGTCGACGATTACATGGAAGCTTTCAGGCGCAGGCTGCCCGGCGCCGGAGGTGTGCAGAAATACGTGAGTGACCTGCAGCACACGCTTAGGGCCCAGATGAGGCGGGCCGCCACGCGCCGTGCCGCCATCAACGGCGCCGTCGGTGCCACGGCCACCATCACCGGCCAGCCCGCGCACCAGTACCGTCGGATCGTCGAGGCCTACGCCACCCAGAGCAACTCCCTGGACCACGAGGTCAAGCTCTGGGTCGAACATGCAAAGCTGCGCCAGCAAGAGCAAGAGAAGAAAGAGTAGGCGCCCATGGCACGCCAGAGAGTGAGACTGGGCCAGCTAAAGAGCCACTGGCCGCTGTATCTGCTGCTGCTGCCGAGCCTCACCCTCATCGCGCTCTTCCTCTACTATCCGGCGTTCAGCGGCATCTACTACAGTTTCCACACCTGGAACGGGGACGAACTCTCCACCTGGGTGGGCCTGCAGAACTATGCCGAGGCATTCAGCGACCGGGAGCTGAGGCACGCCTTCCTGGTGGTGGGCATCCTGTTCGTGGCCAGCCTGTTCAAGATGATTCCCTCGATCATCACGGCGGTGGTCATTCATCGGGTGACCAGCGACCGGGCCCGTTACATCTATCGGCTGCTCTTCGTGGTGCCGATGGTGATTCCGTGGATGGTGGTGCTGCTGATCTGGAAGTTTTTCTACGACCCGCTGGTGGGGTTGCTGAACAGTTTCCTGCAGGCCACCCACCTGATGGACCTGCTGGTGGCGGCGAACTCATGGCTCATCCAGGAAGGCATTATGGATGCAGGTGCACGGGTGTTTGTCGAGAATCAACCGCCGGCCTGGCTGGGGCAGACGCAGCTCGTGCTGCCGGCCGTCATCCTGTGGGGATTTCCCTGGATCGGCATAATCGGTGTGCTGATCTACCTGAGCGGATTGGAGAAGATACCCGGCTCCGTGTACGAATGCGCCGACCTGGACGGCGTGGGGTGGCTGGGCAAATTCTTCTACATCGAGCTGCCCCTGATCGCCACCCAGGTCAGGGTCAACCTGGTGCTGATGATCATCCGCGTGCTCAAGGGCTTCGGTATGATCCTGGTCTTGCTGGGCAATGCCGGAGGCCCCGGGGGAGCGGCAAACGTGCCCGGGCTGTACATGTACTACAACGCCTTTATCGAACGACGGGCCGGCTACGCCTGTGCGATCGGAATACTGCTGTTTTTGATCATCGTCGTGCTGACCTACATTAATAACAGGTTCGTGCGGGTCGAGAAATGAGCAAGATCGCCGAAAGCCGGACGGCGTGGTTTCTCAAGCATGGCTACCTGTGGCTGATGCTGGCGCTGGTCTTCCTGCCCTTCTACGTGATGCTGGTGATCAGCTTCAAGACCAACAGCCAGTTCCATCGGATGCCCTGGCTGCCGACCTTGCCGCTGCACTGGGAGAACTGGCAGGCCGGCTGGGACACGGTGGCCGTCTACATCGCGAACTCGGTTTTCCTGGCCGTCACGGCGACCCTGATCAGCCTGGCGGTCGCCATACTCGCCGCCTACGTTTTCGGGCGATTCCGGGTGCCCGGCGGCGATTTGACCTGGATGCTGGTCCTTCTTCTCATGCTCATGCCCGGCGTCGCCAACCTCATCCCGCTGTTCACCCTCATGAAGAAGCTCAACATGCTCAACTCCCTGCTGGCGCTGGCCCTTGTGGTATCGGCCGGCGGACAGATAGTCTGCATCTACGTGCTGCGCAATTTCATCGAGGACATGCCGCGGGAGTTCTTCGAGTGCGCCCGGATCGACGGCGCCTCGCACCTGCAGCAGATAATCCACGTGGTCATCCCGCAGGCCGGCGGCATCATTTCCACGCTGGCCATTCTCCGTTTCGTCGGCGCCTGGAACAACTTCCTGCTGCCCCTGATCACCATTCGAGACCCGGAGATGCTGCCCCTGGCGGTGGGGCTCTACCGCCTCCAGGGCGCTTACGTCATCCAGTGGGGCCCCCTGATGGCCGCGTACTTCATTTCTGCGATCCCGCTGGTGATCCTGTTTGCGTTCACCATGCGCTTCTTCATCCGGGGCCTGGGCGAGGGCGCGATAAAAGGGTAGCCTGACAGCGAATACAACCGGAGGAATGACGATGGCCGAGGTGAGATTCAAAGACGTCTCCAAGGTCTACGAAGGAGGCGTGGAGGCCGTGAACGAGGTGAACCTCACCGTCGACGACGGCAGCCTGCTGGTGCTGGTGGGGCCCTCGGGCTGCGGAAAGTCCACCACCCTCCGCATGGTCGCCGGCCTGGAGGACATCACCCAGGGAGACATCTACATCGGCGGCGAGCGCGTCAACGACGTCCTGCCCAAGGACCGCGACATCGCCATGGTGTTCCAGAACTACGCCCTGTATCCCCACATGACGGTCTTCAACAACATGGCCTTCGGGCTGAAGCTGCGCAAGTACCCGAAGGATGAGATACAGCGCCGGGTGACGGACGCCGCGGAGCTGCTGGAGATCGAGTCTCTGCTGGACCGCCGGCCCAAGGAGCTGTCCGGCGGCCAGGCCCAGCGGGTGGCCGTCGGGCGGGCCATCGTGCGCCAGCCCAAGGTCTTCCTGTTCGACGAACCCCTGAGCAACCTGGACGCCAAGCTGCGCGTCCAGATGCGCGTGGAGATCGCCCGGCTCCACGAGCGCCTGGGCGCCACCATGATCTACGTGACTCACGACCAGGTGGAGGCCATGACGCTGGGCTCGAAGGTGGCCGTCATGAAGCACGGCTACATCCTGCAGGTGGACACCCCCATCGGTCTCTATAACCGGCCCGTCAACCGCTTCGTGGGCGGCTTCATCGGCAGCCCGCCGATGAACTTCCTCGAGGGCACGCTGCGCACAGAAGGGGACCAGGTGTTGTTTCAGGCCGGTCAACTGAGTTTCGCCCTCCCACCCGAGCGGGCCAGGGCCGTCGAGAGCCACCTGGGCAAGGACGTGCTGCTCGGAATCAGGCCGGAGGACATCCACGACCGCGCCTTCAGCCCCCGTGCCGAAACCGGCATGACCGAGCAGATGCACGTGGACGTGGTCGAGCCGCTGGGCGCCGAGACGCTGGTGTATCTGGACACCCCCTCGCAGGAGCAGGACATCGTGGCAAAGTTCGACAGCCGCAGCCAGCCGCAGGTAAACCGCGACATCGAGGTGGTCTTCGATCTGCGCAAGGCGCACGTCTTCGACGCCGAAAGCGAAGAATCCCTGACCTACGACGTGGCCGCAGAACCCGTACAGACCTGACCGGACGGTGCGACGAGGAGAGGTCAGCAGATGCTGGAATTCATGAACGGAACGGTGGCACCGGCGCCGGATGCCGACCGGGCGATGATGCGCGAGGCCGGCGTCGAATGGGTGCGGCTGGGGACCCCGGTGCCCTTCGAGGACCACATCGGCGGCAGTTTGACCGAAAGATATCAACGCTACCGGGAGGCCGCCGCCGGATGGCGAGAGGACGGCTTCCGGATCATGGGCGTCAGCCCCGGTCCCGGCGTCAAGCGCTGGGAGCCGGGCGAGGACGGCAGGCTGCACATGGTCTGGCACCGCCGCCTGCCGCAGTGGTTCGGCGATCTGACCGGCCGGCGCTGCCTGGAGACCTACCGGGAGATGTGCGAGTTTTTGGGCGACGATCTCTCCGGTCTCGTGGAAGTATGGCAGGTAGCCAACGAGCTACACTGGCACCAGTTCGCCGGCCCGCTGAACCCGCCGCGGGCCTGCGAGTTGATCCTGGCCGGCGCGCGGGGGCTGAAGTCCTCCGACCCCGCCCTCGTCGTCGGGCACAACGCCGGCACCAGTCCCAACTCCTACTTCTTTTTCGGCCGCCTGTTCGCCGATCCGGACGGACCGCTCGACTACTGCGGGGTGGACAGGTACTTCGGCTCCTGGCACCCCGGCGGGCCGGAAGACTGGGTGCCGACCATCGAACTGCTCCACGAACTGACCGGCGCCCCCGTGCTGATCAATGAGTGGGGATATGCCTCCGCCGGCGGGGTCAAGACGCCGGAGGACCATGAGGCGGGGCGCATCACCTGCGAGTGCCACCGCTGGCCCTACGGCTGGGGAGGCGGGCATACGCCCCAGGTCCAGGGCGAATTCGTCGAGCGCACCTTTGATGCCTTCTGCCGGGTCAAGGAGAAGATGCTGGGGCAGTTCTTCTTCCGCTGGTCCGACCAGGAAACGTGCTGGCAGTGCGGCCGACCCGACTGCCCCGCCGAGACCGCCTGGGGCATGGTGGACCTCGATGGCAACCCCAAGCCCGCCTACCGCGCCTACCAGGCGGGCGTGCGCTGCCCGGGCAGCGGCTGAGCCGACCTTGCCCGCAGTCAGTCGTTGACCCGCAGACCCTCCGGCGGCTCGATCGTCGGCTCCCCCTCCAGCCAGCCCAGCGACGCCAGGAAGCGGTCGGCCCGGTAGACGGTGTCGCGGAAGGCGGCGTGGTCCTCGCCGCGATTGTAATTAAAGAACGCGTGCCCCTCCCCCTCGTAGCCGACCACGTTGCACCGATTCTCCGCCTCCCTCATCAACCGGCAGAACCGGCGCACACGCTCAATCGGCACGGTCGTGTCCTCCTCGCCGTGGAAGATGATGCACGGGGGCAGAGCCTCGCGCACGCGATGCACCGGCGAGATGGACTCCGCCACCTTGCGGGCCAGCCCCATGCGCTCCGCCCTCACTGCCACGTCCACCACGGGGTTGAAGAGCACCAGCGCGTCGGGGCGGGAACTGACCTCCCCGTCCTCGCCCTTCTCTTCGAGGCCCGGCACCAGGGCGGTGCAGGCGGCCATGTGACCTCCGGCGGAGCCCCCTCCGGCGGCGATGCGCCCGGGGTCCACCCCGAGCTTCTCCGCGTTCGCCCGCATCCACCGGACGGCGGACTTGCCGTCCTTCACGCATTCGACGGGGCCGGTCCCGTGCCGGCTCTTCACGCGGTATTCCGCCGCCGCGGCCACCATACCCCGGGACGCCAGGTAGGCGCAATGGGGAAAGAACTGCTGCGGGCTGCCCGCGCGCCAGCCGCCGCCGAAGAAGAATACGATGGCGGGCAGCTTCTTGTCCCCGGTCCAGTCGGGCGGCAGGAACCCGTGCATCTCGAGCTCCACGTCGCCGACCGTCTTGTAGACCACGGTTCGCCGTTTCACGTCCAGCTTTTCCCGGTCCATCGTCTCCTCCGCACTCGCGGCCACGAGCGCCACCACCGTCACAGGCCCGATCAGCAGCCCTCGCCTTCCATTCACCGTCCCCTCCCCCGGGCCTTTCTCCCGGCTACAGCCTGCCTTCATCGATCATGAGTTGCAGGGGGAACTCGTCCTGCTCCAGTGGAAACTCGATCCGATCGTTCACGCGGGCGGACTCGTAGACGGCCATCACCAGTTCGTGGTCGCACAGCGCTTTGTCGCCGCTCAGCGGGTGGTCCCCTCCGTCCGGCAGGTAGTCAGCGAACGTCCTCCATGCCTCCGTCATGGCGTTCTCGCGGCGGTTCTCCGGCCGGATCTGCACCTCCCGCCAGCCACTATCCTCTGCCGTCCAGACGCGCGATGGGTCGCGGTCGCCCGGCCGCCACAGCCTGCCATCGGTCCCGAATATCTCGTAGTCCTGGTAGGGTCTGTCGGCCAGTCGGGCTCTGCCGGTGAACACCTCTCCGCGCACGCCGGATTCGAACTGCACCACGCTGATCGTCCCGCTCTCGATGGGATGCCCGAAGCGGAACCCCGTGTGCCCCTCGAATCCCCGGTCAACCGGTCCATCCTCGGGTGGCAGCCGCCGAAACACCTGGCCCAGCAGCCAGCGCGCCGGCTCGTCCCCGAGCAGCCATCGCACGGAGTTGAACGCGTGCGTTCCGTCGCTGAGCATGTCGCCGGCGCAACTCGCCCGCACCAGGTAGACGTCCCCGATGGCGCCCTCTTCAATCAGCGCCCTCAACTCCACCATGTCGGACCCCATGCGCCTCTGATGGGTGACGATCAGGCGGGTGCCGTTCCGCTCGCAGGCATCCACCATGGCCCGCGCCTCGCCCATGGACATGGCCATCGGTTTCTCCGCAATGATGCCCGGCACGCCGGCCTCGGCGGCGGCGATGGTCAGGTCGGCACGCGGCGGCGTATTGGTGGCCACGAAGACCACGTCCGGCTCCTCGGCCTCCAGCATCTGGGAGAAATCCGTGTAGGCGCTCACGCCGCCGAGCCCCTCTACGGCCTGCTGCACCCGGTCCTCGATCAGGTCGCAGGCGCCGACCACCTGGTAGTCCTGAAGGTCGCCGAGCCTCTGGACCACCCGGTAGCCGCGCTTGCACCCGACTATGCACGTCCTGAGTTTGCCTTCCGAAACAACCATCTCGTCTGCTCCCGGTTGCGCGCTACTTGCCTTCCAGGCTGCGAACGAAGGCCACCGCTTCCTCCAGGACCTCCCGCTGGTCCCGCGGCTCGTCGTTCTCATCGTGGACGGGGTCTATCTCCAGCTCCATGACCATGTTATCCGGATCCGGCGCGTGCTCCATCAGGATGTCGAATGTCTCCCTGAGGGAACAATCGCCCTGCCCCGGCACGGCTCCACGGACCCGGAGCCCCAGGGGTTTGAAGTTCGGGAACGCGTAGTGATCCTTGAAATGGGTCGCCCGCGTGTAGGGAGCGCAGTCGCGGGCGGCCATCAGCGGCGGCTCCCCGATCAGGAAGCAGTTGGCCGTGTCCAGCAGGATACCCAGCCCCGGCACCCGTTCGCACAGCTCCGCCAGGTCGCGGCCGTAATGCGTCACCTTGTGCACCACCAGCGGGCAGCCCTGCTCCGCGCAGGCCTCGGCCAGGGGCCCCATGGTCTTACTGAGGATGTCTATCTGCTCGGGGACGGGACAGTCGCGGCTGTAGTGGTGGTAGTTGCGCGGTATTCCGGTCGTGCAGACCGGCGTGCGCATTATGTCCTTGAGCGCCCGGACGGCCTCGACGGCCCGTTCCATGCCGCGCCGGGTCTCCTCCTCATCCCCGGAGAAGTAGTCGAACCCCACGCCGAGGCTGACGTGGACGTCGTGTTCCTCGGCCCATCCGGCGATCTGCTCCCGCCGCGGGGGCTCCATTCCCATCAATGAAGAGGCGCGCCAGCTCGTGGCGTGCAGGTCGTAGCGGGCCAGCAATTCGATCTGGGCGCGGTATCGGTCCTCGGCGTCGGCCGTCAGTCCCGACATCCACCCGCCGGCGTGCAGTCCCCAGAGCATCTCTCACTCCGCCTTCCCGAGGCAGGAAACGCGATGTTTCAACTCAACAGGCGCGCCACGTTAGCGCCCTTCCGGCGGAGATGCAAAGGAATCCGGCATTTCCCCGGGGATGTCGTGGGTTGATGTTGACCCGCCTGGGGCGGCGGGGCGAAAAACAGCCCGTGAGTCGCACAAACGACGGTTCTCATGCTCGTTCCCATAATATGGCAGTCCTCACCCGTGCCTGGGGCTTGAGCCGGGCTGGCATGTCGCGCGCTGTCAGGGCCCGCGTAGTCTGCCCACAGACCACTTCGATCAGGGCTCCACCATGCATTTCGACGGGTTCCCCGGCAGGCACGCAGGAAAAACGCACGGTCCGCCACCACCGGGTGTCACCTCCCGCGGCCGTTGTCTCGCAGGACGGCTCGGGCGTGGCGGGCGAGGTGGCCTCGTAGGTCCCTGGCGTATTCCTGGAGGGTGGCCCGGCCCGTGCCCTCGTGGTCGCCGCAGCGGTAGAGGGCGCGGGCGAGGATGAGCTCCCGCAAGGCGCGGCGCCGGGGGCCAACGTCGTTGCGGCCGCCGCTTTTGGCCGATTCGGCGGCCTCATCGATGTGGGTCCAGGCGTGCCCGGACATGCCATCTTTGTTCAACAAGCCGGCCAGCGGTCCCGCAGCCGCGGGGTCACCCAGCGACTCGAGGGCCTCCGCCACGGCCCGGTGGTGGGAGAAGTCTTTGTCGGCGTCGAGCCGTTCGACCTTCTCGAGGATGGGCGGCAGGGCTTCGGGCGAGTCCGTGCGGCCCAGCGCGATGATGAGGCTGTCCAGCGGGCTGAGGCTGGCGCCGTACTGCCCCATGCCCCGGTAGTTCCAGCCGTCGTCCCAGGGGCGGCGCCGCACCTCGTCCGCCAGCACCCCGGCCCCGGAGGGGTCGCCCAGCATGGCCAGTATCCGGGCATACACCAGCGCCGCCTCGGGGTCTTCGGCCTGCTCGAATGCCTGTTGCAGCATGGGCAGCGCGTCGGCCGGCTGCGCCAGGATCACGTCGATGCCCTTGTAGTCCTCGACGACCCGTTCCACCGCCCTCCGCACGTCCTCCGCGGGACGCGGGAAGCTGGCGGTGCCCTCCACCGCGCACTCCGGCAGTATTTCCAATTCACGGAGCTGTTCCTGCAGCGCTTCGATATCGATCTCCCGCGGCCCGAGGCCCGCCCGGGAGGCCATGGCCGCCGCCAGTCCGGCCGCGTAACCCTCGTTCTGGATGTCCGGCTGCATGCGCAGGATGGGCATGGCGTCCCGGTGCGCGCTGATGCCCAGGCCGGTGACCAGGATGCCGTGCAGCCCTCGGGGCACAAGCGCACGAAGGGGGATGCGCGCGGTCATCCCGCTCTTATCGGGCGGCGCGATGGTGAACCGGGGGTGGATCGTGTAGCCGTGGCTGTCGAAGTTGGAACGGCCAATGGCCACGGTGTCCGGGAAGTGACGGCCCAGGAGGATGTCGAGGGGCGATATGACGACGTCGCCGACGATGCGGCGGCGCTCGCGGGTATCCACGATCTGGGCCAGGTCGTAGGCACCGGAGAACTTCTCGCGGGCCTGGATGAACGACCTCCAGACATCCAGCATGTCGGTGTCGTCGGAGATGGTCCAGTCGGTGTTGGCGTAGTTGTCGCCGGGCCGACGCGGCGGCAGGCCGGTGCCCTGGACGGCGACGTGCGAGCCATCGGTGTAGAGGCATTCCGCGCCGGCGGCGGCAGCGACGTCGGCCTTGCCGGTGGAGTCGATCACCACGTCCGCCAGCACCACGCCGCGGCCCTGGGGCGTGGCGACGACGACGCCCCGCACGCGGCCCCTGTTGACGAAGGCCCCACAGCCGATGCAGCCCATCCAGATATCCGCTCCCGCGCGGCGCAGCTCGCGGCGCCACCACTCCGCCTTGCGCTCGAGGGGCGAGGCGCCCTCGAGGGCGGCCACGCCCGCGTCCACCTCGGCGGTGAATCCCTTGCGGTAGCCGCCGTAGTAGCGGCCGATCATGCCGGCGGTCGCGACGCCGCCGAGTTGGTAGAGGTATTCCACCACCAGTGTGCGGGCGCCTTCCCGGGCAGCGGCGATGCCGGCGGGGGCGCCGCCCGTGCCTCCGCCGACCACGACCACGTCGTATTCGCCCAGGACGGGGACGGGGCGCTCCGCCGAAGCAACGGTCTCGGCGTCCTCAGCGTCCATCTGCCGGTATCCGCTCAGGAACTCCCGGACGTCGCCTTCGGCAACGGTTTTCCCCGTGCCACCCACCACCCGCGCGCTGCCCTTCAGACGGCGCGCGGCGGCTTGTTCGGCGGCGGCCGTGCCGACCCGCCGGCCGAGCTCCATGTACGCGGGCGGACGGAGCAGGTCCGCGGCCGTCCCGCGGTCCACCGCCGCGCAGCCCCCCAGGACGTAGAGCCCTTCCGTTCCTTCCGGCCGCAACGCCGCCACGTCCGCCTCTCCGGACGGACCGTCGGATGAGGCGACCATCCGGTCGGGCGGCACCTGGAAGAGCTGCCCGGCGGCGTCGGTCTGGGCCGGGTGCCAGGTGCGGTCGCGGGCAACCTGCTGGGCCTCGGCGAAGGAAGCGAGACTTCCGTCCGGCATTTCGATCGTCAGCGTGTGCTCCACGGCCATCTGGCCGTCCACCGGAGCGGGCAGAGCGCCCTGTCCGGGGTCTTCGAGGTCGGGTTCCAGCCCCTTCCCCACCACGACGCGGGTGAACGTCTGCGCGCCGGCCGGGTAGGGGGTGAATTCCACGCCCGCCATTCGCGCGACGGTCGCCCGCGGCGTGGCGTCCACGATCACCCCGGCGCGGACGGCCTGCCGCCCCGCGAAATTGGCCATCACGATGCCGGCGAGCCCGCCGGACTCGTCCCGCAGGACATCGGTGGGATAGCAGGAGTAGAGGAACTCCACTCCGTTCTCCAGCAGGGCGTGATCGAGCGTGCGCTTGACGTGCATGGGCCTCGGCGGGGTGCGCGCCGGCACGGCTCCGGGCCCCTCGATGACGATCTCACCGATCAGGATGCGTTCCGCGTCGGGCGCTTTCTCGAAGCGGAACCGCAGGTACCGCGCGCGGGCGGGCACCTGGGCGGAAAGCCGGAGCGCCGGGTGCTCGAAGTCTCCCTCCCCCAGCAGCTTGTTCTCGATGACCGCGGTCCGCTCCCATTCCTCCCCGTCCCGGCTGACGGAGACCCGCACGCGGGCCACTTCGAACTCGGCCCGCCGCTGATAAACCAGGACGTGGACTCGCCGGACATCTCGGACGCTGCCGAGGTCGGCCCTGACCGTCGCGCTGCCGTTGTACTGCACGCTCTGATGCACGGAGTCGTGGAACCTGCCGTCGGCCAGGCGGGACGGGGGTTCCGTATCCCGGTGTGGCGATGCCGGGGGCAGATCGGCCCGGTAGGCGAAGTCATAGCCGGACGGGACGGCCTCCTCGGCCAGGAAGATCGCCTCCGCCAGGTCCGTGGTCAGCCGGTCGTCGGGCTCGAGCCAGAGGCGGTAGGCGCCGCAGATGTCCTCCCCCAGGTAGGTCCGCGGGGCGGCCAGGAAAACGCTCGCTCCGGCCTGTGCCGCCGCGACCGCCGCCGCAACGGCCCCGGAGGCCCCCCCCACCACAACTACGTCCACGTCGTACGCCACGGGTATCTGCCGCGCCGACTCCCGCACGGCGTCCGCCGCCGCGGGAGGTCCTGCCGAAACCAGCAATGCGAGCGCTGTAGCGATCATAATCTCGCCGACCTTCCCCATCGTCCAGTGATCCTCCGGAAAGCAGCATCGACACAAAGACATCCTACCGTACAGCTCCCCCCGCGCAACGCGCCCGGGCGGCGTCGCCTTTGACAGGCGCGGCGCCTATGCATACTATTGGGGACCGAATTTGTACTTCTGTTGCCATCGGGGGGAAGCCCGTGCTTTCGCCACTTCCACGCCACGCCGAACGCGGCAAACCGGTCAGGCTGGTCATCCAGATCCCGTGCTACAACGAGGAAGAGTGCCTGCCCGTCACGCTGTCCGCGCTGCCGGAGCATATACCGGGTGTGGACGTCATAGAGACGCTGGTCGTCGACGACGGGAGCACGGACGACACCGTGGCGGTCGCCCGCGCCAGCCGAGTGGGTCACGTCGTGGAGCTTCCCACGCACATGGGGCTGGCGCACGCATGGTCGGCGGGGCTGGAGGCCGCCCTGCGCGCCGGCGCCGACATCATCGTCAACACGGACGCGGACAACCAGTATGAGAGCGCGGACATCGCGAAGCTGGTCCGCCCCATCCTGGCCGGGGAGGCGGACGTCGTGATCGGCGCGCGGCCGATCGACGACACGGACCATTTCTCGTGGCTGAAGAAGCGGCTCCAGCGGCTGGGCTCGTGGTGGATCAGCAAGTACAGCGGGATTGCCGTGCCGGACGCCGCCAGCGGGTTCCGCGCCTACAGCCGCCGGGCCGCGCTCGCGCTCAACACCACGGGGTCTTACAGCCACTGCATCGAGACGATCATCCGGGCGGCCCGCCGCGGCATGGCCGTCCGGAGCGTGCCGGTGCGCACGAACGAGAAGCTCCGGGAGTCCCGCCTGATGCAGAGCACGCTGCACTACCTGTGGCGCCAGTCGGTGGACATGTTCTGGGTGGTGACGCTGCTGCAGCCCATCAGGGTCTTCGGTCTGGTGGCGCTGGTGCTGTTCCTGGTGGGACTGGGCGGATTCGGGCGATTCCTCTATTTCTACCTCTCGGGCGACGGCTCCGGCCACGTGCAGTCCCTGCTGCTCTCCGCCGTCCTGATCATCGTCGCCTTCGTGGTCGGCATGATCGGCCTGGCGGCAAATATGATCTCGGAGAACCGCCAGCTCATCGAGGAGGCGCTGGCCAGGCTGAAGAACCTGGAGATGGCCTCAAGACCGGCGCCCGTCCCCGACGACGAGGGGGACGAATGAAGCGCTCCCCTTTCCGCGCGAGCCGCCGCCGTGAGTGATCCAGAGAACCGCTTCCCGCGCCTGCTGCTGCACACCGCACGCTGGGGTCTCGCCGTACTGGTGGCCGCGGCGGGGATGTTCTACGCGGTCCGTCACCCTGAACTGTTGAAGGCGCTTGCGCGCATTCCGCCGGGGTATCTGTTGCTGCTGCTCGCCGCGATCCTGGCCACCCGGCTCGCCCAGTCCCTGCAGTTGAAGACGCTGAGCGGGGTGTTCGATACCCGCATATCGCTGGCCGAGAGTGCAGGTCTGGTGCTCTGCAATGCGATGTACAACTACCTGGCGCCGGGGCACGCTGCGCTGCTGATGCAGGCATTCTACCTGAAGCGGCGGCACCTCCTGCCCTACTCGCACTTCGTGCCGCTGCTGGCGGCTTCCAACTTCCTGCTTCTTCTGGCGGCCCCGCTTGTCGGCCTGGCCGGGTGCACCGTGCACCGCATTCTGGTCGGACCGGTCCCGGGCCCCGTGTGGCTGGCTTTCCTGGCGGTGCTGGGCGTGGCGGCCGGGGTCGGGGTGGTGGCCGCCCTGTTCGTGCGGCTGAGCGGCCACCTGCCGCTGGGGCGCGTACGGGAGATTCTGGCCCACATAGGCCAGGGGGTCCGCCTGCTGGCCGGCAATCGCCGCGCGCTGGGGGTGGTATTCCTCTGGCGCGTGGTCCAGTTGCTGTGCTCGGGCGTGACCTACCTGGCGGCCGCCCAAGCGCTCTCGCTGGCCATCGGGCCGATGCAGGCCCTCTCGCTGGAGGCGCTGGGCGCCGTCCAGGTCTTCCTGCCCATCACGCCGGGCGGACTGGGGGTGCGGGAGGGGCTCATAGGCGGCGCGGGCCATTTGTGGGGGTTCACGGTGGACATCGTTGTCCTGGCGGCCGTGGTGACGCGGGCGGCGGGCATGCTGGTCATCTTCACTGCGGGCCCCGTGGCGGCTCACCTGCTGGCGGGCGAGGCCGCAAAATCACCGCCCGGTTCGTAGAATCCGCACCTTCCCTGCCGTGAACACGGTGCGCTCGGCCTGCTCGTGCGGCGGGATGATCCGGTCCAGCAGGGCCGCGCTCTCCTCCTCCCTCTCATCGCTGACGGCGTAGGGCAACCGGCCCTGCTGTATCGCGCGGCGAATCTCCTCCAGCCGCCTCGCCTCCGTCCATGGCGGCAAGTCCACGACGCAGAGCCGGGTGAAGTAATGCACGGTCTCGTACTCGCACGCCAGCACCTTCCGGTCGGGGTGGACTGCCCGGCGCAGCCAGGCGCAGACGGGAGCGTAGTCGGCAGCCCTGCCCCGCCCCGTCACCCGGTAGGAATCGGGATGGCGGTTCTGGTAGATGAGCTTGCCGGTCCTCAGCAGGTTGACCCCGACGAGCGGCAGGCAGCAGACCAGCGCCAGGCGTGCCAGGTGATCCCGCGTCCAGAACTCCGTTCGTTCCCGCAGGTGCTTCCCGATCGCCGTCCCGCCGACCACCAGCCAGTAAACCAGCACGGGCAGGACGGGCAGCAGGTATCGCCGGTCCAGGTGCCAGCCTCCCCAGACGATGGCGCCCATCGACAGCAAGGCGTAGGTGGAGAGCATGAACTCCCTGCGCCGAAGGACCACCACAAGGCCGACCAGCATGACCGCTGCGAGCAACCCCGCCACGACAACCCCCAGATTCGTGCCGCACACCGCGTCCGAGAGCCCCTCCATGTGCTCCTCGAACCCGGTCACGGGGCTGGCAAGTGTCCGCAGGAATCGAGCGGCCTGGAACTTATCCCGAAAGTAATGAACGCCGGTCGTGGGCGCGACGGCGCGGCCGCGCATCACCCACAGCGCCAGGGGCAGCGCGGCCGTCAGCACAATCACCAGGGTCCGGCCGGCGACGCCGGCCAACTGCCGTCTTACGTTCTTGCGCGTCCACAGGGCCGCCAGCAGCCCCACCACCAGGAAAGGCCCCACCGGGCGCAGCAGGCAGGCCAGGGTTGCGAGCACGGCAGCGGCGGTGCACCAGCACCACGTGGCCCGGCCGGTGGTCTTCAGCATGCGCATGCCCGCCCACAGCACAGCCAGCGCCAGAAACGTAAAGGGCACGTCGCTCATCAGGTGCGCCGAGTAGTAATGAAGCGTGCGCGAAAAGGCGAAAACCGCCACGGCCCACAGCGCCGCCGACCGGGCCAGGTCCAGCTCCCGCAGCAGCAGCCAGAAGAGCACGGCCGCTCCGGCCCCCGCCAGCGAAACCGTTGCGTTCATGGCCAGAAAGCTGTCCTGGAACGTCTCCGGCATGCCGAACACCGCTCCCACGCCCGCCAGCACAGCGGGAAAACCGGGCGGATATTTCACGTGGGGCGCGCAGTTGTGGGTGAATCCCCGCCCCTCCAGCATGGAGCGCGCCAGGTCCAGGTAGACCGCGCTGTCTCGCTGGAAACGCCACTGAGCGTTCAGCGCGGCCGCCTGGAGCAGCGCCGCGGCGGCCAGGATCAGCGCAGCCTTGCGCCAGGCGGGTGGGTTACTCGGCGCGGGGTGTGGTTCCGGACGAATCCTCACCTGTGAGCGCTCCCTCCTGGCTCGTCGCCGGGGTCAGACGGGTCCGCCTGGAGCTGCCGGTAGAGGGACGCCATCCGGGCCGCGACGCGCTCCCAGGAGCGCTCCCGGGCCAGCCGGGCGGAGGCATGCTCCAGTTGCCGCCGCAGCCCGGGGCTGGTCAGGCAGAGCGCCACGCGCTGCGCCAGGGCGTGCCAGTCCCCGGGCGCCACGATCATGCGGGGGTCTTCCACCAGCTCCGGAAGCGCCCCCACATCCGTCACGATCAGCGCCTTACCCAGCCCCACCGCCTGGCTGCCCACGCCGCTCTGGGCGGCGAAGCGGGTGTAGGGCAACACGACCACGTCCGCCGCGGCGAAGCAACCGGCCAGCTCGTCGCGGCTAAGGTATCGGAGTATCGTCCGGACGTTGCCGCCGACGTCCAGCCGTTGGATCAGGGAGGCGTACGGCTCCCACGGCCCCCACGGTTCCCCGGCGATCAGCAGGACGGCATCGGGGACCCGTTTCAGCAGTCTGGGAGTGCCCGGAGCATAACCTGCACTCCCTTGTAGGGCCGAATATGTCCCGCGCACAGGACGACCGGGGCCTGCTGCGGCAGCCCCAGGGCGCGCCGGGCAGCAACGGGGTCCGGGCGCTCCGCCGCCGATCGAGGCGAAACTCCCATCGGAATCCGCAGCATCTTCTGCGCGCTCACCCCCAGGACGGTGCCGGCCTCCTCGATGCCCTTCTCCCAGTGGACGACACATCGATGCGCCAGTCGACACAGCAGATTCGTGCTCCACACGTAGAGGGCGGACCGCTCGTGTGACCGCACGTTGTGCAGCGTCAGGACCACCGCCTTGTTCCTGAGCCGAAACAGCAGCGCGATAACCAGGAAAACCGGGATCAGCGGAAGGCTCCAGTGCTGGATGTGCACCACGTCCGCCTGTGTCAACATGCCGCACAGAAGCCAGCCCAGGGGGTCGTGCCAGTTGAGCCTGGCCCGGATGGTGACATCCGGCGGCTCCTCCGCCGGTTCGCCACCCTTCGGCCGGGTGCCGCCCCCCGGATGGAGCGCCTCCGGATACATGGATCGGAACGTGATCACCTCCAGGGAGACTTCGTCCTTCAGGGCCGCAACCAGCCGGGCGGAGAAATCGCTCACCCCACCCCGCAAGGGGGGCAGCGGGGCAACCATGAGGACCTTCAGCGTTGACCGTCGCATGGCACCGGGGCCCTGTGAAATCGATTCATGCCTGTGCCGTTGCCGAGACAACGGCGGGACCGTGGAACTCAGCACTGCCCAGCACGGAGCCGCCGCGCGGGCGCTCCTCGTAGGGACACCCGGCACAGAAAGCAGGCCGCTGCCCCATGCTCCGCACGGCCCGGCGCATGGAACCGTCGCCGGTGGGACAGAGCGGACAGCGCAGATCGCAGACGTTGGTCGGCTCCACCTGTAGAACCGGCGGCAGTCCCAGCCTCCCAGAGCCGTCCAGCACAGCGTCGAGGCCGCACCTGAGCAGGTTCGCCCGCCGACTTTCCGACAGGCGAACCAGCATCAGAGGCACCCCGTCAAAGTCATAGGACAGAGTTCCTCGAAGCACCAGGCCCGGCAGTCTGCAGGCTGCCTCCATGCGCGTCATCCAACCCATTTCGAGGACCTCCTCCCCTGACCCGTGGACACGGGCTGACCGGACCCTGTGGCGGGGCGCAGGCCGATCAGCGGGGACGCCAGCGGATGGAGCAGGCGATGAACCCGCAGGTTGGCCTCGTAGTTCGCGCAGGCATGACAGGCGCAATTGGGGGGAGGAGGGCCACCGTGGGGGAGCCGAAGGCCCGCCCGTCGGAACTCCTGATACGCCTCTGCGTTCCAGACGTCCGTAAACGCCGTCTCGCGCAGGTTACCCATGGGCTCGCAGCACCGACAGCCACCATAGACGGTGCCTTCGGACTGAACCTGGCACATCAACCAACCGGCGTAACACGGTATCGCCCGGAAGACGCCGGCGGTGTCCAGTTGCCCGGCAAAAACGTTGAGGAAATCATCGATATTGTGCGCCACGCCGGCCCCGGTCAGGCGGGGTCGCAGTCGGCTCAGCTCCAGCCTGGCGCGCATGACCTGCCGGCGGTCCGGAGTCAGCCCCTCGAGGTTGGGATCGTCGTAGTCCCAGAGGGCGCGGAAAACCACACGATCCGCCCCTGCTTCGACCGCAAACCGAGCGAAGTCCTGCAACCCCTCGCAGTTCTGGGCCAGCATCACATAGCAGAGACTCACGCGGGGCCGACTGGCGCCTTCCTCACGCTTGCGCTCCGCCAGATACGCCAGTCCGAAGCGGACCCGCTCGAAAACCTCCGGCGCGCTGCCCGGATGAGTGACGGCATACAGCTCACCCGAGCCGGCCAGTGTCGTGATGCGCAGTTCGTCCAGGCGCAGCCCCAGCATCGCGTCCACCCTGGCCCGGTCCAGCAACGTACCATTCGTGTTCACCGCCACAAAGCGCTCGTGGCGCTTGACACGCTCGACATAGTCCAGGAACCTGCTGTTCAGCAGAGGCTCGCCCAGGGCGGTGAACACGAACCGCTGCGTTCCGAGAGCCGCCAACTGATCGATGAGCTCACCGTTTACGACAGAGGGGACATCCTGCGCTTCTCCGGGCACCTCCCGGTCGGCCGGCGTCGTCTCCCCCATCCGACGTCCCCTTCTGACCTCCCGGGTGTTCGGACGCCCAACCAGGTGGCTGTAGAGGTAGCAATGGATACACCTGACGTTGCATGGAGCCCGCAGGTGAAGCGAGACCTGATACGGCCCGCAGAAAGCCCTGCTTCCGTGCACCGTTCCCAGAATCGTCCTGAACCGGGACAGGTAGTCGCTCCACATCATGGCTGTGTCTCCCTGACGGCACGGGGCCCGGGCCAAAGATAGCCCAAAGCCCGTGCGCCGTGCAACCCCACGAGAAGCACGGGCACCCATAAAACCGCGTCGAGTCGCCCGGTGGACAGCATGGTGCGTAACCCGCTCCAGGCCAGCAATACGACGTAGAAACCGCTGACCGCCGCCAGAGCCAGGGCGGCCGGCGCCAGGAAAAGCGTCGTCACCCCGGAGGCCAGCCACGCCACCAGCGCGAAGGCCAGAACCAGATGCGGCAGGCGGTGCACACCCAGGCGCCGTGCCACACGGGCCATGCGGAAGTTGCGGGCCAGGAACGACCCGAAGCAAGTGTCCCGGTAGTGCCCCACCACGATCTCCGGCCCGTGCACGATGCTGTGTCCGGCGCGCCGCACCCTGTGGGCCAGCTCCACGTCCTCGTGCACGTCAAGGGACTCGTCGAACAACAGAGGCCGGCCTTGTTTTCGGCCAGGCGCCACCTGGAGCGCCACTTCCCGCCGGATGGCCATGTTCCATAATTTGGGGTGATACTCTCCCACGCCTCCGCCGCCCCTCCGGCAACCGCCCGTGCCGAGAAAGGAGTTCAACACCACGTCCAGGGCCATGTCCATGCCGCCGCAGGCGGCCATCCGGCGGTCCGCTCCACCCACGAGGGCCGCAGAAGGCGTCCGGGCGAAGGCGCCCTCCAGTTTCGAGAGCCAGTCCACCGGCAGAACGCAGTCGTCGTCGGTGAAGGCCAGAATGCTGCCCCGCGCCACGGCGCAGGCGGCGTTGAGCCGGACCGCACGGTTCGCCGAAGCGACCGCCACATAAGCCGCCTCCAGTCCTGCCGCGCGGCACTCCTCCACCCGGGTTCGTGACTGTCCGTCCCCCGTCGCACCCGCCACCAGCAGTTCAAAGCCGCCGGGCGCGTAACGCAGCCGCCGGGCCGACTCGAGCATCTCCCGCAGGAAACGGCCGCCGTGACAGACGGGCACCACGATGCTGAATCTCAGGTCTCCGGACATCTCAACTTCCATCTCCATTCATGGCGGCCAGCCCCCGAGCGGCCCCCACCGACCAGGCCAGCTTGGCGGCAAAAACCATCGGTGCGGTCCAGAAAAGGCTCCACAGCGCGTGGTTCCGGGCAAAAGCCTTCAGCGTGACCCACAGAGCGCTGGCCGGCGAGGACAACAGCAACCCGAGACGCGTTCTGAATACGCATGGCAGCCATAGAACGGACCTGTACCGGTGCCGCAGGCCGATGGTGCCCGAAGCGTGCGCGGCCGCGTAGCGCAGCATCTGCCCGCATGAGTTGCGGTCCGGCAGGTGCCACACCACCGCCTCCGGCGTGAACCACACGCCGAACCCCTTCTGGCGGGCTCTGAGGGCGATCTCCATGTCATCTCCCTGGACCGCCACGGGCGAGAAACAGCCCAACGCCTCCAGCACGCCTCGCCTGAACCCCATGTTGGCCCCCGCCAGCAACGTCACCGGACGGGGCGGCAGCCCCGGCATGAACTCGTGGAACTGCGCCACGTTGTGGCACAGCCGCCAGTAGGTATCCGTCGGTGTGGACACGGCGCCCGCAACGATGGGGTGTTCACCAAGTGCCGCACCCAGCTTCTCGACCCATCTCTCATCGGTCACGCAGTCATCGTCGGTGAAGAGAATCTGCTCCCCCGCCGCTTGCCGGATACCCGCGTTCCGCGCACTGGCCAGGCCATGTGGAGTGGAGTTGCGCACATAGCGCAGGTTGGGCATCCCCGCGGTCATCTGCTCACACACTCTGCGGGCGCCGTCCCGGCACCCGTCGTCCACAACGATTACCTCGAATCGGTCGGGGGGCATGCTTTGAGAGGCCAGAGACCGCAGGCACCTGCCCAGGGGGACCGGCCGGTTCCTGGTGCACACCACCACGGAGGTGAACGAGGTGGACCGCGACACTTTTTCGATGGCGCTGTGCATGCACCGATCCCCTTTCGGCACGGTAGTGCCGTGATTGTCACGTTTCCAGCCGGCAGCGTCAAACAGACGGCGCAGGGCCGCCGCGGAAACATCACGCGTAGGGCTGGTTGCCGAGGGCCCCGACCCCGGGCGCCGCGATCAGGCATGGGCATGCTCACCCGGCAGAGCCGCAGCGACATCGCGATGATTCCACGCCCCGGTATTCTGCGATCACCTGTTGACGCTCACCGATGTGGGAAATAGAATGGAGTATGAGAGGCGCGAGGCCGTGTGGGAGGCGCACCAGATGTACGAATTGACCGTTGAAGACCATTTCTCCGCCGCGCACAATCTGCGGGAGTACAACGGCGAATGCGAACGGCTCCACGGCCACAACTGGCGGGTGGAGGTGCGCGTGGAGGCCGAAAAGCTCGACGGCGGCGGAATGGTCATGGACTTCCGAGAGTTGAAGGGTGCCCTGGCGGACGTGCTCGCGGCCATCGACCACAGCTACCTCAACGACGTGGCGCCCTTCGATGAACTGAATCCCACCACGGAGAACCTGTGTCGACACATCGCCGCCCAACTGGATGAACGCCTGCCCGGGGGCGTCCGGCTCCGATGCGTCTCCTGCTGGGAATCGGACAGGTGCGGGGCCTGCTACTTTCCCCAAGGTGATCGGGGGTGAGCCGAGGTGAGCGAAGAGGAAAAAGAGGAAGAAGCCCCTCTTTGTGAGGAATGCGGCAAGAGGCGCGCGACGGTCCGGTTCACCGAAATCGCCGACGGCAAGCCGGTGCTCCACCTGTTGTGCGACGCCTGCTACGAGAAAAAGGAGGGGCATCCGGCCGTCTCCCCCACGGCGCTGCTGGCCAAGTTCCTGTCGGCGTTCGCGCCCGAGCTCAAGGAGCTGGGCCTGGCCCGCTGCCCGGAGTGTGGCGTAAGCTACCTGGAGTTCAGGCAGAGGGGCACGCTGGGCTGCCCGCACGACTACGTGGCGTTCGAGGAAGGCATCACCCCCCTGCTGGAGCAGATCCACGACGCCACGGAGCACTGCGGCAAGGTGCCCCGGCAGGCGGACCGCGCCACCGCCCTCAGCACCCGCCTGCGCGCGTTGCGGCGCCGGCAGCAGATCGCCGTGGAGCAGGAGGACTACGAACTTGCCGCCACATTGAGGGACCGCATCGAGGAACTCGAGACGGAACGAAATGAGATTGAAGAACCTGAATAACAGGCTGGTCGAGTGGCTCAAGGACGGGCCCGACAGCGACGTGGTGGTCAGCAGTCGCGCCCGGCTGGCCCGAAACGTCGAGGGACAGCCGTTCGTCCAGCAAGCCTCCAAAAAGCAGAAAGCGCAGTTGGAGGAGATGCTGCGCCACGTCCTGCAGTCCCAGGACATTGAGCCGCCGCTCAACTACGTGAGCCTGCACAACCTCGAGCCGCTGCTGCTGGAGCTGCTGCTGGAAAGGCGCCTGGTCAGCCATCAGCACGCCGAATCCGACTGGGTGCGCGGAGTGGCCTTCGACGACGCCGAGCGGCTGAGCGTCATGGTTAACGAAGAGGACCACCTGCGCATCCAATTCATCCGGGCCGGTCTGCGCCTGAAGGAGGCCTACGAGCGTGCCAACGCCTTCGATGACCTGCTGGGGGAACGCGTGCCGTTTGCTTACTCCGCCCGGTACGGCTACCTGGCCGCCTGCCCCACCAACGTGGGCACCGGCCTGCGTGCCAGCGTGATGCTCCACATGCCCGCCCTCACGATGAGCCGGCAGATGAACCGGGTGATCAACCGGGTGCAGGGCCAGAACCTGACCGTGCGCGGCGTTTACGGAGAAGGCACGCATGGGGCGGGAGATTTCTACCAGGTTTCCAACCGCATCACCCTGGGCGTGACCGAGGAGGAAGTCGTCGAGTCCGTGGCCCGTGCAGCGGTTGAACTGGCGCAGATGGAGCGGGGAGCGCGGGAGGAGCTGCACAGCAACCATTCTCGGGACTTCCGCCGGCGCATTCTGCGCGCACTGGAAATGCTCCGATCCGCGCATGCCATCTCCTCGCAGGAGACCCTTAGTTTCCTTTCCCAGGTGCGGCTGGGAGTGGAAGCGGGCCTGCTGACCGATCCGCAGTTCAGTGAACTGAACCACCTCTTCCTCTTGACTTTGCCCGCGCATCTGCAGACAATGGAAGGTGGACCGTTGGACAGCTCAGTCAGGGACGAACGACGGGCTGTATACGTAAGGGATAAGCTGGCCGACAGTTAGGCACAGAGTGAATGTACGATAAGTGGACAGACAAGACGAAAAAGGTCATCAACTATGCCCGGCAGGAGGCCCAGCGCATGGGCCACCCCTACATCGGCACAGAGCACCTGCTGCTCGGCCTGCTGCGTGAGGGTACGGGGGTAGCCGCCACTGCCCTGCAGCGGCTGGGAGTGGACACTAACCGGGCCAGAATCGAGGTCGAGAAGCTCGTCCAGCGCGGAGGCGAGGCGCTGACGGCCGGCAAGCAGTTCGCCTTCACCCAGAGGGCGCAGAAAATCATCTTCGAGCATGCCTTCAAAGAAGCCAAGCGGCAGGAGCAGAACTACGTGCGCACCGAACACCTGCTGCTGGGCCTGCTGGAAGAGGAGGACTGCGTGGCCGCACAGGTTCTCAACAACCTCGGCGTAGACATAGAGGATGTGCATGAGTCCCTGGCCGAACTGCAGGGACCGATGCCCGGCGATGACGAACAAGAGTCCGATGCCCGCGCCAGCTCCCGCGAGAAGAGCAAGACCCCCGCCCTGGACTCCTTCGGACGCGACCTGACCAGGCAGGCGGAAGAGGGCGAGCTGGACCCCGTGATCGGGCGCGAGAACGAGATCGAACGCGTCATACAGGTGCTGTGCCGGCGCAAAAAGAACAACCCCGTCCTGCTGGGCGAGGCCGGCGTGGGCAAGACCGCCATCGTCGAAGGCCTGGCGCAGGACATCGTCAACGGCAACGTCCCCCGGCTGCTGCGGGACCGCAGGATAGTGGTGGTGGACCTGGCCCTCATGGTGGCGGGCACCAAGTACCGGGGGCAGTTCGAGGAGCGCATCAAGGCCGTGATGCAGGAGGTGCGCAAGGCCGAGAACGTGGTGCTGTTCATCGATGAACTCCACACCCTGGTGGGGGCCGGCGGCGCCGAGGGCGCCATCGACGCCTCCAACGTCCTGAAGCCCGCCCTCGCCCGCGGCGAAGTCCAGTGCATCGGCGCCACCACCCCCGACGAATACAGGAAGCACATCGAGAAAGACGGCGCCCTGGAACGCCGCTTCCAGACCATCATGGTCTCCCCTCCCACCCGCGAGGAGACCATCGAAATCCTCAAGGGCCTGCGCGACCGATATGAAGAGCATCACCGCGTGCGCATCGAGGACGCCGCCATCCCCATCGCCACGGACCTGGCCACCCGCTACATCACCGGCCGATTCCTGCCCGACAAGGCCCTGGACGTCATCGACGAGGCATGTTCGCACACGCGGCTGCGCAGCATGTCCACCTCCCCCGAATACCAGGAGCTGCAGCGCGAACTGACCCGCCTTCAGTTGCAGAAAGAGCAGGCCGTCATGGACCAGGACTTCGAGGAGGCCGCTCAACTGCGGGATCAGATCGAGCAGTTGCAGGAGCGCAAGGAGACCTACGAGGCCCGCGAATCCGAGGGCGAAGAGGAAGTCGTCGGCGTGGTGGACGAGGACGTCATCCGCGAGATCGTCTCCCGCATGACGGGCGTGCCCCTGCGCAGGCTGCAGGTGGAGGAAGCCAATCGCCTGCTCAGAATGGAAGAGGAAATCCACGAGACGCTCGTGAGCCAGGACGAGGCCGTCAACGCCGTCAGCCGCGCCATCCGGCGCTCCCGCTCCGGCATGAAGGACCCCCGCAGACCCGTCGCCAGCTTCCTGTTCATCGGTCCCACCGGAGTGGGCAAGACGCTGCTGGCCCGCTGCCTGGCCAAGTTCCTGTTCGGGGACGAAGAGGCACTCGTCCAGATCGACATGTCCGAGTACATGGAAAAACACAACGTCTCACGGCTCGTCGGCGCGCCTCCCGGCTACGTGGGCTACGAAGAAGGCGGCCAGTTGACCGAACGGATCCGCCGCCGCCCCTACTCGGTCATCCTGCTGGATGAGATCGAGAAGGCCCACGCCGAGGTCTTCAACATGCTGCTGCAGATCATGGAAGAAGGCCGCCTGACCGACAGCTTCGGTCGGCGGGTGGACTTCCGCAACGCCGTGCTCATCATGACCTCCAACATCGGCGCCGAAGTCATCCGCGACAGCGCCGGCCTGGGCTTCCGCAAGCGCGGCCAAGAACACGACTATGAAACCATGAAGAAGCAGCTCGGCGACGAGGTTGAGAAACACTTCCGCCCCGAGTTCCTCAACCGCCTGGACGACGTCATCGTGTTCCGCTCCCTCACGCGCGAAGACCTGCGCGAGATCGTGGACCTGGAGCTGAACAAGGTGCGCCAGCGCGTCCGTGAGAAGGACCTCGGGCTGGTCGTCAAGTCCGAGGCCCTGGACCTGCTGATCGAGGAGGGGTACAACCCCGAGTTCGGCGCCCGACCGCTGCGCCGCGCCATCGAGCGCATGATCGAAGACCCCCTCAGCGAGAAGCTCCTCGCCGGTGAGTTCACCTCCGGCAACATCATCGTGGACGTGGAAGGTGATCGGCTGACCTTCCACGGCAGCGAGGAAAGACCCGAAGTGCAGCGGAAGGAACCCACCCCGGCCAATTCGTAGCGGCATCCGCCGCCCCTCACCCTCCCGCCATCGTCACAGGCGGATCAGCTCGAGCGGGAAACCGCGCAGGCCGCGCAGCAGTTCCCGCGGGTCCTCCCGGAAGTAATGCAGGTGGCCCCCGCAGCGGCAGTCCGAGGAGCCGAAGTCCTTCACCGTCTCCGCCGCCACCCTCGCCGCGGCGCGGCTCAGCGAGCACTCGTCCGCGTTGTTCCCCCGCCACACGAGCGCGTAGAGTGGCTCCGCCACCTGGCGCAGGTAGTCCACGTGCCAGTGGCGGCGCTTCCCCCCGGCCGTCAGGTGGTGCCTCAGCCGCGAACGCAGCCCCTGCCGCGCGCTGCCGGCGTAGGCGTAGTAACCCGCCCGCAGGACCAGCTCTCCCAGCGCGCCGACCACCAGGTGAGTCACGCCGTCCAGATGGAAAACCAGCAAATAGACGCCTCCCACTTCGGGAAGCTCGGCCAGCTCATCGTCCGTAGCGTGCATCCTTCCAGAACCCCTCGTGTTCTTCGCGTGCCTGTGTCTCGGCCGCCAGGTAGTCTGCCCGGCGCGGGTGGCTCGAAGCGCGATACGCCGCCGCCAGTCCCCGCCGGATCATCATCAGGTTGAAGTCCGCGTCCTCGCCCTCCCCTTCCACGGGAAGTTCCACGTAAGCCAGCGTGCGGCCGTAGTCGTCCCTCAGTTCCGGGCCGCGTCGCAGCAGTACATCCCGATCTTCCAGCCGCTCCCGTGCGAAAGCCGTCGCCCTCTCCGCCCAGCGACGCACCTGCTCGGCACTCATCCCGTAGCGGCGGGCCTGCCGCGCCGTCTTCTCCTCCTTGTATCCGTCCATCGCGTCGATGCCGATCAGCCGCACCTTGCCCACCCCGGCCACCTCGATGGTGTCCCCGTCGTAGACGCGCAGCACGCGGTGCGTCGCGGCCCTGCTCGCCTCCAAGGTGTCCGCACCGTAGAGCGGCTCAGTGCGCCTGCCCGCCGACCGGTCATACTGGCAGGTCGTGCCCCACCAGGTCAGCACTCCCGCCACCAGGGCCAGGCCCGTCGCCCACGCCAGCGTCGTCAGCAGCTCTCTGAGGCGCGCCCGTTTCATGGGCCGCGCGGCTTCCCCTCGAGGACGACCCGTCCGTGCCGGTGGGAGTGGCACTCCAGGTTCACCGCCAGCGGCAGGCTGGCGATGTGGCACGGCTCGCTCTGCGCCAGCACCGCCAGGGCCGTGGTGCGCCCGCCGAACCCCTGCGGCCCGATCCCCAGCGCATTCACCCGCTCCAGCAGTTCCTGTTCCAGCGCGTCCAGCGCAGGATCCGGGTTCGGCTCCCGCAGGTCGCGCAGCAGCGCCCGCTTGGCCAGCAGGGGCACCCTCTCGAAGTCACCCCCCAGCCCCACGCCCACCACCAGCGGCGGACAGGCGTTCGCGCCGGACTGTCGCACCGTCTCCACCACCGCGCCCGCCACCCCCTCGCGTCCGTCGGCGGGCTTCAGCATATAGACCCGGCTCATGTTCTCCGCCCCGCCGCCCTTGGCCAGCAGGTGTATCTCCAGCCTGCCCCCCCTCACCTGCTCCAGGTGCAGCACCGCCGGCGTGTTGTCCCCCGTGTTGTCCCGGTCCAGCGGATCGGCCACCGTCGATGCCCGCAGCGGCTGCTCCGCCACCGCCCGCCGCACCCCCTCGTCCACGGCCTCACGCAGCGTGCCGCCCTCGATCAGCACCCCGGCCCCCATCCGCACGAACGCCACCGCCAGCCCCGTGTCCTGGCACAGCGGCACCCCCTCGCTCCGGCTAATCCGCTCGTTCTCCAGCAGTTTCCCCAGGATGTCCCGCCCGATCTGGGACTCCTCCGCCTCCGCGGCAGCCCGCAGCGCCTCGACCACGTCCTCGCGCAGATGCGTGTTGATCTCCCGGTAGAGCCGGCATACCGCGTCCGCGATCTCCGAAGGCCGGATCAGCGATACCTCGGGCATGCCTTCCTCCCGGAAAGTGTCACGCGCGGAGCCGTCTTTCGACTCTAAGCCAAAGTCCCCGATCGTGCAAGCGGGACGCCGTCCACCGGGCCGTCGCCGGTGTGGCGCAGCCCTTGCCGGTGTGGCGCAGGCGCCCCCGCCTGCGGTCGTTTCGTCGCCGGTGTGGCGCAGGCGCCCCCGCCTGCGGTCATTCCGTCGCCGTTGCCCTACCCACCCCCTCCGACGTCCAGCCTGCAAGCCTTCCGCTCCCCCTTTCCCGGATGCACGCCCGACCAACTCATGGTATATTACCCCCGCGCGCAGCAGTGCAGCCTGCTCTCGTTTGGGGGAACACACCATGGAACCCGAAGAACTGTTCGACCAGTGGCTGGAAGGCACCGTCTACAAGGACCGGCAGGTCGACCCGCGCGGCGTCCACCTAACGGTGGGCAAGGTGCTGCGGATGCATTCGCGGGGCCACGTGGATTTCGGCGGCGACGAGATGCGGTCCGCCAAGGTCCACCCGTTGGAGACCACTGAGCACACGCCGGGCGACCAGTACGCCTGGTGGCGCCTGGAGGAAGGAACCTACCTGATCCTCTTCAACGAACGCCTCAAGGACGGCGCCCCGCCGGTGCTCCTGGTGCCGAACGTGCGCCTGGTGACCTGCGGCTGCAGCCTGGACGCAACCTTGCCCGAGCCCGGCGAGATCAGCACGGTCCTGCAGGTTCCCAAGAACGGCGTCAACATCAAGGAAAACGCCCGCATCGCCCTGCTGCGGCCCCTTTGAGACTTTTCTGGACCGGCCCCGGCCGGCGGAGGTCCTGCATCCGTGAGAGCCGCCGTCGTCATCCCCGCCCGCTACGCCTCCACCCGCCTGCCGGGCAAGCCCATCCTCGAGGTCGCCCACCAGGTCACCGGCCGGTACATCATCCAGCACATCTACGAGCGCGCCGGCCGCGCCCCCTCCGTTGACCGCGTCATCGTGGCCACCGACGACCGGCGCATCGCCGACGTCGTGGCCGGCTTCGGCGGCGAGGCCCGCATGACCGACCCCGCCCACCGCAGCGGCACCGACCGCATCGCCGAGGTCGCCGCCGACCTGGACCATCCCGTCGTGGTCAACATCCAGGGCGACGAACCCGAGATCGAGCCCGAACAGGTCGAGCAGGTCATCGGCCTGCTGGCTGACGACCCGCAGGCCGACATGGGCACCCTGGCCTGCCCCATCCACTCCGAGGCCGAGTGGCGGGCCCCCAACGTGGTCAAGGTGGTGGCCGGCGCCCGCGGCCACGCCCTGTATTTCAGCCGCTCCCCGGTGCCGTTCTACCGCGACGCCGCCGGCCTGCCCGCCGACCCGCCCGTGCGGCCGCTCCACCACCTGGGCATCTACAGCTACCGGCGGGAATTCTTGCTGAAGTTCACCGACCTGCCGCCCGCGCCGCTGGAGGAGGCGGAGAAGCTGGAGCAGCTCCGCGCCCTGGCCGCCGGCCATCGCATCCGCGTCGGCGTCACCCCCCAGGCCGGCATCGGCATCGACACCCCGGAGGACCTCAAGAGATGGCTCGACCAATACCGCGAGAAGACCTGATCGCGTCGAAAGCCTTCCGCTCCTCCTCCGCAGCGGGCTTTGGAGTGCGGCGCCCTGGCGCCGCTTTGCCGTTGCGAGGCTTGCCTCGCCGCCTTTTCTTCCCCGAACGACCCAGAAACCCCACCCCCAACACTGCTGAGGAGGGCACATGAAACAATCCGAGGAGTTCGCCGTCAAGCTGGACCGCGTCCAGACCTTCCTCGACGCCCACGAGCTGGGCGGCGTCGTGCTGTCGCGGGGCGACAACTTCGCCTGGCTGGGCTGCGGGGCCGACAACCTGGTCAACAACGCCGCCGAGAGCGGCGTGGCCTCCCTGGCCGTCCGACCCGACGTGGTCACGCTGGTCACCAACAACATCGAAGCCGAGCGGCTGCTCACCGAGGAGCTGACCGACCTGGACATCGGCAACGTGGAGGAATTTCCCTGGCACGAGCCGGGCCGCCGCGAGGAGATCGTCCGACGCCTGGGCACCGGCGCGCGGTTCGTCGCGGACGACGGATGCGCCGGCCTGCCTCCCCTGCCGGAGGGGTTCCAACGGCTGCGCTACATGCTCACCGGCGCCGAGGTTGAGCGCTACCGGGACCTGGGTGGGGACGCCACGGCCGCCATGGAGTCGGCCGCCCGCGCCGTCGAGCGGGGCATGACCGAGCGCGACGCGGCGGCGCTCATCTCCGCCGAACTGCGCTCCCGCGGCATCACGCCCATCGTCCTGCTGGTGGCCGCCGACCGGCGCATCCGGCAGTGGCGCCATCCGCTGGTCAAGGATGAGTCCATCGAGCGCTGCGTGATGCTGGTCTTCTGCGGCCGTCGGCAGGGGCTGGTGGCCGCCATGACGCGCCTGGTGCACTTCGGCGAGCCCGAGGAGGACCTGAAGGCGCGCCACCGGGCCGTCTGCGCCGTGGACGCCGCCGCCATCCTGGGCACCCGGCCGGGCCGGAAGGTGGCGGACATCTTCGCCGACATCCAGGCGGCGTATGCGGAGAACGGTTTTGCCGACGAATGGGAGCTGCACCACCAGGGCGGCGCCATCGGCTACCTGGGGAGAGAATTCATCGCCGACCCGAAGTGCAAGGAAACCGTCAGGGCGAACCAGGCCTACGCGTGGAACCCGAGCATCCGCGGGACGAAATGCGAGGACACCATCCTGGTGGGAGAAGAAGGCGTGGCGCTATTGACCGCCCCCAGCGACGACTGGCCGGTGATCGAAGCCCAGGCCGAAGGCCAGACCATACAACGCCCCGATATCTTGGTGAAATGAGGCTCCAGGCTGGACGGCCGCACCGAGCGGAACTCAGGCCTGCCGAATGCGCATCTCGGAATTCGGATTGCGGAGCAACGAAGTCCGCGCACCTGGACCGCTCGGAAGCCAAAACCCCTGTGGCGCAGGCGCCTCGCCTGCGGTCGTTACGTCGGCGGTCCTTGCCGTTACCTCATCCTTCAGCCTTGCCGTCAATTCTTCAGCCCTCGCACTTCCGGGACGAGTGCCAGCCTTTGCCTTTACTTCAGGCCCGGCCGGGCAGACTCCAGCCTTGCCGTCCGTCACGGTCCATCCGAAGACTGGCCTCCATATAGACCGAATCTAAACGCCAAACCTTAGCCCAAAGAATCACGAACGCTCGCTTGGCGGGGCAACGCATCTGCCACGGGAGCCTCAGGAATCTCGCTCAGGCGCGTTATCGATGGAAAGCCATTCATTCACTATCCTGGGAAGCTCTTCGACAACTTCATATCCGAACAGCGCCTCATCAACATAGCCCATGTGCAACATGTCAACTACTCTACAGAGATATGACCGGCCGCATTCCCACCACGTATAGTGTGCGTCTAGCATCAGATAGTGCTTTACGTCTATCCCCTCGTGCTCGTGCAACTCCTGAAGTTCCATTCCGTCCAGCAGGGACTCATATATCCCGTCGGCGACACGGCTTCCGAAGGTAGTCGTGTAATAGTACTCCTTGATCTCCCAAACCGCCACGGGGTTCACAGGACCAGGAAACGCACCGTCAACCCACCTTGCCAGGGTCCTGACGGGTTTCCCCGCTCTTGTCACCGTGGTAAGTTGACGGGGTGCATAGCTGCACGGAGAGTCGCCTGCGTTAGCCTCGATGAGCATGTTGATGATCCCAGTGAAATATGCTGGTGCTTTCTTCTCTCCTTTCTGTTTGTTCATAGGGATCGGGCACTGCGGGCAGAGGCTTTTCCGAAGGTCTTCGAATACAGCCTTGGCTCGCTCAGCGTCCATCAACCGCGGTTCCACCTGGTTGTCGAGAACATCGGCACGATGCTGGAAATAAGCATGAAGGGAATCGCCAAACTCGGTGCAACGCCCCTCGGCATCGGTGACTTCACTGACATCGAGACCAAGTTCTTTCAGGCTGTCAACGATCTCAACCGGAGACGGAACCAGAATGCGGCCCTCCCCGCGGACGCTATATCCGACCTTCTCGCTGACAGTGCGCACATACGCCCAGAACTTCTTTGGCATGTTGAGGAAAACACAGTTAGGCTTCATGCAACTCTTCCTCAAGTCTCTGCACAAAAGACGTCAACGACACATCGAGTACTCTACAAACGGCGCGAAGTTCCAGAACGTCAAGTCGCCGCTCTCCAGATTCATACTTGCTGACGAAAGACTGAGCCTTGCCGAGCCGTTCGGCAACATCTGCTTGGCGCAGCCCTGCCTTGTTGCGCAAATCCCGCAGGAGCGCCTGGAGCGCCTTGTGGTCATCGCTGAAAATGTTCTTCATCATGACCACAGTATATCGGGACTTGACAAGTATCCCAAAATCGAATATGCTGGGCTGGCATTCGGTTAGCGTACGCACGTGAAACGTGCTATGATAGTTCGGAACAGATTAGAGGGGGCTGTTGCGGACAGCTCCCAAGGAGGTGCCTGGATGCAGGCTCGACTATTCGACAAACAGCGACCAAGAAACGTCCGGCCTTTCCGCCTGCAACTTCTCAAATGGGTAGGTAATAAGCAGCGATTTGCACACCATATAGCCTCCTATTTCCCTCTCGATATAGGAACCTACTATGAACCATTCCTCGGAAGTGGGGCTGTTTTGGGTACGTTGAGGCCAAAACAGGCGGTCGCCTCGGACTGTTTTGGGCCGCTTATGGAGATATGGCAGACGCTCAAAGAGTCGCCCGCCACCCTGAAGGAATGGTATGCTGAACGATGGCAAAAAGTCATGAAGGAAGATGGCAACAAGAAAGAGGGATATGAGAAGATCAAAGCGTCGTATAACGAAGCCCCAAATGGTGCGGACCTCCTGTTCCTGTGCAGATCCTGCTATGGTGGTGTGGTTCGTTTCCGTCAGTGCGATGGCTACATGTCCACTCCCTGCGGAGTGCATAAGCCGATCTCACCCGATTCCTTTGCGATGCGCGTCGATAAGTGGCACAGGCGTGCCAAAGGCGCTGCGTTTCTGCAGTGCGATTACAGGCGTGCGATGGAGATGGCCGAATCCGGCGACTTAGTGTACTGTGATCCACCGTACAGCGAAAGCCAGGCAATTCTGTACGGGGCTCAGTCATTCAAGTTGCGAGAGCTACTTGAGGCAATTCACCACTGCAAACAACGTGGTGTGCTGGTCGCGCTGAGCATTGACGGGAAGAAACGTTCCGGCCGGCACATTTGTGACGTGCCAATTCCCGATGGCCTTTTCGAGCGAGAGATGTTTGTCAATTGCGGTCGGTCTATGCTCAAGCGATTTCAGATGGAAGGCGACTCGTTAGAAGATGAGGTCGTAGCAGACCGTCTCTTGTTGACCTACTAGCAACCACGGAGAATGCCCGCAGATCTCCATCCAATGCTTGCTGCTGCCGGTGTCTTGAGCTACTTTTCACTGGTCAACGCGTCCCCCTGCTGATTCAATTCTCAGTTTTCACCTGGTTCCCGTCAATCGAGTGCAGATCCTGCGCCGTCTTGTCCTGATACAGAACGGGCTTGTTTCGCATGTCAGCACCCTTCCTCTCGCACCGAAGAATGTGCCGCATTGGTTGGCTCTGGTACGCTGCCGTCTTGATTCTGGAGTTGGTGAGTCCCCCGTACCGGTCGACGACTTCCGCGACTATGCTCAGCACGTTAGGTCGCAAGTCGACCTGTGAACGCGGGGCCGGTCCTATCTTTACATATGGAGTTCGCCGGTTGAAGTACCTCTTCACTTCGTATCCCTCCATCGCCTCCAACGCACGATCTAGCTCGGGAGGCCACGGACCGTCTACCTGACGCAGGTAGATTGGGCTAGCTACGGTATGTCCATGCCTGCGTACAGCTATCAGGTCTACGAAGTAGAGAAGCTTTGTGAGCTTAAAGTAGGTAATGCGCCGAGTTAGCTCAAGGAGAGCTCTGGCAACCTGCTGGAGTTGACTCGTACCTTTTGCCGCATCGGATGGGCTTGCTTTGCGTTTCGTCTTCCGCACTCGTAAACCTCGCGATGGATGCACAATCTTGGCAAGTCGCATAAAATCGGAGCGCTGCTTCGCTCTGGACCGATGGATCGCAGCCCGGGGCGCAGGGTGATAGAGCGGGAAGACCTTCATGTCTCGCCAAGGGAAAGACTGACCAACTCGGTCTTTGAGCTTGAGACCATGGGGCGCAATTTTGTCCAAAGCTTGCAGAGCCGTAACCCCCAAGGTCGCGATCACATCTGGTTTCACGAGTGCGATAACCATCTCGAGGTAGGCGCTACAGTTCGCTATTTCCTGACCTGTGGGGGTTCCGTTATTGCCATCTTCATCGCGTGGATTGCAGAGAATCGCATTGGTTATGAACACTTCCTCTCGCAACCACCCGACATTGCCAAGCAAAGCTTCGAAATTGTCACCTGTTCGGTCGCCATGCAGCGGGACACCGGTTCGATCTGCTCCAAGTCGCCCTGGTGCTTCAGCAACGAAAAGAACTTGGGAGTGGACATTGCCATTGGCCGATGACAACACCTTTGTGCGACCGCACAAACGCGGGCAAAGATTACAGTGCTCCACTGATGCCACAATATCCGCAAACCTTGCCTTCTTCCTGAACTCTTTGTAGACACTACAACTCATTTGGCGTCCTCGTGAATTCCGGCCCAAAGCAGTCCGGGTCGGCAGAGCTGCCGAGCCCGCCGTAGGCAAGTACTTTTTGCGCCAAACATCCGGACATGCAGCCACTCAGCAACCGGCAGTTGTTGCATGGTTCGCCGGGCGGCTGAGCCAGGCAGTCGCGGATTGCCTGCAGGTACGGCGATTTTTCCCAGCACTCTTGCAGGCTGGCCTCCCGCAGGCTACAGTAGTCTGAGCGGCCAACGATCTCGTGAGCTCCTATCCTTTTGAAGGCGTCGCATGGATAGAAACTCAGGTCAGGCCCGATACTCAAGCGGTCCAGACCTGCGCCGCACTTCGGTCTGCCCTCCAGCATAAGGAAATTATAGGGGGACCCCGTTCTGATCTGGAACCCATCATCCCGCAAATCTGTTATTATGCGTCGCAACTCCAGGTTCTGAGCCTGGGTTAGCTTTCGACCCTGTAGAAGGAAAGCACGGCCCTGCGGCACAAGCCTCAGAACACTGACCAGTGAACTGCCCAGAGTCCGAGACATTTCTGCAACTCTGCGCAACTCTTGGTAATTATTGGACATCGGTACAAAATGTAGCTCAGTAGCAAGCCCACAGTCGCGCGCTACGCGCATCGACCGCTTCGTACGCTTGAAGCTGCTACGGACCCGCGTGACTCTTTCGTGCACTTCAGCGGTACTGCCATACATGCTGAAGATAAATGTTGCTGCCCCCAGTTCGCTGAGCCGCTCTGCTTTCTTGTCAAAGCCATCAACATTGCCGGAGGTATAGACTGCCACCGAAAATCCGTGGGAGTCAGCAACTTCCACTGCCTCGCAGATAGGCTGCCATCGCAGAGGTTCCCCGCCCGAAAACTCAACTTTGGCAACGTCCATTTCTGCCGCTTCATTGAGAATGCGCAGGCAGTCTTCTCGTGCCATCTCAAGGGGATTAGCCGGGTTTGCGTCGCTGGAGCAGTGGATGCAGTTCAAATCGCACGCGTAAGTGACTTCCATCTTGAAGCCGCGCAGTCGGTAGTCTTTGATCCCATCGGGACTCATAGATCGTCCAGAAAAGCTCGTAACGCCGTCTTATTGCCCGACACATAGGCGTGGGAGGACACACAGGTGACAGGTCCTGGTTCCAACTCAAGTTCCGAGCAGAAGAACTGCACCAGGTTACATATACCCCAGTAGTTGCCGTATGCCCGCTCAAGAAAATCATGGTTGCGGTATACCGCCAACAAGCCAATTCTGACATCGGACGACCTGTGTAATTGAACGGCGATGTAGTTCAGACACGGCGCTCCTCGTGGCCGTATCGTCTCGCCGCCCGGTCTCTCGATCACAATCGTGTACGCAGCCTTGCTAACTGTGCTTCGGTTTTCTATAGCCTCTATTATGTTAGCCAGTTGATTTACTGGTCCTTCGTCAGAGTCATAGCGTGTCATGCGACGGAAATAGGTTCCCCAGTCCTGTCTTCTCCGGTGGAGTCTATCGTACAGCCCGTTGGGCCGGTTGTACAACTCGAAAAGCTGCTCACGGTTACCAGGCCGGTAAAGCCCTTGCGGAAAGACCGTGTAAGCCACGTGCCTGGGGCCGAGAAGCTCATGCCGGACCGCAAACTCTGAAACGCGCTCATGGAGAGAACTCGCGAATTGTTGCGGGTTCCTTATCTGCACCACAAGGTTGTTCACTTCCCAACTTGAGCGTGACAGGAGTTTCGCAGCCTCAGCCCATGCTCGCTGAAAATCGGCTTGAACCACCAAAAAGGGCTCGTCAATCATCGATGGTTTTCCGGAAAACCTGACAGATCCGTTGCGAAGCGCGTAAGCGCTGGCCGCCGACAACTCGCTTCATCTGAACTCTCTAGCCGACCCACGTCGACCTCTTTCCCTTGGTCACTCCTGGCTTTGCCTGGGCATAGGGTGTCATCGCTGGAGAGAAGCCACTGTCAGTACCAGCTTTGCTACCTAATTCACCACGTAGCCGGTTCTGTGGCTGTGCGCGGCACGTCACCGCGGTCAGCTCGCAGCTCACGCATCATCGTGGCGATCACGACGCGCAACTCCTCAAGCACAACCAGTATTTCCTGTGGCACGCTGCCTTCGGACTTCGAGCGGTCAATCGTCCTCTCCAGTCGACGAGCTATTTCAACCAACTGTATCTCCCTGTGAAGCCACACATCGTCTGAGTTCCTTCGGCCAACACATACCGCTTCCGTTCGGCCCAGTTGTTCTCCGTACCAATGGGTTCGCCGATAGGTTCTATCGGTGTGCCAGAAACAGGACGGTACGATTCAGGCCGGGGGTCTTTGCGGTTCTTTGTCGCCTGCAGCTGGATCCACTGGTACTTCTTGAACCACTGCCAATATGGCCGATAGCGGTAGTCAATAGGATACAGTCGTACGAAGCTCCCGTCTTCGAGAACCCCAGCCGTGCATACGAGTTCTTGATACGTTTCCGACGGTAGCGGGTAGGTCTTCACCGTAATGAGGACTTCCAGCCTCTCCGTCATGGCCTAACCCCGGGCCAAATCACACGTGGACAATCGGCATATCGCTTTCAGTCACCAATGCTTTTGCTATCCGACCCCGGTGGCATCTACTTGCGTCAGCTTCGAAACACATGAGAGCCGCCGGCCGCTCCCGCATAGCCTCTCGGACCTTCTCCATGCTGGTCCTGGCACCGGGTAGGATCGATTGCTCGTAATGCTCGAGGAGGTCATCGTAACCGCCGCTCCCCGACAGACCGTTTCTCATCGCGGCAGGGATACCAAGATCGGGCAAATGGATGTAGTCCACACCAATCCGTGCCAACAGTTCACGCAGCGTCCCCTTAGCAAAACCATACTTGCGCGAGACCGCATTAGCACGGACATCGATTATGGCCATCAAACCACTGTTGAGAATACTGTTAAGGAATGCATCTATAGATATGCCCTCGTAACCCACAGTATAAATCGCTGGAGGTGGCTCTGGCGGGGGAGGAATCGAGCCTGGCAGGAAGTCGGTTTGCTCACTGCGCATTGCGAACCAGGGGTGACGCTCATAGAGCTGCTGGAGGAGGACTTCACACCCTTTATCGGCATAGCGTCCGAGGACATAGCGGATCGCTTGCTGAATAGCGTCTCGCTTCCCGACTCGCCCCCAAGTTTCTTCAGAACCTGCATCTGTGGCTGAAACGTCCCCGTTCTCCCGCGATAGGTATCCCTTCTCTGCGAGAAGCGCCAGCTCATGCAAGAGAGAAAGCGAAGTTGGCCCCTCTACATCTGGGAAAAAGTCGTAGAAGGTCGCCATTTTGGCGACCTTCGTCTCGTAATTCAACAAGAACGCCAATCTCGTCAGACGGTCCTCTGCTAGAGGGCGCCCTGCCCTATGTAAAACCGAGAGCACTATTCTCTGGCGCTTTAACATCTCCTGTCCTCGCAGAACTCAGCATCATGTTACCAATCTTGTGCCCCATCCTGCAACCATCACATGGGCAGAATTCGAGTGGCTGTGAGTTTATCCCCGTAAGACCCCAGGTGGTCCGTTGGCTATCCACCTGAAGGGGGCACCGGTGTGTGAGGTTGAAGTGGGCGCCGCAGACCCGCCAGCAAGCCGGCGAAACGTAAAGCGACACCAAGGCGTCGCACTCCAAAAGCCGGTCGTCCGGCCAGCCTGCTGCGAGGTCGACACGTCAACAGCGGCGGACGCGACGGAGCGCGTCCCTCCAGGGAACGGCAACGGCGGCAACGGACGCAGGCGGGCCTCCGCCGCAGAACCCCCGTGACGTTGCATCTTCCCGAGCGGCGGACGCGACGGAGCGCGTCCCTCCAGCGAACGGCAACGGCGGCAACGGACGCAGGCGGGCCTCCGCCGCAGAACCCCCGTGA
>CAZNGS010000001.1:63981-143635 GCA_964572825.1 uncultured candidatus Brocadiaceae bacterium
GAGCGGCGGACGCGACGGAGCGCGTCCCTCCAGCGAACGGCAACGGCGGCAACGGGCGCTCCAAGACCACCAAAAAATCACGGATTCCGAAATTTGCTCGGTCAATTCGGTCAACCCGGACACACGATTTGCGCAAAACGTGTATAGTATAGGGCGTGCGTTTCTTTTCTCAACCACGGGAGGGCCCTATGCCCATCCACGATCCGTCCAAGTCGCCGGAAGAACTGTTCGCCAAAGCACCACCGCCGGAGCCGGAAAACCAGCAGGAACACAAGGACCAGCAGGCCGAATCGGCCCCCGACCCCCAGGCGGCCTCAACCCACCCGCCGACGAAGATCAGCCGCCGCCAAATCCAGGCCAACCGACGCAACGGCCGCCGCGGTGGACCCACAACCCCCCAAGGCAAACGGCGCTCCAGCCTCAACGCCCGAAAGCACGGCATCTTCGCCTCCGCGCTGACCGCAGAGGACCGAAAGGAGCTGCGGCCCATCCACGGGCAGTTCCGCGAGTCACTCAAACCAGTAGGCGCCGTCGAGGAGACCCTGGTCGAGAAGCTGGCCGTGGTCTACCTGCGCATGCAGCGCTGCGCCCGCGCCGAAGCCCAGTACCACCACGCCGCGTGGACCCATCCCCTGCCGGATGAGCGGAAGGGGCCAAAGCTGAACCAGATCAGCGAGTTCAAACCCCGCTACTTCGAGCGCATCGTCACGCTCGTGCAACGCTACGATACCACCCTGACGAACCAGTTCACCCGGCTGCTGCATGAGCTGGAACGGCTGCAGCGGCGGCGCGGCCGGGAGCCGGTGCCGCCGCCGATATCCGCGGACGTGACCGTCTCCGGCGACGGCCGCCGATGAACGCAGATGAACGAAGCCAGGGCACACGGAAAAGGCCCCAAACCGACCACTGCTCACTGACAACTGGCAACTGGCAACTGGCAACTGACGACACCCCATGTCCGGGTCCTGTCCCATCAATGGCCGCCGATGTCTCCACGATGGCCGGCGCATGGCGGCGTTTGTCCGCCCGGCTGGTCCGCGGGCTCTGCCGTCCGTGCACAGTCCGAAACAACCCCGATTACGAAACGAACCGAATTTGCCGCAAACCATTATGCCAAAACTGGTAGGGACGCATTTTCTCCCCGGCCGACCGCGGTTCTGCCGCCCGGAAAGACCCGTTCACTCGCGGGCGCAGCTTTTGCAATGCTGCGGCCGATCGGGTACGGTACGCGTGCCGTTCCCCGCATCCCCGTTTCCCCGAATGCACCGAGAGATTCGTATGTCGGCTGAAGCGTCGAGAGACTTCCGTCTGGTCGCCCTGGACATCGACGGAACCGTGCTGAACGACTCGCAGCAGGTGACTCCGGCGCTGAAGAACGCGCTGGGCGCCCTGCCGGAGCTGGGCGTGCGGACGGTGCTGTGCACGGGGCGACGCTGGCGGACCACGTGCGCGGTGCTGGACCAGCTCGAGCACGCCCATCCGGTGGCCGTCTGCTGCGGCGGAGGGCTGATCAAGCGGGCAGACGACGAGAAAACGCTCTACGCCGACCCCATGCCGCACGCGCTGGCGCGGGAGGCCGTGGGGCTCTTCCGCGAGGGAGGATTGGCGCCGCTGCTGCTCTACGATCGTCCCCTCGAGGGGCGGGAGCTGAAGGTGTCGGAGGCGGATCGGGACTGTTCGGCGAGGATGCCCTACCTGGAGGTGAACCGGCACTGCGCGGAGTGGTACGCGGGCGACTATCCGGACGGAGACGAACTGCCGCTGGAAGTCTACACGGTGGACGAGGAGCGCTACGTGCGGCCCGCCGAGGAGCGCCTCATGCGCACGATGGGTTCCCGCAGCGTGGTGGAGGCGATGGACCAGCGCCGTTACGGCGAGACCCAGCGGGCGCTGGAGGCGCACGGCCTGTCGACGACCAAGTGGAACGCCCTGCGGTGGCTGCTGGAACGGTGGGACGTGCGGCCGGAGGAGGTGGTGGCGTTCGGCGACGACGTGAACGACGTGCCCATGCTCGAGGCGGCCGGGCTGAGCTTCGCCATGGGAAACGCCCTGCCGGAGGTGAAGGCCGCGGCCGACGAGGTGACGGGCAGCAACGAGGAGGACGGAGTGGCGACGGCGCTGGCGCAGGTGTTCCCGGCACTCAGGTGAGGAGACGACGTATGTGCGCTGAGAGGGGCGATACCCCACAGTTGCAGGAACGCCTGGGCGCGGCCGCCGCGCGGATCGAGCCGGTGCTGGAGGAGCTGTTCCCGGAGGATGAGGACGAGTATCTGTCCCGGGCGGTGTGGTATCACCTGGGGACGGGAGGAAAGCGCATCCGGCCGGCCATATGCCTGCTGACCTGCGAGCAGTTGGGAGGCGAGCCGGAGCGGGCGCTCTACTTCGCCGCCGCCGTGGAAGTGCTGCACAACATGCTGCTGATCCACGACGACATCGAGGACGGCGACCGGGTGCGCCGCGACCGGGAGACGGTGTGGGTGCGCTACGGGGTGGAGAACGCGATCAACGTCGGCGATTACATGCTGGGCGTGGCCCACGAGGCGGCGCTGAAATGCCCGGTGAGCGACCGGCAGCGGGTGGAGCTGGCCAGGGCATTCTCGGCCGCCTACACGGATACGTGCCGCGGGCAGGCGTTCGACCTGAACACGCGCGGCATGGAAGACCTGACGGTGGAGCACTACCTGCGGATGGTCACGCTGAAGACGGGCCGCTACATGGCGCTCGGCATGCTGGGGGGAGCCATCGTGGCCGATGCGGAGCGGGAGGTGCTGGAAGGGGTTGAGAAGCTGGGCGAGCGCATGGGCGCGGCGTTCCAGATACGCGACGACACCATCGACCTGACCGTCGGCAAGGGGCGCGGCGGAGTGGTGGGGAACGACATCCGCGAAGGCAAGTCCAGCATCCTCTACGCGCACGCCCTGCGGGAAGCCGAGCCGGCGGACGCGGCCAGACTGGCGCAGACCATGCGAAAGCCGCGCCAGAAGACCACCGAGGCGGACGTGGAGTGGGTGCGGGAGCTCTACCGGCGCGTGGGTTCGCTGGAGTTCGCCCGGCGCGAGGCCGACCGGCTGGTCGAGCAGGCATACCAGATCATCGAGGGGATACCGGTTGAGGACCGAAATTTCCTCCGGCAGGTGACCGATTACATGGTGAGCCGGCAGAAGTAGGAGGCCTCCGATCGCTGCGCGCGGGCAATACGTGGGGCGAGGCGGCGAGAAACTGAAGTTCGCCCTGGATCACTGGGAGTTGATCGTCCGGGGGTGCGCTGCCGCCGATTTCGGGTGCAGCATCGGAGGTTTCACCGACTGCCTGCTGCAGGAGGGAGCGAGCCGGGTCTACGCCGTGGACACAGGCTACGGAATGCTCGACTGGAAGCTGAGACAGGACGAGCGGGTCGTGGTGATGGAGCGGACGAACGCCATGCACGTGGAGCTGCCGGAGGCGGTGGACGGGGTGACGATCGACGTGGCCTGGACGCGGCAGCGTTACATACTGCCCAACGCCCTGGAGCAGTGCGAGGCGGGGGGATGGGTGCTCTCCCTGTTCAAGCCGCAGTACGAAGCACCGGAGGAGCTGGTGCGGGACGGGCGGATCGTTCCGGGTGAATTTCGCGGTGTGCTGGAGGAGGCCCTGGAGGAGCTGAAAGAGATGGGCATCGCGGTGCGCGACGTGGTGCGGCTGCCCCACGAGCGCAAGGCCAAGAACCCGGAGGCCTTTCTCTACATCCGCTCCGACGAGTGCGGTCTGGAGGAGAACGAGTGGGTTCGGAGCGCGCCATCCGGGAGGTGAGGTTCAAAGGGACGCACTACCAGCGCGGCCTGCAGCGGGGAGAGCGCCTGAGAGAAACGCTGGTTCTGCCAGAGCCGGCAGACGTTCCGGGGTGGTTCGTAGATGGCTGCGAGGAGGCGGCCGCCGAACTGCATCCACCGGCCCTGGAGGAGTTTGCGGGCCTGGTGGAGGGCGGAGGCTTCGACCGGGAGAGGGCCCGGGCCTACTACTTCGCCCGACTGGAGAGCAGGCTGGGCGGATGCACGATGTTCGGCGTCGAGGAGCCATGCCGGGAGGGCGGCACCGGGCCGCTGACGGGTCGCAATTACGACTGGGCCACGTCGGACCTCCGGTGGTGCGAGCTGCAGCGGTACGACCCCGCGCGGGGACTGCGGCGCATCGGCTACACGCACCACTGGGCGGGCTGCGCGGACGTGCTCAACGAGGCCGGGCTGTACCTGGCGATTGCATCGCTGCCGCCCGAACCCGTGCATGAGGCCGGTGTGCAGTGGAGCATCCTGGTGGAGAGGATTGCGGAGAGCTGCGCGAGCGTCGCCGGGGCGATCGACGTCTGCGCGGCGGTGCGCCACCTGCGGCCGATGAGTTATCTGCTGGCTGACGCGGGCGGCAAGGTGGCCGTGGTGGAGGCGACGCCGCGGGCGGTGAGCGTTCGGCACCCTCAGGACGGCTTGATCGTTGCCGCAAACGTGGCGCTGGGCGGCAGGGTCGTCGCCGAACATGCGGTTGCCGAAAACGACCCCGCACTGGGTCCGGCGCCGGTCAAATCGGCGGAACGGACCCGGCGTTCGAACACGCGCATTCGGCGGGCGATGGAGATGCTGCGTACCGCGGTCCCCCGCATCGGCGCTGAGACGGTGCGGCGGGTTCTGACGGACCACGAGGCGCCGATCTGCACCAGCGATCACGCGCTGCCCGCCGGCGGGGCGTGGGCCACCATCTGGTCCGGCGTCTGCGCCCCGGCGGAGGGCGATTTCCAGATCGCGCCGGGGCTCCCGTGCCGGTCGGATTACCGGCATTTCCGGATCGAACCTTGAGCTAAAGGCCGAGCAATTGCTGGAGAAACTCGAAACTCATCCGGGCGCTCTCGAGAGGATCGCCCTTGCAGCGGTCCTGCTCCACGGCATAGGCTTCCACGCCGGCGTCCGTGGCGGCCCCGTGGATGGCGTCCCAGTCCAGGATGCCGTGTCCCACTTCGGCGAAGGAGCGCTCCGCATCGTCCGCCATGTCTTTCAGATGCAGGATGGCCTGTCGTCCCGCGTAGCGCCGGATGTAATCGACCGGGTCCTCCCCGCCGTGCTTGATCCAGTAGGTGTCGAGTTCGGCGTTGAGGTTATCCGGCGAACTGTTGGCGTAGAGCAGGTCGAGCCCGTAGTCACCGTCGAACCGCTCGAACTCGAAGCTATGGTTGTGGTAGCTGAACCGAATGCCCAGTTCCCGGTACCGGGCTCCGAGCCGGTCCATCATCTTCGCCGTCTCGGTCCAGTCGGCTCTGGTCCGGCGCATCTGTTCGGGCATGAACGGCCACACCAGGTCCTTCGTGCCGACGGTGTGCGCGTAATCCGCCCAGTGCTCCGGTTCCTCCCGGAGGGCTGTTCCGCTCACGTGGATGCCGCAGACGCCCAGCCCGATGGCGTCCAGCACCTCGTGCATTTGCTCGGCCTCGTAGGGCAGCGAGCCGGTGAGCTGGACGTGATCGTAGCCGATCTGGCGCACCTCCTTGAGCGTCTCCACGTAATCCTCAGCCAGCAGTTTGCGCACGGTGAACAGTTGCAACGCGACGACAGGTTCAGCCATGAGATCAGCCCTTTCTGAGCATCTGGGCGGGGGCAAATGCTGCTATTGTAGGGAATTCCCTGCCCCGTTCAAGCGTTCCGAACGGGATTCGTTCACACCGGGCCCGGATCCGACCGAAAGGCCCGGCAGCGCCCCGGCGGGAAGGTCGCGGCGGCGCAGCACCAGGCCGACGGGCGTCCCCTGCACCAGCATCTGGCCGTCGCCGGTCACCCACGATCGCCAGCGCCCGTTTCCGCCGGTGAACGTGAGCTCGAAACATCTCGTCCTCTCGCCGTCGATCTCGACCGCCCGCACTTTAGTCACCTGCACCGCCGTGTTCTCCATCTTCCCCGACAGCGGGTTAATCAGGTTCACCGTCCAGACCCGGCCCAGGTGGCTCTTGCTCAACTCGCCCACCGCGACCATGGGGGAGAGGCTGTTGCCCAGGAATGCCCCGAGCGGGTTCGGCACCGTGGCGTCCACGCGCTGCCCGCCTGCACGCCCCCGCAGCCTGACCTTCTCGCCCCTGGGCTCCCCCGTCAGGTACACACCCAGCGCGTCGGACATGACGGCGAAGAACACAGGGCCGTGCAGCGGCGAGATACGTGCCTCGAATTTGACCTCCATGGCCCCCGACAGGCCCATCGCCAGCCTCACCGCCGGGCTGTCCACCGTGGTCTTCGTTTCGATGTTCATTATGCCGCCGGGCTCCCGCCAGACCTTGACCCGGGATGTTCCTATGATCCGGCGGCCGAAGTAGACGTCCCACGTCTCGGACCGCTCCGACTCTCCCGGCGGCAGCAGCCGCTCATAGTTCGGCTGCACGCTGCCGACCTGCGGCCCGGGCAGGTGGCGGCGGAGCAACGTCCCCCACATGACTGCGAAGAACGCGGCCACCCCGAAAACGAGCGTGTATTTGACGATCCGCTCCATCGCGCCCGGCCCGGTCAGCCTTCCTCTTTAAAGAACTCCAGCCAGAACTCCACCTCGCCCTCGCTCAGCCCCGTGAACTTCTCATCGGGCTCTCTGGCCAGTTCCTCGTCGCCCTTGCCCATCGACTTGCGTGCCCTGCGCACGAAATGGGATGGGCTGAACACCGTCGCCCGGCCGCTTGCCAGAGATCCCTTCAATCGCGCGTCCTCGGTCACCACGAACGTCCGCTCGTGGACCGCAGTGCGGTTGGCGGGCCCGGCGATCTCCGAAACGGCATCCTCTCCGTAGGGCAGATTCGCCACCCGGACCCGCCCGAACCGTTCCGTGCGCGGCAACACCCGCTGCGGCGGTATATCTGCCCACACCAGCACCACGTCGCAGTCCCGGTGCTCGCCGTAGCGCGCCAGCCATCTCTTCAGGTTCTCGCGGGTCTTCTGCCGGTCCTTCTCCACAACGATGGGATCCTGCATCTCATCGAAGTATGCCAGCAGATCTTCGCCGTTGACGTACACCCTCATGGTCTTCCACCCGTCAATTCTCATGCCGCCCGCCCACGGGTCGCGGGCCTGCCACTACCGTCATGATACGGCCCGCCCGGGGGGTGTGCAAAGCCCGGAATACCCGCTGTGCGCGCAGCCCCGGGCGCAGGCTTCCGAGTGACGCGTTGCCCGGGCCCGGCCCGACCGCTATAATACGCACCTCGCTGAGAACGGGAGGCGAAGCGATGCTCTGCCCGGTGTGCGACGTGGACATGTGGGTACTGGAGTTCGAACTTGTGGAGATTGATTACTGCCCCGAATGTGGGGGTGTGTGGTTGGATTCCGGAGAACTGCAGTTGATCGGGGAGCGCGCAGGCGCGCTGAAGGAGGAATTCCTGGAAGCCGTCCAGGCCCATGCGGGCGCCCGGCCGCAGGGAGCGTCCCGGCCCTGCCCGGTCTGCGGCAGGAAGATGCGCGAGCTCTCGACCGATACGCAGCCCCCGATCACGCTGGACCGATGTCCCGAGGAGCACGGACTGTGGTTCGACCGCGGGGAGCTGGGCAGCGTGGTGCAGGCCGCAGGCGCAAAAGAGGGCAACGTGTTGGCGAGGTTTTTCGCCGAGCTGGGAGACAAAGGCGAGCCAGCGGCGAACTCTTGAGAAGGGAGGCGGAGCCATGGGCGGGCTGACGATTGTGCTGATCGTCATCGCGGGTGTCGTGGTCGTCGTCATTTTGTGGTTGGTGATGACCTACAACATCCTGGTCCGGATGCGCAACCAGGTGGAAAACGCATGGGCGCAGATAGACGTGCAATTGAAACGGCGGCACGACCTGATCCCGAACCTGGTCGAGACGGCCAAGGGCTACATGGAGCACGAGCGGGAGACGCTGGAGGCCGTGACCCGGGCCCGCAACCTGGCCCAGCAGGCGGAGACGCCCGGGGAGGCTTCCGATGCGGAGCGGCAGCTCAGCAGCGCCCTGGGGCAGTTCTTCCTGGTGGTGGAGCGGTACCCCGATCTGAAGGCCAATCAGAACTTCCTGGCCCTCCAGGAGGAACTGACGAGCACGGAGAACAAGATCGGCTTTGCCCGGCAGTTCTATAACGACCAGGTGATGAACTACAACACGAAGACCCAGAGCTTCCCGGTCAACATCGTGGCCGGCATGTTCAACTTCACGGAGCGCGACTTCTTCGAGGTGGAGCTGGAGGCAGAGCGCGAGGTGCCGCAGGTGGAGTTCTGAGCGCCGCCGCACCCGCGCCCTGAGCAGCCATGTGGGAGGCCATCCGCGCCAACAGACGCCGGTCGTTCGTGTTGATCGTCGGACTGGCGGCAGTCCTGATCGGGCTGGGATACGTGATCGGCCTGTACTTCGATCCGCAGGGCGGCATCATCGGCGCACTCACCGCCCTGCTGATCTGGCTGGCGCTGGCCGCCACGGCTTTCACGGGAGGCCGGGAGATCCTGCTCTCCAGCGCGGGCGCCCGACGCATATACCACGACGATTCCCCCCGGCTGTTCAACGTGGTGGAGGAGATGACCATCGCGTCCGGACTGCCGAAGATGCCGAAGGTCTACATCCTGGACTCGGACGCGCCCAATGCCTTCGCAGTGGGAACCCCGGACGATGCGGCGGTGGCGGTGACGACCGGCCTCCTGATGCGCCTGAACCGGGATGAGCTCCAGGGCGTGATCGCCCACGAGATCGGACACGTGCTCAACAATGACACCCGGTTCATGACGCTGGCCGGGGTGATGGTGGCCGCGATCGTGGTGCTGTCGGACGTGTTCCTGCGGGTGATGTGGTTCAGCGGGGGGCGCCGGCGGGGCAGACGCAGCCGGGGAGGCGGCGGGGCGGCCATCATTCTGGTGGTCGGCCTGTTGTTCGCCATCCTCGCGCCGCTGGTGGCGCGGCTGCTCTACCTGGCATGCTCCCGCAAGCGGGAGTACCTGGCGGATGCCTGCTCGGCCCGGTTCACGCGCTACCCGGAGGGACTGGCCAGCGCGCTGGAGAAGATATCGGGGGCCGCCGGACGGATGCGGAAGGTCAACCGGGCGCTGGCGCCCATGCTGACCGTCAATCCCCTGAAGGGGGGCATGAGAGGACTGTTCAGCACCCATCCACCGACGGAGGACCGCGTGCGGGTTCTGCGCTCGATGGCCCATGGCGCCTCCTACGCCGACTACGAGGAGGCATACTCGCACATGCACGGCAAGAGCGTCATCGGCGCCCGGACGCTGTCCGAGGACGAGCGCACCCCGCTGCGGGAATCAAGCTCCGAGACTGAGAAAGGCGACCTGGAGAAGGCACGTGAGGTGCTGGACATCCTCCACCGGCAGGAGGGAATGCTGGTCCTGGCCTGCACCTGCGGATTGCGGACGAAGGTTCCGCCCGGCTACAAGCAAGACAGCATCCGATGCCCCAAATGCGGCCGCAGGGTCGAGTTGCCCGCCGCCGTCATGACCACCGCCGGCGCCGCGGCAGCCGCGGGCGCGGCTGCCCTGGAAGAAGAGAAGGCGCAGCACGAAGGCCCGCCCGAACCGCCGCAGGAAGAGTTGACCTACCGATACGAACCGGGCGAGTGGCAGTCCTTCAAGTGCGCCTGCGGCCAGCCGATCCAGCTCAGCCCCAACCTCCGGGCCCCCAGGGTGCGCTGCCCGGCGTGTGATCGGCAGATCAATATCGAGAAGGCCTGAAGCCGGCCGGGTGCGCCCTCAGACGACTTGCGCCCGTCCGGCAGAAAACCGCTCGGCCTTCGCCCGCACCTCTTCGGCGGTGCCGGCCCGGAGCGCCTCCCGCACAAGCTCCCGGCATTCGCGCAGGTTGAGCTCACGCACCAGGACCTTGACCGCGGGAAGGGCTCCCACGTTGACGCTGATCCGATTGTATCCAATCCCAACCAGGAGAGGAAGGAAGCACGGATCACCGGCGACTTCGCCGCAGATGCTGATGGGTCTGCCGTGCTCCTCGCCGGTCTGGTAAACCGTATCGAGCGTGCGAATGACGGCCGGGTGGTAGGCGTCGTAGGCGTCGACCATTCGTTCCGAATTGCGGTCGGCGGCCAGCAAGTACTGAACCAGGTCGTTGGTGCCGACGCTGGCGAACTCCGAGTTGGCCAGCAGTTCGGGCAGCATGGGTATGCAGGAGGGCACCTCAACCATGATGCCCTGCCGGATGGTTTCGCCGACGCGGTAGCCCGCTTCCCGGACCTCCCGGAGGGCGCGCTGGAAGACCCCGCGTGCGGCTTTGAGGTCGCCCAGGCTGGCGATCATGGGATACATCACGTCGGTTCGTCCCCCGGCGGATGCCCGAAGGATGGCGCGAAGCTGTGGGAGCATCAGGTCCTCCACGTGCTCCAGCAGGAGCCGGAGGCCGCGCAGGCCGATGAATGGGTTCTCCTCGTGTGCCAGGGGTATGGAGGGCGGGAATTTATCGCCCCCGATGTCCAGTGCCCGAAACGTCACCCCGGTTTCGGGGAACAACTGCACGGCACGGGCGTATTCCTGGGCCAGCGCATCCTCGGAAGGGGGCGACGCCGCGGCCAGGTAGTCCACCTCGGTGCGATACAGCCCGATGCCGTCGGCTTCATAACGCCGGGCGAGCTCAAGTTCCTCGGGGCCGCCGACGTTGGCCAGTACCTGAATGTGGACGCCGTCACGGGTCAGGGTAGGCTCCCCGGCATGCTCTATCGCCGTCTCCAGTTGCAGGTGGAAGGCCTGTGCCCTGGACCTGTATTGAGCGAGTTGGTCCGGTGCGGGGTCGACGATCACGACCCCTTCGAATCCGTCGATCACCAGGGTCTGTCCATCGACCACCCGCTCGGTGATGTCGCGCAGGCCGCTGACGGCGGGGACTCCCAGGGACCGGGCGAGTATGGCTGCGTGCGAGGTCACCCCGCCGTGTTCGCTGGCAAAGCCCAGCAGCAGGTCCCGGTCCAGGCGGAGGGTAAGGGAGGGAACGAGGTGTGAGGCAACCACCACGGCGGGCTCCTCCAGCCGGGGCGTCACCTCGCCATCCACGAAGAGGAGTTTGCCCAGCAGGCGCCGCCCGGCATCGCGGATGTCCGTGCTGCGCTCGCGGAGGTAAGGATCGTCGATGGCCGAGACCATGTTCTCGAAGCGTTCCACCACGCGGGCGACGGCCCACTCGACGTTGACCAGCTCGCTGCGGACCAGCTCCTCGACCTCGTCGATGAACGCGGGGTCATCCACCATCATGGCCTGGGCCCTCAGCAGGTCGGCCTCTCGTTTGCCGAGCTGCTGCTGGACCCGGTGCGCAAGCCCCTCGAGCTCATCGCGCACGTCCGCGCACCCCTTTCGCAGACGAGCGGCCTCCCGTTCCACGTCTTGCTCATGGATGCCATGGCGGGGAGCCTGCGTGGGAAAATGCGCCGTGTCGACCAGGCGGGCCTGCCCCACCGCGACCCCTCGCGCCAGCGAGATGCCCCGGTAAGTTTTGCTCTGGTGGCGGGACGTCATTCTACTCCTCGATCCGCTCGAGCTTGGCGCGGATGGCCGCCGCGTGCCAGCTTTCGTTCATGGCGAACTGCTCGAACATCTCCCGGAGCCGTGCATCTTCGCACTCGCGCTCGTAAGTGCGGTAGAGCCTCACCGCCCGCTCCTCGTGCCTCAGCGCCTCCTGCAACCGTTCTTTGTCCGTGTTCTCGCCCATTTTCACCCCAGACGAAAGCCAGAGTCTTCTTCTCCCACAGTACTATTCTGCCCGTTGCCGGGACACGGGTCAAAAACAAAGCGGCGTCTGCGCAAGGAATGGCGGCAACCGGACCGCTTCGCCGTTTTCCGCGCAATCGTCCTCACGAGGTGGGAGGGTTCCCGGGTCCTTCAGAGACACCCCGGCTGCCTGGCAAATAGAGCCCCCTCTCCCCCCCTGGTCCGGGCGACCGCCGTCCCGGCAGGATGATCCGAACGTCCGGCGGCGAACACCCGACGCACCGTGGACACTATTGCACCCGCGCGTCAGCAGGACGACCTGTCCCGGTCTTACCCCGTCTGTTGCTGGAACGGGCGTGTGTACGTTATGAAAGGGCGCAATCCCGTACCGCGGGCGCACGCAACGACAATCGTTCCCGGGGAACGCGCCCTTCCCTGCGGCCGGAGGTTAAGCGATACGAGATAAATCCTTTCCGGTTTGCGAAACCCGACGCGCTGAGGGCACGCTGGCTCAACTACCTGGACAGAAGGCAAGGCCCGGCTCCCCAGATCGTACGAGCTCCGGTCCGGCGAGACGCCGGACCTACCCCAAGAGGTAGGCGCGGCGTCCCCGCCGCGCCGGCTGTTTGGCAGCCGGAAGGCATTTACCTCAATTCACTTAACTGCCTCAGACCTTACGCATGACGCCGATCACGGGTCCGTAGATGGAGAAATCGCCGGTTTCCCTGTCCACGACGATGTCCTCATACTCCGGGTTTTCGGCCTTCAGACGAAGCTGGTTCTTGGTCAGGAAGGCCCGCTTGACGGTGGCTTCGTCCTCGATGCGGACGGCGGCGATGCTGCCATTGCGCACCTCCACCCCGCTCTGCACGATCACGTAGTCACCCGGCAGGATGCCCGCGCCGGTCATGCTGTCGCCTTCGACCTGCAGGGCAAAGGTCTTCTCGTCCACATCGAACAGGTCGTTGGTGGACAGGGAGCCCTCCAGGTTCTCGATGGCCAGGATGGGGGACCCGGCGGCGATGCGACCCACCAGAGGTATGCCGAGGGGACTGAGCTCCTCGCGGACCTCGATGTTGCGCGCCTTGCGGTTACGGCGCTGGATGTAGCCCTTCCGCTCCAGAGCGTCCAGGTGGTCCGTGGCAGCCTTGGGACTGCGGAACCCGAAATGATCGGCTATCTCCCGCACCGTGGGCGGACGATGCTCGTCGCGCATCACGTCGCGGATGAACTCAAACACTTCCCTCTGCCGGTCCGTCAGGCCTTTCACCATGGTGTCGGCCCTCTCACGCCAAAGTGCTGGAATTGCCAACCCATCGCTTGCCCTGAAGCTGGTATGCAGGCGATGGCTTACGTCCACTTAGCCAGCCACAAATGTATAATAGCGTCTTTCCCAAACCCCTGCAAGTGCATTCCCGGGATTGGCTGCGGCCGCCGGATGAAGTACAATGCACGTTGATTCAACAAGCGGGAGTATGTCGTGACCATCGGCCAGCAACGTGAAGAGGAGCTTCACCGGGAGCTGCAGCGGCGGGCTGACCGCATCGCCGGACTCATCATCGCCACGGACTACCCGGCGATAGACGTAACGATCGAGATCCGAAAGCTCCGCGACTTTGCACAGCAGCACTTCCCGGACCGCATGGAGTTGTTCGAGATGGTCTACGAGCAGCGCTTCCGGCGACTGTGGGAGCAGTTCCGTGGCTGGGACGATCAGGATTTGCCCGATTGGTGATCAGCACTCAGAGAGGAGGCGGCCGTGACGAGAGACAAAGTAGCCATCATTTACCACTCCCAGCAGTCCGGCAACACCCGGGCGGCGGCGGAGGCCGTGGCGGAGGGCGTGCGCGCGGATGGACGGTTCGACGTGATCCTGCGCAACACACAGGAAAAAGAGGTCCCCCCCGAACTGCTGGCCGAATGCGCGGGGGTGGCTTTCGGCACGCCGGATTACTTCAGCTACCCCGCCGGACGGATGAAGGTCTTCATTGACGAATGGCTGATCGCCAAGCGCAAGGGCAACGAGGACATCGAGGGAATGCCCGTAGCCCTGTTCATGACCCACGGCGGAGGGGGCGCCGCCCGGAAACCGTTCGAAGGCCTCTTCCATCACGTCGGTCCACAGGTGGGGGAAACCCTGGCGATGAAAGGCGCCCCGGACCAGCAGGCCGCGGAAGAATGCCGTGAGCTGGGGGCGCTACTTGTCCGCGAGGCCGCGGCCTACGTGGAGACGGCATCCTGACGGCGCTCCCGCCCGGAGAGGCGTCCCGGGGGCAAGAGCCGCTCGGCCGCCAGCAACAGCGCGGCCAGCACGTAGAGCGCGGGCGCCAGGCGAAGCCCTTTTCCCGACCGGCGCGCCGCGGAACCGGTCACACGGGGCGGGAGGATATCTTCGCGCCGCCGGGGCAGCGAGACCTGCGCCGGGCCGACCCGCCAGTGGCGTCCCCCGCCCTGCTCGGCCAGGCGGCGCATCCTGTCGGGACGGGCACGCGTCATCACCGCCGGTCGGCCCGGGGCGGCCGGGAGCAAGGCGCCGCCCTCAGAGCCCACAGTGACGGTGTGCAGCACGGCTCCCCCGCCTACGAGCCGCCGGAGGTCGCCCGGCTGCGGCGCGGCGTGGAATTCACCGTCGCTTACCAGGATAATCGCCCCCGGCCCCTGGCCTTCGGCGCTGAGCAGCTCGACGGTCTCCCCCAGGGCAGGCCTCGGACGCGATCCACGGTCGATAAACCAGTCCGTTCGTGACTGGCCGAGGAGGTTGAAGAATGCTTCGCGGTCCGTGGTGGGGGGGCAGACGACGGCGGCGTCGCCGGCCGTTGCCACCAGGGCCGTCCGGGCCGCGGGCAACAAGGCGCAGATGTCACGGACGGCGCCCTGCGCCCTCTCCAGGCGCGACGGAGGCACGTCTGTGGCCTCCATGCTGGCCGACACGTCGATGAGGAAAACCACGGGGACCGAGGCGCTCCGCAGCGCCCCGGCGTCAAGCAACGCGGGAGAGGCGAGTCCCCCGAGGACGGCGGCCAGGGCACCCAGACGAAGCGCGCCGCGGAGCGCATTCCCCCTGGCGGACCCGCCGACGAGCGCGCGCGAGGCGATTGCGGCGCGTCGGCACCCCAGCCACCAGAACAGGGCCAGCGGGACCACCAGGACCAGCAGCCCCAGCATGCCGGGGCGGTGCAGGTGCACCAGGGCCATCGCTCACCCCTCCGGACTGCGGTGCACGATCTGGGTGCCCACCCCCTTGTCGGTGAATATCTCCAGGAGCAGGGAGTGCGGCAGGCGGCCGTCGATGATGTGAGCTTTCGGCACGCCGCCATGCACGGCCGCCAGACAGGCGCGGACCTTGGGGAGCATGCCGCCGGAGATGACCCCGCGCGCGATCAGGGACTCCACTTCCTGCTCGGCCACGGTGGAGATCAGCGAATCGGTGTCTCCGGACTCGGTCATGATGCCATGAACGTTGCTGAGGAACACCACCTTCTCCGCCCCCACCCCCACGGCCACCGCTCCGGCCGCTGTGTCGGCGTTTACGTTGTAGAGCTGACCGGCCTCCCCCCTGCCAACCGGGGACAGCACCACGATGCGACTGTCGGAGGCATCGTCCAGCAGGGCCCCGGCATCCACGGAGCTGACCTCGCCCACGTAACCCAGGTCCAGCTCCTCCCCCTGCGGGGTCACCAGTGTCTTTCGCCGGGCGCGCAGCGGAGTCCGCCCGTCGCGGAAGCCGGACACAGCCTTCCCCCCGTGCCGCCGGATCCGCCCGAGCAGCTCGCCGCAGACCTCCTCGGTCAGCACGCGCACCACCAGTTCGAGCGTCCGCGCGTCGGTGACGCGGTGCCCATGCCGGAACAGCGGCTCCATCCCGGCCTCCTCCATCGCGCGCGATATCCGCGGACCGCCCCCGTGGACCACGATCGGCCGGATGCCCACGGCGGCCAGGAAGACCACGTCCTCCAGCACGTCGTCAAGCACGTCCACATTTTCCATGGCGCTTCCGCCGAGCTTTATGGTCACGGCCTTTCCGGCGAAACGCTGGATGTAGGGGAGCGCCTCGATCAGGACGTCGGCTTTTCTGATGGCCTCTTCCATGTGCATGTCTCTTGACGGGACGGGAGCGATCTGCCGCATTGTAGCACGCCTGCAGCGCGCCCGTAAAGACTCCCGCGCGGCCGCCGGACGCGGTTTCACTTTGACACGATTTCGGCGCCTCATATAATGGGCGCTACGAGATTGGTCGGTTTTGAGAAAGCAGGGAATGGTGTCCAGAGCCAAGCACATCGCGCTGCTGTGCGTCTTGCTGTTTGTGCCGCCGGTATTCGGTGTCGGCGCCCCTCGTGCCGGGGAGGAGCAGGTCAACGCAGACCTGCAGCGTATAGAGCCCGGCGAGCACATTCGCTTCTTTGCCAGCCATCGGAGCCGGTTCACCGGTTACCCCGGCTGCGAGAGGTCGGCCGAGTACATCGCCGAGAAGTTCCGCGAGATCGGCCTGGCCGGCGTTGAGGAGACTCCCTTCCAGGTGGTCGTCCCTTCCGCGCCTGCGGACCTGCCGTGGGACGAGCCCGCTTCCGCCGAGGCCGAGGAATCCGGACAGCGCGCCGGCGGCGTGCTCACCGTGTCCGGAACGCAGGTTCCCCTCCGCTGCGTGCTGCCGAACTACGCCCAGGTTCCCATGACCTCCAGGGAGGGGATCAGCGGGCCGCTCGTCTGGGCCGGGAAGGGACGGCTTTCCGACCTGAACGGCAGGGACCTGATGGGTAGCGTCGTGCTGATGGACTTCAATTCCGTCAGCCGGTGGCTCACCGTCGCTAACTTTGGTGCCAGGGCCGTCATCTTCGTAGAGCCCGAGTACCCCTTCCGCTCCGATGCCGAGCAGAAGTACAGCGATCTGCCGATACCGGTGCCCCGCTATTACCTGCGACGGCAGAATCTGCCGGCCCTGGCGGAGGCAGTAACGGGGAGACCTGCCGGTCAGTTCTCGGTTGATTCCGCGATGGAGGCGCTGAGCGGACTGGGCCGCCGGGACGCCACCGACGTGTCGGCCACGGTCCGGGCCCGTTTCCGATGGGAGGAAAAGACGGTCGCGCGCATCTCCGGCGAGATACCCGGCACCGACCCCCACCTGGCCGACCAGACACTGGTGGTGTTCGGCTACTACGACAGCGTCTCGGTGGTGCCCGCGCTGAGCCCCGGAGCGGAAGGCTCCTGCGGGGTCGCCGCCCTGCTGGAGATCGCGGAGTTTTTGACCAGGCACCCTCCGCGGCGGAAGGTGAAGTTCATCGCCGCCCCCGGCCATTACCAGGCCCTGTCCGGCGCCAGGGATTACGCACAGAAGGTCATCTATCCACGCCGGCACGGGGCCGATGAGAAAGCCGCAGAAGGGACGGGGGAACCCTACTTCTTCGTGGGGCTGGACCTGTCCAGCCGCCACAACAGCCTGGGTGCCTTCTTCAAGGGACATTTCTACGACCAGGCCGCAGCCGCGCGCGAGGTGGAGCTCCAGCGGGCGTACAGCGAGCTTTCGGGCCTTTTGATCGAATGGGCCGAACAGGTGACGGAAAAGGGAGCTCCCGCCGAGACGCTTACCTACCAGAGCGGCATCGTGCCTCAGCAGGGGCGCAATTGGGGTTCACTGCTGCCCGGCATGATGGCCTTCGACGCCGAGGCCATCTCCTTCTGCGGCTATCCGGCCATCACCCTTGCCACAACGGGTGATCCCCGCAACAGCGTCAACACTCCGCTGGACACCTACGATCAACTGGAGCCCTTTCTGCCCAACGTGCGGCGCCAGGCGATCGGTTGCGCCTATATGATCAAAAAACTGGCGGACGTGCCCGTCCCGCCCGTGGACCGCAACGCGGTCTGGAAAAAGCGGGAGGCGGGCAGCCTGTTCGGCCAGGCAGTGCAGTTCAGCCGCCTGCCGTACATGCCCAAGGTCGTGGTGCCCAACAGCGCCGTAGCGGTCAGCATGCGCACCCAGCAGCAGGCGCCCGTCAAGAGCATGATGGGCGTTCAGACCGTCGACTTTCAACTGAGCAACCTGCAGGGGCTCTTCGAGGTCTTCGGCCTGGCGAGGACCAGGCAGTTCCGGGTGGACGGTTTCCTGATCTCCCCCACCAGGGGGGCCGTCACCAAGATTGCCGAGTCCGGACTTCCCAACGCCACGGACCGGGAACGTGTCCGGGAGTGGGCGGACCGGGAGACGGACGTGCGGCTGAATTTCTTCCGTTGCGTTTCTACAACCATCTTCGACATGACCGACCCCCTTTCCCTGATGACGCTGGGCCAGAGCACCGCTCGCCGCGCGGAGTCAAACGGGGAACTGCAGTACATGGTTCCCTACGTAGGGCAGGAGTCGCAGGGCGATCAGTACAGCAAGCCTTGCGCCGTGTTCTTTACGCGCCGCGACCGAAACGTCAAGTTCCTGCTGGCGTCGGGTGGCGTGGGCTATGAAGGGCTGCTGATAAACTTCCGCAGAGAACCGGCAGCCGCGAAACAGGATGGCAAAGAGAGAACCGGGGTCGGCTACGCCGCCGAGGACAGTGAGAACTTGATCCATTACACGGCCCTCAAGATCGCCCGCGACATGCACGAGCTGGACCGCTATCGTCTTCGCCGGCTGAGGGCCAGCGGCATCTCCAAATCGGCCGTATGGGAGCTTTTCGAGAAGGCGGGCGCACACGTCGAAGCCGCCCGCAGGGCCCTGGACCAGCGGCTATACGATCAGTACGCCTACCACATTGGCATGGCCCGGGGCCTGGAGAACCGCATATACCCGGACGTGCGCGATACGGCTACCGACGTGGTGAAGGGCGTGGTGTTCTACTTCGCCCTGCTGTTGCCTTTCGTGCTGTTCGCCGAGCGGTTGCTGATCAACTACGTGGACATCCGCAAGAAGCTGGTCGCCGTGGCCGTGCTGTTCCTGATCTCCTACCTCATCCTGCGGGTGCTGCATCCCGCCTTCCAGCTTTCCCAGACGCCCATCGTGGTCCTGGACGGGTTCTTCATGCTGGTGGCCGCGGCGTTCACGATCTGGTACCTGCTGGGCAAGTTCAGCATCGTGATGGAGCGCATCCGGCAGAAGGTGGATATGATCCATCGCGCCGACGTGGCGCGGGCCAGCGCCACGATGGCCGCCTTCGTGCTGGGCATCTCCAACATGCGCAAGCGGAAGGTCCGCACCGGGCTGACCGCCGTAACGCTGGTTCTGCTGACGTTCACCATCCTCTCGTTTACCAGCTTCCAGGTGATGCCGGCCCGGATGCTGGACTACGCTTCCTCCCGGGAGGCCCCCTATGAGGGCGTGCTGCTGCGCGGCCTGGGTTGGGGTCCCCTCTCGGAGTTCGTGACCTACGACATGGAGAACTTTTTCGCCGTGCAGGGGATGCGCGTGGCGCCCCGGAGCTGGTTCGTCAACCGGGACAAGACCAAGGAGCTGCAGCTGGAGATCAGTCGGGCGGACAATCCCCAGGGCCGGGCCGTGGCCAACGCCATCCTCGGGCTCAGCCCGGAGGAGAGGTATTTCTCCAAGGTCAACGACGAGGATTACCTGCGCCATCAGTGGTTCGATCGGTCCATGCCCGACTGGCCGTTCGTGTGCATTCTGCCCGCCCGCATGCGCGAGGGCCTGCGCATCGAGGAAGCGGACATAGGGAAGGCCAGGATCTCCGTGCTGGGGCGGCAGCTCCGTGTGGTCGGGGTTTTCGACAGCGACCGGTTGTTCAGATATGAAGACCTGGACGGGGAGGAGATCACCCCCGTCGACTTCGTGGCACAGCAGTTCAAGGAGGCAGGTGCCCAGGGAGGCCAGCAGCAGGAGCAGGGGCTGGCGCTGACCGCCACCGGTGAGCTGGACGTCGAGCAGTTCGTCCATCAGAAGTCCACCAAACAGGAAGAAGAAGAGCAGTACATCCACATGGAGCCGGACCGCGTGCTGGTGGTCCCCAACGAACTAAACCTGCGCCTGGGGGGCACGGTCCGTGCCATGGCGGCCGGCCCCGGCATCACCACCAGGGCCGAACGGGTGCTGCGCCCCTTCCGCCAGGTGCTGGGCCAGTTGCTCAGCAGGGTGAACCTGGCCCTGTATGCGGGTTACCGCGAGAGGGCCGACGGGGAGCCCACCGTGCACCGGGTGGCCACCCGCAGCGGTTTGAGCGTGGGGGGCTTCAAGGGGCTGCTGGTGCCCATCGTCATCGCGGCACTGATCGTGTTCAACACCATGCTGGGCGCCGTCTACGAGCGGATGACGGAGATCAAGACCTACGCCTCGGTCGGTCTGGCGCCCATGCACATAGGGGCGCTGTTCTTCGCCGAGAGCAGCGTATTCGCCGTCATGGGCGCCATGTTCGGTTACATCTTCGGGCAGTTCATGAGCAAGATACTGGTCCACATGCCGTGGCTGCTGCAGGGAATGTCGTTGAACTACTCCAGCATCAGCGCCGTCTGGTCGGTGGTGCTGGTCGTGGTGGTGGTGCTGGCTTCTACGGCGTATCCGGCCCGCATGGCGGGCAAGCTGAGCGTGCCGGACGAGACCCGCAAGATGAGCCTGCCCCGGCCCACCAGCGACGTGTGGGAGATATGGTTCCCCTTCACCGTCAGCGCCAAGGAGGCGCTGGGGGTCATGTCCTACCTCTACGAGTACTTCGAGAGCAACGACGAGGACGCCATGGGGAGCTTTACGGCGGACAACCTGCAGTTCTACACCGAGGAGCACGAGGGTCGCGAGACCATCTCCATGGAAGCGGACGTGTGGGTGGCTCCCCTGGACATGGGGGTGAGTCAGCGGGTGAAAGTCGCCTCCATCCCCGACCCGGAGGAAGGGGAGATAACCTATCTGTTCTTCACCATTACCCGCAAGAGCGGGGAATTCCAGACCTGGCACCGGATGAATCTGGGCTTCCTGAAGGACCTGCGCAAGCAGTTGTTGATCTGGCGCCTGGTGACCCCCGAGGCAAAGAGACGCCTGGCCCGAGAGGGAGCCGAGCGCCTGGAGGGCTCCGGCGACCGGGCAGCAGGCATGCCGGGACTGGAGCCGACCGTTTCCTGACATCCGGCCCGCTAACGACTGAGCCAGAACGGCTGCAAACATGGCGAAAACCGAAGATTACCTGGAGCTGCGTGAGGAGCAGGGAGAGCCCACCGAGTTCGCGGACGGCTTCGGGCTGAAGGCCATACTGGCCGCCCTGTTCGTGACCTTCGTGGTCATGCCCGGCTCCATGTTCATGTGGCTCATGCTGGGTCAGCAACTGGGCGTCCCCGCCGTATGGGTGACGCTCATTATCTTCCTGGAGATCGCCAAGCGCTGCCGCACCACCCTGACCCGCCAGGAGATGTTCGTCATATGGAGCGTGACCTGGGGCATCCTCGGCGCGGCCATCATGCGCCAGGGAATGACGTTTATCTGGATGCAGTATTTCGTGCGCAGTGACGCCGCCGTGCAGTTCGAGATAGCCAACCAGATCCCGTTCTGGAAGGCGCCCCCGCCCGGCAGCGAGGCATACGCCCTGCGCAACCTGCTGCACCGGGACTGGTGGCCGGCCCTGGCCCTGATGGGCTTTCTCATCCTGTGGCAGCGGCTAAGCTTCTTCAGCCTCGGCTATGCCCTGTTCCGCATGACCAGCGATATCGAACGTCTGCCCTTTCCGCTGGCGCCGATCCGCGCAAAAGGCGTCACTGCGCTGGCCGAGAGCGACGAGGAAACCTGGCGGTGGCGCTGCTTCTCGGTGGGCAGCACCATCGGCATCGCCTTCGGACTGCTCTACGTGGCGGTGCCCGTCCTGTCCGGGGTCTTCCTGCGCCGGGACTTATACCTGATCCAGGTGCCGTTCTACGACTTCACCAAGCAACTGCAGGACATCCCGTGGTTCCGCGCCGTTCCCCTGGCCATCAGCACCAACCTGCACGGGGTCTTTCTGGGGTTCGTGCTGCCCTTCTGGGTCGTGATGGGACGGTTCGTCGCGGGCGTCCTGGGGCGGCTTATACTCAACCCCATCCTCTACCACAGCGGAGTGCTGCAGATGTGGGAGCCGGGGATGGACTACATAGAGACGGGCCTGGCCAACCAGTTCGACTTCTGGCTGAGCTTCCGGATAGGGACGGCCCTGTCGGTGGCGGCACTGGGTATATACGCGGCAGTGAGCCGCCTGATGGCCACCCGCCGGGAGCGCACTGCCACCACGGTCAACACCCTTGCCCCGCCCAAGGGCCGGGGCGACGTGCCGGTGGTGATCGCCCTGCTGTTTTACGTGGCCAAGACCTCCTGGATGATCCTGCTGTGCCACTGGCTGGTGCCGAAGTTCCCGGTGTGGATCTTGATCGCTTTCGGCTTCGGCTACACGCCCATCATGTCCTACATCAGCGCGCGGCTCAACGGCCTGACGGGGCACCGCATCGGCATCCCCTACGTGCGGGAGGCCACCTTCGTCCTGAGCGGCTACAAAGGGGTGGACATCTGGTTTGCGCCCGTGCCCATGGGCGACGCCGGCCAGGGGGCGGCGCACTTCCGCGAGGTGGAGCTGACGGGCACGAAGTTCACCAGCATCTTCAAGGCCCAGCTTACCATGCTGCCGCTTGCCGTGGTGGCCAGCCTGCTTTTCTGGTCGTTCCTCTACAAGATAAGCGACATCCCGGAGGACTATCCCTTCGCCATGCGGTTCTGGCCCCGCGACGCCACCGTGCGGGCCTTCTGGATGACCGCCACCACCACCGGCAACGCCTTCTTCATGAAGGCCATCAAGTGGCGTTTCATAGGTGCCGGAACAGCCTACGGGCTGATCCTGTATCCCATACTGCGCGTGCTGGGCGCGCCCACTCTGTTTGTCTACGGCACCATACAGGGGGTGGTGGGCGATCCCGCGATGGCCTTCCCTCAGTTCGTCGGGGCGATCCTGGGCCGATACTACATGCAGAAGGCCTTCGGCCGGACCAACTGGCGGGAGTACACGCCCGTACTGGCGGCCGGCTTCGCCTGTGGGATGGGGTTGGTGTCCATGGGCTCCGTTGCCATCCGCCTCATAGCCAAGGCCGTCACCATGGTGCCATTCTGACAGGGCAAACTGCGCGATGAGTGAAGCCGCCCAGATCGAGAAAGAGCAAGAGACCCCCGAACTGCGGGAACGAGCCACCGGCCGGCTGATACCGCTCTGGGTGAAGATAGCCCTTTACGCCATCCTGGGGCCCATGTCCGTCTTCGCCCTGGTTTCTGCGGGCTGGTCTCTCTACGTGCAGCATGTGCTGACCAGAGCCGTGGGTCTCATCAAGGGGGGCGTGGAAACGCGGGTCGATTTCGATTCCGACCGGTACCAACAGGCGCTGCAAGACCTGGCCTGGCAGCCCGTGGATTCCTTTCTGTATTGCAACCAGGAGCTGTTGCAGGACGACGAGGACGACCCTCGCATGGCCCGGGCGCTTGCCCTGCAGAAAGCCGTCCGCTGGGAAACCGTCAGCAGGCGACGCGACACCATACGGAAAATCATCGAGAACATGGACGAGTCCGGCGCCCTAAAGACCGACGTGCTCACACCCGATGTCGTGGCCACCCTGGAGCAAATGGTGGAGGAGCGCCGCTCGAACCCGGAAATGAGCTACGCGGAACAGCGCATAACGGACGTGCTGGCGTGGGTGATTGAAGCGTCGCGCACCCCGCCCAAAGGCTTCGAGAGACGTCGCCTGGAATCACTGCTGACAGGCTTCGAGAAGAAGAAGTTCGTGGGCGAAGAGGTGGACGCCCTCGAGACTCTGATCCGTGAATGGAGCGACTCCGAGGAATCGGCGGCCCGCCAGGCCGTCCCTCATTTCGAAAAGATGCTCCGGGCGGAGCACACGCAACTCCCCTCCGAGTCCGCCGCCTACTGCGCCCGGCGGGCCGACTACTGGGAGCGCCGGTATCTGAACGGCATGCTGGCGCTGGCCCGGGCCGGAAAGCGGATGCTGGACCGGATCGTGGAAACAGGCAGGCGGCTCGATCACCCCCACATATACCAGTACATCAGCCTGCTGCGCCATCGCGATAACCAGATCCGCCAGCAGATCGCCGAGGGCGTCTGGCTCATCCGTCACCGCTACTATACCATTCGCTTCCTGGGGGAATTCGCGGCCAGGACCACCATCAACCCCGTGATGGCCGCCGAAACCGTGCGGCTCACCCGCGACGAACACGAGCGACTGATGCAACGCGCCAACGCACGACGGGTCAAGGAGTGCCTGCGGCTCCTCATCCGGGTGGGCCTGGACTACCTGCAGAACCGGGAGCAATACGAGCTGCCGCGCGCCGAGGACCCGGACGCCTACATGCGCAGGTACGTCGTGCACAACCTGGAGATACTCAGCGAGGAGGAGGACGTGGAGCAGTTCGCCGAGGACGGCCTTGAACGGCTCCGCCAGGCCGACAGGCAGGCGCCCGGCGGGCCGGTCCTCTTCGTGGAATAGCCCTGACTTCACCGGGAGGCGCGGGCGGACACGGCGTCCGCCGCACCTCACAGCCTGCTTCCAGTCAGATCGAGAGGGAGCATCCAAACCATGGAGTGCCGCCAGGAGGAAAACCGGGACGCGTGCACGTGCACATACCCCGGCTGTTCGCGCAAGGGCCTGTGTTGCGAATGCCTGCAGTACCATCTATCCAGCCGCCAACTGCCGGGCTGCTGTTTCCCGGCCGACGTTGAGGCCACCTACGCCCGCAGCTTCGAGAAGTTCGCCGAACTGGTCAACAGCGGCCGGATGTAGCACACCTCAGGAGCGCGCGGGAGTCGCGCCCTCGGCAGTTGTCTCGACCACCGCTTTCTGCCATCCCCCGCGCAGGAAGAACGAGAGCGCCAGCAGAGCGCATACCACGTTTCCTACCACCATGGCCAGGTAGGTGCCCGTGCTGCCCCAGCCCAGCGTCCGGGTCAGCAGCAGCGCGACCGGCACGCGCAGCACCCAGAGCCGGACGATGCCGATCAGCATGGCGGGGGTGGTGTGACCGGAGCCGTAGAACGCCGCCAGCAACACCATGAGGACGCCGAAAAGGTAGGAAGACGCCGGCACCACGGCGAAGAATTTCCCCGCTTCCGCGATCACCGCCGGGTCCGCGATGAACCCCCGGGCCACCAGCTTGCCGAAAAGGGTCAGAAAGATCAGCGGCAGCAGCAACACGGCCGCCACGAACAGTGCCCCCCAGCGCACTGCGCGCCGCGCCAGCCCCGGTTTGCCCGCCCCCAGCGCCTGCCCCACCACCGGCGCTGCGGCGACCGCCGTCACCTGCGCCGGGATGTTGAAGAACCAGATAATCCGGAAACCCACCGTGACGGCGCTGATCACCGTGGCCCCCAGGGAATTGATGATACCCTGGAAGACCAGAAACCCCACGGCGTCGCTGCTGCGGTTCAGGGCCAGCGGAGTCCCCACCCGGAGGAGCTTCCTCAGCAGGGGGACATCCGGCTTCAGGTCGCCGATCCGAACGCGCAGTCCCGAGCGTCCTCTGCGCAGAAAAAGGTAGCAGATGTAGGCCTCGGCCACGCGGGCCGTCAGACTGGCGAGCGCCGCGCCACCGGTCCCCAGCGCAGGGACGGGACCCCATCCGAATATCAGGAGGGGGTCAAGCAGAGCATTCAGGCCGTTGCCCGCAGCGCTGACGACGACCAGCGTCATGGTATCCCCCAGCGCCCGCAGGCACGCCCCGTAGGCGACCATGAACGCCACCAGGGGCATGGCCAACAGGAATATCCTCAGGTACACCAGCGCCGCGGGTCGCACGCGGGATGGCACCTGCACGGCCATCAGAATCCAGGGCCCCAGGGCGTATATGGCCGCGGTGAGGACGACCACCAGCGCCACCAGCAGCACGAACGTCTGCCCCGCCGCCTGCTCGGCCCGGCGATGCTGCCCTGCCCCCTGATACTGGCTGACCAGAGCCGTGCCGGCGCCCCCCAGGCCCATCGCCGCCGCCAGGGCCACGAAAAGCAACGGCCAGCACACGCCCTGTGCCGCCAGCGCCGTTTTGCCCCACCGCCCCAGCCACAGCGCGTCCACCAGCATGTAGAGGGAGTGCAGCACTGCCCCAACGGCCATGGGCGCGGCCAGGCGGAACATGTTTCTGCCCAGGGAACCGGTGGTCAGGTCCCTCTTGACAGCGTAGCGTGCGGCGGGGCGTGACATGTGCTTTTTCCGGATAACGGGAGGACAGCCTGCGGATCACGCCATGACCGCGCCCGATCGCGCGCGCGCCGCACGCAAACAAGGGAGGCTGCGAACCACAGCTCGCAGCCTCCGTAGCGGCCAACAAAACTCCGTCCGCCGCAGCCTCAGTATTTCAGATCGCCGTTCCACTCATAGGCTGCGTCGGCGTAGAGGTCCCATCCCACAGCCGAGACCACCAGGTCCACGATCTGCGACGGATCGATTCCCAACCGAAAGTAGAAGCCCGAGTGCAGGATGAAAGGCTCCGGGATGGCGATTTCCACCGAGCACATCTCCCAGTCCTGCCAGCCCCGGGAAAGCCAGGGGAGGGACTTCCACACCAGGGACTCCTCGGAGCCCATCCCCCCGAATGAGGTCTCTTTGGCCTCGTAAATGAGCACTTTGGCCGGGGCATTGAACACGGGGTCCTTCAGGTTTTTCATGTGGCGGCGCCACCCCTCCAGTTCGCTCTGCTCATCCTTGTAGCCGTTGACCACGATGGGTTCCTGCTCGATCAACACGTCGTGCAGCGGACCGAGACCGAGTTTACGACGAGAGTCTATCGTGACGCCCACGCCCCGCCTGTCCCACTCCAGGTCGCCGGTGGCTTTGTAGAGGAAGCCCAGGTGCATGAACTCGGTCAACTCCACGTACGCACCGATGGCGGGCGGGAGAAATCCGACGGCCTGCGGCTCTTCCGCGCTGGGGACAACCGGCGGCACGTAGCCGACCGCAGCGGTGCCACAGTCCATCAGGTCATCGCGCACATTCTTCAGATGGCCGCAGCCCACCGAGGTCATCAGAAGAACCGCCAGTGCCAGCAGAACAAAACCTTTGCCGAGCAACTTCGCCTTGCCACGCATCGCAGCCTCCGCCGTTTTGGTTGCCTCGAACCTACCAGAAACAGCATCCCACCGTCCCGGAAACCAGTCCCCAATACTACAATCGCCCGAGGGCAACGTCAAGCGTTTTTGCGCCCTTCTGTCCTGAGCGGCACCAGATGGGGCCGCACGCGCCCCGGGGAGTCATTCATCTTCTTCATCGGCCACCACGCAGTTGCGTCCTCGCGCCTTTGCCCGGTACAGGGCCTTGTCCGCCGCCAGCAGCAGGTCGTCGCCGCCCCGGTGCTCCGGCTGCAACCCGGCCACACCGAAGGTGGCCGTCATCGAGAAAGGCTCCTGGTTCCGGCCGTGAAAGACCATTTTTTCCAGCCCCGCCCGGAGTCTGTCCACACAGTGCAGGGCTTCCCGGGCCGCGGTATGGGGCAGCAGAAACCAGAACTCATCTCCGCCGTAGCGGCCCGCCAGGTCGTCCGTGCGGGACCTCTCCCGGATCATCTCCCCGAACCGCGCCAGCACGTCGTCCCCCACCGCATGACCGTGGGTGTCGTTGACGGCTTTGAACCCGTCCAGATCGCACAGCGAAAGACTCAAAGGGTACTCGTAGCGGCGGGCGGAACTGACGAACTGGCTCAGCCTGGACATCAGGAAGCGGCGGTTGTAGAGACCGGTCAGGGCGTCGTGCGTTGCCTCGTAAACCAGCCGCTCCTCCACCTGTTTCTGCTGGGTGACGTCCGAGAAAAGCAGCAGTACGTCGGCCAGATCGCCCTGCCCGTTGACGATCGGCACGGCGTGGAGCAGGGCCGTGAACTCCCGCCCTTCGGCGGTCACCATCTCCACCTCCCCGGCCCAATCGTTGGCCTCCAGGGCGGTTTGCACCACGGTGTCGGCGATCTCCGGCCGCATGAACAGCCGCCCCAGGCCGTCCCGGTCGATACTGTCCCGCGTGCAGCCGAACAAGTCCCGAAAGGCACGGTTCATGTAGGTGGCCTTGCCGTTGACGTCGAGGACCAGCACGGCGTCCAGCGCCCCGTTCATGGCGGCCCCGATGCGCAGCAGCTCGTGCCGGGCCCACCAGTCCTGGGTGACGTCCCGCACGCTGGCCCAGGCCTTTTGCTCGCCCCTGACGGCGAGTCCGTGCGCCGTCACCTCGGCCGGGAACAGTGTGCCGTTCTTCTTGCGGTGCCGACCCCGGATCACCCTTTCGGTCTGCTCCTGGATGACCTGACGGAGTGCCCGCACGCCGTGCTCGTGCTCGGCGGCGACGTCGCGGAACCGCAGGTCCAGGAACTCCTCCCGGCCGTAGCCGTACAGCTCGACGGCGGCCGCATTCAGATTCTCCACCCGCAGCTCCTCCCCCGCCAGCAGCAGGCAGGCCTCCGACTGGGCGGCCAGAATCTGATCCCACAACGCATCCTGACCGGAATCTTGCCGGAGTTCGCCCCGGCCAGCCTCTACGGTGGCTTCCAGCTCTTGCAGGCGTCGGCGCAGCGCGCCGATCTCTCGGCGAAGCTCTTCCTTGCTTTTTTTCGATCCGTCCACCAAAAACCCCCTTCACCAGGCACCCATTCCGACGGGCCGATCTTACAGCATTCTACCATACCCGATTGCGGCAGAAAGCCCTTATCCCTTACCGGTTGAGAGGCGGATGCCCCGCGTGAAGAACCGCTGCCCGATGGCGAAAAGGATCAGCATGGGCACCAGCATCATCAGGCTGCCGGCCATCAGGGCGCCCCAGTCCGCATCGCGCATGCCCTGGAAGCGCGTCAGGCCCAGGGGCAGGGTCATCTTCTCCTCGCTGACGATGAACACCAGCGGGGTGATCAGGTTGTTCCAGCTACCGATGAACGTAAAAAGCGCCAGCGTGGCCAGCGCCGGTTTGGAAAGGGGCAGAATCACGTGCCAGAAGATCCCCAGGTACCCGCAGCCGTCGATCTTCGCGGCCTCCTCGTATTCCCGGGGAATCCCCAGGAAGAACTGCCTGAGCATGAACGTGCCGTAGGCGCTGAACATGGCCGGCAGCGTCAGCGCCCAGTAGGTGTCAATCCAGCCAAGGAACTTCATCAGGATGAAGGTGGGGATCATCACGACCGTCCAGGGCACCATCATGGTGGCCAGATAGCCCAGGAATATCTTGTCGCGTCCGGGGAATTCCAGCCGGGCGAAGGCATAGGCGGCGCAGGCGCTGGTCGTCACCTGGCCCACGGTCACCGCCAGGGCCACCAGCAAGCTGTTCAGGAAGAACCGCGCGAAAGGCACCAGGCTGAGCGCTTTGCGGAAGTTTTCAAACGGCCCCCGCGCTTGCTTTATCTGGCCGATGTAAGATGCCTCCAACAGTTTACGGTTCACGCGCAGCAGATGGCTTTTGGACAGGTTCTGCCGCCCCTGCCGCAGCATGTCCTTCGCCATGTCGGGCACCGCGACCCGCTGGAAGGCCTCCTCCCGGTAGAGTTCACGCCACCGCAGCACGTCGTTGAGCGCGGACAGGAGTTTCTCTTTTTCCCCCGCCCTCAGTTCGGCCCGACTGCCCCGTTCGACCAGGTCCCGGGCGGCATCCGGCAACCTTCGCCATATCCTGCCCCCCGGCGACGGCTCGGCCGCGCGGGTCTCCTTCATCAGCCGGGAGCAGAAGCCCGACCAGTCCACCACGTCTCCCTTTTTCAACCTGGGAGAAAGCGTCCACTCACGGGGGTCCGGCAGTATCCGGAGGGGCTTGCCGGTGATGTCCTCGGTAGGCTTGAAGGCGGCGCCAACCACCCAGATCAGCGGAAAGGTTGTGGTCACGGCGAAGACGATCAGAGCCAGGTAAACGAGAACCCTCCAGGGGGACTTGCGCCCGCTCTGCCCCTGCGGAGTCAGCGTGACATCCCGGTTCAGATCGCTCATACGCCCATCTCCCCGTACACTCGGCGTCGCCCGTAGCGCCAGTTCAGCAGCGAGAGCACGAAAACGATGATGAACAGAATCCAGGCCACCGCCGAGGCATAGCCCATCTCAAAGCGGCGGGAAAAAGCCAGGTTGTAGATGTAGTAGCTCAGCGTGGTGGTCGCACCGGCCGGCCCGCCCTGCGTCATCACGTAGGCCACGGTGAAACCTCCCTGGAACCCGCGGATCAGGGACATGGTCAAGATAAAGAAGGTGGTGGGCGAGACCATGGGCCACGTGACGTGGATGAACTTCTGGAAGGCCCCCGCCCCGTCCATCTCCGCCGCCTCGTAGAGGTCCTGCGGGATGGACTGCAGCGCTGCCAGGTACAGCACCATGTTGTAGCCGCCGATGCTGGCCCACAGGCGGATCATGATCAGGGCGGGCTTGGCCCAGGTCTCGGACTTGTGCCAGAGCAGCGGGTTCTCCACCCCCAGCGCCGCTGCGAGGGACTTGATGGGCCCGGCCACACCGATCAAGTCGAGAAAGGCGTTCACCAGCCCGCTCTCCGGGTTGAGCAGCACTCCCCAGAGAACGAAAACGGCCACCCCGGTGACGATGGACGGCAGGAAGAAAACCGTGATGAAAAACGGCGCGCCCTTGATCTTGCGGTTCAGCAGGTTCGCCAGCAGAAGCGAGCCGATGATCGAAAGGGGGATCCCGGCCATCAGGATTACCGTGTTGCCCAGGTATTTCCAGAAATAGGGATCGTTCAGATGCCAGGAGCCGTCCCCGTGCGTGTGGGCGCCGATCACGCTCCAGAAGTTCTGCAGGCCCATGAAATCGGCCGTTTCGGTGAATCGCGCGGCACCGTGCAGCGGCGACCAGTTGAAGAGCGAAAGCAGTGCCGAGGCGACGATGGGAAAGAGCATGAACACCAGGAAGCCCAGCAGATTCGGCAGGATGAACAGCAGGGCCGCCAGCACCTCCACCCGGCGCTCTTTCTTGCTCACGGCCACGGCGGCTACCTCAACGTGGAGCAGTAGCGGCAGTTCTGATCGTAGCGTTCTTGCATCTCGACGAGTTCCTCTCGTATCTCCTCTCCCTCGACGCTGCCCAGCAGCACGCGGTCGCGCAGGTCGGCGATGGGCTGCTCCATCCACTCGGACACGTTCGGCCCGATCGGTTGAGAACGAGCATAGGCCACGGCGTCGAAGATTACCTGCAGGTTGACCTCCCGGGGTATGCCGGGGATGCGCAGGTCCCGTGCGACGGACCTTCTGGCGGGCAGATTCCGCGCCTCCCGCGCCACGCGCCGCTGCCACGGCTCGCCGATCATGCCCTTCAGCAGCCGCCACGCCGCCTCGGGGTGCTCGGTGCGGGCATTGATCACCGGGCTGCCGCCGAAAACAAGGGTGGCCTTCTCCCGCCGCTGCGGGGGCGGAACGATGTCCCAGCGGAAGCCGCTCCGCCCGCGTATCTGGGTATTGAGCCAGGTGCCGGACAGCGCCATCGCCACCCGCTCGGCCACGAAGGGGTTGGCCGGCAGCGTGTCGATGGCCGCCTCCGTGGGCTGAACGCCCAGCTTGAGCTGCAGGTCGGCGCAGAACTGCAGCGCCTCAACGTTGCGGGCCAGGTAAGGCGGCCTGCCGATGACCAGGTCTCCCTGCTCATCGAACATCTCCCCGCCGTTCTGCCACATCATCATGGCGTAGCTGAGCCACGGGCCGATTCCCATGACGCCGTACTGCCTCCTCCTGCCGCCCTCATCCCGGATCGTCAGGGCTCTGGCTTTCCGCAGCATGTCTTCCCAGGTCCAGCCCTCGCGGGGGTAGGAGACCTCCGCCGCGTCGAACATGTCCCGGTTGTAGTACATCACCACGGTGTTAAACCACGCCGGCAGCTTGTAGAGCGTGCCCCCGTAGCGGCACTGCTGCACGACGCGCGGGAAGAAGTCCTCCAGCTCGACCTCCGGGTCATCTTCCACGCGGTCGCCCAGCGGCATGATCAGCTCGTTCTCGGCCAGCGTGGGGAACATGGCGTCGTGCACCATGAACACGTCCGGCCCGACACCCCCGGCCAGCATGGTGGCCAGCTTGACCTGGTAATTGCCGCTGCCGGCCTGCACCAGCTCGACCTGGATGTCCGGGTTGGCGGCGACGAATTGCTCCAGCTTTTCCCGTTCGGCGCGCACCTCGTTTTCCCGGCCCCAGATCATGTAGCGTAGCGTCACTCGCCCGGAAGCCGGCGGCCCGGCTCCGGGTGCGCCGATCAGACCCGTCTTGTCGGGGGAAAGCGCCAGTCCGCGGCGCACCACGACAATTGACAGGGCCAGCAGTGCGAGGAGCCCCAGCATGGCCACGATGCGCTGCCTGCTCATGCTTTTCCCCGGTGCAGAAACGCGTATGGTTCTTCACGAAAGCGCACATATTCTATGGCTTCAGGCCCTGTGCTCGTCAAGCGCCCGCACGAGAATGCCGTGGAGCGCGGCAAGCGCTTGCCACCGCCAGCCAGGCCCGATACAATGGTCTGTGGATAACCCGCTATAAGTATTGTCTGACGATTATTCAGTGCACGCGGCGCCGGAGGCGGTTTCCTCCGGCCCCGGTGTCGAGGTGGGATTGTGTCGAAGGCTGAGGATCTGCGCAAGCGACTGGAAGCGCTCAATCGGAAACCGCTTCCCGAGCACGGTGCGCCGGACGTTGACGTGGACCGGCTCCGCAAGAAACTAACCGGTCGCAAGGGAGATGAGTCCGCCGCGGAAGAGCGCGAGCCCGTCGTGTACAGGCGCGACCTGCCCCGCAACAAACGCCGCCCCCGGCCGCGGCGGAGACCGCTCCGGCACGAGATCGCCCTCGAGGATGCCGTGGAGGGCAGCGAGATGGAAGCCCCTCACGGGGGGCGGGCCTATCTGGTTGAAACACCCGTGCGGGAACTGACGGACGTGTGGGACCCCCTGGGTGCGGTGTTTCGGGAGCGATTCCTGGACGCGAAGTCCAACGTGCGCCGGCGTATCACCGCGCGCTGCGAGCAGCAGGAGGTCGCGCCGCCCGACGTGCTCTTCGTGGACCTGGAGACGACCGGCCTCGCCAGCACGCCCCTGTTCCTGATCGGCGCCATGCACTGCACGGAGGCCGGGCTGGTGGTGCGGCAGTACCTGGCCCGCGATTACTCCGAGGAGCGGGCGGCGATTTCACTCTTCGCCGACCAGTTGCGCCGGAAACGCCTGCTGGTCACGTTTAACGGCAAGTCCTTCGACCTGCCCTACGTCCGCGTCCGGGCGGCGGCGAACCGCCTCCCCTTCTCCGCCGGGCAGGCGCACCTGGACCTGCTGCACGAGTGCCGACGGGTCTGGGGGCACAGGCTCCCGAACTGCAAACTGCAGACACTCGAGACCCACATCTGCGGCCGCCGCCGCGACGGCGACATACCCGGCGACCAGATACCGGAGGCATACCACGCCTACGTACGGACGCAGAACGCCGCCGACATCGTGCGCATACTTAAGCATAACCTGCTCGACCTGGCGACGCTGGCCGAACTCATGGTGCGGCTGCCGCCGCCCGGATGATTGCCCTGAATGGCCCTGGCCCGGTGGAGGATACCCCGCAGTGGACGTTGACGGCTTCCTGGAGGAGGTCCGCGCCGACCCGAATTACGACGGCCAGATCGTCTATGTCCGCGAACTGGAGGCGCGCGAAGCCCGCTACGCCACGCCCCACCAACCCCTGGCGGCCCCCGCACGGGCCGCCCTCGACGCCGCCGGAATCGACCGGCTCTACACCCACCAGGCGCAGGCGCTGGACGCCGTCGCGGCCGGCCGGGACGTACTGGTCGTCACGGGCACGGCCTCGGGCAAGTCCCTCTGCTACGTGCTGCCCATCGTGGACATGCTGGCCCGCACGGACGATGCCACCGCCCTGCTGCTTTTCCCCACCAAGGCGTTGACCCAGGACCAGTTCCGAGGTCTCAGCCGGGCCCTGAACGCCGCCCGAGTGGACGGGGCCCTCGCCGGGGTCTGCGACGGCGACACACCCGGCCCCATGCGCCGCAGGCTGCGGGACCACGCGCGGGTCATCCTGTCCAATCCGGACATGCTCCACGCCGCCATCATGCCCCAGCACGGCCGCTGGGCGCACTTCCTGAGCCGGCTGCAACTGCTGGTAATCGATGAGATGCACGTTTACAGCGGCATCTTCGGCTCCAATGCGGCCAACCTCTTCCAGCGGTTCTTCCGGGTCTGTCGGCACTACGGCTCCGATCCGCAGGTGGTCGCCTGCTCGGCCACCGTCGGCAACCCCGGCGAGCTGGCGGAGGCCCTGCTGGACCGCCCCGTCCAGGTGGTCGACGAGGATGGCAGCGCGCGCGGCAAACGGACCTACGTGTTCTGGAATCCGCCGCGGGTGCGGCACTGCATCTGGCGCAGCCGCCGCAGCGCCAACGTCGAGGCGCACGAACTGATGGCCATGCTCGTGCGGCGGGACGTGCCCACCATAACGTTCAGCAAGGCCAGAATGACCGCCGAGATGATCCACCGCTACGTGGCCGAGAAGCTGCAGGACACCGCACCGCACCTGGTCAAGAAGGTCACACCCTACCGGGGGGGCTACCTGCCCGAGGAGCGCCGGGAGATCGAACGGCATCTCTTCGAGGGCGACCTGCTGGGGGTAAGCTGTACCCGGGCGCTGGAGCTGGGCATCGACATCGGCGGCCTGGACGCCAGCATCATGGTCGGCTACCCCGGCACGCTGGCATCGTTCTTTCAACAGTCGGGCCGCGCCGGGCGGCAGGAGCGGGACGCCCTGGTCGTGCTGGTGGGGTTGGACACCAGCGTGAACCAGTATGTCATGAGCCGGCCCGACTACCTGTTCGATCGGCCCATCGAGCGCGCCGTCGTCGAGCCCCACAACCCTTTCGTCGTCCTGGGGCACCTGCGGTGTGCCGCGCAGGAGCTGCCAGTCCAGCAGGATGAGCTGCATCTGTTCGGACCCCACTCGCAGACCGTCCTGCGCGTGCTGGAGGAGAACCGCAAGGTCAACCGCATCGAGGAGCGCTGGTACCACGCCGCCTCCGAGATCCCCCAGCACGAGGTCTCCCTGCGCAACTACAGCGACGCCAACGTCACCATCCGGGACGTGGACACCGGCGAGGTGCTGGGAGAGGTGGACAAGTTCGACGCGCCACCCATCCTCCACCCCGAGGCCATCTACATGCACCGGGGCGACACCTACCGCGTGCTCGACCTGGACCTGGAGCGCCGCCTGGCCACGGTCAAGCGCGTGGAGGTGGACTACTACACCCAGCCGCTGGGGGGCACGGACGTCCACCACGTGGACCACCGGCTGCGGGAGAAGCCCTTCGGCACCGGCCGGGCCTGCTGGGGCGAGGTCACCGCTTACTTCCGAACCCGCATGTACGAGAAGGTTCACTTCTACTCGCTGGACGCCATATCGCGCCACGGGGTGGACCTGCCGACCATGGCCCTGGACACCATGGCCGTCTGGCTGGTGCCGCCCGAGAAGCTGATGGAACAGGTCCGCCACGCCGACCTGGATGCCCACAGCGGCCTGCGCGGCATCGGCTACGCCACCCGCATGCTGCTGCCGGCCTTCATGACCTGCGATACGCTGGACTTCTCCCACTCCATCGGCAGCGTCAACTCCCCGTGGAACGCCATCTTCATCTACGAGCGTTACCCCTACGGCCTGGGCTTCACGGAGAAGGCCTACGGGCGGCTCCACGAGATTATGCCCTCGGTGCTCGAACTCATCCGCAACTGCGACTGCGAGGCGGGCTGCCCCTGCTGCGTCGGCAAACCGCTGCGCCAGTACAGCACCTGGAACGTGGAACGCGGCGAGGGGTCCATCCCCAGCAAGGCGTCCGCCATCATGATCCTGGAGGGTCTGCTGGGCGATGGAACCAACCTGGACAATCCGGACGCGCAGTTGGTCACCGACACCCCGGAGGACCGCGAGCTGCGCCTGGAGCGCGCCCTCAAGCGCCGCCTGGAGCGCATGCGCGAGCCACAGCTCTTCCATCCCATTGAGCCGCACGTGCCGACCGAGTATCCTGAGCCCGAAAAGCCCGAAGATCTGGAGAAACCCGACCCCGCCCGGCGGGCGGAACGCAAATCCAGCTTCCACAAGCGCCTCCGGAAACGCATCGCGAAGCACATCTCCGGGAATGAGTTGCCGCCGGAAACGGGCAAAGGATCGCCGCCACGCGGCATGTCGCACGGAGGCAGCAACAAGCCGCCCACGCACTTCCCCGGCCGACCGGGCGAGCAGCCCGGGCAGGAGGAGGAAAAGGAAGACGCCGGCGCAGGAGAGAAAAGCATCGTGCGCCCGGGCGATCCGCTGGCCGCGCGGGTGCGCCGGCTCAAGAGAAAGCGCGACGATGACAAGGACTGACCGCCCCGCCACCGGAGAAATCTGAACGCCCATGGACGCGCAGGTTTTCGTTGAACGCATCAAGGATGCCCCCTTTTTCGCCGACCAGATCGTGCACCTGGAGGTGCTGGGGGAAACTCCGCCCCGGTATAAGGACCTCTCCGGCGGCCTCGCCCCGCCCGTCGAGGCAGCCTTGAAGGCGCAGGGCATACAGCAGCTCTACTGCCACCAGGCCGACGCCATCCACCGGGTCCGCCGGGGGCGAAACGTGGTCATCGTCACCGCCACCGCCAGCGGGAAGACGCTCTGCTACAACGTCCCCGTCATGGAGACGCTGCTGGAGACGCCCTCTGCCACCATGCTGTTCATCTACCCCACCAAGGCCCTGGCGCAGGACCAGCTACGCGGGCTGGGCAACTACCAGGACGACCGGACCGGCATCGAGTTCCTGGCCGGCACCTACGACGGAGACACTCCCGGCCGGCTGCGCCGCAAACTCCGCGACGGAGCCAACATCATCCTGACCAATCCCGACATGCTCCACATGGGCATCCTGCCCCACCATGCCCGCTGGAACCGCTTCTTCACGCATCTGCGGTACGTGGTCATCGACGAGGTGCACGCCTACCGGGGCGTTTTCGGCTCGCACCTGGCAAACGTCCTGCGGCGCATGGACAGGATATGCCGTCACTACGGGGCCGACCCGCAGTTCATCTGCAGTTCGGCCACCATCCACAACCCCCGCGGGCATGCCGAGCGCATCACCGGGCGGCCGATAGAGCTGATCGACAACGACGGCTCACCCAGGGGCGCCAAATACTTCGTCCTCTGGAATCCCCCGCCCGTGGAGCGGGCCGGCCGAGGCAGCGATGATGACTGGCGCACCGGGGGCGGCCGGCGCAGCCCCCTGTGGGAAGCCGTCCACCTGATGACCACGCTGGTCAAAGAAGGCGTCCAGACCATCGCCTTCGCGCGCACCCGGCTCGGCGCAGAGCTCGTCTACAAGAACTGCCGCGACCTGCTGCGGCCCGTCTCCCGCCGCCTGGCAGAATCGGTCCGCGCCTACCGGGGTGGCTACCTGCCGGAGGAAAGACGTCAGATCGAAAAGGACCTGTTCAACCGGGAAATACTGGGCGTGGCCAGCACCAACGCCCTCGAGCTGGGCATCGACATCGGCAGCCTGGACTCCTGCATCCTGGTCGGCTACCCCGGCACCATCGCCAGCCTGTGGCAGCAGGCGGGCCGCGCCGGGCGCGGGCGCGAAGAAGCGCTGGTCTTCCTGGTCGGCCAGAATAGCCCCATGGACCAGTTCCTGATGACCCATAGTGAATACCTTTTCGCCCAGAACCCCGAACAGGCCGTCGTGGACCCCGACAATCCCCACGTCTCCATGGGACACGTGAAGTGCGCGGTCCACGAACTGCCCCTGGCGGACGAGGAAGCGCAAACTTTCGGCCCTCACACGGACCTGATCCTGGAGCTGCTGGAAGAAGAGCACGTGGGGCGCCACATCGAGGACCACTGGTACTGGGCCAGCTCCGAATACCCCGCGGCGGACGTCAACCTGCGCAACATCGCCGGCCCCGTCTATACCATCCAGGACGAATCCCAGGGCGAACGGGTCATAGGCACGCTGGACGAGATCAGCGCCTTTTCCCAGCTCCACGACCACGCCGTCTATCTCCACAACGCCGAGACCTACTTCGTGGAGAAGCTGGACCTGGAGCAGAAGATCGCCTTCGTGCGCAAACGCAACCTGGACTACTACACCCGGTCCGTGCAGTCGAGCCAGGTACAGATCGACACGATCGAGGAAGAAGACGAGTGGCTGGGGGCGGGGGTCGGCCTGGGGGACGTAACCGTCACCACCACCATCCCCATGTTCAAGAAAGTCCGGTTCCACTCGCGGGACAGCCTGGGCTTCGAGAAGCTGGACCTGCCCCCGCAGGAGCTGGAGACGGTGGCCATGTGGTTCGCCCCGCCCGAGGCCGTGGCCCGGCACCTCACCCGTGAGGGCATGGTGGTGGGCGAGGCGCTGATCGGCATCGCCAACGTGGTCATCGAGGTGGCGCCGCTGTTCGTGATGTGCGACACGCAGGACATCTCGACCGTGGTCAACTCGAGCTGTCTGGGCCGGGACGCCCTTTTCCTCTACGACCGCTACCCCGGCGGCATGGGTTACGCGAGCCGCTGCCTGGCGGCCGTCGAGCAGATCATGGAAACCGCGCGGGCCGTCATCCGCGAGTGCCGCTGCGAGGACGGCTGCCCCTCGTGCGTGGGCAGCGCCGTGCCCGCCTTCGCCCAGACGGACATGGACAGCGCCGTGCGCGGCCGCATCCCCGACAAAACCGCCGCCCTCCTCCTCCTCGACCTGCTGTTCGCGGAAACTTGAGGCATGAGAGAAGCACAGTAGTGTGCGTCCTCTGTAAACTGGCGGCAACGTATCAGTCCATTTGTCTCCGCTTCCACAGCGGTAAAGAAAGGCCCTTGACAACACGGTCTTTGCCGGGTAAAAAGGGGATGGTTCATTTCCCAGTGCCCCGGGAAATGGAACAGCTAAGCTGAAGAGTACCAGGCGGAGGGGAGATAAACCCGTGGCGGTTGATTACCGGGGTAAATCAAGTTCTGTCCTGTCGCGAGAGAAGCGTGGAGGAAACGAAGCATGGGCATGATAAACGTAGAACTGTGGGACGCGACCGGGAACAAACAGCAGATGGCAGAGCTTCCAGATGATGCACCTGTGAACCAAATAATGGGGGTTCTTATAGAGAGATTGAGCCTCCCAAAAACAAGTCCGGACGGACAACCAATGAGCTACAAGTTTCATCATAAAAGGTCCGGCAAGCAACTGAGCGATGAACAAACCTTCCAGAACGCTGGTGTCGAGGATGGCGACGTGCTTAGGGTAGTCCCGGAGATTACGGCTGGCTGAGGACGCGGGTGTCCCCTGGAATGAGTCACTCTACCGCACATAACGGAACGGGCTCATACCGGGTGCGCACATACTGTCGGCCGAAAAGGGCTGGCGATACAACCAGAGCCCGGCGAACTTACCAGCAGCGAGATAGGCACTACTTTACCTCGCGCTCAATGTGCCGTAGGCACGCTGCGAAGCATGAGATATGGGCCAACACCGTTTTCCTGACGCTGCGCCAAACGAATGAGTGATACGATCAGGATTGATCTTTCGAGCAAGGAGACCGAGGACCGGTTTTCCAGATTCCGGCTCATCCCATGGTGGGACCAGGACAAACTATCGCAGGCGAGAATTCTGGTCATCGGAGTTGGAGCCCTGGGCAACGAAATTGTTAAGAATCTTGCCCTCCTTGGAATCGGTAACCTCCTCGTGGCAGACTTCGACGCGGTCGAGAACTCTAACCTTTCTCGCTCTATCTTGTTCCGCGCCGAGGATAACGGTGCGAAAAAAGCGGAAACAGCCGTCCGTGCCGCCAAGAATATTTATCCTGGGATGAATGCTCACTCGTTTCACGGGAATATCGTCTATGACCTGGGGCTGGGCGTCTACCGCTGGGCAGACATCGTGCTGGCTGGTTTAGACAATCGTGAGGCCCGGCTGGCTATCAATAGGAGCTGCTACAGGCTCAACACTCCCTGGATAGACGGTGGAATCGAAGCTTTGAACGGCGTTGCGCGAATGTTTGTCCCTCCCGATGGACCTTGCTACGAGTGCACCATGAGCAAACGCGACTGGGAGTTGCTCGAAATGCGTCGGTCCTGCAATCTGCTCAGTAGGGAGGAAATGGAAGCGGGCAAAGTACCAACCACACCGACCGCGTCGGCAGTCATAGCCGGAGTGCAGGTCCAGGAAGCGGTGAAGTACTTGCACGGCCTTCCCTCAATGGCAGGAAAGGGCTATGTATTTAATGGGCTTCGCAATGACGCGTATTTCATCGAATACGTGCGGAAAGAGGAATGCTACAGCCACGAAACATACGAGCCCATTATGCGGATGGAGGAAAGTGTTGCGGAAGTCACACTCGAAGACATGCTCAAGGAGGCTCGGAATCGCCTGGGTCCCGATGCTGTCATTGAGCTCAACAAGGATATACTGCACAAACTCAAATGCAACAAATGTCAGACCGAACAAGACGTATTCACCTCCTTGGGCAGGATCTCCGAAGAGCAGGCACGTTGCCCTAACTGTGGTGAGATGCGGGAGCTTGAAACTCTACACGCCATTTCCGGCCAAGAGAACTTTCTAGGGCGAACTTTCGAAGAAGTGGGCATTCCACCATACGATATCATAGGAGGTCGCGCGGGGATGGACCAGCTTTTTTTCGAGTTTGGCGGCGACGCACAACGCGTACTGGGTCCACTGGCAAACGGAAAACAGAATGCGACGTGAAACAGACACAGCCTTGAGAATAGACATCTCCCAGGTTCGGCAGTGGCCCGTCCCCGAGGGAGAATTTCCCGCCATGTGTCCTGCGGCAGACTACAGGGTGTGGATTGCGCCGGAGGCCCACAGGGGGGTTGCGGAGCATGCCTTGACCGACACAAGTGTTGAATTGTGCGGCGTACTCGTCGGCTCTCTCCGCAAGGATCAGTACGGTCCTTTCGGCATCATAGATGGCATCATAAGGGGGAGATTTGCACGTAACAGCGCCACTCAAGTGACCTTCACGCACGATACCTGGGAACACATATATCGGACACTGGACGGCGAGTACGGCGATAGGCAGATTCTCGGTTGGTATCACACACATCCGGGCCTTGGGGTCTTTCTGTCCGGCATCGATCTTTTTATTCACGAAAACTTCTTCGACTTGCCACACCAAGTAGCGCTTGTTATTGATCCTTTGTCGGGCCACGAGGGCCTATTCCACTGGCGACGCGGCAGAGTCGAACCGGTTCCCATCTTCTGGGTCGGCGAGAGTGTGTATGCGCGTGAAGACACCGAATCCACGTACGTTGCGTCGGGCCTGCCTTCGCGCGCAGGCCCAGGTGAGGCACCAGTTCAGCCGCAGTTCCCTGCAAAAGAGCAAAACGGGAGCGGTATCTGGCGCGTCGTGAGCGTTGGTCTCCTCCCGTTTCGCCTCATAGGGTACCTTGTAGCCCATTTGATTGAACACTTGGCTCTGGTGGTCTCATGGGCCAGTTTGCTAGTTGGGAAGGAGGAAAAGGATGGGTGACAACGACAAGGTTAGAATTGGCTGGGAGGATATAGAGGAGGCGACAAGAGAACAGGCCGAACAAAAAGGACGGGGCCCCTCACCTAACCAGTGTGACTCAGAGCCTCCTATTCGGGTCAGTTGGCAAGACATCGAAAATCACTCGGCAGAAGCAGCCGCCGAGGCGGAAGGCTCTTCGACGCACACCTACGGCAAGATAGCGGCAATCCGACCACCCACAGGTGAAGTTTCTGCAGCGCGCCGCTTTTTCCTGTCCTCGCCCTTTTATATATGCGTCGCGGGAGGGGCGGGAGCTTTGATTGGCTGGGGGATTACCGAGGCCATTTTCGACGCGGGTGGAGTGAGTGTCTCGTACACTGACGTGCTTGTTCACACGGCTCTATGGTTTGCGGTGATAGGGGCCAGCGTGGGAGCAGCGGTAGGCGCTATCGAAGGCGCCCTGGCCGGTTCTGGAGTCCAGGTGCTTAGAGGAGGCGGCATCGGTCTTGGAGTCGGGTTCGTGGGCTGTGCGTTCGGAGGGATCGTGGCTCAATTGCTGTACACCTTGCTACTTTCGGTGTCTGGCGACCCCTCATTGGGTCGCGTAATCCTGGCACGCACATTGGGTTGGGGCGTGGCAGGCATTTTCCTTGGCGTGGCCCAAGGAGCGGCAGCATTCTCGGGGAAGAAGACATTGAACGGCCTGTTAGGAGGATTTGGAGGAGGCTTGCTGGGCGGTCTGCTTTTCGATCCCATCGCCTCGGCTACCGGTGGAATCCGCGCCGGAATGGTAAGCCGACTGGTCGGGTTACTGGCCATCGGCGTTGCAGTCGGCGTGCTTGTGGGGATTGTGGAGCAACTGCTGAAGGACGCCTGGCTGCACGTGATTAAGGGACGACTCGCCGGGAAACAGTTCGTCATCTATCGGAACCCTACGCTGGTGGGCAGCTCTCCAAAATGCGACATATATCTCTTCAAAGACGACTCTGTCGATCCGCGCCACGCTGCTATTCGCACCGTCCAAAACCGGTATGAAATCGAAGATCTCGGTTCCCAGGGGGGAACTTTTGTCAACGGACGGTGTGTCAGTAGAGTCCCGTTGAGGGCGGACGATGAAATCCGGATCGGAAGCACGGTGTTCCGATATTCAGAAAAGGCGAGGCAGCGGCAATAACATGCAGAACGAAGCGGACCGCATTCGGATTAACAAAGAAGATCTACGCGGCGCCGTTCGCCCCAATCAAGCAGGAAGCCGCAACGGGCGGAGAGTAAGGTCACCCAAACACCGCGGCGGCTCTCTCCCTGGAATTCCGCCTCGGGGGACGATGCGGGCCAACAGGCGTATCGCCGGAAAGAAGTGCCCTATATGTCAGGACGAGATACATTTTCGCGAACAGGTCCAGATCTGTGCTCACTGCAGGCTACCATTTCACACTTCGTGCTGGGACGAAAACGGTGGCTGCGGCACTTATGGGTGCGAAGGCTCCCCGGGCGCTACACAAGCGCTCGAAGAGCCCCGGTCGAGCGCGAATTTACGTTCGGCGCGCGAAGCAGACTCCGAGGTAGGCCCGCCGCCCCTGGGGAATAGACTCTCTGATATTGCCGCTGGGGCCAGGGACGACACAGTTCGACGGACCAGCGGCTTCGCAGTGGCAAGTTTCGTGTTGGGGTTGGTTTCCTTGCTGCTGTTTATGGTGTTCGGCATACTTCCCTTGCTTGCAATCGTCTTCGGACATTGCGCGCTCTCAGAAATGAAGAAAAGTCAGGGGGAGCTCGGGGGCCGAGGCCTCGCCATCGCCGGGTTGGTACTCGGGTATGTTACCGGAGCAGTGGCACTGCTCTGGTTCGTGTCTATTTCCGCGGGATAGCTGCAGGGCCATAACCCGATGAACGTTCGCCTAAGAAGATTGGAAGCCGACTATAGAGCGATCCAGAACCAACTGAGGGAGACCCAACACATTCGCATTCGGGCAGCAAAGGGCGATCCCCCGGATCGATATGAGATCGAGTATCAGATCAAAGGCCTTGTGGTCCGGGAAGACGGCCAGATCGTCGAATCAAACAAGCACATCGTTGAAATCGCTCTGACCCGAGAATATCCCCGCCGTAAGCCCCTGTGCAAAATGCGGACTCCAGTTTTTCACCCGAACATCGACGCCGGCGCCATCTGCATTGCCGACCATTGGGCTGCCTCGGAGTCACTGGTGGACCTCATCGTGCGGATTGGGCAGATCATCGCCTATCAGGATTACAATACGAAAAGCCCTCTCAACGGCGAAGCGGCCCGGTGGGCGGACGAAAACTCGCACCTTTTCCCTATTGACGAAGCTGATCTACTTCCAGTAGAGCGATGTGAGCGAAAGCCGGGCACGGGCAAGACCGCACTGACTACGGAACTCCAGCGCTGCGATAACTGTGGCATCTCCTCCGTCGAAATGGAACTTGTCCGTTGCACAGGTGGCCATCTGGCATGCCCCGATTGCCTGATGGAATGCCAAAAGTGCGGGAGCACACTTTGCCTCGTTTGCGACGCACGGATATGCGCCGTCTGCGGTGGGACAGGGTGCTCTGTTTGTCTCCAAATGTGCAGACTATGTGAAAAGGACGTCTGCTTGGACCATCTTGTCAAATGTGACCAATGCGAACAGTACGCGTGCCAGAATTGTGTTGCGGCGTGCTCTCTTTGCCAGAGCGATATATGCGAGGAATGCTTGCTCTATTGCGCGACCTGTCAGCAGCCGCTATGTGCTCAATGCGCCGCCGAGTGCGCGGTATGCGGCTCAGCAGTCGCTCACCACCCCGCCGAGTTAGCCGCATGTGACGAATGCGGGAAGCCAACCTGTCGCAATCATTTGCACAGATGTCCTATCTCAAAGTCTCATCTGTGCCAGGTATGCGCCACTCAATGCTCAGCTTGCAGGAATTGGGTTGCGGCTGCCGATTCGATCGCTTGTGCCGTCTGCCACCAAACCGTATGTACAATCTGCGCCACATTCTGTACGATCTGCGAACAAGCCGTGTGCCCGACCCATCGGTACATTTGTCAGCTCTGCGGGAAAACGCTATGCCCTGAGTGCAGCTTCGCGTGCGGAACATGTGGGAAAACGTACTGCAAGGTCGAGTCTCACGGAGGGAATTGCTCGCTCTGCGGAAAGCTGTTCTGTGCTGAGTGCCTCCGGGAATGTAGTAGATGCCACAAGCCGATCTGCTCAGAACATTCGATCAGGTGCTCGGTCTGCGGCGAGACTGGATGTAATAGCTGCACGACCCGCTGCCCCTTTTGCGGCCGGCGCGCTCACCAGGAACACTTCGAGAACTGTGATCTTTGCGGGCAGACGCGGTGCCCATCTTGTGCTAATACCTGCGAGAGTTGCGGTCGGACAGTGTGTCCGACCTGTTTCCAGTCGGCCAGTGACTTATGCGTGAATTGCTACCACAAACGCGAAAGACGCACAGCAATTATTGCTGGCACAGTCATAGCTGTTCTGGTGTCTGCTCTCCTGGTTTTTGTGGTTTACGCGATCCGCGGGTTCTAACAAGACCCTCTCCGAAAAGGGGTGTCGTGGGTAAGTGACGCCGGGGAGGCCCCGGTTTGGTCCCGGGTGCCGCGGAGTGCAAAATGCTCCCAGAGCAAACGAGAGCCTCTTTCGGGAGCATTCTGGGATGGGCGATGGTAGTGAAGGAACGGGGGTTTTCGGACCGGCGTGCCTGCTGTTTGTCGAGCTTCCGGAGTCGGATTTTGCCGATTTTCTACGCAAAGCGGACAAATTTGTCTCGCGGTAACCGTTCACGAGCTTCGTCCGAATGCCCTTGGCGTACAGGCAAGGCTACTACCGGTGGTAGTCCAAGCGTCCCACGTGCAGGGGTCTCTTGCATGATGCGCATGGTCGCCCTACCACCCATGGCGTCTTCCGGACAACCCGTGAACGGTTACCGGACGAACCGGTCTTTCCGCACGACGTGATGGCCGTTGGGCAGATCGAATTCCCTGCGCAGTTCGAACTCTCCGTCCGGCGGACGGGAGAGCAGTTCCAGATTGGGACAGTAGACGTCCACGACGAAGAGCCCGCCCGGGCGCAGGTGCTCCCATAGCCGCCGTAGACAGATCCGCTGATCCTGCTGCGTGTACAGGTGCATGAAGGAGCGGAAGGCGCAGATCGCCAGGGAGAAGCCCTTCTCCCCGAGGTCGAAGTCCGCCATGTCGGCGTGCGTCAGCGAGACACTGTCCTCCAGGCCGGCCTCGGCGATTTTATCACGCGCCACCCGCAGCATGTTCTCCGAGAGGTCCAGGCCGTGCAGGGCATGGCCCGCCTCCGCCAGCGGAAGCAGGATTCGGCCCGTCCCGCAGGCGAGTTCCAGGATCGGCGCCCCGTTCTCCTCGGCGTATGCAAGGTAGAACGGAATGTCCTCGGCGAAACCGTGGTGCCGGTCGTAAAACTCGGCGTAATCAACGTATTCGGGCATTGATGCTATCCCCCTTCACCTGTCCCAGGCAGTCCTTGGGCGGTCACCAGGCTGCACTCTTCGAGTTCTACCCCCCCGGTGAGCCATTCGGGCACTTCGGGGTCCCGTTCAACCCTTATGTCGCGCAGGCGAAGGCCGTCCGCCCCGCGTGCCCAGAGGGCGGGCATGCGGCGGCCGAACACGCCCAGGGCCGGGTCGTCCACAGGGCGCAGGTCGTAGTTGCCGCCGACTGCCTCGTGAAGGTCGCTGGGGTGGAGATGCAGATCCAGGCCCGCCAGGGAGACGTTCCGGATCGTGCCGACCGGTTCGGCGTAGATGACGACTCCCGAGGGCGAGCGCGCGGTGATGCCGGTGAACCGCACGTTCTCGATGGCCAACGGTCCCTCCCCGCCCTGGTGGGCCTCCAGGCGGGCGGGCACGCAGGAGACGTGGATCGGCTCCCCGGCGCCCCACCAGTGGCCGGCCAGCAGGTCCGTCTCGATGACGCAGTTCGAGCAGGTGACGTCGCGGATGCTGCCGCCGTTACGGGCGAAGATGCCGACCCCCCGGTTGCTGTCGCAGATGACCAGGTTCGACAGCGCGACGCGCCGCACGTCAGCCGGTCCATAGCCGATCCGCACCCCCGACGAGCGCGAGCGCAGCACGCAGTTGGTCACGACACAATTCTCCAGCGGCATGCTCGTGGGGTCGAAGCCCGGCGGCGCGCCGCGAAGGGCGCTGACCGTGGTGAGGGCGATGGCGTCGTCGCCGGCGGTGATCCGGCAGTCGGAGATGACCACGTCGCGGCAGCAGGTCACGTGGACGCCGTCGCTGTTGGGGATGGCCATGTCGTTGTCAATACACACACCACCGACGGCAACCGACCGGCAGCGGGCGATGCGGATTGTCCACGGGGAGGACTGGATGACGGAGACGCCTTCGACGCGCACGCCGGCGCAGTCGTTGAAATCCAGCGACCATGCGGGGCGCTCCGTCCGCCCGTAGGGCCCGTGGATGCACTCGGCGTCGGTGGCCAGGTAGTCCTCTCCCTGCCGTGTGTAGCGGCGGTCCCAGCCCTCCAGACGGTTCACGGACTCTTTGTCCACGAAGGCGTCGGCGCCGCAGTCAATGGTGCCCCGGCCCACGACGCCGACGTTGGTGCAATTACGCGCGGAGATCAGGGGACGCATGCCGTCCGGGCCCCGGTAGTCCTCGATGTCCCGGCTGGCGCGAACCACAGCGCCCTGCTCCAGCCGCAGCACGGTGCCCTGGCAGAGTTCGAGCGGCCGGCAGCGATAGACACCGGGCGGCAGAACCACATCACCACCCGCAGCGTCTCCGCACCGATCAAGCGCTCGTTGGATGGCCTCCGTATCGTCATGCGCGTCGTCGCCCGTGGCGCCCAGGTCTCGGACGTTAATGTGACCTGGATCCATGGCTCCTCCTCGTTGTCAAAAAGGCCCGGTCACAGGCCCGCTCACCAGATGAGGGCGGCGGTGACGATGGCGATCATCGCCAGGCCGATGAAAACCTTCGTCAGGCTGCCCACCACGCGGCCGATCAGGGCACCGCGGGCGACGTGACCGGACGGACGCGCCCGGCGCGTTCGGCCGTACTCTACCAGGAAGGCGCCGGCGAACGTGCCCACGAACGCGCCGATCAACGAACCAACGATCGGCAGGACGAACGAGCCCAGAACGGCGCCCACAAGCCCCCCGGCCACCGCTCCCACCGCGCTCCAGAAGCTGCCCTTTGCCCGTCCCGCGCCCACGAAGCCCGCCATGCCCTCCAGCACCTCCGCCAGGACGGCCAGCGCCAGCAGCCCCAGCACAACCCACCAGGAGATCAACCCCCCGCCCGCCAGCGCCAGAACGCCCGCCGCTGCCACCACCACGAACTGCCCCGGTATGCCGAAGGGGATGATGAGCACCCCGGCGAACATGACCACGTAGGTCACCATGACCAGGATCACCCGCCCCGTATGCGCTATCCAGCCCGGCACTGCGTCCTCCCGTCAAGCGAATCATATGAGCCCGATACGGCTACAGGCGCTCGGGCTCGGCGAAGTCGCCCGGCACGTGGCTCGGTAAACGGAATACGCCTCCTTCCCTGGTGCAGAAGTACAGGCGCGATCGTGACGGCTTTTCGGCGTCGAAGACCAGATGCTTCAGGAAGACCAGCAGACCCTCGGATTCGTAATCGTGGACGAGCGCCGGATGGTCGGGGCTCTCCACCGGCACGGGAACGGGGTCGCCGCGGGCGTTGCGCCACGTACCGCCGAAGTCCGGCGTCTCCATGTAGTAGAGATTCGTGCGGCGCGCCTCCCCACCCTCCGGCGGGTGGTAGCTGAAGATGACGCCCGCACGGTTCCCGCACAGGGCGCTGACCTGGTAGTGCCCCTGCCCGGCCACCCCCAGCCGCTGCCATGCCGACCACGAGCGGCCGTCGGCGCTGGTCATGAAACCGGTGGTCCGATGGACCGGCGAGTGATAACGGGTGAGGAAGGCCACGAAGCCCCGCCCCGGCACGTGCCAGGGCTGCATGTAGGAGAAATTGTACAGCGGCATCAGTTCGCCGTCCAGCTCCCACTGCGCGTCCACGCGGATGAAGCGCGCCAGGTCGTAGCGCCCGGCGCTACGGTGAATGTAGGAGGGACGACCGCGGCCGTGCGAGGTGGAGAAGACCCACAGGTATCCCTCGGAGTCCATTGAGATGACGGGGTTGTCGTGGGCGTCGGTGGTCTGCTTGTCCAGCAGGATGGTCGGCCGCGGCACCCGGCCGGTCTCGTGGTCGTAGTAGCTGACCACGTGCAGGAGCGACACACCGTCCGTGCCGCCGTAGCAGAAAAAGCTTTTGTCCACCTCCGGGCGGTAGATGGCGAAAGGCCGGTGCTTGGCGCAGTACGTGCCCAACCCTCCTCCGTAGGCGCCGGATATCTCGTACCAGATACCGTGGTAGCCGTTGGCTCTCGGCTTCGGGTGGGCGCCAACGTCCCGACTCATGAGCGGTCTCTCCACGGTGGCAGCTTTGCCGGCCCATTTTAGCCGCGCCGGCAGACCGCGCAAGCAGAACGCCCCCGGTTGCGGCGGGCGCCCGTGCCGCGTAGGTTTAATAGAGCCGGGCGTTCTATCCCCGAGATCAGGGAGACGGATTCAGATGGCCCCCGAACCGAACCGACGGCCGAACCTTCTCGTGATCCTGAGCGATCAGTTGCGCCGGCAGGCGCTCGGCTGCTACGGCGACCCGAACGTCTCGACGCCGAACATCGACCGCCTGGCCTCGGAGGGCGTGCGGTTCGACGCGGCGTGCTCCACCTGCTCGGTCTGCGTCCCGTTCCGGGTCAGCCTCATGACCGGGCAGTACGCCCATACGCGGCTCGTGCCTAACCTGACGTGGCGCATGAGCCCCGCAGAGCGCACCCTGGCGGACGAGTTCAACGAGGCCGGCTACCACACGGTTTACATTGGCAAGTGGCACCTCGAGGGGACGGGCAAGATGCTGCCCGTGCCGCGCTCCCGGCAGGGACGGTGGCAGAAGTGGTTTGGCTTCGAGCTGCGCAACAGCCACTTCGACACGTTCTACTTCGAGGACGACTATCCCACGCCGCGGCCGCTCGGCAAGTATCAGACCGACGGACTGTTCGAGCTGACCATGGATTATCTGGAGGGCTGCGCAGAGGCCGAGGAGCCTTTCTGCTGCGTCCTGAGCGTCGAGCCGCCGCACTTCCCCTACGAGGCTCCCGAGGAGTACATAGCCAACTGGCGCGACCGCCCGCTGCGACTGCCGCCGTCGTTCCAGACGGAATTGGACTACTACGTGCCCCTCAGTCACTGGTCCGGCGACGCTGACCGCACGGGGGAGATGAAAAAGGATCGCGTGCGGACCTATTACGCCATGATCGAGAACCTGGACTGGAACGTCGGGCGCATGCTCGATTTCCTGGAGGCCACCGGTCTGGCCCAGGACACAACGGTCGTTCTCGTGGCGGATCACGGCGAGATGGGCGGCGCGCACGCCCTGCCCACGGCCATGAAGACGTATCCCTTTGAGGAATCTATCGCCATTCCGTTCATCGTGCGGGACCGGTCACGCCCCGACCTTGCGGGACGGGTAGTAGCCGACCCCGTGGGCACCGAGGACCTATATCCCACGCTCTGCGGTCTGGCCGGCATCGAGGCAAAGCAAATCGTGCCCGGAACCGACCTGACAGCGCTGATCCGCCGAGAGCGCGACGGTCTGGACCGAGAAGGCATTCTGCTGGAGACGGTGCAGGAGTTCCGGAAGCCGGCGGCGTTCTGGCGGCACGCCTTCCGCGGGATGCGGACGCGCCGTTGGAAATACACCGTGCTCTCCGGACCGAAAGGCACAGGGCCGTGGCAGTTGTTCAACGTGCGGGAAGATCCCTACGAGATGGACAACATGGTGGGGCTTGCACAGCAGAGGAACCGTGTGCGGCAACTGCACGAATCACTGCGCCTCAAACTTGCGGAGACCGAGGACCACTTCGTGCTGCCCCCGCTGGAGGAGTGCAGCGAGGCCTATCTCTGACTCCAGCGCGTCGCCTGTTCGGTACGTGCAGAACCTGCTTCACGATGACCGCTGACGTGGAACTCGGGAACGAAGCCGAGCATTGGAGCATCTGACAGTTCGGAAATGCGCCCCGCAGATAGATGGCGGAGTGCTCCCACAGCGTGACCCAACTTACGCAAATAGGCGCCTCTGTTCACCCAAACCGGTACGAACGGGAGGCGGGAGCGACGAGCTCTGGCAACCAGAACTTATGCCCCTTTTCCTGAGCTCGACTTTCGACAATTGAAGAAGAAAGCCCCCCCGTATGTAGAGTCTCCCCGCGGTAGAATGGGCGCCCTGTCAGGGCTCAACTGTTCCACGTGCGTACGGCTCCCAAGGCTGTGGCGCGGGCAGACACTCAGGGCGAATTACTTTTTCAACGCTTGCATTCTGCCCCGTGCGAACATAAAGTCTGCCACCTCTGAACATTTTCACAATGACACAGCCTGGCGCCAAGAGCCCTGCAGCGTAATGTCGAAAGTCGAGTTAAGAGTGTGCATGAATAATCCGAGAATATCCGAAACCGGACCTCACGGGAGCGGAATCAGCAGTCAAAGTAGTCGCGGTCGGCCAATACTGACCTCTGTGCAGCCGCATCGCCCCGCTTTGGACGGTGAAAGGGGCACTCACGGGCATTTTTCATACACACTAAGCGATAGGCCATAAGTCTTTTCCGGTTTCCGAAACCCGAGGCACTCGGGGCACCCTGGCCCAACTACCCGGACCAAGGGCAAGGCCGGGCTCCCCAGATCGGAGGTTGGAGCCCCGGTCCGGCGAAACGCCGGACCTACCCCAACAGGTAGGCGCGGCGTCCCCGCCGCGCTGGCTGTTTGACAGCCGGAACGCATTTGCCCCAGTTTGCTTAAGGCCGGACAGCGCCCGAAATGAGCCCGATTATCAAACCAGTCGGAGTTGTCGCATATCGCTGTATGGCAAGAGGATACATTCACAACCCTGGCCACAGTCTGCTCCAGCTGTTCAGGTCGGCGGTCGCTTGCCGCGATCGGTCGGCTGTGGTACGGTTGCAGGGTCGCCGGAATACCGGCGACGGATCGAAATGACTCCAATGAGGTGATTTGACATGGACGTGGTGCGGCTCGGTATCGTGGGTTTCGGCGGCATGGGACGGGGCATCCTGCGGCGCTCGGAGGAGCTGGATCAGGTGGAGGCGACGGCGGTCGTGGATACGCAGCCGGAGCGGCGCGAGGAGGCGGTCGGCGAGCACGGCCTGGAGGCGTTCGAGTCGGCCGGGGAGCTCATCGACGCGGTCGTGGCGGACGCGGTTTACGTGGCGACGCCCAACAAGTTCCACGCACCCCTGAGCATCGAGTGCCTGCGGGGCGGCCTGCACGTGTTCTGCGAGAAGCCGATGGCCATGAACGCCGCCGAGGGAGAGCAGATGATCTCCGCGGCGCGAGAGGCCGACCGCAAGCTGACGATCAACCTTTCCTACCGCGCCAACAGCTCGGCCAGGGCCCTGAAGGGCGCCGTGGACGAGGGGCTGCTGGGAGACGTGTATTTCGCGCGGACGCGCTGGATACGCAACCGCGGCATCCCGGGTATGCGGGGCTGGTTCGTGCGCAAGGACATGGCGGGAGGCGGTCCACTGATCGACCTGGGCGTGCACCGCATCGACCTGGCGCTGTGGCTGATGGGCCATCCCGAGCCGGCCTCCGTGACCGGGGTGACTTACGACACGCTGGGCAGGCAGCTGGCGGCCGAGCAGGGGCAGGAGTACACGGTGGAGGACCTGGCGGCGGGGTTCGTGCGCTTCACGAATGGAGCCGCCCTTTCGCTGGTGGCATCCTGGGCGACCAACAGCGAGTGGCGCGAGGACATGAGCACGCAGGTGTACGGAACCAGGGCGGGGGCCGCGCACCGTTCGGTCGGCGGCGGCTACAACTTCGAAGCGCGGCTGTGGGGCGAGCTCGGGGGTACGTTCTCCGAGACGACCCTGCATCCCCGCTCCGGCCGGGGCCACCTGGAAGCGTTCGCGGACTCCATCCTGACGGACGCGCCGGTGCCGGTGGACCCGGAGGATGCCCTGCGGGTTCAACGGATCATCGACGGACTCTACGAGAGTGCGGCAACCGGGCAGGAGGTGAAGCTTTGAAGGAACAGAAGACCGGAAGAGACGCGGCGCTCAAGCCCAGGCGAGACGGGGCAGCAGGACGCCGTCCTTTTCCATCTCGGCCCAGATAAAGCGTTTGACCAGATCGGCGCGCCTGGCCCGGTGGGCCGGGTCGCGCCAGAGGTTCTGGTACTGCTCCGGGTCGGCCTCCAGGTTGTAGAGCTCCCCGTAGTCGCGCCGGTGGTAGAGGACCAGCTTCCAGCCACCGTGGAGGAATGTCTTCTGCATGAAAGGCCCTTCGGTGGGCCGGTATTCGCAGAGGGCCCAGTCGCGTGCGGAACCTTTGGCGTTGCGCCAGGCCTCGCTCTGGTCCACGCCCTGGAGACCGGGGGATGCCGGCAGATCGAGGGCGGCCAGGCTGGTGCGCCCGATATCGACCAGGCTCTGGTAGGCGCTGCTGCGCTCGCCCGCCGTCTTGCACTGAGGGTGGCGCACGATGAAGGGGATGCGCTGGGCGTCTTCGTAGGCCGGCAGCCCCTTCCACCAAAGGCCGTGGTTGCCCAGGTAGTCGCCGTGATCGGTGGTGTAGACCACGATGGTGTCATCGAGCAGACCGCTCTCCTCCAGGTGGTCGAGGATGCGGCCGATGTGGTGATCCATCAGGCTGACCATGCCGTAATAGCAGGCGATGAGCTCGCGGGTGTTGCGTTCGTCCATGAAGGAGATGCCGCGGAAGCAGTACCAGGGCTTGTGGTCGTCGAGGTCCGGATCGCCCAGTTTGTCCCGGGCCTCGTAGACGGGCCGATAGAACGGAGGTTTGCCGTCGAACTCGCCCTCGCGGTGGCGATGGTCGGGCATGTCTTCGGGGCTGTACATACTGGCCCACGGTTCCGGGACCACACAGGGGTTGTGGGGGTCCTGGAAGCTGGACCAGATGAAGAACGGTTTGCCGGAGTCCCGGCCACGGTCGATGGCCGCGATGGTGCGGTCCGCCGTCCAGCGGGAGTTGTGGTATTTGGCCGGCAGGCTCCAGGTTCCCCAATCGGTGTACTGGCCCGTGCCGAAGTGATCCCCGAGGTCAATGCCCTGCTCTTTGAGCCACAGGCCATAGTGCATGGAGCCCGCGTTGCGCTCATTGGTGTGCGCGATGGCGAGCTCCGCGTGCTCGAACCCGTAATAGGGCCCCGACCACCGGCGGAAGAAGTCGAAGTCAAAGATGTGCGGGGGAGCCTCGAAGCTGCCGTTGTCGCCGATCGGCTCGTTGGTGCAGGGCTGGAAGTGGGCCTTTCCCACCAGAGCCGTGAAGCATCCGGCGGCGGACATCGCAGCGGGGACCGTGGGATAGCCCTCCGGCAGCGCCGTGCCAATGGTGTAACACCCGTGCCGGCCTGGGTAATGCCCCGTCAGAATGGAGACGCGGGCCGGGGTGCAGACGGGGTTGCAGGTGTAGGCCCGGTCGAACACGATGCCCTGGGCGGCCAGCCGGTCGAGCGACGGGGTCTTCAGCACTTCGTTGTTGCAGCCGATGGCGTCCCAGCGGTGCTGATCACTCGTGATGAGGAGGACGTTCATGGTGGATTATTCGAGCGCTTTCTGCTTATGCGTCGTGACGAGTCTCTATTCGATTTCCCACAGGTATCCATGCATGCCAAACGGGGCCAGGACAGTTTCGTAACCGCTGGCGGGTCCGTCAATGCGTTCGCGGTGAAGCGCTACCTGCGGCGTCGGATGGGTCCATTCGTTTGTGGCTGCAAAGTCGTCCGCCGTCAGATGGTAGGCCCGTGCTGAATCGTCCCTGACCCGGCCGGCGAACCGGCGCTGCACCGGCAGCGCCTGCTCCACAAGCACCTGATCGGTGATCGTCACAATGGTGGCGGGCTCACTGGACGTGGCGGCGCGCGCGTCTACCAGGAGGCAGATCCAGAGCGCCAGCAGAACGCCGACTGCCGCGAGTTTCGGCCACCATCGTGGGCAATTCACATCATCTCTCCGCTCTCAGCTTCCCCGATTCACGGCCGTCCGAGCCCGCCGTCGGGCCGGCGAGTGGTGGTCCATTCGGCGTCTTTCTCGTCGCAGGGGAACTCCCTGGCCATGTCCGCGTCGAAATCGATGCCGAGGCCCGAACGCTGGTTGACGTAGATCGATCCGTCCCGGACTTCGGGCAACCCCGGGAACATCTCGTGCTCGACCTCGGTCCGCTCGGCCCACTCCTGGATGCCGAAGTTGTGCAGGGCCAGGTCCAGATGCACGTTGACCGCCATGCCCACCGGCGAGACATCTCCCGGCCCGTGCCACGCGGTGCGGATGCCGAACGCATCGCACAGATGCGCGAGCTTGAGTGCCGGGGTGACCCCGCCGATCTGGGAGATGTGCACCCGGATGAAGTCGAACAGGCGTTCCGCGATGAACGGCGTCATCTCCTGCGGGTTGTTGAACAGCTCCCCCATGGCAATCGGCACCGCCGTCTGGCTGCGCAGCATCCGGAGCCACTGCAGGTCCTCGGGCGCCACAAGGTCTTCCAGGAAGAACAATCGGTAGGGCTCCAGCGTCCGCGCGAGCCGGACCGCGTCGATGGGCGCCAGCCGCTCGTGAACGTCGTAGAGGAGCTCCACCTTGTCCCCCAGTTCGCCTCGCAGGTACGCGAACAGTTCGGGAATCCGGCGCAGCTTCTCCTGCGGGTCGTAGTAGGCACCCGGCGCGCCGCCGGGGGGTCGTTTGATCGTCCCTCCCTCGACCCCGGCATACCCTCCGAGCTGGCAGCGGATGTGGTCGTAACCTTTCTCCATCCACCCCCTGGCGCTTTCCGCGACCTCCTGCGGCGAGTTGCCGTTGGCATGGCAATACGCGGTGGCCGCGGGGCGGCACCTGCCACCCCACAGTTCGTAGCACGGCATGCCGGCCAGCTTGCCCTTAATGTCCCACAGGGCCATGTCGATGCCGCTGACGGCGTTGTTGAGCACCGGCCCGTTGCGCCAGTATCCGGAGACCATCATGCTCTGCCACAGGTCCTCGATCGGGCGGGGGTCCTTGCCGGTGACAAACGGGCCGAGGTGGTGCTCCACGGCGGCCTTCACGGCCCGGTGGCGCTGGGTGAAGGTGGCGCACCCGAGACCGTAGAGTCCCGGCTCGTTGGTGCGGACCTTGACCACCGTCAGCCGGCAGCGCACGTTGCGGGGCTGGGTCAGGTAGACCTCCACGCCATCTATCCGCAGGTCTTTCAATGCTCCGTATCCTCCCGTGCACTCGGCACATCAGATGAAGACGCCCGGAGGCGTGAGCTGGGCCGTCAGGCCGCCGTCCACGTAGATGATCTGCCCCGTGATGTAGGCCCCGGCGTCGGACGCCAGGAAAGCTACAGCACCGCCGATCTCCTCCGGGCGGCCGAATCGAGCCAGGGGCACGCCCTCTTCGACCTCCCGGCGGTGCTGCTGGCCCCGTGGGCTCCTGCGCCGCGTCCTCTCGGTGGCGCCGGGCGCAACCGCGTTTACCCGAATGCCATGAGGGGCAAGATCAACGGCCATCGAACGCGTCAGGGCGTCGATAGCACCCTTGGAGGCATCGTAGCCGGCCTTGCGCCGGTGGGCGCGCAGGCCACCCACCGAGGAAATGTTGACGATGTTGCCACCCCCACGCTCCGCCATATGGCGCGCCACGCGCAGGCTCAGCTCGTAAACGATGCGAACATTCAGCTCGAAAGAGCGCCGATAGGTCTCCGCGTCCAGCTCGAGGAACGCACTGGAACGGAGCATGGCGGCATTGTTCACCAGCAGATCGATCTCTGAGTAGCGCTCCACGGCCGCTTCGAACACGGCTTCGGCGCCTTGCGCAGTCGCCAGGTCAGCGGTGACCCACTGGCATTCGATGTTCCGGGACCCCAGTTCATCGGCGAATGCCTGTCCTTTCTCCGTCGATCGTGCGGCGAGCGTAAGCTTCATGCCCTGCCGCCCCAGGAACTCCGCGATACCGCAGCCGATCCCTCGGCTCGCCCCCGTGACCACGGCCGACCCGCCCGCCAGGTCCGGAAACCGGGCGGAAACGAGGTTGGTTTCGGGATACCACTCTTGCCGGTCAGACATCATGTTCGGTCCTTTCTCGTGCGCGCGGCGTGTGGAAACAAAAAGTATAGTCGTTGCGTTGGCGGTCCGCAAAGCGCGGCAGGCCACCTCCATCACCTCAAAACCGTTCAGAAGAAGTGCGGTTTCGGTTGGGGTCGGCGTATGAGGGTGTTACAATCATCATTGGTCGCCTTTTGGCGACCGCGGATTCGCTCTGGGGGCTTTTGCTGGGAAGGAGATGAATACCATGGTCGAGACTCCGTCGACGATGCTGCCGCTGGGCACCAAGGCGCCCCATTTCAGCCTGCCTGACACCAAGGGCGACGTGGTGAGCCTGGACGACTTCGAGGACGCGCCGGCGCTCCTGGTGGTCTTCATGTGCAACCACTGCCCGTACGTGAAACACGTGCGGGAGGGCCTGGTGGAGCTGACACGCGAATATATGGACAGGGGCGTAGCCGTCGTGGCCATCAACTCGAACGACGTGGAGGCATTTCCGGCCGACAGCCCGGAGCGCATGCGGGAGGAGGCCGAGAAGTACGGCTATCCATTCCCCTATCTCTACGACGAGACCCAGGAGGTGGCCAAAGCCTATCGCGCCGCGTGCACGCCGGACTTCTACGTGTTCGATGAAGGCCGCAAACTGGTCTATCGGGGTCAGATGGACGGGAGCCGCCCGGGGAACGCCGTGCCCGTCACCGGCGAAGACCTGCGCGCCGCGCTGGACGCCGTCCTCGAAGACCGCCCCGTCCCGGGCGACCAAAAGCCCAGCATGGGCTGCAACATCAAGTGGAAGGCGGGCCAGGAGCCGGGCTATTTCGGATAACCCGGGATAGGCTCGATCCCGAGGCCGCCGATGGTCCTCAGGCAGATTCTGCGCGCAGATGCCTGATCGAGCGGACGGTCCATGAGAGGACGATGTAGGCGAACAGTGCGCAGGCGACTGCAGCGAAGACGTGCGTTGTCGTGCTCAGGTAATCGGCGTAGGCCTCCTCCGCCAGGATGCGCATGGCCAGCGTCACCAAGGCCAGGGCGGCTATCAGCCCTGCGCGCACGATCCGGGGAAAACGCTGCCACCGCCACAGTCCCAGGCACACCAGGCCGACGACCACTACAAGCGCACCGTGCAGGGGGAACCCGACCGATGATTTGACGTACTCGACCTCCGCCCATGCGGGCTCCGCCGCGCCCAGGATCAGGCCCTGGAAGTAAAACCTGGCCCGCTGGCCGGGCTTGGATCCCGTGTAAAAGGAGGCACGCTCGGCGCCTCTGCCGCCGACGCCCGCCTGGACCCGTGTCTGCGCTTCCCAGTTCCGCACCTGCTGCCACGCCTGCTGTTCCGCGCCCTTCTGAACCTGCATAGACCTCGGCTCCGCGAGGCGCGCCTGGACTTCCTCGTCAGGTTCCAGTGCCTGAAGGCCGGCCTCCATAAAGCGGCTGTGGAACAGCCGATCGAGGGTCCCACGGCTCCGCACAATGTCGTATCCGTCCGGCAGGGAAAGGGTCCACCCCAACCGCATAACGTCTATATCCTGGATGGGCGAGGTCAATCGGGTAGAACCAATCCGCCCCAACTCCGGACGTTTCTCGCTGTATCGGACCCGCACGCGCACCGCGCCGCCCGAGCCGCCGGCGCGGGCGATGTTGATCTTGGTTTCATCGCCGTCCCGCACGGGCGTCACCGGTTCCCGGTCAACGAAAGCATGCCAGATGGCGGCATCCGCCGGAAGGCTCAGGGACAGGTACTGCTGCCGGCCGCTGTTGCGCAGCACACACACCAGGTCCGTGACCGCGTTGCCTTCCCCCGTGAGGGTGGTGTCGAGCCGGGCGGCTTCCACGATGGCCACGGTTACCTCGGCGGCCTCATGCGTCAGCGTGGCGATCCTCAGGGTGTAAGGGAAGGAGATGTAGCGGTACGCCAGTAGCACGGGCAGCATCACTCCCTGGAGGTACTCGTCAGGGATCTCCCGCCGATCGATAGGCGTCAGGTTCTCAATGTCGGCCGCGCCAGCGCTCAGTTCCACGTCCGGCCGTGAGCTTACGGCGATATAGCCCGTCTGGTGTTCCGCTCCCGGCACCTCGATGCCGCTGAACGGGATCAGGGGCTGGTCCGCAGCCTGGGGTATCTCGAAGCTCACGTACAGGCGGTAGCTTCCCTGTCGCGCTGCATGCAGCAGGACCTTCCAGGTGTTCGTCTCTGCCACGCGTTCCCGGTGCTTGATGCCTTCGCCATCGATATCGACTGCATCTGCCTGGGCGGGAAGCATGACCGAGAAGGCATCCTCCCCCGCATGCAGGATGGTGTAGTTGACGGTGGAGCTGACCGTAACCAGGTTCCTGCCCACGGAGAGGAGGTTGAAGACCTCGGCGGTTACGCGGGGTTCAATACGCTCCACGGCAAGCGCCAGGGCCCAGGGCTGGCTGTAGTACTTGAACGCCAGCGTTACCTGTCCGCCCTTCTCGCTCATCTCGGCAGGCAATTCATCGACGCTGATATCGTCGAGACCGCTTATCTCCCCCTCCGCCGGTTTGACCCGCACGCTCGCCCGCGCGAGTATGGCCAGATAGCCGCGTTCCTTGCGGGTTCCGACGGTGCTCAGCACGGGCACCTCCAGAACGCCCTCGACATCTTCCACCGCCTTCTCCCCTTCAATCCGCAGGACATAGCTGTCCGTGACTTTCCCCCGCAGGTTCACCGTAAGGACGCCGGACGCCTCGTCCCAGGAGGTATCGTCAATGTCCGGGCCTTCCACGTTGGTGCGGCGCATTTCCGCCGGTATCCTCACGCGGAGCTGGAAGATGCCGGCGCGCCGGATGGAGTAGTGAATCTCGGTCCGGAGGTCCAGTTCGTGCTCCCGCAGCGTCGCGATGGTATGCACTTCGGCGTCAAGCTCCGGCTCGATCTTGCTCACGTTGACCGACACCTCGTATCCGGGCCGTATATAGCGATAGGCCAGCGCCGGCCCTTGATCCGCCATCGGCGGGGGCAGCTCCTTCACCTCGATCTGGCTGATGTCCGTCAGGCCGGCCGTCTCGACCTTGACCCCGGTGGTGGGTATGACGGCGATGTATCCCGTCTCACGGTCCACGTCCAACGCCCGCACCGCCGGCAGCCGGGACGTCTGTGCCCCCTGTTGGGCCTCGGATTCCAGGTTCAATGCGTAGGCGCCTTCTGCCTTCGACCGCAGGGATACCGTGAGAATGTGTTTCCCTTCGTCGAAGTCCCAGTTGTTGATGTTCTCCCCTTCGATGTCCACCAGCCGGAGACCCTCCTCCAGGCCGACTTTGAAGCCGAAAACGCCGGCGTCCCGAATGTCGTAGTTGATCGTGGTGGCCAGACGCATGGAATCCATGCCGGCCCGCACCAGCGTCAGGACCTCGGCCGATATCCTGGCCTCGACCTCACCGATACGCACGCCCAGCCGGAAGGGCCGCCTCAGATACCTGAACGCCAGCTTGACCTGTCCGGACGGTTCCCGGGCGATCGAACTCAGTTCCCGAACGTCAAGCGGGCTTATGCCCTCCATCTGTGTTGCCTCGACGCTCACCTCTTTGGCGGCGGATATGGCGATGCGGCCCTTCTCGCGCACCACCCCCAGCGGCTCTACGGTCGAGACCTGCACGATCTGGCTTCCGCCCCCCAGCACCTTCTCCAGGCTCAGGGACAGGCGATAGCCCTCCCGTATCTCCCGCAGGAACGAGATGTCAAGGCGTGTGCCGCCCGGCTCGCCGGGCGCGACGTCCCAGTTCCCGATATGCTCGCCGTCCAGGCTGAGCAGGCTGTAGCCCTCGGGAATTCTCAGCGCCAGCCTGTCCAATGCGCCCTGGAGGATGGAGTAGTCAACGATGCTCTCGATGCGCATGATGCCCGTGCCCAGGTGAACGGTGGCCGTCTGCTCGGCGAAGACCACCGGCTCCACCACTTTCTGCACGGGTTTGGGGCGCCACAGGAGGGTTGCCGCGCCGGCGCCTCCGTAGAGCGTCACCACCGTCCTGCCATCTTCCTCGCGCGTGTCGGTGGCGACTTTCGGCTTCGCCTCGACCTCCAGGTCCGTGCCGGGCAAACTCACCTCAGTGTCGGCGACCAGAGCCCGGATGAGCGGCACGGTCACGGAGCGATCTTTCTCTTCAGTATGCACCGAGGTGACAAAGCTCAGTTGAACCCGATACGTCGCGCTCCCCTTCACCACGAGCTCGATGTCGCCATGACGGTAGCGGATGTAGGGCTTCTTGCGGAGAAACGGCGCCCCGGTGGACCATTCGGTGACGGCGATGGGCCCTTCCAACAGGAGCAGGCTCTGCTGCTCGTCTCGATGACTCTCCACCACCAGGGACGTGGTGAAGCGGGCCAACCCGTCCTCGACCCTCCCTTCGGTGGCTGCGCGGGTGACGACGAGGCCCGCGGCGACGTCTCCATGTCCGGCCTGTCCCGAAAGGGGTTCTGCTTCAGCCGCCGCCTTCTGCTGTTTTTCGGCCGGCGCAGCCATTACGGCGCCGGCACCCAGGAGGACCAACATGAGCAATGAAACACGAGCCATGCGGCGAGAGTTCATCGGGTTTTCTCCCATACCTGAGTTCGAAGGTCCAATTCGCGCATCTCAAGCCTTCCGAGCAACTGACCACAGTCGCTTACATCCGGCCGCCGCTGCCCGCGCCAGCGGAACGCAGGCTGCCAGGGCGACTCCCGCCAGTGCCGAGAGCACGTACGGTTTCGCGCCCGCGCCCGCCAGCGGCATGCACAGGCCGACCACGGCGATCAGCGCCACCAGGAGTGCCAGGCCCGGGCCTGGTCTTCTCATGACGACGTAAGCCACGATGCCGAATACCACCGCCAGCAGCACCGCCTGGAGCACCAGCGCGGCGCCGGCGCGGATGCACGTCAGACTGATACGAGCCCGAGAGACACCGGCATAATCGAGCCGGAAGGGATACGCCATCGTGCCCGTGCTGGGGAAGCTGATGGTGAGCGGCATAGCCCCCGCCGCCCGGCTCCCCGAAATGGTTCCCGGGCCGGTTGCGGAGGCTGCGGCGGCCGCCTCAAGTCGGCGTCGGATTCCCTCGCGGCGCCGGGCGACGAGTTCTCTCTGCTGCTCTTTCTGCTGCCGCGTGGTCTCCCGCGCGACCTCCAGCACTCGGTCCTGGAGCCGGGAAACCGCCCGGCTCACTTCGTCCACGCGCTCCGGCGGTCCCCCGACCACCAGTTCTCCATCTTTGAACCGAAGCACGCTACCGTCTTTCAGCCTTGCTTCGGATCGATCCCCCTTGAGCAGATCGAGGAGGGTCTTATCGAGCGCGTCCTCCGAGACCTGCGCCTCCCAGCCCTCCACGGAGTAACGATCCAGGGTCTGGCCGAGGCTCGCGAGAACGCCCACGTTCACGCTCCCTGCCCGCATGCGCTCCTCCAGTTCGGGCTCCGCTCTCTCGCGCGCCAGCGCTTCCCCGAACTCTTTAGCCAGTTCTCCGCGGACTGTTTCCCCGGTGACGGCAAGGCGGGGCGGGGCTTCGGCTCTTTTCGCCCTGCGCAATCCCGCCAGTCGGCCCGCGACTCCGATGTCGGGCACCACCACACGCGCCAGGCGGGGGTCCGCTTCCGCCTCCGACACGGGGATATTCTCGGCATGACCATCTGCAAAAAGCACGTTGATGGATTTGGCATCCGGGCGGTAGGGCTCCCAGAGGAGCGGCACACGGCCAAGATATTCGTCGCCGCTGACGTCGGCGTTGTACTCGTAGCGCGTGCCGGTGAGCGGCATCTCAAACATGTCCAGGCTTTCTGTATAACGGGGTCTCAGGGCCTCCAGAGACGGCGGGAAGCGCCCGTCGTGATCGTTCCTGTAGAGGGCGAGATAGGCCGACACGTTCCTGAGATTGTTAAGGCTTGAAACGGTTGCGGCTTCCTTGCGAGCCCGCGCAAGCGTCGGCATGAACAGCGCCGCGCAGACCACCACGATCACCACAACCGCCACCGTGACCTTCAGGGCTCTCCTGGAACGGCGGAACAGCAATATCCCACCGACCACAAGCGCTACGATAAGAATCGCAGCGCCGGCCACGGTCAAAACCTTCCTCACCGTCGGCCACACCTCAACGAAAACCCCGGGCAGCCCCTTCGTATACCAGGGATGTTGCTGCTGCAGTGTCATGTTGCCGCCGCTCGCCACGATCTCGCGGTCCACGGGCAGGTAGACTTCCCAACCGATGTCCGTGACCGGCGCGTCAAACTGCGGCGAACGCAGGCTGTGGGAGGACAGCAGCCGCATGGGCCTGACGCCCTGGGACCATATCACGCCGAGTTCGGAAGTTTTGCCGGAAGGAACTTCAACCAAGGGGATCAGAATTCGTCCGCCCTTGTGCCGGCTGGGCTTCACCGGTTCGCTGTCCAGGTATGTTCCCCAGAGCATACCGCCCTGCGGCAGTTCCAGGGAAAGGTGCTGCGCGCCCTGGTTCGAGACCCTGCAACTCAGGTAGCTGACGCTGTCTCCACGCTCCTTCACCACGGTGGCCAGCCGCACATCACCGACACTGACCTGGACGCCGTCCGCCATCTGATGGGTTTTGACGGCGAACCGGATGGCGGGAGATCCGCCCGAGTAGCTGAAGGCGGCCAGGGCACCGCCCTCCCCTGCCAGAAGACCGGTCTGGTGCTGTATCGGCGTGACATCCGCATATTGCTCGACGGCCACCTCCAGCCTCGGGTCCGGCGCGAACGCCGCGACACGGCCGCCCCAACGGCGCGCCTGCGGCAGCGAGAGGGGCCTGTAGTCCACGCGGCGGTCGGCGTCCGGCGAAATCTCGTACAGAACCCGCATCCGGTAGTCCCCTTTGACCGGTCCACTCAGACGCACACGCCATACGCCGTCGACGAGTTCCCGGCCGGCGATCCCCCCGCGCTCCAGGCGCATCCCGGCAGCGCCTTCGGGCGGGACGATCAGAAACTCGTCCACCGCCGCGTTGGCGATGTGCCACGTGATCTCGCTTCTCACCTGCGCGCGGCCGGATCCGAAGCGCAACGTCGTCTGCATGTCCGCCGTTATGCGCGGCGAGAGCCGCCGGATGGAACACGTCAAACCCCACCGGGGTCCCGTCCAGTGGAAAGCAAGGTCGGGCTCCGCCCACGCCGGCGGCGCCGCGGCGGCAAAGTCTTCCGGCGCGCCGGGCCGCATCCCGACCGTATGGGCCGGAACCAGTTCCAGGTTGCCTTTCGCTCGAACGCCGAGCCGGCCCTTCTGGCGCTCTGCGCCCACGATCGCGACTCCCCCCAGTTCTACAGCCGGCTGTTCCGGGTCGAACTGCCTTTCCAGAGCGACCCGCAGTTGCGTCCTTCCTGCGCAGGGCTCTGCCAGCGTCACGTTAACCGCGCCCTGCTCGGGCTCGTATTCCCAGTCCCCAACCAGGTTGCCACGCACACTCTGGACTGCGGCACCCGCCGGCACATGCAGCCTGAAGCCAAACACCGGGCGGGCCGAAACCGAACACGTGAACAGATACTGCTCGCGGGCGGCGTCCTCCGCCACGGTGACGGCGCCGATGCCCTCGGCCCGGACCTGCGGCGCCATCTCCTGCGTGGAGACGGCCAGAACTGCATCCACGCGGTCCTGCAGGTAAGCCAGTCGCGGCCCCCGCTCCAGCATCCAGAGTGGTAGCCGCTGCACATCAACCTGCACGAAACCCGTGGCATGATGGTGAACCAGCGATACATTCCTGCCGGCCGAGATGCCGACCATACCCCCGCCGAATGCCGCATCGGCACAGTTCAGTTGCGGGATCAGCACCCCGTCGACACGCTGGAGGTTCTGCACAGCCTTCACCGTGAGCTTCAGCTCCCCGAGGAGGGGCTCCGTCAGACGCACGCGCAGATCTCCTCCCTCGACACGCCAGCCTTGCACCCGAGGGCCGGTCACCGCCAGCGGGATCAAGCCCTCCGGCAGGATGATGCGCAGGGCCTGGAGGGGGGCATCGGCGACGCTGCAGGTCATCCGGGTCTCCAGTTCCACCACGCCGGCCTGGAGATACGCGTGACTCGCGGCTTTAACTGAGACGTCGGGGGCTACCGCCCGCAGCCGCAGCTTCAGCGTCACGGGGAGACTGTGGTAGCGGAAGCTCAAAGCGGCCTTTGCTGCATCGCCGCCCATAGTCCAGCAATCGCCCTCCGGCGGCTCCTCCGCCCGCACGACCCCCTCGGAACCGGCGTCCACGGTCCTGTAATACCCCTGCGCGCCGACACGGAGCGCACCGGTGTGGTGCATGGCACCACGAACCCGGAACCCGCCGGTCTGGAAGAGCATGCTTTCCGGATCGACCTGCTCCGAGAGGAGGCGGAGCTCCACGCGGTCGGTGATGGCCTTCTCGAAACGCACGACGACTGCGGTCCCCTGCTCTTCCCTTGCCCATTCCCACTTGCCAGCAGCCGGTGCCCCATCGGTGGCAAACTGCGCGACCTGGAGGTCCAGAATGTCGATGTCTGCGGGCGGCAGGACCGTCAGCCGGTCAACCTCTCCCCGCTTCACCCGAACGTGCAGGGCCGTGCGCCGCGCCGCGAGGCCGGGCTGGAGGGAGATCATGCTCCGCTCCTGGACGTCGAACAGCGGCGCGGGCACTGCCTCCGGAGCTTCGGGCGCCCAGCGGAGCGTAATACGCCGGGCAGTGCCGGGATAGAGCCGCGCCTCCGTGGCGTTCGCTGAAGCAAGTGCTTCCACCGGCACATGCGGGTCGGAGTCCACCACATAGCCCGGGGTAGGGAAAGTGAATCGGATGCTGCTCGCCAGGGCCGACACGAGAGGCAGCGTGGTGGAATAGGAGCTGCCTCCGCCCAGGATATCGGACAGGTAACGCAGGCGGACGGTGCACGGGCCCTTTCCGCCCGCAACGAGCACGTATCGGCGCCCCAGCCGCTCGAAATGTGCGCGGCCGGAAATCACCTCAGCGGCGCGCAACGGGGTGTCGCCCGGCAGGAGGGAAACGTGATGCCCACCGTCCCCCTCACGGGTCTGGACCGTCAATCTGGCGGTGACCTCTGCGAAGCGCTCGCCCGCCTGCACCGAGTAATCGGCCTTCGACACGAACGCCTCACGGTCGGCGCGGAGAGCGGAGGTCGCGCCCAGAGACAGGCAGATGAAAAGGAACCCCGCAAGCCAGCGGGTTCCGGTGCGGCCCCCCCTGAAGTCCCTGCTCCTGCAACGCGTCATAGGCTTCACCCCCGCTGACAGTGCCATTTCACCACGGCGGTGCGCGCCCTGCCCGGCACAGCTATTCATTCAGTCGCGTGAGAGCGACGAATTGTTCCATCCACATCCGGAAAAACCACGCCGTCCGTCGGCGCCGGCAGCCGGCGGCCCCGGCTTCACCGCGGTTCGAGCGACGGCAGCGACACAAGATGGATCTCTTTGGGGGCGATGGCGTCACGGATCGCCGCAATGGTGGGGTCGGGGACCGGATCATCCAGCGTGAGGGCGACGACGGCGTCGGCGCCCTTCTCGACCCGCCCCACGTCCATGCTGGCGATATTGATGTTGCCATTGCCCAGGATGGTGCCGAACTTGCCGACCATGCCGGGCCGGTCGTCATATCTCATGATGAGGATTGTGCCGGCTGGTTTCAGGTCGATGGCCAGTCCGTCGATCTCGACGACCCTGGGGGTTTTGCCGTCAAAGCAGGTGCCGCTGACCCGGCGAACTGCATCGCCCGCCTCCGTTTCCACGCTGAGCAGACTCTCGTAGCTGCGGATCTGCTCGGAGCTCTCCTCAACCAGCTCTATGCCCCGTTCCTGCGCGATGGTGGAGGCGTTGACCAGGTTCACGTTGCTCTCCGTGGCGGGACGCAGCACACCGGCCAGGGCGCTCACCGCGAGGGCCCGCACGTTGCTGTGGGCGATACGGCCGTGGCAGGCCACCTTGACGCGGGTGACCGCTTCTCGTTCGCACATCTGAACCGCCAGCAGGCCCAGGGCCTCGGCCAGTTCGCCGTAGGGAGCCAGCTCGGGCTCCAGGTGGACCGCCAGGTTGACCGCATTCTGGATGACACCCTCTTTGAAGAACGCGACGATCTGCTTGGCGATGGTCTCGGCCACCTTGGACTGCGCCTCCCTGGTGCTGGCGCCCAGGTGCGGGGTCAGCACGACGTTCGGCGCCTCCAGCAGGGGGTTGTCGACCGCCACTGGTTCCTGAGAATACACATCCACGGCCGCTCCCGAGAGGCGCCCATCCCGGAGCGCATCGGCCAGTGCCCCCTCGTCCACAATACCTCCCCGCGCCACGTTGATGATGCGCGCGCCGGGCTTCATCTTCCCCAGGGCCTCCGCATCGATCATGCCCATCGTGTCGGGCGTGGCCGGCGTATGGACGGTCAGGAAGTCGGAATCGCCCAGAATGGCGTCGAAACCGACCAACCGCACCCGCAGCTCCCCGGCCTTGTCGGGATTGATATAGGGGTCGTGAGCGAGCACCCGCATGCCCAGTGCCCTGCAGACCCGCGCGACGTGCTGGCCGATCTTGCCCAGTCCCAGTATTCCGAGCGTTTTCCCTTCCAGCTCAACGCCTGTGTGGGCGCTTCGGTTCCAGGTTCCCTGCCGAACCTCCGCGTGCGCGGCGGGGATATCCCGCGCCAGCGCGAGAAGCATACCCACGGTGTGTTCCGCGGCGGAAACCACGTTCCCGGCCGGTGTGTTCATGACCACCACGCCCTGCTCGGTGGCGGCCTCGCAGTCTATGCTGTCCACGCCCACTCCGGCGCGCCCGATCACACGCAGCCGATCGGCCGCCTCGATGATGCGGCGGGTGACCTTCGTGGCCGACCGCACCACCATCGCATCGTAGCCACCGATATCGGTCAGAATCTCATCTTCGGCCCGGCCCGGCTTGAAATCGGTCTGAATTCCTTCCTCCTGCAGGATCCGGCCCACGTCCTCGGAAACCTTGTCCGCGATAAGGACTCGTATCTCGCTCATCTTCTGTATTTCCGTCCGTCTCTCTGGTCGCTGTGGAAGGGACACTGCAACGGAGAAATGCTAACGCGCGAAGCTCCTCGGGTCAACGAGAGGTAGTCGGTATCCAGGCGGGCCACTTCTTCGTTGCGGCTCCGCAGAGACCGGGAAGGTCGCCTTTGTCGCCGCGCCTTGAATTGACCTCGCCAGAATGGCTCTGAACCCACAAAATCAAGTGTCACGGACCACCAGCTCTTCAGCCCGCACTTCCCTGCCGAGTTCCACCGAACGGTAAATGCCCTCGGCGATCAATATCATGTTCAGGGCCACCTGCGCCGTGGGCATCAGCGAAACCTTGCCCTGAAGCGCGCGCACCCAGTGATGCTGCGGGCTGTCGTAAGCGTCCCCGCCGCCGGCAGAGCGCCAGCGCTCGCGGGCGGCCCCCAGGTCCAGCGGTTCCCGCACATACGGCTCGCTTACGGCCGAGAAGAAATGCACGGGCGGCACGTCACGTGCGAAAAACGGCGCGAACAGGATGCCGCCCCGGTCCCCGGCGACGCAGCAGCCCACCTGTTCGTCCAGATTCAAAGCCCAGGCGGCCAAGATGTCCATCGTCGCGTCGTTTTCAAAGTGGACGAACCCGCAGCCCATCTCCTCCACGTCGTATCCGCTCTCCTCCCGCAGGCTCTGATCCATGGGCATTCGGTCGTAGGTCTGACCGGTGATGCGCTCCGGTTTGGGATTGCCCATCTGCCAGAGGACCTGACAGATCACGTAGATGCCCCAGTCGATCAGCGCCCCGCCGCCCGATGTTTCGCGTCGGACGAAGGCCGGGGTGTTCTTCCCGTCCACGAATGGCCGGCTGCGTTTCAGGTTCACGTAGGCGCGACCGTGGTAGATGTCTCCACAGCGCCCGGATTCGATGACCTCTTTGGCTGCGCGGGTGGCGTCCCCGAACATCGTGCCCACCTGGACGTGGAGCATCTGCCCGGTGGATCGGGAACACTCCACCATCGCCAGTCCGTCCGCGTATGTGCCGGCAATGGGCTTCTCGCAATAGACGTGCTTTCCGGCCCGCATGGCGTCGCAGCTCACCGGGCTGTGCAGCATATTGTGCAGGCAGACGTCCACCGCTTCCACGTCATCGCGCGCCATGAGTTCGTGGTAATCGGTATAGACATGGGGGACATCGTGCTCGTCAGCCGCCTGGCGGGCGACCGCACGGTCTATGTCCGCCACCGCCACCACCCGGGCACCGGGGATGTCGGCGTACTTCCGCAGGTGGCTGTTGCCTATCTTCCCGGTGCCGATGATGCCGATCCGTACCTCGCGGTCACTCACCATTCACTCCCTTCCCGTCGATCTGAGCTTTTGAACCAAATCCCCGTTCTGAAGCGCCTGCTCCTGCCACTGGAGGGTAGTCAGGGACAGGGGGGGAAGGCGCATCTCGAGGGTTCCGCTACTCACGTGAGTGGTTCGCGGGGAGGGTTCCCCGGGGGCGGCGATGTTGACGTGGGATACCTTGAGCCGGGTTAGACCGGGCGGCAGGCCGGTCAGCGTGACAGGCCGATCGGCCCCGAGGTTGGCAATGTGAAGACCGTAGGCGCCATTTTCTTCTTCCCCCTGCCCTCGGAAAGCCGTAAACAGCACTTCCGGGTTGTCACTCTCCGTACCCAGGGCCGTGGCCGGAGTCGGGGTCCGGTTGGCGAACTGGTAGATCATCCAGTAACGGGCCGTCGGGGCCAGCCCATCATCGACCTCCAGCAGCAGCGGGTAGCTGCCGCCGTACTCCCATTCCAGCAGCACCTGGGGCCGCGCGTGGAGCAGCAGGTCTTGATAAACTTTCAGCTCCTCCAGGGCATACAGTGCAGTGCGGGAGGCCCGTGACCTGTGTGCCAGAGCGTGCCAGCCCAGTTCCGTGCAGAACAGCGGCAGGTCGTGCCTGCGCGCCAGCTCCGACCAGGCGCGATAGGTGTCCGGCGTGGCGCCGCTCCAGGAGTGGAACGCGAGAGCGCGCACGTACTTCCGCCCCTCGGGATCGTTCAACAGCGGCTTCGGATACTCGATTTTGTCCCTGCCGGGAGTGTTGACGTCACCGGCCAGGATGCGCGTCTTGAGCCCCAGCCCCTCCATGCGCCGCCCGAGCATCTTGCTGAAGTCGCGGTGGTCTTCCGCATCGGGAATGCGGCCGAGCTGTGGCTCGTTGAAGCTGAACATGGCCGGCTCGGCGCCGTAGTTCTTTTTCAAATAGATCAGGTAGGCGGATATGGACTCCACGACCTCCGGCCACTGGGAGCGGGCGACGGGCCGCCGGCCCGTGGGCTTCTCGGACTCGGGGACGCGCATCCAGTCGGGCACCTGCCAGCAGGATATGATGAACGGGATGCCGCGTTCGGCCATCTTGCGGGCGGCGTTCATCTCCGTTTGCAGTATCCACATGCCCTTCTCTTGCCCCTCGAAGGCGTCCCAGTTGATGTGACCGGGGTCGCCGTCGTCGTTACGCGGTTCCCAATACATGAGGAACATCTGCGTGCGCGCCCAGCGGGGCTTCAGGTGGTCCAGGGTGTAATCCACGGACGGACCGTTTGGCCAGAAGCAGTAGTTCCCACCGAAACCCTCCAGGCGATAGCGCTCGGCGTTTCTGTCCAGCCGCAGGCGGGCGGGGGTGCGGTCGCTCCTCCCCGCCACCCGGAAGCTGTAGTGCGCCTCCACAAGCCGGCCCGCCGCCATATCCCCCCGATGCAGCGAGACGAGAACGCGATAGTGCCGCATCAGCCAGCCGGGATGCGCCTTGACGCTCAAATGGTAAGCCCGTTCCATGGCGAAAGCGAGGCGGCGGCCATTCGGGGCAATGAATTCGACACCGGCGGCTTCCCCGGAGGCGGCGGTCTCCCGTGGCCCGGGGGCCGGCAGTTCGACTTCCTCCCCCGCCATCGCCAGACGCCCGCCCGCGAAATCGTCGGCGGGAACCTTGATGTCGAGGAAAACGCCGTCCAGCTCCGCCTCACGCAGGGCCCGGATGCGGAGGGTGACTTCGACGCTGCCCTCGGCCTCAGCGAGCTCCTGCTCGAAGCGAAAGGTCGGCCGGCCGTCCAGGCGCAGCTCGCCGGACCACCGCTGAAGCCCGTCGGAAACGGAATGGTCCACATCTTCGGCCCGGGAGGGACCGAGATAAGGTCTCCAGCGGGGGGCAGCGACCACGAATTCGGACCGCACCGCCAGCAGGTCCCCGTCGTGCAGAAGGCCCCACATCAGGCCGCTCGGGTCCATGTCCGCACGCCAGTCGGCGGCGACCGCAAGACAACTCGCGGCACAGATGCCCGCCGCGCTCAACCAGGCCACCTTCAATCGCAGATTCATCGCGTGCTTCCCGTTCGTCCCGGAAAAGGATTCGCCTCGGACCGCAGGGGCGATTGCACCACGGGAGCCTTTGCTCAATGCTGCCTCTGCCCGGTCAACCCGAGGGACCCACGCTCGACGTTCCCACGGATGGTACAGGATATTAAGGGGAAGGCCTTCCCGCTGCACGGGTGGGCATCAGATCGGCCCTGCGCAACCTGCCCGTGACCGACCGCCAGCACACCTACCGCCAGTGCGCAGGGGAGGAAGTCTCAGCGTCCGGCGTCGGGCGCCTCCAGGACCAGGACCATATCGGCGAACACCGGAGGGCACGCCGTCCATAGGGGGGCCTCCCCTTTCGAGTCCGCCTGCCGCTCGCCCAGTTCGTACTCGTCGCCGGTGGAAGGGATGTAGGCGTAGGCATCGTAAACGACGCTCTCTTCCAGGTTCGTCAGCCGATTCTCCTGGCCGCCCAGCTTCGGACCGAAAGTGTAGGCGTGGGGAAGGTAGAAGACTCTGACCCGGCCCGGGATGCCGGCCGCGTAGGCGGATTCCCGGTTCTCCGGGCCGGCGTGGGGCTCGATCCATTCCGGATGGGGCTGGAAACGCCACCACTCGTAGCGCTCCAGCAGTTCCCGGCCGAGCTCCATGTGGCGGCTCCCCCGGTAGTCCATGGCCTGGTCCCACGGCGTGGTGCCCCAGTTCAACCCGCTGGGGGACGCACCGAAGGGCTGCTCCCGCCGGTTGACCTGCCATATGCCGTTGGCGCCGTAGGTGTGGCCCGCGGCCCCCGAAAGCATACTGGACCAGAAAGCGAACCGCTGGACGTCCGGCCCGCAGTCACCGGCGATGCCTTCGTAGCATACTTCGCCGTTGAGTACCGGCATGGATGCCTCGTCGCGCCGGACGGACTCAAGCACATCGACCATCTTGCCCAGGCTGTGCCAGCCGCTGTGGCCGCCCAGAATCATGCTGAAGTCCAGCACCGACGGGTCGTCCACCATCGCCTGCGACCACTTCATCGTCGTGGGATGAATGGTGACGAGACGACCGAACGGGTCCAGGGATCGCACGTAACGCGCCACCTCCGTCCATCCCTCCATGGCCCAGCGCCGACACTCTTCCTTCATGTCATCTTCCGACCGGGTGTCCGCCTGCCGCAGCTCCTTCATCCGGGTTCGGGCGGCATCCATGACCTCCCCGCCAATACACCAGACGACGGGGTAGGCTCCGTAACGGGCGACCAGGTAGCGCCAGTGCCTCTTCACGCCCTCGATCCCCGCGTAGGCGAGGTAATGACCCCAGCAGGCGAGGATGCACGGCATCAGGCCCTGCCCGACAAGGTGGCGGATGCGGCGATCCGCCATTTTGAAGTAGGACGGATTGACGCAACGGTAATCCCGGTCCCAGGGGAAGCCGGCCTCGTTGGCACCGCGTTCGTCAAACGGCGGCATGTCCGGGTACAGGCCCGCCGCGAGCTGGATCACGGTGAAGCCCTTATCAACCCGGTCCGCCGTGAGCCGCTTGAATTCGTCGGGCCACCGCAGCCTCCTGCAAAGACCCATCCACCAGCTGTCGCCCAGCCAGAAGAACGGCGTCCCGTCCGCATGCACGAAGTGCCTTTCGTCCTCGGAGACCCGCAACGGACCGTGCCTGTACAGGGGATTGTCACCCCCGTAAGCACTGACGACGATCGTGCCCTCGCGCCCGTGCAGGTCGGAGTTCTCCGTGTCGGAACACTCCGTTCGGAAGGAGTGCTCCCCGACGATGTCGGACGAGTAGCGCACCCGCCAGGTGCCGCCGCCCGACCAGAAAGCCGGCACGCGCCGTGTCACACCTTCGGGATCGGTCACCAGGGCGAGCAGCTCTACGTCGTTGAAGGGGTCCGGGTATTCGCACCCGGTGGTGAACTGACATTCGGCAACCCGGTTCTGCTCCGCTATCACGTTCGTCATCACCGTCGTGTCTCACGATTCTGATGTTTGAGGATTCCGCCCGCGGCGTCCGACTTCTTTGGTCTGACTCATTGCCTGCCGCTCTTCCGCGGTGAGCGGCAGCATGTGCTCGGCCATGGGATGGCCCTCTCCCACGCGGGTGCATCGCCGCGCGTAACCGGGGCCGAGTGCATCCACGTCGGCCTGGATTTCGTCCGCCGGTTCGGCGAACAGGTAACCGTAATCGGGATTGCGGTGCAAGGCGTTGGCCGGCACCTCGTGGTCGGCCCAATCGTCGTCCTCGACCGCCTGCGAGAAAGCGTCGTCACTGTGCCGCTCGATCAGTGCCCGGCGAAGTTCCTCTCCACGTTGGTCGCGTTGCAGAATCGGACCCTGGTCGATCTCATCCCCGACCGAGAAATTCCACTCCCGCTTGTCGGCCGCGGAGTGCCAGTAGCACCGCTCCCCGTCGGCGGCGAAATACTGACCGTTCCAGCCCCGGCTGAACTGGCTGAATACGATCCGTTCACCGGGCTCCAGCTCCGCAACCTCGGGCAAAGGACGGGACTCCGGCAGCTCCGGGCAGTCCAGGCCGGTTGCTTCCAGCACGGTCGCCATGACGTCGAGCAGCGTGGCGGCGCCGCGGCACTCCCGGCCCTCGGGCATGTAACCGGGCAGCCGGGCGATAAGCGGCACGCGCACGGCGGCCTCCAGCATGCAGCGTTTGCCCACGCAGCCGTAATCGCCCAGCATCTCGCCGTGATCGCACGTGAAGATGGTCAGCGTATTGTCAAGCGCGTCCAGGATGCGGCCCACCTGGTAGTCAACGTACGAAACGGTTGCGTAATACGCCGCGGGGATGATGCGCAGGAGCGTGTCGTCCCCCTCCACGGCATCTTCCATCCACTTGTAGCGGTTCTGGAAGCTGTTGGCCCGGCACCGGTAGTCGCGATAGTTGGCCGGGCGCAGGGGATGCGGCATCTGGTTGGGTCGGTAGAGATACATCCAGGGGTACGGGAGCACCCACGGCGGGTGCGGCTCGCCGAAGTGCGAACAGAGCAGGAACGGCCTGTCGGGGTCCCGCTCCTCCAGAAAGCGTATACTGTGATCGGTGAGCCAGTGTGACCGGCAGTAGCGGTCCGGGTAGCCCATGGGCCGGGGAATGTAGTAGTACTCGTTGCTGAACCCGCGGGGACCGTCCAGGTAGTCGAACCCCTGCTGGCGCCACCACCGGTTGAAATCCTTCCAATCGAGCCATTCGTCGAAGCCCATCCGGTTGCCCGCCGCCCCATCGGGACCAAAGCGGGAGTACTGCTTGCCGTAGCCGGCGGTCTGGTAGTCAGCATGATGCAACAGGGTGGCAAAGTCCGGCAGGTCCACCGGGGCGTGTCCGCAGTTGTCGGAACAACCGGCCAGGTGAGGCGGCACACCGGTGGAAAGCGAACCACGGGTGGGAGCGCAGACCGGACAGGGGCTGTAAGCGCGTCGAAAGGCGGTCCCTTCGCGCACCAGGCGGTCCAGATTGGGAGTCTTGATTATGGGATTGCCCAGCGCCCCGATGGTATCGGCACGCTGCTGGTCCGTGACGATCATCAACACGTTCGGAGGTTGATCAGGCACCGTCCCGTCTTCCTCTGCTTAGCCTCAGTTTACGCACGCTACTGCCACGGAGGTTTGCCCCGGCTGCTCGGCACGTGGGCTGCATCCCGCCGCGTTTCCGCGGGTCTCAAAGCCACGGCGCTTTGTAGCCCATGGCTTCCCATTCTTCCTCGGTGGGCACAACCATGTGCTCGGCCATCAGGTGGCCCTCCGCCAATCCGGTGACCTTGCGGCCGTACCCGGGACCGAGCGCGTCAATGTCGGCCTGGAGTCTATCGGCGTTTTCGACGAACAGCAGCCCGTAGTCCGGGTCCCGGTGCTGCCGGTTGGCCGGCACTACGTGGTCTTTCCAGTCCTCGCCGGCCACCGCATCGGAGTATTCGTCCTCCCGGTGGCGCTCGATGAGAGCGGCGCGCAGCTCCCGGCCCCGGTCGTCTTCTTCCAGAATGGGGCCCTGGGCGACTTCGTCCCCGACGGCGAAGTGCCACTCCCGCTTGTCGGCGGCGGAGTGCCAGTAGCAGCGCTCGCCGTCGGCCGCGAAATACTGCCCGTTCCAGGAGCGGCTGAACTGGCTGAAGACGATCCTCTCTCCCGGCTCCAGGTCGGCCACCTCGCGCAGGGAGCAGCCCTCGGGCTGCTCCGGGCATTCCAGCCCGGCCGCCTCCAGCACCGTCGGCATAAGGTCCATGGTGGAGGAGGCCCCGCGACACTCGCGCCCCTCGGGCATGAAGCCGGGGAGGCGGACCAGCAGCGACACGCGCACGGCGGCCTCCAACATGCACCGCTTGCCCACGCAGCCGTAGTCGCCCAGCATCTCCCCGTGGTCCGTGGTGAACAGGACCAGGGTGTTGTCCAGCTCATCGCCCACGGCTTTGAGGATGCGCCCGACGTGGTAGTCTATGTAGGAGACCGTGGCGTAATAAGCGGCGCGGATGCGGCGCAGCAGCATGTCGTCGCCCTCGACGGCCTCCTCCATCCACTTGTAGCGGTTCTGGAAGCGGTTGGCGCGGCACTGGTAGTCGCGGTAGTTTGCCGGGCGCAGCGGATGGTCCATCTCGTTGGCCCGGTAGAGGTAGTTCCACGGGTAGGGCAGCTCCCAGTTCGGGTGCGGTGCGCCGAAGTGCGAACAGAGCAGGAACGGCCTGTCAGGGTCGCGTTCATTGAGGAAACGGATGCTGTTGTCGGCGATCCAATGCGTCTTGCAGTACTTCTCCGGGTAGCGCATGACCTGCGGGATGTAGTAGTACTCCGTGCCGAGGCCTCCGGTTTGCTCCACCCAGCCCAACCCCTGTTCGGCAAACCAGGGCTTATAGTCCTCCTTCGAGGTCAGGAACTCGTCGAAACTGTCCAGTCCGGACGGGACGCCCGGCGGCGTGTGCGTCTTCGCGCGCCCGAAAGGCTCATGTGGCTTGCCGTAGCCGGCGGCCTGGTAGCCGGCTTCGTGCAGGATGGTGGCGAAGTCCGGTACGTCCATCTTCGGCCCGCCAAAGTTGTCCGTCTGCAGCCCCCGGTGCGGCGCCAGACCGGTGGCCATAGAGCCGCGCGCCGGGGCGCAGACCGGGCAGGAGGTGTAGTTGCGCCGGAAGGCGGTGCCCTCACGGGCCAGCCGGTCCAGGTTCGGCGTGCGGATCATCTCGTTGCCCAGGGCATGGATGGTGTCCGCGCGCTGCTGGTCCGTGACGATTATCAGAATGTTGGGGCTGCGGTTTTCCGTCATCGCGGCGAGTCCTTCTGAAGTTCTGTCGGACGGGGAACAGACCTTTAGGCGCTATTGCAGGACCCCATCCTGGCTTCGGCCGGCTGCGAGGGTCGACGGAGCGCGTTCTGCAACAACGCCTTATGCTATGCGAGAGCGCGGGCATATACAATAGACGCAACAGGCGTTCTTTGTATTATTCGTGCATACCGCGTTGCTCGTCCCTCTGTAGCCGTCAGGCCCCCGGGCGCCGCGGCCATGCTCGCGCGGCTAAACACCTTCGTTGTCCGGTCCGAATTCCCCTTGATGAATCGGCGCATGGGGTTACCATGAGCCCTGGCAGGCGAAAGTCGTCAGATCAAAACAAAGCCCCAACCTTCCTGGTGGACTGATGCCCGGGCAGCGACATCGGGGCGCGCTCCTGGATCATTGCCTTACGGCAGGCGGTAAGGTATGTCACTGAAGACAGTTCTGATGGCCGGTTTGCCGATGTGGCTGTTTCTTCTGGTAGGCGTTGCTGGCGGCCATCGGCCAATCAGACGTCACGTTCATCCGCAACGGCAAGGCGTACCGCCCGTTGCGGGCGGAGCAACACATCCGCACGAAATACGAGTTTGTGAAAGACGAGATCAACTCAGTGGACAGCTTCATCGATCGGGTGGCAAGCATCTCCTGGACCACGGACCGCAGGTACGTGGTCCGTCTACCGGATGGCGTGGAAATGCCTGCTGACAGATGGCTCCGCCAGAGACTCCAGCAGATCGAAGCGAGCGAAGATGCCCCTCCGAAGAAAGCGACGACCGCCCCTCCAGAGGCGGAGAGTCGGCAGTAATCGACGCCGGCCGATCACCGCATGATCCGAGGAACAACAACATGATGTCCGTCGCGGAATGTTACCGGCGCATCGCACTTTTCCAGGAAGCGGATTTCATCCCCCACTTCGACGGCCTGCCCGGTCCCGTGACCCGCGAGCGATGGCATCGGGAAGGACTGCCGCAGGGCGTCACGGCCAGGGAGTTCTTCGGGTTCGATCGGCGGTGGCTCATGCGCAAGATCGACTTCGGCCCCATTCCGGGCCTTCCTCCGCCGAACGAGGAAGATATGCCGATGACCCGGTACGGCCGCGCCTGGCGCGACCGGTGGGGCCGCGTCGCCATCTGGCACCAGGAGACCGATCCCGAATATGCCGAGTCCGGACACGTTGTGCTGGAGGGAGCGCTCCAGCAGCGAGAGGACTGGGAGAGAATCAAGAATGACTTTCAGCCGGACACGGAGGCCCGCTACCCCGACGACTGGGGCGACGTAGTGGCGAAGTACGAGCGCCACGATGTGGTCAAGGTGCTGGAAGCACCCAGCATGGTGGGGGAACTTCGCATGGAGCTGGGCTTTGAGAACTACTGCGTGAAGCTCCACGAGGACCGCGCCATGATTGAGGAGATCATGGATGCACGCGTCGAACTGGCACTCCGCATCCTGGATAAGACCGCCGACGCGATCGACTTCGACATGCTCTGGTTCTGGGAGGACTGCGCCTTCCGCACCGGACCCATCATCACGCCCTCTATCTTCGAGGAGATGTGCGTGCCCCGCTACAGGCGCCTCGCCGACTGGTGGCGGGCCCGCGGGGGCGAGATAGTCGCCGTGGACTCCGATGGCGACGTGCGCGCGCTGATTCCGAGCTGGCTGGAAGGCGGCGTCAATCACATCTGGCCGCTGGAAGTCTTCGCCTCAATGGACGTGGTCGCTCTGCGCCGCCAGTACGGACACGCCTTCAGCATGATGGGGGGCGTGGACAAGCACGTGGTGCCGAAGGGCCGCGACGCCATCGTGCGGGAGCTGGAGCGCGTCGCGCCGGTCGTCGAGGACGGCGGTTACATCCCCGCCCTCGACCACCAGGTGCCCGACTGCCGCTTCGAGGACTACTGCTTCTACCAGGAAAAGAAAAAGGAGATCCTCGGTATCCTGCCACGCCATGAACGCCGGCAGTGCGCCGAATCTACCGGGTCCACATAGTCCGCCATGCTCCGCGACACCCTCCAGGAATACTGGGGCTTCGAAACCTTCCTCCCCCTGCAGCGCGAGGCCATGGAGAGCGTCCTGAGAGGACGGGACTCCCTGGTGGTGCTGCCCACCGGCGGGGGCAAGTCGCTGTGCTACCAGGCGCCGGCCGTGGAGCTGCCCGGCACGGCCGTGGTGGTAAGTCCCCTCATATCCCTCATGAAGGATCAGGTGGATGCGCTGCGCGAGTGCGGGGTGCCTGCGGCGCGCTTCGACAGCAGCCTCTCCTTCCAGCACCAGCGCGAGATCATCGATCGGTTCCAGGACGGCGACCTGAAGCTTCTCTACATCTCCCCGGAGCGTCTCATGTCCGACCGGTTTGCGCACATGCTGCGGGGCGGCGATGTCTCCTTCATCGCCGTGGACGAGGTGCACTGCGTCAGCATGTGGGGGCATGACTTCCGGCCCGAGTACCGGAAACTGGGTGCGCTGAAGGACCTTTTCCCCGAAATCGCCCTGCACGCCTACACGGCAACCGCCACCCACCAGGTGCGTCAGGACATCGTGCAGACGTTGCGACTCCAGTCCCCGGAAGTCCTGGTGGGCTCGTTTGACCGGCCCAACCTGGTATACCGCGTCCGCCGACGGGAGAACCAGATGCGGCAGGTGCGCAGCGTCATCGATTCGCACCCCGACGATGGCGGCATCATCTACTGCATCCGCCGAAAAGACGTGGACGAGATGGCCGCCACATTGCGACACCACGGTTATTCCGCCCTGCCCTATCACGCCGGCATGGAGCCCGCCGAGCGGAAGCGTAATCAGGACGCATTCTCTCGGGGCGAGGTGGATATAATCGTGGCCACGGTGGCGTTCGGGATGGGCATCGACAAGCCCGACGTGCGCTACGTGATCCACGCCGCGATGACGAAAACCCTGGAGCACTATCAGCAGCAGAGCGGCCGTGCGGGCCGGGATGGATTGAAGGCGGAGTGCTGGGTCTTCTACTCCGGCAGCGACTACCACACCTGGAAAGTCCTGCTCTCCGACAGCGAACCGGAGGTCCAGCGCATCCAACTGCGCAAACTGAGCGACATGTACGGCTTCTGCTGCGATGTTTCGTGCCACCATCGGACCCTGGTGGAATACTTCGGGCAGGAATTCGAGAAGGACAACTGCGACGCGTGCGATTTCTGCCTGGGGGAGGTCGATTGCCTGGAAGATTCTCTGGAGACTGCCCAGAAGATACTCTCCTGCGTGGTGCGTCTGAACCAGCGGTACGGAGCGAGTTACACCGCCGGCGTACTGATCGGCTCCAGTGCCGAGCGCATCCTCCGGAACCGCCACGACGAGCTGAGCACCTGGGGCTTGCTGAGCGATTACCCCGCCAGGCAGGTGCGCAACTGGATCGAGCAACTGGTTGCGCTGCGCTGCCTGGCACGCACGAAGCAGTACAAGGTGCTCAAGCTGACGCGGAGGGGCAGGCAGGTCCTGCGGGGCGAGCGCCGGCCCCGCCTGTCCACACCACAGCACGAGCGCGTCGAAACGACCCGTATAGAGACCGAAAGCTGGGAGGACGCGGACCCGGAGTTGTTCGAACACCTCCGCGCTCTGCGCAAAGACTTGGCCGACAGGCGGGGCGTGCCCGCCTACGTGGTCTTCAATGACGCCACGCTGCGCGGAATATGTCGTCGTCGGCCCCGGACCCCGGAGGAATTCCGACAGGTCAAAGGCGTGGGCCAGAAAAAGTGCCGCCGCTACGCCAAACGCTTCATCCAGGCCATCCGGGAGTTCGAGGAAGGGATCGCGTAACCGCCCCGCCCGCCGGGACGGGGTATATGTCGGCCTTTCATTTACCATGTTGAGACCTAAGTCGTGCGATTCTGGGTATGAAAAAGAAGCTCGGGCTATGCACTTCGCTCTCGTAGGTGCCATATGTTGTAGGTCACCGATCCGAGCGGCTGCCCTCTATTTCGTGGCCGAAAACTGCTCGTACTGCCACCGCCTGTTGG
>CAZNGS010000002.1:0-120301 GCA_964572825.1 uncultured candidatus Brocadiaceae bacterium
GCGCAAAATTCCGGCGCGGCGTGAACAATTTCCGACGCGGCGTGAACATGACCAGCTGGACCAGAAAAGCTCTTCGTGGTTCGGGGCCTCGGCGATAGGGCCTGTCCGATCGCGCACTTCGGGGAATTCATCGAAGCGCGCATACTGCCAGAGGCCGTTCAGTGACACACGGACGCGTTTGCCGGTCTCTGGCTTCGGCAGCTTGAACTGGTGCTCCTCCGCCGCGATGTCCTGTTCAGTGCGCCACTCTGCGTCCGGTTTGTGCTTGCCGTTGGGGCGGAACTCGCCGCGATACAGGCAGATGACATCGGATGCATAGAGAATGCGCCCCGGGCCCCTGCCCCTGCGCGCGAGGCCCCGGATAAGACGGATATCTATGCGATGCCGGCTGGCATCCAGCTTCTGAGTGCCCATGGGCAGCCACGAGACCTCGTTCCACCACGCGATGGGCATCAGGTCGGTGGAAAGGTCGTCCGGCTCGACCGTCCGCCATTCCCCGTCGTCGATGCGCCAGTCGAACGGGGAGCGGATATTCATGAAGCAAATCCGGTTCCAGACCTCGTATTCGCCTCCGCGGGCGACCTCGAAGTCGTAGGACATGATGATGCCCTCTTCCGGGATCGTCTCCCCCTTGGCCAACTCCACCTTGGTGTTGATCCAGTTGCCCTCGGACAGATAGTCCGTGTTGCCCCAGCCGGCGTAGCTGAGTTCGGCGTTGACCGAGTCCGGGTTTTCGCCCTCCAGCCAGACGTAGTCCTGGGCCGAGACGCCAATGACGCAAAAAACCAGGAGTGCAGCAAAACAGGTCAACATCCGTCTCATCCGATTACTCCAATCTAAATCCATCCTGATGGTAAGCTCATCGAGCGCTTCCGCCTTCTGCGTAAAAGCCATGGCACTTCCCTGTTCTTCAGTCCGGGGATTTCGTCAGAGGAGACTCGAGGCCCGGCTTCGCCCACGATTCTGTGCGCAGGTCAAAGCAAACGAGTTCGCCCCTGGTCTGCCGTATGTAAAGCCTGCCGTCGGCAAGGCTCGGGAGGGCATATGCCCGGCTTCGTCGCTCCAGGTCGAATGCACCTATCACCCGGCCTCCCTTCCGATCCACCTTCACCAGCGCAACGCCTTCGCGGCTCTGGACGATCAGCTTGCCGTCCGCGAGGATGTAGCCCGGACGGCTTGCCGCCAGGCGCTTCTCTCCTTCCACGGGCGAGCCGAAGTCGTTCGTATGCCAGAGCAGTTCGCCCGTCTGAATGTCGTAGCACTGAAGCATGCCGATCTCCGGAGGACGCGTACCGGGCAAGGCGGCGCCGGAGCCCTTTACCAAGCCCTGGTTGTCCAGACCCAGCAGCAGTCCCTGCCACGCGACGTAGCTGTGGTACCAGCTCACAATGTCGCGGGTCTGCCACACCAGTTGCGGTCCGTCGGCTTCGACGCGCACGCAGAAAGTGCGATTTGTGGCCTTGTGGTTCCAGAGCTGGTCTATCACGAGGTCGCCCACGACCAGGGGGCTGACGTTGGAGTGCGACGGTCCGAGATTGTCCAGATCGAAAGCCTTTTTGTAGTCAAACTGCCACAGAACTTGCCCGTCTTCCGGACGCACCCCGGCCAGTTGCGTGCCGGTCGGCCAGAGAATCGTCTCCCGGCCCCCGAATTTCCCCATCGTCGGTGAAGCCAGGTCGTTGCGGGTGGAACCCCCGAGCGGTCGTGTGCGCCAGAGCAACCGGCCTTTCTCCGCGTCGAAGGCGAGCACGGAACAGCGGACGCGCCAGAAGAACCGCTCGCGCTTCTCCGGGTCCATGGTCCGCAGCTCCTCGCGCTCTTCCGCCGAGAGTAGAGTCTCGCGAAGCTCCGGCGAGAGTCCCCCCTTCCCATAGCGGCTCCACACAAATACCCGTCCGTCCCGCACCAGGGGCGAGCAACTGTAGCCGTAGTGCGAATGGTCCGCACCCCCCATCAAGGGCGCGGTCGCCACCTCCCACTGGGTCTCGCCGGATTCGGCATCGCAGCAGATCAGGCGCCCCGTTCGGTCGGCGGCGTAAACCTTTCCATCAACAACGGTTGGCGTCACGTGCGGCGAATGGTAGGTCCGCTCCTTCGTGTAATGCCCCAGCGGGCTGGCCCAGACCCGCCGGCCGTCGGCGATGTTCAGGCAGATCAATGAATCCCGTCGCGGCGGTCTGCGCTCGGACGACTCCGGGTCCGGCAGCGCCCCCAGCACGTAGAGGCGCTCGGCCACGATCGCGCAGGAGCCGCCGCCCACCCCGATTTCCGCCCGCCACAGCACCGGTGGCCCGCCCTCGGGCCAGCTACCCGGCAGCCCGGTCTCCCGGCTCACCCCGTCCCGCCGCGGCCCGCGGAACTGCGGCCAATCAGCGGCGGAGCAGCACGCGACGGTTAGTAGAATTCCCAAAATCAAGAAACGCAGTCGTCGTGTAGTCATCGAGGTGCCTTTCGACCTTTGACCGCGTGTTGGCGGCCTCTTGGTGGGCCGAGTGGTATCATCGGCCCACGCTCTGTGTCAGAGTGACAATGCTGCGAGCGGGCAGTGCGAGTGCAGCCTGGCCGTCGCTAACGCTCACGTCCGTCATTTCGGAGCAGTCATGGTCGGCATCGGTCAGGTACAGCTGAAGCGAATCCACGCCGTCGAGACCGGAAAGGCGCAGGGAGACCTTCCTGGCTTCTTCGGCGTGATTCTGGACCACAACGCTCAGAGCGCCGCTCTCCTGGTAATGGAAAGCAACCGCAAGCAGGCCCTCACTATCCGCCGCGGCCTCGACCCGATGAGCGCCCTGCGGTGTCCAGCGCGCGAAGTGTTTCTGGACGTAGTACTTCTTTGTGAACACGGCCTCCCCACCGCTCACGTTGATCAGGCCGGCCCGGGTGCCCTCGGACGTGTCCAGGTACTGCCAGGTGGTCCAGAGCGAGGCGTTTCCGTGGACGATGGCGTTGTGCAGCCTCGTGGCGAAGCCGCTCAGGGCGCCTTTCACCGTGCGCTTCTGCCCCTTGCGCTTTCCGTGCTGCCAGACCATCTCGATATCGTGCCACTTGCCTCCCCCGCCGCCGGTCTCCGTCATCCACCATTCCTTTCCGGGGCAGACCTCCTGTATCGTCTGCCAGAGCCTGAGGGCATCGTCGGCCGCGAGGGAAGTCTGGACGCCGTCGGCGTAGCCGTGCGAGCAGATGACGGACAAAGCTTCGGCCGACTTCGGATTCGCCATGGCGGCCCTGACGTACCCCATCGTGCGGGCCGGGAACTTTGTCATGTCCTCGGGCCCCATGATGCGGGTTGGGATGTCTTCCTCCTCGAAGACCTTGCCGACGACCGCGACCACGTCAGCGAACTCCTGTGGCGTGTAGACGCAGGAGTTGTAAGGCTCGTAAAAATGAAGCTCGTTTTGAATGCTGATGGCGTAGAGGTCAATGCCGTGGACCTGCTTCAGCCCCTTGATCCATTCGGCCAGGTAGTGGGCGTAGTGCTCGTAATAATCGGGGTTCAGGTGTCCGCCGCAACTGGAGCAGCCGTATTTGCTCCAGTGGAAACGCTTGCCGGGGCCGCTCTCGGCGGGCTCCTTCATCCAGTGGGGCGGGCTCCAGACCGAACCGATGACCTTGACCCGTGGATTCAGCCGGACGATGGCTTTCGCAAAGTCCACCGGATACTGAATGCGTCCCCGCGCCCGGCCGCTGTTGTAGGCCCACCGGAAGTCCTTGTAGCTGATCGCGTCCGGGTCGCGCATTCCCTCGGCGGTGGCGCTTGGCTCTATGCCGTAGGGGTTTTCGTGCTCGTAAACCCACTTGCTGATGGGAATGCGGACGACTTTCATGCCCAGGTCCTCCGCGTAACGCCACTGCAGATCCGGATCATACTGGCCGGAGACCACGGGACCTGTCTCGCGGTTTCCCCAGGACTTCAGACACGTCCCGAAGCCATGAAAAACCTGATGCGTTTTTGTAACGTCAACCTTTACCTCAGCCGCGGAGACAAGCTGGCCGACACACATGACTGCGCAGAGCAGAACTGCGTTTGTGGCCTTCATCAGAACTCTCCCAAGGGGAAACACTCTTACCCGAGCGTGCCTTCGCCCGGCCTTCAAGGGGCCTCTGAAAAGCATCTCAAATCGTAGTCCTCAGTGGCTTCCTGGTAGGCTTCCCAGGCCAGTTCCTGGAGAAACCGCGCGCGATCGGGATCAACCCGAACGTCCTGCCCCACCAGGGCAGGAACCGGATGCCCGACCGGCGACCTGCCGGTCCAGGCGATGTAGTGCGTGCAGACATCCAGGTAGGCCGGGTGAAATCCCAGGTGCGGCCCAACTCCCCGCATGGAAAGCGGGCGCGGGGCGTCCCCGGCCTTCTCCCGCAAAAGCCTGCGGGCCTCACCGAAGGGAACGATCACCATCTCACGATCGGCTGCCAGGTTCAGCAGTTCGTCCCGAGAGGCCTTGTCCATAGCCTCCAGCGGGTTGAACACATACAGCATGAGCCGCGTGCCCGCCTTGTCCGCAACGTCGGCAAATGCTCGTAGCGCCTCGAGCATTCTGTCGTTGAAGTCCCGGTCGTTCTTGGGCAGCAACTGCAGCACGGCCACGTCGTAGCGGCCGGCCTCCATGATGCTCAGTGCGGAGGGCGCGTCGGGGTCACTATGCTTGCGGTAGAACCAACTGAGCACCTTCCCCCCGTGCAGCAGGCGATAAGGCACCAGTTCCAGACCGGTCCCGGGAGCGGAGTTGACGGCTGCGGTTACGCTTTCGGGAATGGCCCAGAAAAAAGTGTGGCTGTTGCCGACGTAGAAAACGCGCAGCTTCCTGCGCCGCCCCTTCGGGCTCAAAGGTTCGCGCCGGGCCGGACCGACGACCTGCCGGACGGAGAACTCGGGGGCTCCGGACCTGTCCTCAAAGACTTCGATAGCGCTGATGATGGGCGACTGGAGCTTCTCATGAAAGCCGACGCTGAGCTGGCCGTCGTCAACCTCGATCCCCGAATTTCAAAAACGCCGGCGAAAGCAAAGCCACCGCCAGCAGCGACGGGGTCGAAGTCCCGGAGAATCTTCCGGCCCTCTACGCTGACGTCGAACACGCGCAGTCCCGGACGATAGATCCCCTCAAAACCCTCGGCGAAGTGCAGCCGGACGGCGTAGGTTCCCGGTGACGGCACCTTTATCTGGTAGCCATCTGTGTCAAACCGCTCGTGACTGAGCACCTGCGGGCAGGGCGAATTCGTGAAGTTAATCGGCCAATGCCGCTGCCCTGCACCTCCCCGTTCGGCCCAAAACCCGTTGACGGCGCCCCGGAGGTCCGGCAACCACGTGGCCCGGCCACCGTATTCGGTCACCAGTTGGTAACCCGGCAGAGCCCTGGACGCCACCCCGCACAGGAAGCGCCCCACTGCCGGTCCGGGCGGATCGGGAAGCTCCACGTCCCTGCCAACCATCTCCACATCCCCCCGTTCGAGGTCGAAAGGCTCGTCGAGGGGTCCCTCTCCCATTATCTCGATGCCGTTGATGAGCGGCGGCTCGGCTGAATCCCCGGAGAAACCTATCTCCAGTGGCTCGTCACCGACCTGAACGCGCTCGAACACGCGGACGATGGGCGTTCCCGGCCCGCCGGCGGCCACGGGATCGAAGTCCGACAGACGGTGGTCGCCGCCCACCGTTACGTCGAAGACCCGGCGCCCGACCTCCGCCTCTTCCAACCGGTAACTCTCGATGAAATGGAGGCGCACCGTGTACCCGCCCGGCGGCAGATGGAACGTGTAGCCGTCCATGGCGTAACGTTCCGCGCGGTACATGCCGGCCAGGCGCCTGACCTGAGGCAGTTCGAAGTCTCTGAGATTCCGACGCCGGCACCTCCTCCGCGCACGCCCCACTGCGCGCCCTTCCGCCCCATGCGGTCCGCCAGCCAGAGATTCCCCGCCTCGTCGCGGTATTGCCAGCCGCCCTCATGGAAGTCCATCCCGCAGTTGACCCGTACCTGCAGGGGCTCGCCCACCGGCAGTGTGATGGAAGGAGGGCAGGCACAGGCGGGGCCTTCCGTATCACGAAAGGTTTCAGCCGCATGTAGTAGCGTTCCGCCCTACTTCCTGCCACCGCTTCCGCAGCTTGTCGGTCGAGTTCGTTTTCCGCGCCCAGGCCAATCGAAATGCAACCAGTCAGGATAAACACAACAAAGACCGGCCAGGGCGAGTCTAAGCCGTTCATGGAATCAATCCTTCCTGAGGTCAAAGCAAAGAAGCGTGCGCTCCTCGGCGACCGTTGCCTCATCCCGATGCATTCCCACCCGTCCTCCGAAGCGACGGACCAGCAGACGGCCGCGCGCAACCACAGGCATGGCAAGACCGTTCGCCGCGTATCTGCGCAGTTCGATTTTGCGGAATGGCCCTGCCTTTTCCGGGGTCGCTTTCCCGACAATCAGGCCGTCGTGCTGGTGAAAAATGACATCATCCCCCGCGATGATGTAGTGAGGATTGCCGTCCTTCAGGCTACCGTAGTTGACCATCTCGTCGAGTTCATCCGTAATCCAGGGCTTCTCGCCGGTGCGTATGTTCACGCACTGAAAGGCGCCCATGTCATCGGGTCGGTTGCGTGACTCCGGCCTCCCGCTCAGCACTATCTGGTCCAGACCGTAGAGGTATTCGCCCTTGACGACAAACTGCCCGAAGCAGCGCAGGGGGAACTTCTGGTGCCACAGTTGCTTGATCCTGCCCTGCTCGACGGTAAAGGCGTAGGTAAAGGCCCAGTCGTTCTTATAGCCGACCATCTGGCTATCCAGCACAACGCCGTTCTGAACAAACGGTATCCGCCCCGGCCAGGTTATGCGCCAGGAATAGCCGGCGCTTCGTGAGTCCGTTCCGGACAGGTCCTCGGGTAGATTGAACTCCTTCTGGTAGTCGAACGCCCAGCGCCGATCACCGGTCTCCGGATTCAGGCCCACCGTGTAGTGACCGCAGGACTGCACGATGGTCGGCTTCCCATCCACTTCGCCCAGGGTGATGCTCGACTTGGCCGGCCGGAAGCTGGATTCTTCGATGACCGTCAGCCATTTCTTCCCGCCGGTCTTCGGGTCGACGGCAATCTGGCGGGTGGTCTTGTTGTCCTGGGCATACATTAGGACGACTGCCCCGGCGGCATACAGCGGCCCGCACCAGTTCCCCCCCTTGCCCAGCGTGGTGCCGCCGTAATCGTACAGATCAAGCTCCCAAAGAACCTCTCCACTGTCCGCTGAAAGGCCGAACAAGCGGGCATTGAAGGTATGAATGAACACGCGTCCGTCATGGACGAGCGGCGTGGCGCGGGTGAAGTAGTAATGGTTAATGGCCACTTCTTCCTGGATGCATCTGGTCCACAGCAATTCACCGCCGCCCAGGTCGTAGCAGAGGGCATATTCGTCCACCAGATAGCTGGGGCCACCGTGCGTCCTGCCTGGAGTTTGGTCCGTCGCACCGGGCTTGCCCGGCCGGGGGTATTCGACGCCGATGCTGAGCTGGTTCTCCTCCGCAAAACGGGCGCGGTCGCCGTCCTGCACACCGTCCGAGAGGTCGGCGCCGCGGTGGAAATACCCGGTTACGTAAACACGGCCGTCCACCACAGCCGGCGGGGCCGCCCCCATACCAGCGTTGACCACCCAGGCCGGCTCGGTCTCAGCGGTAAGCCGGGAAAGGGCGATCCGTTCGGGGGTGTAGCCTGTGCGGGTCGGCCCCATCTCCTGCGGCCAGGCCCCGGCACGGCACACTCCCAGCACACACACTAAAGTAACCAGCGCTACGAGAGCGCAATTCGGACTGATTCTATGCATGCTCAAATCCTCCGCTTCTGTTGTCAGAGCCATCGGCGCGGACCTGGGCCGCGATCTGGGACTCAGCCTGTCATTCTGCCGGGCGCAGGTCCAGGCATATCAGGTTGCCCGTACCGCCCAGTTTTCCGAGCAGGCCCTTGCCCGCGTGCGGCATGGTCTGGCGGTAATACAGCATCTGATCCACCAACACCGGTTCGGCGGGCAGGTTGGGTATACCCCAATGTCCGCCGTCGGTGGTCGTGATGGCAACCTTGGCCTCGGCGCCACTGTCCGAAACGGTCCCCAGCCAGAGGCCGTCGTCACCGACGGCAATGATCTTGTCACCGACCAGGATGAACTTGTAGCCGTTCGGCTCGTCGCCCTGCGGAGTGGATGGGCTCTTGCGGAACGCGTCGCTGGACCACAGCAAGTTCCCGGTCGGTATGTCCATGCAGACGAACTGCCCGACACCTTCGGGGCGCCCCAGGCGGGCGTCTTTGACGCGGTTGGTATACGAGTGGTTGCTGAACTCGAAGAAGTAGAGCCGCACGGCACGTGCCCTGCGCACCTCGGCCGGATCATCCCATCCTTCCAGGGCCTCCATCAGCTCAACAGTTTCCTGCTCGGACAGCTCGCGCACGAACCTCATCTCCAAGGGCCCTCCCGGCGGAATCAACCCATCTCTCCGCTACTATGAAAGCACAAGCCGGGAGGGCAAAATCAAACGAGAAATCACTTTCCCCAAATCGCTTAGGCAGTGGAGTACTTCACGGCCATAGACTTCTGCCCTGTCGATGTTCTGAGTGAAGATGCCCTCCACGGGAAGGCGTTCGCAGGCTGCGCGGAGAGTGGCACACAACTGGACAGCGGCAGTCGCCGCTGCGCTGCTTTGAGTGAACTGGTTGACTACCGCCTGCGGCGCCTCGCCGGGCAAGATGCTCTGAGGGACGCTTGCCGCTGCGACATTCGTTTGCAGCGCCCTCCAGCATTGGACGACTCGTGCGTGCTCCTGCTGCAGCATACGGAGGAGCTTGAGGTACCCATCGTTTCGGAGCAGATCCGGTTTCGACAGTCCGAGGGCCTTCCCCACATCAGTCGGTGTCTCAACCACCGTGGCGATGCCCAGAGCCTCTGCCTCCTCAGCCGTGAGAGAAAGGACTGTCCCCGCAGCCTTGAGCAGTTGCCCCTTTGGTTTCGCATCTCCCTGCGCTACGACGAGCAACTCAGTCGCGGCTCCGTCCTTGCGAAGCCAGAGTTCCACCTGATCGTTGGCCATTGCCTCAGCGATGGCAGCCGGGTAACCATGCTGCTGTGCGCGTGCACGGAACTTCGCCCGGGCGGCCGAGTCCATTTTGATTCCCGCAGGCGTCCCTGTGGGGTCCGTAACTCGACCCTCACGGTCTACCACAATGAGTTTCGCCGCCCCGATTGCTCGTCCGCGCAGCATGAATATCTTGTCCGTGCACATCGCCAGGATCGCTCCGGCTGACCACGCGCCCCCCGTTGAGGCCCCATGCACGTAGGCACAGACTTTCGCATCGGGATGCGCGGCCTTGTACGCGTCTAATTGAGCAACTATGGTGTCCACCACATCAGTACGGCCACCATTGGTGTCGATCAAGAGCACGACATTCGGCACCTTGAGCGAATCCGCCGCGCGCAGCCCGGCCTGAACGGCCTCAACAGTGATGGGCGCGATGCTGCCAACGATCGGAATGACCATGCATCCCTGGCCTGCTTCTTCGTTGGGGTCCTGCTCTTTCTTTGGGATGGGCTCCTTACCTTTGAGTCCTGCTCTTGTGCCCACGTCGGCCAGGCCACCTGGCCTACCGCTATGCAGATGCAAACTGCGAGAGCACACAAGCCCTTCGAGCGCCTGTTTGGTAACCGCCTGTCCATTCTTGGCCCCTTCAGTCTGTAGCCCTTCTCAACGGCGAGGCTGTGCCTCATTCCGCTTCGCAATCGCCTTGCCGTAATCATGCCGTTCTCGACGCATCGGGGGAGATACCGTAGTGTCCGCAAAAGGCTCTGAGTTCCGCGAAGCTGCGCATGAGGAAGTCCTGTAGATCGGCCGGACTCACTGACACGTCGTCAGTGCGCTCTCTCTTGCTCATACCTTCGCCCTATTCATCATCGTCCGCAGTGTCAAACAGCCCCCCCTCCTGACGCGCCTTCGGCGGCTTGCGCATATCTTCGGGCACCTCCGGCAGTTCGTCCTCGGTGAAGCACTCGCCCTCCATCACTTCCGCCAGAAGCTCCGCCTGATCGGGGTAGCCCTCCACCGTCGCATCCAGAACCCACAGCAGTTCCAGCAGTTCCGTCGTGAACTGCGCGGGGCACTCCGTGACGTTGATATCGTCCAGCGGAGAGGAACGCCGCCCCTTCGGCTCTTTCATGCGGTAGCCGAGCCACGATTGCACCACCTTCAGGCCCGATACCTCGAACTCGTACACCTCCCGCTCGACGGGTGCGAACGCGCCCTTGCCGACGTGGAGCGTCTTCGTCTCTTCGTTGTAGGCGTAGTCTTCGGGGTAGTGCGCCGCGTCGCCGGGGACGGGCACGGTGCAGCGGGCCTTGCCCTGCGGGACCCGTCCCCGCTCGCGTCCCTCCGGCACGTAGCGCTCGCCGTAGGTGTGCAGCCACAGCAGCCGCGCCCCGGCGGCCCGGACCCGCTCGAACAAGTCCGCGTCCTTCGTCAGCGGCACGCGGACCTCGCGCGTTCCCAGTTCCTCGCGGAAGCGTTCGGTGAAGGCCGGTTGCGCCAACACGCCGTAGACGTAGGCCAGGAAGTCTTCGGGTGCGATGTGGCGCGGGCTCTTGTGGCACGGGCTTCCAGCCCGTGACTCATGGGCAGGATGCCCATGCCACTTCTCATGGCCTGTAAGGCCATGCCACGTTTGCTCCAACAACCCCAGCAGCCCCGGCAGGATGTTCGGTTCCGTAGCTCCTGCGTCGCGGTAAAGGGGAAACACGTTCTTCCCGCCATAAGAGCCCCGAAAGGCATGTTTGTCTGGCAGTGCGTCGAACGCAGTCAGAGAGGGGCCAACGCCCAAGGGATGATTCAGCAGCGATACGAGGTACGTTTGGGTTGGGGAATCGGCCCGCCACAAGTCGGGGCATGGTCTGTCAATCATCCGTCCGTCGGCAATCAGGTACTGCCTATCAAAGGACCTGAACCCGAAACGCACAATTTCCGGGCACGGTGCCTCTGAAGGAAGCGCTCGAATCTCTTGGAGGCGGTGCCGTGGAACTTCCAAGCTGAGGGCCTTGTCGGTGGCCTTCCGTCCCGTGGCGTTTTCAACAAAGGCACCGCCTCGCTTATCTGGCGTGTTCTGAAGAAGCTGGCGCCACCGGGAGCGGAGACATTCGTCAAACGGCCCAATGACCCACGTTCTTCCGGTCATAACCCCTGTCGGTTGCCAGGGCAGCACGTCAGTAAGCAACGGCCAGTCGAAATAGAAACCCGACCCAGCCGGCCGGAAGGGCGCGTGCCAGTCGTCGGGGCAGTCTTCCCAGGTCAGAGCGGCGAAGTCCCGCGCGGCGTCCAGGGCCTTCAGCTTCTCTTCGCGCGTGCCCTCGATTCGGGTGTAATGCACGCGGGCAGGCCGGCTCGTGGCATGGGCATCCTGCCCATGGTTCCCCACGGGCTGGAAGCCCGTGCCACGTTCAACCCACTTCCACCCTTGCAGTCTGGCCCCGGCAGGATTCTGCAGCACATACTGGATGGACCGCCACAGGTCCTCTTCGTTCCGTATCAGGTGGTCGTAGTACTCCGGCTGCCAAAAACTGCCTTTGCGTTCGAGCGCCTTGTTGGCTGCATTTGCCGTGAAAGATTTCCAGGAATGCAAAATCTGCGGGAGTTCATGACCCGCAAGTGGCTGAAGCACGACGTGGACGTGGTTGGGCATGACGCACCAGGCGAAGAGGCGGTAGCGTTCCTCATCGAACTGTCTGAGGACATCGGCCACTATGCGCGCGATGTCATCACGCGCCATCCAACAAGCGCCGTGGCCGGCATCCAGGTGCTTCTCCACCTTCTCGGAGAAGAGGTCCTGGAGTCTTCTCTCCTCCTGTTCCGAAAGCGGGCGGCCCATCTGACGGGCTGTGGCGATGATGTCCTCGCGCTCGCCCACCCACGCTTCGAGCAAGGCCCGCGGCAAGGAATCGGCGAGGCGGAACGCCACAGAGTAGACGGCGCCCTGCTTCGTCCAGTGAGGCAGGTATGCGCCCCGCCGGATCTGCAGGGGCGCATCGTCCGTAGCACGGGCATCCTGCCCGTGAGCGTTGGTGGCATGGGCATCCTGCCCATGGTTCCCCACGGGCCGGAAGCCCGTGCCTCCTCGCACGGCCACGGCTATGGCAACGGGCGTCTGTATGTCGAAGACGTTCTCGCTCTGGCGCGTGCCGCGCCCTTCCCCACCCAGGTCCAGAATCCACACTTCGTCACAGACCCGCCGCATGTGCTCCCGCACGCCGACGAAGGCGTCGCCGTCCAGGTAGCTTGAGGCCGAAATGAAGCTCACCACGCCCGGGCTGGCGGTCGTCTTGCTCTCGAAGACCTTCCAGAGCGCCCAGCGCCAGAAGTAGACATACAGGTTGTAGAGGTTCTTCACGTGCCCGCCGTGCCCGGCGTCAATCGCGGGCGTGAGGAAGCTGTTCAAAATGGCAGTGCTTCCGTCGCCCAGGCCCTCCCCCTCCGGGGCGTCCCCCCATCGCACCCAGCCGCCCGCGCGGGCCTTGCCGAGCCTGGACACCGCGTCGTGCCGGTCATAAGGCGGATTGCCCAGGCAGACAATGACGGGCACCTCGCCCTTCACCTTGAGCGCCTTCTTCTGCTGCTCCGCGATGGGTTCCAGGAACATGGGCACCTGGGGCGGCGTGGCGTGGGGGCTTTCCAGCGTGTCGGTCAGGTAGACGTGCGTTCCGTCGGCGGGCAGGGCCGCGCCCCGGTCCTGGAGCGCCCGGCTCACGCGAAGCTCCGTCACGGCGAACGGGCCGACCATGATTTCGAACCCGTACAGGTTGCGGGCAAGCTCGGTTGCCTTGCCCGGCACGGCGCCCGCGCCCTGCCGGGCCTCCACCCTGTCGAGGGCATGGTCAATGACGCCCAGCAGGTAGGTGCCCGTCCCGGCGGCGGGGTCCAGCGTGACGACGCCCGGTTCGGCGAAGCCCAGGGGCCGGCCCAGCCGGTTCGTGAGCAGGTCGTCAATGAGGCGGACCTGTGCGCGGACGACCTCGACGGGCGTGTAATAGGCGCCGGCGTCCTTGCGCAGCTTCGGATCGTAGGCGGCCAGGAAGTCTTCGTAGAAGAAAAGCCAGGGGTCTTCCGGGCCGGTGAGGGCGTCGGGGGTCGCCTCCCCGATCACGCGGACCAGCAGGTCCACGGAGGCGGATATTTCGGCGCGGGCCGTGGGGTCCGTGAGCACCTGAAGCGCTCGGGATAGAAGGCTGTGTTCGGCGGAAAGGGCTTTCTCGGCATTGCCCAGCGTCAGGGGGTCAGCGCCTTCGCTCCGGGCCAGCAGCAGGGCGAAGGTCACGGTCTGCGCGTAGGCGTCGGCGAACTGCTCGTCGTCCGCGTCCGGGAAGAGCAGTTGCCGCCAGTCCTTCGCCAGTTGCACAAGCGGGGAGTTGGCGTCCTTCAGGGCGTCCGTCACGTTATCGCGGACCATTCCGCACAGGGGAGCCAGCATGGCGGCAAAGCCCTTCAGGTCGAGCTTGCCCTTGCGGTCCGTGGGGATGATGGGGGACCACGAGAGGAAGTTCGTGAGCAAGGCCAGGACGCGCCGGGCGTCGTCTTCCTCAACCGCCTTCTTGCCCGCGCTGGCCACGTCGCCGGAGAGGCGGACGATGGCGCCCTCACGCTCACCGCTTCGGTACAGCCCCCATTCGTTGCCGTCGGTGTAGACAAGGTTGGGAATGGCCTGGAAGCGCTTCCACTGCCGGCGGTCGTGGCCCTTGTAGGCGTTCGGGTTGGCGCCCTTGCCGGGGGCCTTCAGTTCCACGTAGCCCGTCAGGGCGCCGGAGGCGTGGACGGCGTAATCGGGCTTGCCGAGGCGCCCGGAAAGCAGCGTCTCGCCCGTACAGACAACATCGGGGCCGACAGCCTGTCCAACGGCAGCGATGAAGGCTTCGAAGGGGGCGCGGAGCTGGTCTTCGGGTTCGCCGGCGGTGAGGGTATTCAACTTGGCGGCGACGGCGGCGGCGAAGTCCTTCAACGCCGCCAGGATTGCGTTTTCGTCTGGCATGCTGCCTTCCCCTCTGCCGGGTCTAACACAGCACGCGCCGGCGGCAGTCCTCGCTGATCCGGTCGCTCTCGGGGCCGTCGTTCAGCACCTTGCTGACGGTTCCCGGGCTTGTGCCGGCGTCCCTGGCCACGTCGGCGATGCTGACACGTACCATGGAGCCCTCCCAGAAAAGTGCGAAATCGATTTCGTGCATCCTACTTGCCCACCAAATACACGTCAAGGAGATACGAAAGCCGTGCACAGTCTCGAGAGGGGTTGTGACTCCCAGTTGTAGCCTTGCTGGCACCGAAGGGCCCGGGAACCGAAGGCAAAGCGATCCTCACCGACCGTTACCGCCAGGGGGAGTACACGGTTTTGAGGGATCACTGTGGTAGGCGGGGTAGAGCACGAGACGAGCCTGGGGCCCGCTCGTGAGAGCATGACCGCACTGCCACAGTGACTGGGGAGCAGCAGTCTCATACGAGGAAGGGATAGCATGAGATCGACGGTGGCAAACGTACGCGTGTCTCGGCTCAACTGCGGGAAGCACTACGCGGAGCGTTTCCAGGCGTTCATCATTCATCAGAACACGGGGCCGTCACCTCTTGGAAGGTAAATTCGGAAGCCACAACGGCAACCTGTCCGGATTGCCTGTTTCAAGCGTGCATTGCTCCGTCCGGAGAGTGGCAGGTACAGGACAGATTGACCTCGTTTCTCCTGCAGGTGAGGAGTGGCTGGCTGAAAGATATGGCAAAGGAAAAAGACCGATCAGTCCTGCCGGTCTTCTCCTTCCCTGTCCCGGCAAGCCTGAATAATGAGAAGGATGGTCTCCCGTGCGGCATCGGGTAGGTCGCCCCACGCATCACTCACCCGGCGCAACTCAGATGGGGCTTGGCTCATTATGCTCTTATTGTGTTCCGCACTGTCGTCAGGAGCTTCCGCGGCTTGTCGCGCAGTGTCCGGCGTCTGCAGCCCTTCCCTCCGCAACGCTTTGCTCTGTCCGCTGTTACGCGACTCTGCATCCTCACCTTGTTCTTCTGTGTCCGGACCGTTTCCGGACCCGCTCGGGTTCGATTCCCGCCGCCTCCACCATTTTTCTGCCGGGCCTGGGCGGAAAAATGGTAGAGCAGGCGAGCCGTAGATCAGTGGAATAGGTGAGAACGACCAAACGGCCCGCGCCTGACTCGGTGGCTGAAAACCCTGGAACAGTCGCTCGCCTGCATTCACTTGCTCAGCTGATCAACTGCTCAGCCCGTTTTCCGGTAGCCAGGCGCGTCCATACGGCCCTTTCTTCTGCGGTTCTCTCGCTCCTTTCTTCCGGTGCTGCCCTTTCCCCCCCATCGTCACGGTCTACGTGCTGCCCGGCAGTTTGTGGCTGTTGCCCGCCGAGCGCCCCCCGGACTGCGCCACACTCCCCAGAACGCGACACGTTCCCGACGGGCCGGCCGGCGAAAAGGCGGTAGAGCAGGCCAGCAGTAGATTATGTGAAGGCCCAGAAGCCCCCCGCGCGTCGGTCGCTGAGAGAGCCGGGACACTTGCTCGCCTGCGGCTTTGCCTGTACTCTGTTCTTTCTTTCGTTTTTGCCCGCCGGAACCAGCACGGAGAATACAAGGGGGACAACGGCTAACTGCAGGCCATGACACGACCAGGGACCCGGCGCCGGGAGGTCTGGGGCTGGTTTTCGTCTCGAAGGATGGAACACTCTTTCGCTCGCGGCCGTTCTCCGTCCTCTCTGTTACCTGTGCGGCAAGGAACTAAGGCTGTAGCGGAGGGAAAACATGCAGTTAACCCTGCAAGATGCCCGCCTGTTTTACGACTTGATGTGGTCGCTGCAGAACTACGTGAACCAGAAGCACCACATCCACGCCGACGTCACGGGGCTCTACGAATACGCCGATTTGGACATACCGGAGAAAAAGCCGGTTCGTGATGCCCTGTATGCAGACATAGGTATTATCGATTCATTCATACGCGACAACCCGCAGGGTCTCTCGGAAATGGAGCTTACCATTGTGTCGAGCTGGCGGAAGTTCATTGAAGGCAACTTTTTTATCGAGCGTCTTCTCAAGAAGTACGCCGTTTTCATCAAGGGCGATGACGTGTATGGAGTAGTGGGACTGACCCAGCCCATTGATGGAGTAGTCGCCCCCCTTGGCCCGCCCGTGTACGTAAAAACCGTGCTGTTGCCTTTCAAGGGCCAGATCATATATGACGGCATAATAGAGAAGTACAGTATCTCGTTCGGAGCCGGGGTGAGCGCAACGCTCAAAGAAACCTATATGACCGCCAAGCAGAACAAACGCCTTATCACAACGCTCGATCCCAGGAAACGGCAAGAGCAAAAAGAGAAACAGAAGGAATCCGTCAGAGATTACACAGACGACCTGGAGGAACTGGCCAGAACGGCCAGGAAACTCCGGGGGGGTGGCGGCCAACCGGCTATCTACACCCGGGCATTCAAACTGGTCCGGGAAAGCATAAAGCTGGCGCAAGCAGCGGTGCACGATCCAAAAGATATCGACTCCCTGATCGAGGGCTTCAATAAAGTGGATTCGACGCTGCAGAGGACCGGCCGCGTGATCGACCGCACGGAACCCTGATAGCGACTTACGACTTTATACGACAGAGCACAGAGAGAATGCTATGGGGCAATGGGGCTGAACCGGGCCGGGCGCGACCTCAAGCCTCCCCGGCGGGGAAACGGGGTAGCGGCGGGCCGCACACCGTCGCCGTCGCTTAGCTTTCTTCCGAGCGCCCGGCGTTCCGGAACCGCCCGGGGCTCTCCCCGTAGCGGCGCTTGAAGACCTTGCCCAGGTAGAACTCGTTGCAATAGCCGCAGGCGGCGGCGATGCTGGCCAGGGTGTCGTCGGTGCTCAGCAGCAGCCGCTCCACATGCTCCATGCGGATGGCCTCCAGGTATTTCATGGGGGAGGTGCCGGTGACCTCGCGGAACAGGTGAGCGAAGCGCGACGGGGACAGGTTGCAGCGGGCGGCGAGGTGGGGGACGGTGAGCTTTCGGTGATAATTGGCCGCCATGTACTGAGTCACGCCCAGGATGCGGGGGTCCTGTGCCGGCGGGTGGACGCGGGGGTTCGCGGCCTCCAGCCACAGCAGCATCTTCTCCAGTATGTTGAAGCACAGGTCGAGCCCTCGGGGCGGGGTGGAGCGGTGCACGGCCTGGTGCAGCTCGGCCCAGCACCGAAGCACGCGATCCCAGAGTTCCTCGCCTCGGACGCGAAGGAGGCGCAACCCGCCCCCGGCCGCAGGCCACTGCAGCAGCGCGTCCAGGCGGGCGCGGGGATGGAAGGCCACCCACCGGTGCACCCAATTGTCCCGGCCCTCCAACCGGCAGTCCAGCAGAACATCCGGGGGACACAGCAACGCGTCGCCGGCTTCCACCGTGAAGCGGTCCTCCGCCCGGTTTGCAACCGCCCCGCCCTCGACCGAGAGGATCAGGGTCCAGTTCCGCGTATGGACCCTGTAGAGCCCCTCGGGATGCATCCGCCGGAACCGGGTTTCGGCCGTGAGAATTGGATACTGAAGGACGAAGACGTCCGGTTTCACCGTGCTGTCTCGCTGTTGAGTTCCCGATAGCAGGATATTATATGTGCTCACCCGTTTCAACCATTCACGGCGAGTCCGCTGTGCGGTAAAATCTGTATTCTGACGTGGTTTCGACGGTCGTCGGATGCAGGCTGCTCCTTGCTTCCGCCGCTCTGAGCCGACATGGCCGGCGGCGGCGAACACAGCGGAGGGACATCATGAAACGGTTTCACCATTGGCCAGTTGTGGCGGCGCTGCTTTTGTGTCTTCATCCGGGTGCCGCGCTGGGGGAGGCGGCGCCCATGCCCGACCCCGGGCGGGGATACAGGAGGCTGCACGAGGGCAACAGTCTGACGCATCCCTACCAGTTTTTCATGCCGGACCTGGCCCACGCCGCGGGCTGGCCGGAGGACGAGATGGTTCTGTTCGGCGCGGCCGGCATCCCCATCGACTGGGCGTGGTACAATCGCCGGGGGCAGTTCGAGGAAGCGATGGACGAGCTGGGCCGGGTGGACCTGCTGGTGGTGCAGCCTCACGGGCAGATGGGCCTGCGACCGGTGCACGTGGAGGCATTCGCGGCGGCGCAGTTCTACCGCCGGGTGCTGGAGAAGCACCCGCACGCCGCGCTGCTGGTCTATGCCAACTGGAGGCGCGGCGCCAAGCATGCGCAGTTCGACCCCCAGCGATGGGAATCCGAAGTGCGGGGGGCCTACGCGGATCATTTCGAGCCGCTGGTGGACATCCTGCGGGCGGAGTTTCCGGACAGACCGGTCTATATGATTCCGGCCGGGCAGATATTCCTGCGCATCCATGAAATCATCGAAGAAGAGGGCAACGCGGCCGGCTTCACCAGCATCGGAGAGCTATTCGACAAAGGGGGCCTCAGCGTTCACCCCAACCGCAAGGGCTTCTACGCCGCCGCCCTGGTGCACCTGTCCTGTTACTACGGCCGGAGCCTGGTTGGAAACGTGCCGGATAACGCGCAGTTCATGATGGCATGGTATCCGCGCGGCGAGAAGGAGGGCAGCACGGACCTGACCGAGGAACAGTCGCGGCTGTTTCAGAAGCTGGCCTGGGAGGTGGCCAGCACGTATCCGCGCACGCCGATCTCCGACGTGCAAACGCGCCGGAAGGAAGACCCGAAGCCGCCCACCGCCCCCGGCCACCTGGCGACCTCCAGAGCCGGCGACAAACAGGTATTCCTCCGGTGGGCCGAGTCCAGCGACAATCACGGCGTGACTTTCTACAGCATCTACGTGAACGGCGAATTGATCGGCGACACCGAGGACACGTCGTACTGGGCCACGGGGCTGACGCCGGGAGAGGCGAACGAGGTGGAGGTGCGCGCGTGGGACGCCGCGTGGAACTTTAGCGATGCGGTGGCGCAGGTCCGCACCCCGGCCCAGGAGGGCATTGCCCTGCTGGGCTGGGACCTGGAAGGGCTGGAAAACCCGGACTCCCTGGAACCGTCCGTGGCAACCGATGGGGTGAACGCAAGGCGGGCCAGCGTGAGCGTGGCGCAGGGCCTGACTTTAGTCGAGCGCCCCTGGGCGGACGTGATGAACATCGCCGGTGTTGAAGCGAAGGATCTGGCGGGCGCCATCCAGGCGGACCAGTATGTAACGTTCACGTTCGCTCCCGAGGCGGGCAGGCGGTTTGCGCTGGACTCGCTCTCGATGGTCATCAAGCCCGCCGAGGGGGCGCATTACGCGTTGCTTTCCAGCGCCACCGGGTTTGGGCCGGGGGATGCGCTGGCGGCATTTCGGCTTCACAGCAAGCGCGCGGACATCGCGTTTCCGCTCCGGGAGGTGGAAGCCTTGCAGGATGTGGCGAAGCCCGTAGAATTCCGGCTCTATACCTGGGGAAGCGCAAGCAGGCACGCCGCCTTTGGCCTGGGCTTCTACGGAGAGTTGGAGGAGGGGGACCCCTACGAGATTCACCTGAAGGGAAAACCGCTGCCGTAAGCGCCTGGCCGCAGGTGCGCAGGATTCGGCGCCTGGACGATCCAGGCGGAGAGATTGACTTCCTTACACTGTAGCGCGACAAGCACAATGGAGTTGACACGCGCACTCACGCTATGTTGTGCCGCCCTTCTGATAGTCGTCTTCTGGACCCATGGCGCACACTCTGCCCCGGCGCAGATTGCCGCTCCGTTCAATCTTCGCTGCGAGTACCAACAGAATCCTCTGGCCATCGACACTGCGGCGCCCCGGCTCTCCTGGGAGCTGGCGGACACCCGCCGCGGCGCCCGGCAGACGGCCTACCGGGTGCTGGTCGCGAGCGACCGGGCACATCTGGACGCGAATAGAGGGACCGCCTGGGACACCGGCAGGGTTAATTCCGATCGGTCGATCCAGGTGGAGTACGGGGGGAAGCCGTTGCGGGCCGGCCGGCGGTACTGGTGGAAGGTCCGCGTCTGGGACATGCACGGGGGACCCTCCCCCTGGTCGGAGCCGGCACGGTGGGAGATGGGCCTTCTATCCCCGGACGACTGGCAGGCCCAATGGATCGGCCTCCCCTACCCGGAGGAGACGCAAAACCCGAAGACCGATGCGGCGCCGCTGGGCGAGTGGATCTATCCTTACAATATGATCGACCGGTTCGAATACTGGAACCGCCAGGCAGGCTACCACCATTTCCGCAAAGAATTTGCGCTGGAAGGCGGAGAGATCGGCCGGGCCGTGTTCGGCATCCAGACCGACAAGCCCTACGCGGTGTGGCTGAACGGCGAGCAGGTCGCCGATCGACTGGGGGAAGTCGAGGGAACCCGCGACCGCAAGGTCTTCGATGAACTCGAGCATCTACGCCCGCCCATCGCCACACTGGAAATCGGGGACAGACTGCGAGCGGGGAAGAACGTTGTGGCAGTAAAACTCTTCAAGCCGGAGCAGACGCCGCTGGCCGCGATGCGGTGCGGCCTGCGGGTGGAGACCGCAAAGGGCCAAATCAGCATCCTGAGCGACCGGACCTGGTTGGCCGCCGCCGGGGAGGACCCGGAGCATCCGGCCAACATGGGACCCGTGCCCTACGTCGACATACCCGATAATTGGCACACGGCGTCCTTCGAGAACGCCCCGCCGGACTCCAAGAAATCATGGCGTTGCGCCGACAGCAGCGGCTACACGCATCCGCTGAAGAACCGCCGATCCATTTACCTGCGCCGGGGCTTTCGCCTGCTAACGGGCATCCGACGAGCGCGTCTCTACGTGACCGCCCTGGGATCGCACCGGGTCTGGATAAACGGCCGCCGCGCGAGCAATGATGTGCTGGCGCCCGGCAAGGGAAGCTTCGACCACTTCTACATCATCGAGAGCGCCGCCTCCCGCTACGATGACCCGGAATTGAAACGCCGACTGCTGAACTACCAGGTCTACGATGTAACCCGGCAACTCAGGACCGGGGCGAACGCCGTCGGCGCCGTACTGGGCAACGGCTGGTACAACTCCGTGGGCTGTGCCCTGTCCTACCGTAAGCCCTTGTTGCTTCTGGAGCTGCGCGTGACGTACGACGATGGACGAACGGAGGTAGTGGCTACGGACGAAACCTGGCGGGCGCACCCATCGCCCGTGCTCTTCGACTCCATTCACTTCGGCGAGGTCCACGATGCGCGGCTCCAGCAGGAGGGCTGGAGCGAGCCGGGGTTCCGGACGGAGGACTGGCCCACCGCCTCGGCTATCAGTCCCGAGTATCATTACCATTACGCCCACTCGGACGCGCCGGCCCTGGTGGCTGAGAACGTCGCCCCCATCCGTGTGACCGCAGAGCTGGAACCGGCCCAGGTTCAGAAGACGGGCGAGGACGAATACCTCTTCCGCTTCAAGCAGCTCGCCTCCGGGTTCTGTCGGCTGCGGGTGCGGGACGCCCGGCCCGGCACCCGAATAAAGCTGCATTACGGTTTCCACGACTGGGCCATAAACCGGCGCTTCGGTAACCAGAACGAGGATACCTACGTCTGCCGGGGCGGTCCCGAAGAAGTATGGGCGAAAAAGTTCGGCTACGGCCTGATCAAGTACGTCCGGGTGAGGGGCTACCCGGGGAAACCGCCGCCGGACGCGCTGACTTTTCTCGTGGCCCATACCGACCTGCCGGCTGCGGGCACATTTGAATGCTCCAACGACACAATAAATGCAATATGGCGGGCTATACGGTGGACGCTCCGCGGGAACATTCACTCGGTGCCGGTTGACTGCGATCGGGAGAAGATCTGCTGGGCCGAGTTCAGCCTCCACACCGACACTGTCCCCTACTTCTTCGACGTCTCCCGGTTCGCACCCCGCCTGATTCAGTTCTGCGGCGGGCCGGGCAACGGCGTCTGGGTGGGCGGATGGAGCGATGGCATCGTCGGCTACCCCTACCACGCCTGCTTGATGTACGGCGATCGTCGTTTTGCCGGGGAGCACTACTCGCACATGGCCGCCCTGATGGAGCGACGAATCAGACCGGAAAAGGCCTACTTCTGGGGGCATGGGAGCTTCGGCGACTGGCACGGTCTCAACCGGCGGCCGGAGCACGGGGGCATGTTCGGTGCCGGGCATCACTACGAGACGGTCCGCTGGCTGAGCCGGCTGGCCTCCTGGTTGGAGAAGGAGGGAGACGCCGCCCGCTACCGAGAGCTCCTGCCGAAGATTCGGGAAGCGTCCACCGTGCGGCTCTTCGACGAGGAGAACGTGACCTATCCCGGCAACAACCAGAGGGCCCTGGCCATCCCGCTGGCTTCCGATTTCGTGCCCGACGAAGCCAGAGAGGCGATCGAACACAAATTCATCCACATGGTGGCCGACTGCGACGAATTCCTCGGGAATAACCGACCGATCAGCCCGGTGCCCTACGACAAACTGAAGGAGAGATGCCTGGAAAGCGGCGGAGAGTCCCTGGACTACCACCCGACCGTCGGACTGTACGGGACGCCGTTTTTCTTCCCCGCCCTGGAGCGCATCGGCCGGCACGACGTGGCATACCGGGTCATGAGCCTGACCTCTTATCCGTCCTGGGGGCACATGGCCCGCGAGGGAGGCGCAATGGCGGAAACCTACAGCGCCGGTTACAGCCACACCGGCCGCACGAACATCGGCAACTGGGTCTTCGAAACGCTGGGTGGCATTCGGCCCGATCCGGATGCACCCGGCTTCAAAAATGTCATCATCAAGCCTCAACCCGCCGGTGACCTGTCCTGGGCCAGCGTCACGCACAACTCGATGTACGGCACGATCGCCAGCGACTGGAGAATCGAGGACGGAGGTGAATTCACGCTCCGCGTAGACGTGCCGCCCAACACGACGGCCACGGTGCACCTGCCGCACGGCGGGGAGCCGGGCGTGCAGATCACCGAGGGCGGCATCGCGCTGGAGCAGGTGGAGGGCGTCATCACAGTCAACGGCTCGCCGCACGAAACCGTGTGCAACGTGGCGGCTGGCCAATACGAGTTCCGAGTGTCCGGTGAACGATGAAGGACCGCGCACCGGTTGCCAATCGGCGGCAGATTCTGAAAGGAATCGCGGCCGCTCTTACACTCCTGGGAGGTGGCTGCATGGCCGAACGGAGAGGCAATTCCGCCGCACCGGCCGGCTGTACGCACGAGAAACGAAATGGCGGTCCGCCGATGCTCGCGTGGAGAATCTGGCGACCTGTGTGGGGAGATCCTGAGACGTTCGGGCGTCTTCTGTCGGTTTTCGGACGTTTCTCCCGGGCGGTGGACGAAATATCGCTGTTCGACGATCACGTGCACGTCCCGGCCCGGCCGCTGGACGAGGCGGAGCGCGACGCGGCCCTCCTGCGGAGGCGCATGGAAACCGTCCGGAAGGCGGGGATCAGCAGCACCGGTATCAATGTGTTGGTCACCCTGGGGCACGGCATGCAGAGCGGCCAGCGCGAGATGCCCTTCGCGCCCATGGTCGGTCATGACGGCGAAGTCAGTAACTGCTGCCCTTGCTGGAACCGGTGCGACTTCCGTGAATATGTCATCCGATACTACCGCAGGATGGCCGAAACAGGTCCGGATTTCATCTGGGTGGACGACGACTACCGCACCGTCGCTCACGGGGTCCGCTATCCCTGTTTCTGCGAGGTCTGCCTGCAGAAGTTCGGACACGGCGGCGACCGCATGAATCTGATAGAGGCACTCAACGACCCGGCGAACAGGGACCTGCGGCGTGCATGGCTGGAGTTTCTGAGCGGATCGCTGGTAGAACTCGCGGGCGAGATCCGAAACGCCATCCACGATGTAGACGAGCGCATCGAGGTCGGCCTGATGACCATCGGCTACAGCCAGAGCACTTACGCCTACCGGGTAGAGCGATGGGCCGAGGCATTCGACGCGCGCCGCGCCAGACCCGGCCACGGCTACTACAGCGACGCGCAGCCGCGCGCCGTCCTCGACAAGATTATGGACGTGGCCCGGCAGGTTCGGGATTACCCCCGGCAGGTCAGCACCGTGCAGTATGAGCTGGAGAACTGGCCCTACGTGACCCTGAACAAATCCGTCCAAACGGTCCTCAACGAGTGCACGCTTGCGATAAGCGTCGGCTGCAACGGCGTCGCCTTCAACGCCATCTCCGAGCGCGCGAAACGCTTCGAAGAATACGAGCCACTGCTTCAATCGGTCGTTGCGCACCGTCCCGTGTGGCGCGGTCTGCGCGAGGCGGCGGAGGGATTACCCCTGGTCGGCTTCTGGCCGGCGGACCGCAGCGACTTGATGGCCCGGCAGCGCGTTGACGAGGAGGGCTGGTTCCACCAGTACGAGGCATACGACATTCAGCGTCCCAACGAGCTGGCCCAGATGAGTATCCCCCTCACCGCCGACCCGGAAGCGGCCTGCGGCGTGCTGCTCTCCGGGCGACTGCCGGATGCATTCACCGATGAAGAGCTGCGCGGTATGCTTGAAGGCGCCGTTCTGATGGACGATCAGGCGCTCGGCGTCCTCTGGGAGCGCGGGCTGGGAGAGCTGGCAGGTGTGCGGCCGGGCTGCTACGTCCCGGCCTGCTACGAACGACTCACCGATCACTCGCTGAACGGCGAGTGGGCCGGCGACGGACGGCGGATATACCCCTCTACCGGCGCTACGACACTCGAAGCCGCGAGGGACGAAGTCTTGCCTCTATCCCGGGCCGTGGATCAGGTGGCCGACGTGGACCGGGGCATCTGCCTTTCGGCGTGCGAGAACGAACTCGGTGGCCGGGTGGCCGTCGGCACCTACGTCCCCTGGAACCAACTCGGCCGGGCCGGCAAGCAACATCAACTGATCGCTCTGTGCGACTGGCTCTGCCGCGGCCGTCTTCCCGTTGTGATCGAAGGGACGGTGCGCGTCGCGCCCTTCGTGCGGATGGCTCCCGACGGGAAAGGCGTTGCGGTGGTTCTGTTCAACATGTCGCTGGATGCCACGGGGCCGCTTACCCTGCGCCTGCGGGCATGCCGGGACCAAGTGGCGCTGGTGACGCCGGACGGCGCGCAAACACTGAACGTCCGGGTGGGGGAGCGGGAAACCTTCCTGGAGGTCCCATCCATTCCGGCGTGGCAGACAGCCGTGCTCCTTGCGCAAAGTCGACAACCAGATCCAGACGAAGAAAGGCAAGAAGAATGAAGCACGCACTGTCAGTCCTGGCGGGCCTGCTGTTGATGGCGGGTGGCGCGGCCCGGGCCGCCGACTGGCCGGCCGCCCATGGCGGCACGGGTGCCGCGGAGGAGTCGCTGCCCGCACCGCTTCACCTGGCCTGGAGCTACCGTCCCGCGCATCCGCCCTGCCCCGCTTTTAAAGGTCAACTGCCGCACGCGCTGTTCACGGCGCGCCTGCGCTGGCGAGACGGTCCCCTGGTGGAGGCCATCACCTACGATTACGCACCCCGCCCCGTGGTCGCCGACGGGAAGCTCTATTCCGGCTCGTCCGCGGAGCAGACCGTTACCTGTCTCGATGCTTACACGGGCCGTGAGGTGTGGAAGTTCTACACGGAGGGACCTGTCCGGTTCGCGCCCACCCTATGGCGGGGGGCCGTGTACGCGGGCAGCGACGACGGCCACGTGTACTGCCTGGACGGGGAAACGGGAGAACTCCGCTGGAAGTTCCGGGCCGCCCCCGGCCCGCGGCGGTGCGTGGGCAACCAACGGGTCATTTCCGCATGGCCGGTGCGCACGAGCGTAGCCGTCGCCCGACGTTCCATCGAAGGCCGTATGCAGGAGATCGCCTTCTTCGGCGCAGGGCTCTTCCCTCCGGAAGGCACTTACGTCCACGCCGTAGACGCCCGGACGGGCAGGCCCATATGGCGACGCGAAGTCCAATACTCACCCCACGGCGATATCCTCGTGGGCAAAGAGACTATTCTGGTCGGAAGTGCTCGTAACGCCCCGGCGGAGTATCGCATCGCCGACGGCGAGTGCACCATCGAGCGCCGCTCGGGGGCCCGCTGGCGCCGCCACGGCGGCACCGGCCTGCGATGGCTCGGAGAGTGGCCCGCATGGGGGCCGCACGAATCGGCCATGTTCTACGTGCGCTTCTCGGACGAGCCGCAGCCCGCCGTGAGGAAATGGGTCAGGCCCACCATCCTTCCGGGTACCATGGGCCGCATTCACGGACGCGCTGTCGTCGGCACCGATCCGGTCTATCTGCTTCGCCGGGAGGCCCTTCTCGCCATAGGGCGGGATAGGTTCCGTGATCTGCTGCGGGCATCACTGGACGACAAGAAGGCCACCGGCCCGGCCAGGAAGGGATTCTTCGGCATGACCGGGGGCGGCATGTACGAATACGAACGGGACGAGTTCTCCGACGCCGTGCGGGAGGCCGCCCTCTGGTCTCTGCCCCACCAGGGCAAATGGCACGAACTGATCCGGGCGGGAGACCGGCTGGTTGTGGGAGGAGAAAACAGCGTGGCGGTCGTGGACGGCGCCGACGGCACCATGCTCTGGTCCCGAACCGTGAACGGAATGGCCCGTGGTCTCGCCGTGGCGGACGGCGCCCTCTTCGTCGGGACGGAGCAAGGCGCGATCCACCGCTTCCAGAGTCAGCAAATCGCCGAGCCGCGGCGGCGCATTCCCGCTGGACGCCCTCCATCCGCCGGGGCCGAGGCCCGGCAGACGGCCCAAATGATCCGGAAGCTCGCGGACGTGGGCAAGGGATTCGTATTCATTCTGGGTGCGGGTGACGGCCGTCTGGCGCTCGAGATCGCCCGCCAATCGGACTTCTCAGTGGTCGTTCTCGAACGCGACACCGGGCGGGTCCGGGAGGCGCGACGGGGCCTCTCCGAAGCCGCCCTCTACGGCAGCCGGGTTGTGGTGCACCATGCGCCGCAGGGCGGGTCCGCCTACGCCCGGGGACTGGCCAATCTTGTCGTCCTGAACCCCTCCGGGAGCGACTGGAGCCAGGTCGACCAGCTAACGGCCGTCCTGGACATGGTGCAACCGTACGGCGGGACGCTGATGGTGGCCGGTGAATCACCGCCCTCCCTGGGCGATTCCCCTCTGGCCGCCCAGTTTTCAGATTGGCACGAGAGACGGACCCCCTCGGGCAGAACCTGGCAGGTCGCCCGACGCGGCGCCGTCCCGGGTGCCGGGCAGTGGACGCACGCCTACGCCAACGCCGCCAACACGGTCTGCAGCGGGGAGGAACTGCTCGGCTCCAAGTTCACCGTCCAGTGGTTCGGATTGCCCGGTCCGAAACACACGGTCGATCGGCACCGTGTGGGCCACCCGCCCCTGGCTAACCGGGGGAAGCTGTTCGTAGCCGGCCGGGACCACTGGACCACCGGCGTGGATGCCTATAACGGGACCATCCTATGGGACCTCCACGTGCCCCGGTCCACCCGCAAGATGGCCAGCCACCAGGCGGGAATGATGGCCGCCGATGACTACCTCTTCGTAGCCTCCGCCGGGGAATGCTGGATGCTGGACGGCGGCACGGGGGAAAAGTCATATGTTTTCCAGGGAGTCAATGCGGAAAGCGATTGGGGCTACGTGGGATGCGAGGACGGCCTGCTGGTGGGCAGCAACCAGAAGCGCCCCGCCAACGATTACTCCGTGGGCGAGAACGACGGTCTCAGAATGCTCACGAACGCCGGCGAGATACACAGCCGGCCGGTCGTCAGCGAAAACCTGTTCGCGTTCGACTACAGGTCCCGGGAGCCCGCGTGGCAATACGACAACCACAGCGCCATACTGAACCCCACCATCACCCTGGCGAACGGGCGGGTCTATTTCGCCGAGAGTACCAACCCCGCAGCGGCGGACAATCCCTCCGGAACGGCCGTGCTGGAGGACTTTTTCAAAGAAGGCGCTTCACTGGTGGCGCTGGACCTGCACAGCGGCCGCGAAGCCTGGCGCGTGCCGCTTGGACCAATCTCCGAGAACCCCGAGGACCGGCACGAACGCATCATGTACCTCAGCTACTCGGACGGCCTGCTGCTCAGCACGCGCACCGGTCACCTCGACGGCAACCTTGGCTACCGCTTCACCACGTATGACGCCGCCACCGGGCGCCGGGGCTGGACGCAAACCATCGTGTCGGACCGTCACCGCTATCCCCTCCTGATATACGGAAAGAACATGGCCCAGTCCCATCCGTCCATCATCGACGGGAAGATCTACATGCTCGCGCACCGCTACGGCACCATGTTCTGCTTCGATCTGAAGACCGGGGAGCCGCATCATGACCGCGAATTTGGCCGAGACTGGGAGGTCAAAGGCTGCGCCGTCCCCACCGCGGCCGTGGGACAGCTCTTCTACCGCCATACCACGTGCTCGATGTACGAGATCGCAACCCACAGGCAGTATGACATCAGCGGGGCAACGCGCCCCAGTTGCTGGATGAGCATGGTCCCGGCGGGCGGGCTGGTCCTGATGCCGGAGGCCGGCGCCGGCTGCACCTGCGGCCTGTCGCTGCAGACCTCGCTGGCCCTGGCGCCCGCAGCGCCCACGGGGAAGATTACGGAACAGTAGAGAAGAATCGGAAGCAACAGGCCTAAAAAAGGGAGTCACGAGCATGCTCGCTGTGCACGCGTGGAAACTGGAAACCGGGATGACGCTGCTGGTCTGCGCAATGGCGCTTGTCTCTCTTTCCGCCTGCACCCCGGCCCGGGCGGGAGTGGCGCGGGACGAGTGCGTGCCCGTTGAACTGAGGTGCGAATACCAGCACAGCCCGCTGGGCATCGACACGCCAAAGCCCCGGCTGTTCTGGAGGCTGGAGGACTCCCGCCGCGGCGCCCGGCAGACCGCCTACCGGGTGGTGGTGGCAGAGAGCCGGGAGGGCCTCCGGCGGGGCGAAGACCTCCTCTGGGACACCGGCAAGGTCGAGTCGGACCGGACCATCCAGGTCGAATACGGCGGGCGGCCCCTGGAGTCGCGCCGGCGCTACTGGTGGCGGGTCCGGGTGTGGGATATGAACGGCCAGCCCTCCCCCTGGTCGGAGCCGACGTGGTGGGAGACCGCCTTCCTCTCGGAAGACGACTGGCAGGCCGAATGGGTCGGCCTGCGCTATCCGGAGGAGGCCGGCCGGCAGAAGGAGGACCTGCCGGGCGAGTGGATCTACCCCTACAACCTGATCGACCGGTTCGAATACTGGAACGAGACGCCGGCCTATCACTGCTTCCGCAAGGTCTTCGAGCTGCCCGAAGGCACGGACATCGGGGAGGCCGTCCTCGCACTCCAGACCGACAAGCCATACAAGGTCTGGCTGAACGGGGAGGTCATCGCCAATGAGGTGAAAAAGACCAACCAGATCAAAAACCGCGAGTTCCCGGACGAGCTGGATCACATGGACCCGCCGGTGGAGCGTCTGAACGCCGCCGGCCCCCTCCGGAAGGGCGAGAACGTCCTGGCCGTCAAGCTCTACAAACCGGAGCGCACACCCCTGGCAACGATGCGATGCGGCCTGCGGGTGGAGACCGCCGACGGCCCGATCGTGGTGCGCAGCGACCGGTCATGGATGGCCGTCGCGGCGGAGGATCCGGAGGTCGGCTCCAAGGGCGGCCCTGTGCCCTACATCAAAGAACTGGTGGAGAACTGGAACCGTCTCTCCTGGGAGAACGAGGACCTCGAGGGCTGGGGCATCAAGAGGTGGTATCACGCCGACGGCAGCGGCCCGGTGCATCCGATGAAGAACCGCCGCTCCATCTACCTTCGCCGGGATTTCTCCCTGGAACCGGGTATCGAGCGCGCCCGCATCTACGTCACCGCCCTCGGGGTACACGAGGTGTGGCTGAACGGACATAGGGTAAGCCGGGATGTCTTCGCCCCGGGCAAAGGCACCTTCGACCACTACCACGTCACCGAAGGCGGGGTGGAGTTCTTCGATGACCCATCCCTGGGGCGTCGCCTGCTCAACTATCAGGTCTATGACGTCACCGAGCAGGTGCAGAAAGGCCGCAACGCCGTCGGCGCCATCCTGGGAAACGGCTGGTACAACTCCGTCGGGCTGAACCTGTCCTACCGCAAGCCGCTGCTCCTGCTGCAACTTGAGGTCACCTACCGCGACGGCAGCCGGGAGGTCATTACGTCCGACCGGAGCTGGCAGGCGCACCCCTCCCCCGTCCTGTTCGACTCCATGTATTACGGCGAGATCTACGACGCCCGCCGGGAGGAGGATGGTTGGAGTGAGCCCGGGTTCGATGCGACCGAGTGGAGCGCGGCTTCGGCCATCGAGCCGGATTACAACTACCACTACGCGGAGAGTGGCGCCCCGGAGCTGGTGGCCGAGAACGCCGAGCCCATCCGGGTGACCGTCGAACTGGAACCCGGGAGGATCGAGAAGCTCGGAGACGGACGCTACCGCTTCCACTTCGGGCAGATAGCCTCCGGCTTCTGCCGGCTGAAGGTGCGGGACGCCGAACCGGGCACGAAGATCAGTATCTCCTACCTCCACTACGACGACATCTACGTCTGCCGCGGCGGAGAGGAGGAGGTCTGGCAGAAGCGCTTCGGCTACGGGCTGCTGCGGGACGTGGAGGTCAGCGGCTATCCGGGAGAACCGGAGAAGGACGCAGTCACCTTCCTGGTAGTGCACAACGACCTGCCCCGGACCGGCACCTTCGAGTGCTCCAAGGAGGTGCTCAACGCCATATGGGAAGCCGTGCGCTGGACGATGCGGGGCAACGTCCACTCGGTGCCGGTGGACTGCGACCGGGAGAAGATATTCTGGCCCTGGGCGGGCTGGAGCTTCGGCATCGGCAGCGCGGCGTGGCAGATGGACCTTTCCCGGTTCGTGCCGCGCATGTTCCAGATGTCCGGCGGACCGGGCAAGAACCTGTGGTGCGCCGGCTGGGGCGACGGGGCCGTCTTCCACCCCTACCGGGCCATGGTTTTCTACGGCGACCGGCGCTTCGCCGAGCAGGAATACGAGCACATGAAACATATGGTGGAGAGGCGGATCGGGCCGGATTACTTCTGGCCGCACGGTTCGTTCGGCGACTGGCACGGGCTGAATCAGCGCGGGGAGAGCGGCGGCATGTTCGGCGCCGCCCATCACTACGTCAGCCTGTGGCAGCTGAGCCGCATGGCCGAATGGCTGGACAAGGAACAGGACGCCCGGCGCTACCACGAGCGGCTGCCGAAGGTCGCCCGGGCATTCAGCGAGAAGCTGCTGGACAGGGATAAGATGACCTACCCGGGCAACAACCAGAGGGCCCTCACCATACCGCTCTGCCTGGATTTCCCTCCCCCGGACGCCCAGGATGCGGTGGAGGAGAACTTCCTGCACATGGTCGTGGAGGGCGACGAGTTCCTCAAGAACCATCAGCCCATCCGGCCGGTGCCCTATGACAGACTCAGGACGAGATGTCTGGACAGCGGCGGGGAATCGCTGGACTACCACCCCACTGTCGGCATCTACGGCCAGCCCTGGCTGCTGTGGTCGCTGACCCACGTCGGGCGCCACGACGTGGCCTACAGGATGGCCACCCTCACCTCGTACCCCTCCCGCGGCCACGTCGCCCTGGAGGGCGGCGCCATCTCGGAGACCTACAACCCGGGTTATAGCCACATGGGCCGGATAAACACCGGGGCGTGGATCTACGAGACGGTCGGGGGCATTCGCCCCGACCCGTCGGTGCCAGGCTTCCGCCGGATCGTCATCAAGCCGCGCCCGGCCGGCGACCTCAGATGGGCCAGGGCCACCTATGACTCCCCCCACGGCACCATAGAGAGCAGATGGCGGCTGGGGCAGGACGGCGCCTTCAACCTGCACGTCACCGTCCCGCCCAACACCACCGCCCTGGTCTACCTGCCGTTCTCGCCCGACGAGGACGTAACGGTTACCGAGGGCGGCGTTCCCGTTGAGAAGGCGGGGGGAGTGCAACCGGTCGAGTCGATCGATCTGCCCTCCTACTGGTGGGCCGACACCACGGCCGGTCGCCCGGAGAAGCAACGGGAGGTGCGTTCCAGAGAGCAGTTCCGGGCCTACCGGGTGAAGGCGGGCACGTACGAATTCCGCGTCTCGAACTGAGAGGAAGGGACATGAGAAGGAGAGACTTCCTGAAAGCGGGCGCCACCGGAGCGTTTGGAGCGTTCCTGCCGGGGTGCAGAGCTGCCTCGGGAGAACCGCGCGAACGCCCAGTGCCGGGGCCCAACATCATCTACATCATGGCCGACGACCTGGGTTACCACGACCTGGGCTGCTACGGGCAGGATAAGATCGCCACGCCCCACATCGACCGCATGGCCGCCGAGGGCATGCGGTTCACAGACTGCTACTCCGGTTCTCCCGTCTGCGCTCCAGCCCGCAGCGTGCTGATGACGGGACAGCACACCGGGCATACCCGCGTGCGCGACAACTTCGCCGTGGTCGGTGGGGACGAGTGCTCGGGAGGCGGTTCACGGGGCCGGGTCGCGCTCAAGCCGGACGATGTGACGGTGGCCGAAGTGCTGAAGCAAACCGGTTACACGACCGGTATCTCGGGCAAATGGGGACTGGGCGAGCCGGGGACGACGGGCGTTCCGAACAAGCAGGGATTCTACGAATGGTTCGGCTATCTGAACCAGCGAAGAGCGCACGACCATTGGCCGTCGCATCTCTGGGAAAACGGGGAACGGGTGGATCTGCTCCGCGAGCGCAGGAGCCGGGAGGGTTTCTCTCACCACAGATTCACTGAGCACTGCCTGGATTTCATTCGGACGCACGCCGGAGAACCGTTCTTCTACTATCTTGCCTATACGCTCCCCCACTGGCCCCTCGTCATGCCGGAGGACGACGTGGGCCGTTACGCCGACAGGGACTGGTCCGACGAGGCGAAAGCCTATGCCGCCATGGTCTCACTGATCGACCGGGACGTTGGACGCATCCTGGGCCTGCTGAGGGACTTAAGACTGGATGAAAACACGCTGGTGTTTTTCTGCTCGGATAACGGCGCCTCGAAGCGGTGGGAAGGGCTCTTCGACAGTTGCGGCGAAATGAAGGGCCATAAGGGTTCCCTCCAGGAAGGCGGGCTGCGCGTGCCGATGGTGGCCCGCTGGCCGGGGCATGTCCCCGCCGGCACCGTCCACGAGACGCCCTGGTACTTCGCCGACTTCCTGCCGATGGCCGCCGAACTGGCCGGTGTCGCCACCCCGCCGGGCATCGACGGGATTAGCGTGGCCGACACGCTCCTGGGCGGGCAACAGGATCTGGCCGGCCGTTTCATGTATTGGGAGAAGCCGCCGCTGAGGCCGGAGGGGAAACTGGACCAGGCCACGCGCCGGGGCAGGTGGAAAGCCCTCCGGCGGGGTCTGAACGGCAGCGTGCGACTTTATGACCTGACAGATGACCTCGCGGAGGAAGAAAACGTGGCAGGCCGACATCCGGACGTGGCCGAACAGTTCAGCCGCTACATGGACCAAGCCCACGTGCACAGCCCCCACTGGCCACACAGGGGTTCCAACGGAGAGGAGGCCCATTCATGAAAAGGCAATTTCTTTGCTTTTGGGCGGCCGCGTTTCTACTGATAACCCTGACCCCGGCGCGAGCCTCCCAGGAGGAATCCGCTCCCCCACTCTTCTACCGGTCCATCGCCTTTCAGGGAATGTATTCCGATCAGCATCTGCATTACTGCCGACCCCAGGTGTTGCGGGAGATCGCACGGGTGGGATTCAACGACATCTGCTTCCACACCGAGTGGGGGGAGGAAGAGGAGAAACTCCGGCGCATCCACGACTACCTGGAACGGGAAGGCATGCTGGAGCTGGCGGACGAGTTGGACCTGACCATCAGCGCCTGGGTGCACGAGTTCATGGACCTTGACCCCGCCTGGGGCGAACCAGCCCTGGACAACGCCGGCCTTTGGAAGGGCCTGGAGCGGCGATACGACCACTATTTCACCCGGGTCTTCCCCGAACTTGACTACCTCATACTGACCACCACGGAGACCGACGTCAGTGCGGCCGACGACGTAGAAGTCTACGGGCGGCTTGTCCAGTTCATGGCCCGGAAGTGCCGCGAGCACGGCGTCCGGCTCATCGTGCGCAACTTCGCGCACGGCCCGGCCGGCTTCAGGAACTGGGAGCGGCGACTGGCCACCATCCCGGAGGACGTCATCATCCAGACCAAGCACGTAGGAGGTGACTTCAACCTGCGTGCCCATCCCCACCCCCTGCTGGGCACGCATGACCCCCACCGGGAGGTGGTCGAGTACGACGTGGGAGGCGAGTACTTCCGCGGCGACCACCTCATCAACTGCTACGTCGACTATCTGAAAGAGTCCCTGGATCACGCTCTGGAAAAGGGAGTGGACGGCATCTCCGTGCGCATCAACCGCTTCGGCTCCCACGCCTTCGGCCACCCAAACGCGTCGAACTACTACTACCTGGGCCTGCGTATGAGTGGCCGCACCCACAGCATCGAGGTGGCCCTGCGCCGCTTCGCCACCGATTACTACAACGCCGAGGTGGCCGACACCGTCGCCGCGGTCATACGCCCTACCGGCGAGGTTACTGCCGAGGCGCTGTCCCTGGGGCATCAGACCTTCGGCGTCACGCGCGATACCGAGGTACACGGCTGGACGACCGGCCTTGCCCGCCCCATGGACCGACTTCCCTACCAGCCGTGGGTCTGGTCCGGCCATATTCCCGGCGTCGAGGGGACTCCCATGCTGGACGAGTACAAGGCGCTGATGCGCGGCGGACCGGAGATGATCCGCATGGAACGAGAGGCCTACGAGGAGCAACTGGCCTCGATCAATCGTTGCATCGACGTGGCCGAGACGCTCGAAGGCCGCATGGACCAGACCGCCTACGACTACCTCCATTACCTGCTGGAGAGCACGCGCTACCACCTCATCATCATGCAAGAGGCCCAGTTGGCCTGGCTGAAGGCGATGCGCCACAACCACGTAGACGACCCCGAGGCGAAGAAAGGCCTCGCCCGGGAACTCCGGCAGCACTGCAAGCGGATCAGGCAGGTCTTCGAGGCGAACAAGGACCCGGAGACGCGCACCATCCGGGTCGAATGGCACGACTGGTCAAACACGGCCATCCGGACCAAATACCCGGAGGTCCCGCACCTGCTTGAGAAGCTGCCCGAGTTGCTGGGTCAACCACCCGAGGAGGAACGCTGAGGGAGGGATGCTCGTGAAACGCAGGGATTTCTTGAAAGCGGGCGCCGCCGACACGCTGATCGTTTCCAGGGACGGGAGACAGAAAAACACATTACTCAATCCTGTGGAGACAGCTATGTTCCCACGTGCATCCCGCGTGCTTGCTGTTCTGGCCCTCTGCGCTCTGCTGTCGATCAATGCCAGGGCAACCGAGTATTCGTGGCAGAAACCCCATGCAAAGGTCCTGCCCATGGGCAACCTGGAATGGGCGCCGGACCCTTTCGCGTTCACGCCCGGAGAGACGGTCCGTTACGTCGATTACGCCGCCGGCGATGACGCCAGTCCCGGCACCAGGGCCCGGCCCTGGAAACACCACCCCTGGGACGCCGAGGCAACCGGCAATGCCGCCCGGGCTTCCGGACCGATCACCTACGTGTTCAAACGGGGCGTTATCTACCGGGGCCAGCTCGTCGCCGACGAATCCGGCGAGGAGGGAAATCCGATCCGCCTGACCAGCGACCCCTCCTGGGGCCAGGGGCAGGCGATGCTCTTCGGCTCCATCCGTCTGCCAGAAGGCTGGCACAGGGCCCAGGCCGACGAGTTGCCGAAATACATGCCCGACGATGGCAAGATATGGGTTCTCGACACCTCGGACATCAAGGTGAACCCCGACTGGATCGACAATTTCGCCCGGCCGGCGGGGGATGAGTTCGAGGTCTTCTCGGTGTTCGAACTGCGGGGCGGCCGGATCAACCGCCTCCACGTGGCGCGGGATCCGGACTGGCAGCCGGGGAACCCCAACTTTCCCCTTGACTACTGGCATCAGTGGGATGGGTTCCGGCACGGAGACGTGGTGGACGGCGAGCGCGTCGGCCGCGGCGGGCAGGACGAGGACCTTAAGGGCAAACCGGAGGATTTCTTCGAGGGCGGCTACCTGGCCAGCCAGTGGAAGGGCAACATGGGCACGCCGGGCTGGCGGAAGATCCAGGAGGGCCACTACAATCCCGAACATGGCACCCTTTTGCCCACGGGCTGGTTCGTCGGCAAGGGCACCCGCTACATGATCGAGAACGTGCCCGCCTACCTCGATGCACCCGGGGAGTTCTACTTCGCCCGCGAGGGCAGCCATAAGGGAAATCTCTACCTGCGGATGCCCGACGACGGCAACCCCAACGAGGCCGTTCTGGAGGTGCCCGCGATTCAGGATCTGATCGCCATCCGCGACCAGAGCCACATCGAGATCAGCGGCCTGGAGTTCCGTTTCAACCGGGTGAATTACGTGGGCGACCAGTTCCTGATGCAGATCAGCAATCCCGCCTGCGTCCGCATCGGCGGCAACTGCCGGGACGTGCGCGTCTCCAACAACACCTTCCGCCAGATCGTGACGGCCGTCAGCGCCTTCCCGCGTCCCGACGAACGGCTGACGGAACTGCACGCGCAGGGCCTTTTGCCCTGGCGGCCGGACGACCTGCTCGACCGCGTTTACGTCAGCGACAACGACATCCGTTACTGCGAGCGTGAGGCGATCGTGGTGTTCTCGGGGCGCGGTAACGGCCCCGGAGCCGGCAGGCTCGGCCACGCCGAGGTGCTGCGCAACCGGCTTTATGAGATCGGCTTCCGACAGGGTCACTGGCGCTACTCGGCCATCCCCGCGTTGCGCGTCTGGTATCCCCGCACGGCCGAGATCGCGGGCAACATGATCGACCGCTGCTGGGGCTGTGCCATCATGGTTCACGGCGGGAAGCACGGCGACGACAGCGAAGCGCCCCTCACCCGCATCCTGGTCCACCACAACAAGGTGGAGAACACGGTGCTGGCGGTCAACGATTACGGGGCCATCTCGCTGTGGCAGGGAGGGCCGATGTACTGCTTCGACAACGTCTCCGGCAACTGCGTCGGTCACGCGCCGGACCGCAATCTGAGCAGCCCCTGGAAGAACGTCGGCTATCCTTACTACATCGACGGGGGCTACAAGATATATACCTTCAATAACATCAGTTGGGGTCGCAGCAACCGCATGGACGACCCCTACCGCAACACGGGAACCTACTTCATGGTGTTCGGGTTTCTCAACCCGGTGGTGAACAACACCTTCTTCCGCGCCTACAAGGGCATCGCCGGCAGCAGCGGGAACCGCAGCGACATCCTCGGCAACGCCGTGTGCGACATCCTGACCGACTTCATCGCCTCCAACCGCATGGGCGATCCCTCCCTGGCCGGCGGCGGCGACACGGGCGAGATGGGCCTGCGGGGCGTGCCCACCCTCGCCTACGCCAACAACCTGTTCTACAGCGACAGCGAGAAGACACGTGCCGGCCGCCTCTACCAGCCCAACAGGCGGGCGCTGGAGGCCGGAGCCGCCGACAAGCTCATTGCGGCCGACACCGTGGAGGAGATGTCCCGGCAGATGCAAGAATTCCCCACACGCTGCGGCAAGCTCGGCTGGCGCGCGGACCGGATGCCCCTGCGCGACCCGGAGAACCGCGACTACCGCCCGAAGCCGGGCTCGAAGGCCATCGACAACGGCGCCCGGTATTTCGTCCCGTGGTCACTGTACGCCACGGTGGGCGAGTGGAATTTCAACCAGAATCGCGCCCACCCGGACAGGGCCATCGACTACCATTTCTACATGACGGGCGAATACTTCGATCGCAAGATGTACGAGTATATCCCCACCCACGACCTGAAGATCAGTGAGGCACAACTGGACAGCTACGTCGAGTCGCCTTCGGAAAACTGGGTGCCCGGCGCCCTGACTTTCGACGGGCAGCGCTTCGGCACCGTGACCGATGCCTCCATGCGCGAAGACGTGCTGGTGAACAAGCAGAACTGGCTGGCCAAACCCCAGGTGAGCAAGGACAAGCTGCCCGGTGAGCCGTGGAAGATCGGGGACAAGCATCTCCGCTATCCCGGCCGCCTGCGCAAGACCCTCGACATCTCCACGGAGAACCTGCTGGTGGAGGCCACCCTGCGGACGCAGCGCGGGCATGGCGGTGGCACGGTGGCCGGCAAGTCCGACGGCCGGACCGGCTACCGCCTGGCCATCACCGACCGGGGCGTGGCCGCCCTGGAGCTGGTCCACGGAGGCAAGACCTTCTCGATGTCCACGCCCGAAGCCGTCAATGACAACCAGTGGCACCACGTGCTGGCCGAAATCGACCGCGCCACCGGCCTCGCCGCCATGTACCTGGACGGTCGGCAAGTGGGCCGGAAGAAGCTCGACCTGCCGGCGGATGCCTCCCTGAGCAACCGGGCGGACTTCGTGGTGGGGAAGGGCTTCCGGGGCGTGCTGGACTTCCTGCGCGTCTGCCAGGGCACGCTGGCCGACGCCCGGACCAACATCGAAGAGCTTTACACCTGGCAGACCGAAGGTCCCGTGACCCGCGACTTCTGCGGCAACAAGCCCGTCCGCCGCCGGGATGTCGGCGCCCTGGAGCTTGTGCAGTGATCGAACTTTGCGGATCTGCTGCTCGCTGAATTCAGCATCGGGGTAGTCTCATGATGCGCCCTCTCAGGCTGCGGTTGGTTTTTCTGGCACTGGTGGTTGCCGCGCCCTTCGGGTCCTCGGCCCTGGCGCAGGAGGTGGCCCGGCAGTTCAAATACCGCTCGATCGCCATCCAGGGCCATATGTCGGAAAGGGCTCTGGAAGGAAGCCCCTTCCTCGGACCCGAGATGCTGCGCGAGGTGGCGCGGCTGGGCTACAACGACATCTGCTTCCACGTCGAGTGGGGCGAACAGACCCAGAAGATTACCGAGATCCACGACTACCTGGCCGAGCAAGGGCTGATCGAGCTGGTGGACGAGTTGGGGCTGACTACCTCGGTCTGGGTCCGGGAGTTCGTCGACTACGACGAGTCGTGGGGCGAACCGACCGTTGGGAACGAGAAGCTGTGGAAGATACTGCGGCAGCGCTACGAGTCTTATCTTGACCTCTGGCCCGAGATCGACTACTTCGTCATCACGAATACCGAGACGCAGATGAGCCCGCGGGGTCGAGAGACGTTCCAGAAGATCTTCGAGCTGATCGGCGGTGTCGCCCGCGAGCGCGGGGCCGGCATCATCGTGCGCAGCTTCTTTCACGGGCCCCGCCGTGTGTGGTTGGAGGACATGCTGCCCGTGATTCCCGACTACGCTATGGTGCAGCACAAGTACGTCCAAGGAGACTGGTCGCTCCGGCGGCCAAACAACCCGCTGATCGCACTGCCCGACGACCACCGCGTGGTGGTCGAGTTCGACGTCGGTGGTGAATACTATGAGACAGACCACATCCTCAATTGCTTCGCGGATGATCTGGCCGAGCGCATGGAGTACATCATCGGCTCCGGTGCCGAGGGCATCTCGGTGCGCATCAATCGCTTCAGTGGAAATGCTTTCGACCACCCCAACGCCGTCAACTACTGGTACCTGGGCCTGCTGACCAGCGGCCAGGTGGAGAACGTGGACGAGGCCTGGGAGAAATTCACCACGGAGTACTTCGGGAAGAATGTGGCGGACGAGATGATCAAAATACTTCGGCCCACCGGCGAGGTCACCGCCGAGGCGATGAGCCTGGGCAGGAATGCCTACGGCAACGCGCGCAATTCCGAGATAGCGGTCACCCGCTACGAGCGCCAGGGCAAACGCTTCGAGCACCCGCAGTTCCTGGAGGCTTACTCGAGTTTCGCCAAGGGCACGGAAAGGCGTGCGGAGTACGAGGACCGTCTCGAAGCGCAACTGCGGGGTAAGCCGGAGCTAATCTCCGGGGAACGGGAAGCCTACGAAAAACAGCTCGCCTCGATTGACCGGAGCATCCAGCGGCTGGAAGCCCTCCGCAACAGGCTTGACGGGCGGACCTACTCCTACATGCACTGGCTGCTGGAGGAGACCCGCTGCAACCTGCGGGTGATGGAGGAGGCCCAGTTGGCCCACCTGAAAGTCTTCCGCATCCGCCACGGTGCCGACGAGCAGGAGACCGCCCGCCTGAAAAAGGAGATCCAGGAGCATCTGGGGATCATCGAGGAACTCGCCCTGCGGGATGGCGTGGGCAATGGTGAGGAAATCGAGGGCAGATGGCGCAGCCGGCAGTACCACGAGCGACGCGGCTCATACGCCGAGGCGGGCAAGTTCGTCACCGAGTTCCGATTGTGGATGCACCGGCTTGGCCTGGGCGAGCCGCTCCGGTACGAGAAGGACAACGACGGCCGGATGGAGGTAGTCGGCACGCTCGATGAATTCATCGAATACCACATTGACCGGGGCTGGACCGAGAGAGCAGCCGAGCGCTGGGCGTACTGGATCTGCAAGGAGTCCGATTCCTTTGACGAATGGGTGGAGAAGAAATTCGGTGGCATAGAGCGCTGAGCATCCCGGGGCTTGAGCGCACACTCGCTCCGGAGGTTTGTGCAAGCGGGATACGCTTCTATGGACACGGACGGCGTGGAGCAAGACGACGGGCAGCACGCCCGAAACACTCGAGCAAAGGAGGAAGTTTTCATGCGCGACTCAATAAGCAGACCTCTTTTTTGCGCCTTCATCGTACTGGCCGTAGCCCTTGGACGTGTCTCGGCCCGGTCGGACTCTCACCCGCCGATGCCTGATCCGGGGCAGGGCTACTTCGTGATGAACGAGGGCAACAGCCTGATGGGCCAGATGCACACCAATATGTTCCTGGAGGATGGGAAGGTGACTCTCCTGCCCGGCATGGCCGACTTTCTCGGCTTCCCCGAGCACCGGGTGGAGGGCGTCGGCGCGGCCGGTGTGCCCATCGATTACATCTGGATCAAGACGCACAAGCGGGAGGAGTTCTTCCAGGATCTGGCGGGCAACCCCGTGGAGCTTTTCACCGTCCAGCCGTTCGGCTTCCAGAACCACCGCACCCCTCAGGTGGAGGCTGCGGCCGCGGCCCAGATGTACCGCCACGTGATCGAGAAGAATCCGGACGCACCTCTGCTGATTTACCAGACCTGGCCGTCAGGGCGGTCCCCCGGCGGGTCCTACCACGATCTCGGCCCCGCGCTGGAGAACAACGGGGGCGACGCAGAGAAGTATCTGCGCGGGCTGCAGAAGTGCATCGACGGCTACATGAACCCCGTGGCCCACATCCTCCGACAGGAGTTCCCGGACCGGCCCGTATATATCATCCCCGCGCCCCAAGCCATTGCCGAAGTCGGCCGGCGGCTGGAGGAGGCGGACGAATTCGCCGGGATACAGCACGTGGCGGAGCTGCTGTTCGACGGCGGCCGGAGCGTCCACCTCAGCCGGAAGGGGCAGTTCCTGGTGGCGATGACGCAGTTGGCGAGCATATATCGGACAAATCCCGCCGAGGCCGACATCCCCGTCGATTACAAGACCGTCTTCGCCTTCGCCCTGAAGGAAGGACCTCAATCTCCCGGGCTGACTGCAGAACAGGGCAAAAGACTCGCCCAACTGGCATGGGACGTGGTGCGCACCTATCCCGCCACGCCCGTCTCGCACAGACCGTTCGAGTTCGACGACATGGTAAAGCCCCAGCCGGCCTCTACGGAAGATGTCCGGATGCTCAACACCAAACAGGCCCTGGTTCAGTGGAGCCCCGGCAGCGACAACACCGGCGTGGACAAGCAGGTAGTCTACCTGGACGGCAACTACCGCGACACCCTCCCGCCGGAGGATACCGATTACCGCATCGGCAGTCTCGACACCGGAGAAAACACCTTCCTCATCCGGACCTTCGACAAGAACTACAACATGGCGGACCTCCAGGTGGAGATCCAGGCCCCGCCCGTCCGCGGGGAGACGGCGATCCTGGCGTGGGACCTCTCCCCTTACACCCTGAACGCCGAATACGCGAAAAAGCATCCGGAGTACTCGCTGGCTACCAAGATCGAGGTGACCGAAAGCAGCGGCGTCGATGCCTCCCGGGGCGCCATCACGTTCGGTCCCGGCGCCCATACCGCAAGCCGGCCCTTCCGGCACTGCATGATCATCTCTCCGGATCGTGCCGAATCCTTCGCCGCCGCCCACGAGGCCGGCACCTATGTCACATTTACAGTGGCGCCGAAGGAAGGCCGGACGCTGGCCCTGAAATCGCTGGTGCTTCCACTGAAGACCAACGAGTCGGGCCTGAGCGTCGCGCTGATGGCCTCCAAAACCGGTTTCGAGAAGGGAGACCAGATCGGCAGTGTGGTGATCGAGGGCGGCCTTTCGGAGGTCGAGTTTCCCCTGCACGAAGTGGAACAGCTACAGTCCGTAAGCGAACCGGTCGAGTTCCGACTGTACTTCTCCCAAGGCCACCACCAGACCTACATCGGGACATATCAGGATCCGGACAGAGAGCCCGATGTCTGGCTGCGCGGAGACGTGAAATAGAAACAATCCCGTCTCTGGAATGGAGCAAATCTTATGAGACCGTGCATCGGTACCATTCTTGCGCTCGTTTTCAGCGCCGCCGCATGTCTTGCTGCCCAGTTCGACTGGCAGAAGCCGCAGACCACCGTCACAAGGACGGGGGCCATCGAGTGGAAACCGAAGCCCTTCGCAGACGGTCTGGGTGGGCAGGACGTCCGTTACATTTACATAGACTACGAGGACGGTGGGCTCACCCCTGCCAAGGCGTGGAAGCACCACCCGTGGGACTACACCGCCGGGGGCAATGCCGCTCCGTGCACGGGTGTAAAGACCTACGTGTTCAAGCGCGGCGTTTTCTACCGCGGTCAGCTCTATGCCAGAGACTCCGGGACGGCCGAGCAGCCGATCCGCCTGACCAGCACGCGGGACTGGGGTGAGGGGGAGGCCGTGTTCGTCGGTTCCGTGAAGCTACCGGATCAATGGGTCCGGGTGGACCGGGCCAACCTGGCGCCGCCCGGGCGGCTGCCGAAGGTCGCCCGGGCCTTCAGCGAAAAGCTGCTCGACCGAGAGAAGATGACCTATTCCGACAACAACCAGAGGGCGCTGACCATACCGCTCTGCCTCGACTTTCCTCCCCCGGACGCGCAGGATGCGGTGGAGAAGACCCTTCTGCACATGGTGGTGGAGGGCGGCGTTCCCGTTGAGAAGGCGGAGGGAGTGCAACCGGTCGAGTCCGTCGATCTCGCCTCCTACTGGTGGCTCGACACCACGGCCGGCCGCCCGGCAAAGGAGGAGGAAGTCCGCTCACGGGATCACTTCCTCGCCTACCGGGTGCAGGCGGGACAATATACGTTCCACGTCTCGGACTGAGAGGAGAAACGTGAAAAGGAGAGACTTCTTGAAAGCCGGGGCCGCCGGCGGACGCGCGACCCGACCGGGCCGCCGAACTGAGACAGATGCTCCGCCATTGGCGTCGGTCTGTCGGCGCCCGGATGCCGCACTGGCCCTCGGACTCCGAAAACCATTGAGACACAGGGAGGTAGTCGTGAAGAAGCTCGTTGTGCTGCTTGCTGTCGCCGCGATCGTCGCCGCCATTCCGGCCGCTCACGGGATGCGTGGCATGGAGAAGTATTTCCGGGATGTGGGTCCAACCCCCCGCTGGTACATACCTCCCGAGGAGGGGCCGCTGGTGGGAGCGCAGAAGTTCTGGTACGTCACCCCCCACGACCTGCTGCCCGGCGGCTATGCCATAAATTCGGGCAAGAAGGGCGTGGCCAACGTCACCGAGGAAAGCCTCGAGGTGACACCGCTCAGCGTCTGGGGCCGCTACACCTACCGCGTCACCCCCCGGACCGCGACCGGCGGCGAGACGGAGTTCCCGGACCGCTCGGTCGTGGGCAGCGAACTCATTCAATGGGGCGATCTGCCCCAGGTGGCGGACCCGGACCGCACGCTCCTGATCCGGGGCGAGGTGGAGGAGGTCTACCCGCAGGGGAAAGGCTTCCGGGGCACCATCCGGTTCAAGGACGGGCCGCTCCCCGTGCGCTTCGACGTCATCAAAGTGGAGAACGAGAAACGCCTGCCGGACGTCCACTCGCGGCACTACGGCCCGCACTGGGAGCACACGTTCGACATTTACTACCCCGGGGATTTCAAGCGGGGCAGCGACGCCCCCCTGCCCATGCTGCTCTATATCCACGGCGGCGGCTGGAACGCCCTGGACAAGAGCGGCGTCAACCGGTCCGCCGACAGTTGGAACGAGGCCGGGATCGCCGTCGGCTCCCTGAACTACCGCTACGTCTCGATGTACGACGAGCACCCGGCGATGACCGTCCCCGTGGCGGCACCGCTTTTGGATGCGGTCAGAGGTCTGCAGTACATCAAGCACCATGCGGACGAACTCGGCATCGACCCGGACCGCATCTGCCTGACCGGGGGCAGCGCCGGCGGCGCCAGCAGCGCCTGGCTGGCCATGCATGCCGACATGGCACAACCCGACAGCGACGACCCGGTGGCCCGGATGTCCACCCGGGTGGCCTGCTCCACCCCGCACCAGGCGCAGACCTCCCTGGACCCACGACGTATGCGCCAGTGGATCCCCTCGGTTACCTACGGAGCCCACGCCTTCTTCCCCTCGGACGTGCTGCCGAAGAAAGGCGAGAAAAGATTCCAGTACTTCCTGGACCACCGCCGGGAAATCCTCCCCTACGTCGAGGATTTCTCCGCCTACCGACAGGCCAGTGCCGACGATCCGCCCATGCTGCTGGTCTACGGCGGGCAAAAGGACGTGCTGCCCGCCGAGGATTCCGGCCACGCCACCCACCACCCGAAGTTCGGAGAAATGCTCTGCCGGCGGTTGCGGGAGCTCGGCGTGGAGTGTTATTACTGGGCGGACAACGTCCGGTGCCACGAAAAACGATACGACCGTTGGCACGGCGTGCACATCTTTGTCAAGGACAAATTGCTCGGATCGGGATGGGACGCGGAATCCGAATGAGCACCCTCTCTGTTCGGAACGCGACACAATCAATGAACTGTGAGGAGCTTACGGTGAGCAGGCATGAAGCGCAGCATAAGCAACTCAAGCGACGTGAAGTCTTGAAGATGGGCGCCGCCGGCGCAGCGGCGGCTTTCGGCGCCTCGGGACTGTCCGCGGGCTGCCGGTCGGAACCGACGTCAACCGGAAGAAAGGCCGGCGCAAAGGACAGGCCGAACATATTGTTCGTCTTCAGCGACCAGCACCGCTGGCAGAGCCTGCCCTTCACCGAGATGCCTCAGGCGGTGGCGTCCAACTTCACCCGCCTCGCCCGGGAGGGCACCTCCTTCGACAACTGCATCAGCACCTGCCCCATCTGCGTGCCCTACCGCGGCATGCTGATCAGCGGCATGTGGCCCCACCAGAGCACCATCGTCGGCAACACCTACTTCGGCAACGAAGACATCATCGGCGTGGACGCCCCCACCATCGCCCACACCTTCAAAGACGCTGGCTACGTGACCGGCTACGTGGGCAAATGGCACCTCAGAAGCCTGGGCAACAAGACGATGTATGAGGCCGGGTTCGACTACTTCAAACACTGGCTATGGGGAGACAACCACTGGGAGACCAAGGTCCACGACATCCCCAGCGGGGAGGACTACCACGTCGAGAAAGGCTATAACGCCATCGGCATGACCGACCAGGCGCTGGACTTCATGCGTCGCCGGGCGGGCGGAGACCGGCCTTTCCTGATGATGCTCTCCTGGAACCCGCCCCACTGGCGGTGGAACGACGCCCCGGAGCAATACCTGAAGCTCTACCCCGAGGAGGAACTCAACTTCCGTCCAAACACCTCCGAAGGCTGGCAGTCCGGAACCACCCTGCAGTACTACCGCCACTACCACGCGCACGTGACCGCCATCGACGTCCAGATGGGCCGTATCCTGAAGGCGCTTGACAAGATGGGGATAGCCGACAATACCATCCTCATCTACACCTCGGACCACGGGAGCTGCCTGGGCGCCCACGGCCTGGGAGGCAAGGCCAACCCCTACGACGAGTCCATCCGCGTGCCTTTCCTGGTTCGCTGCCCCGGCCGCGTGCCGACGGGCCGCCGCACCGACATACCGATCGGCGCCATCGACCTCTATCCCACGCTCTGCGGCCTGACCGGCATCGAGCCGCCGGAGTTCTGCGGAGGCCAGGACCTGTCCCACCTGCTGCTCGGCGCTGAAAAGCCGGCCCCAGACCTCCAACTCATCATGCTCAACAACAACATCAAACAGTACTACGCCAGTATGCTGGACCAGACCGGACCGCAGACGCTCTACCCCTTCCGCGGGGTGCGCACATCCCGCTACACCTACACCGTGCGCAACGACGGGGAGTGGCAACTGTTCGACAACCGGGAAGACCCCTACCAGATGAACAACCTCGTCGACGATCCGGGCCACGCGGACCTCAGGCAGCGCCTGCACGGGCAGCTCGAGGCGCTGCTGGCCGAGGCGGAGCTGCCCTTCATCTCCGAGCAGTGGCGGCAGCTCCCCCTGCCCGAGCGCATTCGCGTGGAGAACCAGTACTACGTCCTGAGCCGGGTGAAAGGCCAGTGGGACCGGTATAAACAGGAGGCGCTCGAGCCGTTTCTTAAACGAGGGCTCACTTCCGATCAGGAAGCAGAGCTTCGCCAGGCCGCCGACCGGGTTTTCGACGCGGAGTTCTTCGGCAAGCACCAGGCCCTGAAGCGCGAGATAGAAAGCGCGGAACGCCACCATCCCGATCGCGTGGACGAACTGCGCGAGGCGCTTCAGGCGCACGACGCAGTGTACGATGAGCGGTTCAAGGAAGCCGCCCGCCGGATTCTGGGCGGCTCGGTCGAGTAGACGCACTGCCCTATGTCGACTCGCGGGGCCACCGGAAAGTGTATCGGCCCGCCGCCGCGGTGAGCACCACGTCGCCGTCCTCCTGTCGCGGCTTGCTTACCCCGGCGGTCTCGCTCAGCGGTTGGCCGCCTTCGGTGATCCGATCGAAGTCGGCACCGGGCAGCCGCACCACCGCGGTCGTGTTGGCGGGCACCGTGACGCGCAGCGTCATCTGCCCGTCCTCCACCGACCAATCGCTCTCGGCCTCGCCGTAAAGGGTCCGCAGGGCGGCCCTGGCCCTGCCGATACCCTCACCCGGCCGGGGGCGAATCACCAGTCGGCGGTAACCGGGCTCATCCGGGTCCAGGTCGAGCCCCGCGACGGCGCGGTACATCCAGGCGCCGATGGAACCGTAGGCGTAATGGTTGAAGGAGTTCATGCTCACCGGCCCGAAGCCGTCCTCCTTCGTGTAGCTGTTCCAGCGCTCCCACATGGTGGTCGCCCCCTGCAGGACGGTGTAAAGCCAGGAGGGATACGTCTCCTGCAGCAGCAGCCTGCAGGCGACGTCGGTTCGCCCGAATCGGCCCAGCACCGGGCACAGCAGCGGCGTGCCCACGAAACCAGTGGTCAGGTGGTAGTCCTTGCGCTCGATAAGCCGCACCAGGTAGCGGAGGGCGTCCTGGCGCTTCTCCTCCGGCAGCAGGTCGAAGGCGAGGGCCAGCACGTAGCCGGTCTGGGTATCGCCCACCAGGCGCGCCTCCCGGCTGACGAAGCGGCGGTTGAACGCCTCGACGATGCGCCCGTGGAGATCGTCCAGTTCGGCCGCTTCGTCCGCCTTCCCCAGCACACTTGCCATTCGCGCCACCAGTGACGTGGAATAGGCAAAGTAAGCCGTGCCGATCAGGCCTTTCGGGGTTGCGCCCCACATCTGGTCCGGCGGCGCGTCCATGGCCACCCAGTCGCCGAACCCGCCCCAGTCGACGTCCATCTCGTCGGCACGGATCAAGTCGCTGCTCTTGCGCTCCATACCGGCGATGAAGCGGCGGCAGGAGTCGTAGTGTCGCTCCAAAATGCGCTCGTCGCCGTAGCACAGGTAAATCGTCCAGGGGCAGATCACCACGGCGTCGGCCCAGGCCGGCCCGCCGTCCGGTTCATCTCCGAGCCCCAGGCTGAGGGCCGGCACGATGGGCGGGATGCCGCCGCCCTCCCCCTGGGCATCGGCGATGTCCCGCTGCCACTTGGTGAAGAAAGTGGCCACGTTGAAATTAAAGCACGCGGTGCGGACGAATATCTGCGCGTCCCCGGTCCAGCCCAGCCTCTCGTCGCGCTGGGGGCAGTCCGTGGGCACCTCCAGGAAGTTCCCCTTCTGGCCCCACCGGATGTTGCTCTGAAGCCGGTTAACCAGCTCGTGCGAACACTCGAAAGTCCCGGTCGGCTCCATGTCGTTGTGGAGGACGACCCCGGTGACGTCTTCCGGGGGCGGCGCTTCTTCCAGACCCGTTATCTCCACGTAGCGGAACCCGTGGAAGGTGAAGTGGGGCTCCCACTCGACCTCCCCGTCCGAGGCGAAAGTATACCGGTCCGTCGCCTTCGCCGACCGCAGGTTGGCGGTGTAGAGGGTGCCGTCGTCCTTGAGCATCTCGGCGAAGCGCATCGTCACGGTCTGACCCTTTTTCCCGCTCAGGCGGACGCGCGCCCAGCCGACCATGTTCTGCCCCAGATCGTAGATGAACACGCCCGGCTGGGGCTCGGACGCGGTCTCCGGCTTGAGTTCCTGTATCGGACGGACCGGCGGCGACACCTTCGCATCCAGGTTCTCGCCTTCGTCGGGGAAGCACGCCGCGCGGGACCAGTCACCGTCATCGAAACCCGCCCGGTCCCACCCCGGCATCTCCCGTCGCGCGTCGTAAGTTTCCCCGTCGTAGATGTCGGAGGACAGGATCGGTCCGGTGGTGGCCCGCCAGGTTCCGTCAGTGACCACGACCTTCCGCTCCCCGTCCTCGGTTTCGACCTCCAGCCGCAGCATCAACTGCGGCTGGGGGCCATAGACGGCCTCTTCCTTCCGAAACCCCATGCGGCCGCAGAACCAGCCGTCGCCCAGGATGGCCCCAAGGGCGTTCTCGCCGGCCCCCAGGTACTCGGCGACGTCGTAGGTCAGATACTGCACCCGTTGCCGGAAGTCCGTCCACCCGGGAACCAGGCGGTCGTTGCCCACGCGCCGGCCGTTCAGGCGCAGCTCGAACAGCCCCCGCGCCGTGGCGTAGAGGCGGGCTTTGCTGACCGTTCCGTCAATGGCGAATTCCCTGCGCAGGAACGGGCAGGGCTGGTTCGCGCCGGGGTCGCGCGGGGGGATGCTGATCCACCGGGCGGCCCACTCGTTGTGGCTCAGCAGCCCCATCTCCCACCAGGCCGGCTCCGACCACGGAGACGCGACGCCGTCCCGGTCCCACGTGCGGAGCTTCCACCAACAGCGCTGGCGTGATGCCAGGTCGGCGCCGGCGTATTCCACGTGGACCGATTGGCCGGACTCCACCTTGCCTGAGTCCCACAGGTCGCCCTCGTCGCCGTCGAGTGCCTCGCCCGAGGAGGCAACCAGGACGCGGTAGGCGGTTTGGCGCGCCCCGCGGCGATCGTCGTTGACCACCCAGCTCAGGCGCGGCCTCCCCTCGTCGATGCCCAGGGGGTTCTCTTTATACTCACATCGCAGTTGCAGCGGTCGACCCGGTCCGGACATGGTCTATCCTCCTCCTGGTTGCGAACATTCGTCTGTCTGGATTCTGATCATACATCAGCGGTTGGCCGGTGCGCCAGTTCTGCTATAATCACCCTGGACTTCACCGCCGCAGCAGGAACGGGAAAATGGCCCCCGTGGAACCCGACCGAACCAATCTTTACGCCTTCGACGTGGGGAACACGTCCCTCAAGGCCGCTCGCCGCGACCCCGACGGCTGGACGCGCATCGGACGGGTGGAGACGCATCCCTGCGCCGAATTGCCCCGGAGGCTGCGCCAGACGTTCTCCGGAAGCGGCGCCCACATACCGGAGGCCGAAGCCGCAGCATGCTCCGTCCAGCCGGACGCCGACGAAGCGTTGCGCCGCTTCTGGCGTGAATCCGGGGGCGGACCGATCCAGTTTTTCGGGCGCGACCTGCCGGTGCCCATACCCACCAATGTGCCGGAGCCGGAGCGCGTCGGGGCGGACCGCCTGCTGCTCGCCCTCGGCGCGCGGCAGCTGGCGGGGGCGCCCTGCATCGTGGTCTCGGCCGGCACGGCCATCACGATGGACGTGGTGAACGCGGACGGCGCGTTCGCGGGCGGCGCTATTGCCCCCGGTTTTGGGCTGGCCGCCCGTGCCCTGCACGAAGGCACGGCCTTCCTGCCCGTGGTGGACCCTGGAGAGCCGCCCACTGTGCCAGGCCGGAACACCGAAGACGCCATCCGGCTGGGCATCGTTTCCTGCTGCACGGGGGGAGTGCTCCGGCTGGTGCACCAGTATGATCGCGCGCTCGGGACCGGAGACTGTCCCATACTCCTGACCGGCGGCGACGCCGAGCGCCTGCTCCCCGACCTGCCCTCGGGCCGGACCCGGCTGGAGCCGGAGCTGATCTTCATCGGCATGGCCGCCGCCCTGGGGCCTCAGGGCTGATACCTGTCGCGCGCGCGGAAGAGCCCGATTCGGGCTCGAGAAAAACAGAAGTCTCCCCAAAAACCAGGCGCGTTAATCGGTAAGTGCTTGCATATCATGGGGTTGCCGTTCGGGGGATGTGAAAAGGGTGATTCTCCGGTAAGATTCGCCTGCTCGTGAGGCGCTTTTGGGGAATCTCCACCGGAGCAATCACCCGTGAGCAAGGATAGCAAGCTGCGCCACAGAATCAAACGACATATTACGCGGTTCGCGTCCCGGCTGACCCAGGGCTGGGACAAGGTGGTAGGTCGTTTCGTGCGCGAGATGATATATGGCATCCAGGCGTCCAGGGACATCAAGGTCTCCAACGTGGCCAGAGCCCTGAACGAAGACATCCGTCTGATCAAAACCGAGAACCGTCTGTGCCGGAACCTGGCCGCCCGGGACCTGACCGGGCCCATAAATGCTTCTCTGTGCTGGGAGGGAGCGGGTTCGGTGCAGCAGGACACGTTTCTGGCGGTGGATATAGGCGACGTCCCAAAGGAATATGCCGAACAGATGGAGTATCTGGCCCGGGTCCGGGACGGCAGCACCGGCCAGATCGTCCACGGCTACTGGCCCCAGGTGGCGCGCAGCGGAAGCGGCCTGATCGGGTACCTCCATGTGCCGGAGGGCAACGCCGCCGATGCACCCACGCTTGTCGGGGCCGTCAAGGGGTGGGCGCAAGCCACCGGACGGGTGCCCGAGTTGGTGAGCACCGACGACGGCTACACCAGCGCTGAGGGCCCTCGTCGCCTGGAAGAGATGGGCGTGGAGACGGTCAGTTTCAGCGGCTCGAAGGGGCGGCGGCTGCTGGGCGAGTGGGACTGGTGGGATGAGGAGCGGATGCGTGCTCGCCAGGAGCGCCCGGCGGTGGAATCGGTGATGTTCACGCTGAAGTACTCCTACTGTTTTGGACGGCTCTCACGTCGAGGTATCGAGGCGGTGCGGGCCGAGCTGTGGGAAGACGTTGTGGCCTACAACTTCTTCCGCATGGTGCAGCTTGAGCGTCGGGCCGCCTCGGAGAAGGTCCCGCGGGCGGCGTGACGGGCCGTCGGGGCCAGCGACGGAGCGTTTTGCTTACCGACGAGCGGAGCAATATGTCCCGTGAGGGAAAAGACGCGGCCAAACGAGCAAATAATGCAATTCCACTGTTAACCTTACTCGCTACAAGCGCATCATCCACTGTGAGATGCCTTGCTCGCACCTCGAGCAGGACAGAAACAGCACCTTTTCGGAGAGGGTCTAATTCGGCTTGACACACCGCGCGGGGGGGGTACCCTGACACGGTCACGGCGAAGTTGGAGCTTCGCCGCTTCAGATGGGCGATGTCGGTGAAAGGATTTGCGCATGTTGATGAGGCGCTTGCGGATGGGTCTGGTGATGGCTGTTGGGGTGAGCCTGGGGGTCGCTGCGGCGGCCCGGGTGATTGAACCGGTGGATCCTGATCTGATCCCGGAGGCGCGGGAGGTACTGGAGTACCTGCTGAATGGCCGTGGCAATAGGATCGTCACCGGCATGCAGCGCAGCGGCGGGGGCCAGGGTCCGTTTGAGGTCGTGCTTCACGCCAGCGGCCGAGAGCCGGCCCAGCGGGGTCAAGATATCAGCGGCTTCGCACCCCAGGGCAGTGAGAGGTGGCACGGCATCAAGAGGGCGACGGTCGATGCGTGTCTTTTCTGGTGGCGAGAGGAGGGCGGCATCGTGAATATGGGCTACCACATGAAGAACCCGATGCATCCGGAGGGAAGGGCCCATAAGGGCAGGCAACCGGAGGGAGTCGAGCCGCCGGACGTGGGCAGGATGGTGACGCCGGGCACTGAAGAGTACGCGGCGTACAGGAGGGTTCTGGGCGAGACCGCCGATTACCTGGAGGAGCTGGCCGAGGCCGGGGTGCCCATCCTGTGGCGTCCGCTCCGCGAGATAGAGGGCGGGTGGTTCTGGTGGACGGACGCCGAGACGCCCGAGAATACGGCAGAGCTGTGGCGGCAGACGTTCGACTACCTGGTGGGCGAGCGCGGCATCCACAACCTGATCTGGGTCTACCACGCCGCGCACGTGTCCCACGCGGCCCCGAAGGACCGGGAGGGAAACGCGGCCCACCGCCGTCGCTTCTACCCCGGCGACGAGTACGTGGACATCATCAGCCTCTCCGCCTACGGCGGGCATTTCTCCGAGTGGACCTGGGGACGACCGGAGGCAGAGAACTACGCCAATGCCTATGAGATGTTGCAAGCGATAGCGCCCGGCAAGCCCGCTGCCATTACCGAGAACTTCGGGGGCCTGCACAATCCGGTCATATCGCAGCGAGAAGGCCCCGACTGGGTGTATCATTTTGTCTGGACTCCCGGCGACCAAAATTGGGACTGGATTGACTTCACGTTCAACCATGAACACTTCATCACGCTGGACGAGCTGCCGGTGTTCCATGGGGGCAACGTGATGCCGAACGTGCGGATCGAGTGGCCGACCGACGGCCTGGCCATCGAGACCGACGAGGTCGAGATGGCCGGCTTCGCCTCGGACCGCAACGGCAACCTGCAGAGCGTCAGCGTGTATGCGCTCAGGGGGCCGTGGCTGGACGTTCGCCTGGGGGGACATCCCGGCCGGCTACAACCAGGTGGTGGCGCTGGCACGGGACAGCGAGGGCGCCGTGACCCACTCGAACGTCGTGCGCCTGACGGCCAGGATTGAGAACCTGGCGTTGGGCAGGGCGGCGACGGCCTCCAGCACGTTGCGCCGCTTCTCCGCCGGAGGCGCTGTGGACGGCAAGCCCTGGACGTACTGGGCGGGCGACAACTTCAGGTGGGACGGCCCTACGCCTATAGAGTGGCTGTTGGTGGACCTGGGGGCGGAGAAGAGCGTCGGCGCGGTGAGCGTGCTGTGGGAGAAACACTACGCACGTGAGTATACGGTGCACGTCTCCGGCGACGGGGAGGTCTGGCGCGAGGTGGCAAGTGTGAAAGGATGGACAGCCCCCCGTGTCGCACAGAATGACTACTACGAGCAGCCCCTGCCTGAGATGAGCGTATTCCGGTTCACACCGACCAGAGCGCGTTACGTGCGCCTGCACTGCACCGAGCCGCGGGGCCGGTGGCTGGCCTACGCCGTCCGCCATTTCGGCGTGTATGAGTCCCTTCCCGGGCAGGACTGATCGCACGACACCTGCGTGGCCTGTCCGGGCGGAAACACGAATAAACCAACTATCCGGGAAAAGGACAAAAACCATGACAAGACAAATCCAAAAACAGACGGTTAGCATCGCTGCGCTGGCGTTCATGTCCGCCGCATGGTTCGCCGGCCCCGTCCACGCGGAGGATGCAAAACCGTGGAACGTGGTGGGAAGCGACCGCATGCACGCGGTTGTGCTCGAAGGGGACACGCCGCTTTTCAGAATCGAGGACACGCGATTCGGCACAAACTGGAGATACATTCGATATACCGGGCGACCGGTCGCCGAAAACGGCGTTCGTGTCTATGAAGAAAAGGTCGGTCTCTGGTTGCCCTTCAAGGAAGCGCCTGAGAGGACGCTTTACGATTTCCGCTATGAATTGGCGCAAAGCGACTCGAACACGTTCGTGTGGCGTTACCGGTTCACGCCGGAGGGAGAGCCTTACGCTTTCGGTCGGCCCGGCACGGCGCAGGCGCCGGGCGCGGGTGTGGGCCCCCTCATTGCCCATGCTCCGTTCTTCGACGGAGCGAAATGCTCGATCGGCTTCGCGGAGGGGGAAGAAGAAGTGCTGCCCATGCCGCCGCCCCAATGGGGCAAAGGCGGCGTCAAGACGTTGACCTTCCGTACGGCAAACGGCCGGGACATCCGCTTTGAGTTCGCCCCACCGGCGTTTGTCCACTGCGACCATGCGGAAGTCCGTATCATGCTGGACAGCGGGAAACCCGTGCCCGTCAGCGAAACGTTCGAGGCGCAGGTGACGATGACTCTGCCGGAAAAGGCCGGTTTCGAGCCGGCCAACCGCTGGGTGAATACGTCGGACTGGATCGTTTACCCCGCTGACGATGATTTCGCGCCGGGCAGCGTGATCGGCGTGGAAGGCTGGCTGCACAAGCCTGCCGGCAAACATGGATGGCTCAAGATCGACGGCGACGATTTCAAATTCGAAGACGGCACGCCGGTCAAATTCGTCGGCGGCGGCATCCAATTCTCCCAGATGGCCCGCCCGTATGAAGAATCCGACATGTGGAACGACAAATGGGCCAAGCATGGCATCAACCTAGTGCGGTTGCACAAGTTCATCAACCATGGCTGGGCCGGGGTGCTTTCCCCGGATCACATGGTCCCCGACTCAGACAAGATCGACAAGTTCGACTATTACCATGCCTCCGCCAGGAAGCGAGGCGTCTATCTGGCCTGGTCCGGCGTGTTCCACATGCGGGTTAACGAGCAGGACCGCGATCGGATCAAGCACTTCGATGAAATCGCCAGCGACCCGGAATTCCGGAGAAGGCCGGAATGGGGAGTCAATGTCTACGGGTTGAAGAACATCGCCCCCGACATACAGGACCTGCTCATCGCCCAAACGCTGATGATGCTCAAGCGCAAGAACGAATACACCAGGCTTCACTACTATGAGGATCCCGCGCTGGCCTACATCGAACTGCACAACGAAGACGACATCTTTTTCCCGGGCGATAACTTTCAAAAGTTGGAAACGCGATTCCCGAAATACTTCGCCGACTTCCAGGCTCGCTTTAACGATTACCTGAAAGATAAGTACAAAACGCAGGAAGCCGTGGAAAAAGCCTGGGGCAACAGTTATCCCCGGGGACAACAACTCGGCGATCTCCGCCCGGATTATCCGGGCTGGGCGATGAACGCCGGCGCCCACATCACTCCGCGCATTGTGGACACGCTCTATTTCATGTATTTGGAACAGTCCGGCTTTTACACGCGTTTTGCCCAAGCCATTCGCGACACCGGATACGGCGGAGCGATCGTGGGCGGCTGCTGGCAGGCCTCGACGTTTCTCGGTCACCTCTGCAATACGCTGACCGATTACGAAGTCGGCTTCATCGACCGGCACAACTACTCGGGCACGCCGCTGGACCGGCCCGGCGCGGGCACGATGAGCGCCGCGTTTCAACAGGTACGCCACCGCCCGTTCAATTTCTCTGAATGGGGCGGTGGAAGTGTCGCGGTGCCGACGGTGCTCATCTACGGCATGGGCCTGCAGGGGTGGGACGCCTCCTGCCAGTTCTGCAGCTCCAATCCGGGCATCATCAATCGAAGAAATCGCGGCGTGAACGATTCGCACGACGATTTCATCCAGATTGGCCAGTATCCCGCACTGGCCCGCATGATCTACCGCGGCGACGTGAAGGAAGGCGATATCGTCGGCAACCGGCTCGTCAGCATTCCCGGCCTGTTCAAGGGTGACGTCGGCTTCGAAGAACAGTTCAGCCTTCTGGGCGGCGGGGCGAACCAGAAGGAATTCTCATCGGTCATTCCGCAGGCTGCGCTGATGGCCGGCCGCGTAGTTATCGAGTTTTTGGACGCCCCCGTGCCGGAAAACCCGATCATCAACAAAGTCGGGGACTTGATCGACGAGGAAGACCGCGTCGTGCGCTCCAATACCGGACAACTGATGTGGGACTACTCCGGGCAGGGCTACTACACGGCCGACACGCCGGGGACGAAGGCGGTGATCGGTTATGTCACAGGCCGGAAGCTCGAACTCGGTGCCGTCATACTGAAAACCCCGGCCATTTGCCCCGTGAAGCTTTACGTCAACAGTTTGGACGAAGAAGCTCCGGTCGAAACCGCGGACCGGCTGCTCATCACTACGTTCGCTCGCGCGATGAGCAGTGGCGCGGTCTTCGACGACCTGAGCGAAAGGCCTTTGGAACCGGGCGGCGAGCCCCTGCTCATCGAACCGGTGGTCGTGGACGTCACGCTGAAACGCAAAGGGAAGGCCAGGGTCTACGCGCTGGATCTCGACGGCAAAAAGGAACCTGGCATGTCGAGAATAGGGGTAAAGAAAACGCGCGACGCCCTTTCGTTCACATTGGACGGCGCGAAGAGCAAGACCGTGTATTACGTTGTGGAGTTCTAAGAAAACCACGGGATCTTTCGAGGAACAATAACCGCGGGATGGGACATGAGCAACAATACGAACACATTCGGCCTTTTCGCCTCAATAGGTGTTCTTGGCTATCTGCTAACTCTTTGTATTGCATGCGCTCATGGGGAGGAGGCCTTCAAACCGCAAAGGCATGGGACGACGAATAGCGAATGGACCGTTGTCGGGGCGCAACTGATGGACGTGGTCGTTGTGCACAAAGAGCGCATAGCGTTTTCCATGGACAACATACTGTGGGGCCCCGGATGGAATAAGGGATCCGCCTTCCTCGACCGTCGCGACTCTCTGGCGGAAGTCGTGGACGGCAAACGTCTGTATGAAGCCGGGCAAATCAGGCTCTACGACAACAAGGGCGATTACCCTCATGAACCTTTGCCGGGCTCCTATGATTTGCGCTACGAGATGAGCCAAATCGCCCCGGAAGCGGTTCGAATCCGTTACGAGGTTAAGACCGACAAAGACGTTCGCATGGGTTCTCCGGGCAGGCAAGATGAAGACACCTTCACGATAGGCCCTAAGGTCGCGGCCGCCGCCCATTTCAGCGGAGGTGAGGCAACCTTCACCCTGGCCCACGGCGGAACGGAAAACCGCTCGCTGCCAACCCGAGGCGGCTTCAGTGGTGTGACCGCGATGACATTGACAACCGCCGATGGCAACGCGTTCCGCTTTTCCTTCGAACCCGCACTCTTTGTCCACGCTGATGCCGGCGAGATTCGCATGTTCTGCGGCAACAATGTCGAGGTGCCCGCCAATGGAACCATGACCCAGGAAATTCTGCTGACCTTGCCGGCGGCGCTTGCGTTCGAGCCGGCCAACCGCTGGGTGGACACCTCCGGCTGGTTTCCCTACGAGGGAAGGCAGGACTTCCGCCCGGGCAGCGCTATCGGCATGGAAGAGTGGCTGGCTGGCCCGGCCGGCAAGCGCGGTTACGTGCAGATAGACGAGGGCAAGGGCCGGTTCGTCTTCGAGGACGGCACTCCGGTGAAGTTCTGGGGGACGAACATCTCCTGGGCGGACATGGCGCGGCCGGAGGACGAGGTGGTGCGCTACGCCGACAAGTTCGCCAAACACGGCGTGAACATGGTGCGCATGCACAAGTTCGTGCACGAGCACACCGGTCTGGACGGCTGGCCGTACGACGCCAGCACCGTCTGGGACGGGATAATGGACCCGGACGACCCGATGGAGTTCCACGAGGGGGCGATGCGGCGCTTCGACCACATGCATGCCGCGCTGAAGGAGCGGGGCATATACGCGGGATGGTCGCCGTTCGCGTTCCTGGGATTTCGCGAGAGGTATCGCGACCGACTCATCGATTACGACGAGTTGAAGGCGACCGGGGGAGGGGGCTGGCTCCGTGGCGGCCAGAGCATGGTGTACGGGACCTCCACGTTCGCCCGGGACGTGCAGGACCTCTACACCGAGCTGATCGTGAAGCTGCTGAACCACGTCAACCCGTACACCGGGCTTCGCTACGCCGACGACCCGGCCCTTGGTTTCGTGGAGTTCCGGAACGAGATATGTGGTTTTATAGGCAACGCGCGCGCGGGGCGCTCCCCGGTGTACAAGCGCCTCATCAGCGAGGAGTTCTGCCGGTGGCTGCGGGAACGGTATCCGTCTGAGGAGGCCCTGCGGGCGGCCTGGACGGTGCTCGGTCTCCAGGAAGGGGAAAGCCTGGACGAGGGCACGATCTTCCCCTTCCCCGACTGGGGCCGGATCAACCAGACCCCGCACTCACGCCGCCTGCTGGACAGTTACCGTTTCCTGTTCGAGTACCAGGATGGCTACTACCAGCGCTTCGTGCGCGCGGCGCGGGAGGCGGGCTACCGTGGACCGCTGGTGGGCTCGGGCTGGTGGACGGCGGACTGGCTCGGGTACCTCTACAATATGGAGAACGACCGGCGCGTCGGCATCATCGACCGGCACAACTATTCCGGCCGGGGCGCGATACTTCTTGGCCGTCCCGGCTGGGGCATATTGGGCTCCGGCAGTCAGCAGGTCGGCTGGACGAGCTTCAGCGACGTGGTCCGCGACCGCCCCTATGCGCTCACCGAATGGGCCGGCGCGCACGTATACGCGGCCGAGGTGTCCCCCATAGTGGGCCTGATCGGGATGGGTGTGCAGGGCTGGGACACGTCCACCCAGTACGGCAGCAACTGGTGGGGCATCGCGACCAACGCCCGCACCGGCATCCACAACACGACCGAGGCCTTCCACCACATCGGACAGTGGCCTTTCATCAGCCGCATTCTCCACAGCGGCGCCCTGCGGCAGGGGGAAACCGTGGTGCGGCGCCGCGTGAGCATGGGCGATCTGTACCCTCTGGACGATGCATCGGCCGATGACTTCGTGCTGATGGGCGGAGAAAGCTGGCAGCAGATAGAGGACTCGGTGCCGCGCGAGGCCCTCGCCATCGGCCGTGTGGAGCTGGAGTTCGTGGACCGCCCGGTTGAGGACAAGCTCCTGATGGCCGACCTCGACCGGTATTGGGACCGTGAGCGACGCATCATCCGCGCCAGCAACGGCCAGATCGTCTGGGACTACAGTGGACGGGGCTTCTTCACGGTTGACACTGAAGCCGGCCAGGCGGTCATCGGCTTCGGCGGCGGCCGGCAGCACGTCCTGAGCGACGTGACCGTCTCTTACGACGTGCCGTTTGCGAACGTGTACGTCGTTCCCCGGCACCCGGGCGAGACGGTGGCGGAGGCGCGCAGCCTGGTGATCCTGGTGCTGGGCCGCACGGCGGACGAGGGCGACGTTCTGGAGGAGGGAGCGATGACACCCTTCCGAACCGTGGAACCACCCCACACGGACGGCGGACGCGCTGAGGCCATCCGGCACTGGATAGAAAACCCGGTTCTGATCTTCGAACCGGTCCGGGCCACCCTCACCCTCAGCCACGAACACGGCATCAGCAACCCCTTCCACCAAACCGGCCAGTGGCCCTCCTTCCGCGTCTACGCCCTGGACCACGACGGTCGCCTGCCGGCCGAGCCGGTTCAGGTGCCGGTGATGCGAACCGCCGACGGGCAGCAGTTCGTGCTGGACGGCAGCCGTTACCAGACCATGTACTACCTTGTGACGTTCGAGAATCCCTGAGGAAGGTGCCTGAGAACATGTGGGCTGCGTGGTCGAAGCGATGGGCTATGGGCACGCGGGCGCTGGCCTCTCTTCGCCCCCCCTGTATGCCCCGCGTGCCCGGCCTGCGCCAGGTCTGTCGCGTGTGCCGCGAGCGCACGACCGGCGCCATCCATAGCACAGAGACCGCCTAACACTACAACGCGAAACTTTTTAGGGCTCTGGAGGTTCGCCTCCGTGCCTTCGAAGATGGGAGCGGCGGGACAGCCTGTTGCGCTCCAGCTTGTCGTGCACCAGCTCAATGGCCCTCGCGACCGTGAGCCGACGACGCTCAAGCGCCGCGCCGAGGAGCTGTTTGGTAAGGGGAACCGTCAGCTCGAAGCCCTTTTTTCCCATCGCTTCCGAGCTATCGCCACGAAGGCGTGAGCCAGCATGCACATGGTCATGTGATGATGCCAGCCCTGCCATTTGCGCACTTCAAACTCATCCAGACCTATCTCGCCCTTGGCCTCCCGGAAGCACTGCTCCACGAACCACTCCTTTTTGGCCACCCTTGCCATGGTCCGCAACTCGGCGTCCGGGCCCGCCACGCGGCGCCATCGGTTTCCTGGTCCGTCGCCGCTCGACTGAGAAACTTGACTGAGACAATCACGGCCGTCAAGCCGGCACAATTCGGCAAGGGGTTTGAATTTGCCTTCGCCGGCGGAGATAATCGTATTCTACGACTGGCCGCATGAGGGGGGCGGTGAGGCTACTCACAATGTGCACCGGGTGGAAGTGGTGCCTCGGCACCGCTGGGCAGAATGGAGTCTCCGACCATGTCGCCAGCCGTGAGCGTCTACCGGCACGAGAAGTGTTTCAACGGCTACACGCTGTTCTGCGAAACTGTGGAGGATCCGTCCGAAGTCCCGGAGGGCCGTGCCCCCATCTATCTGGTGGACATGGAGGGCGGGCCCGTCCACGTCTGGCACGTTGAGACGGCCGTCCAGTCTTTCTGCCGGCTGTTGCCCGACGGCAACCTGCTCTACCCCACCCGCGACCGCTCCGAGCTGGCCGAGGCCGGCCTTCGCGAGCTGGACCCGCACAGCAACGTGCTGTGGTACCATCACTGCCGCATCGACCACGATTTCCAGGTGCTGGGCAACGGGCACCTGCTTCTGCACTGCATCGCCGACTATCCCTGGCCGGAGCTCGGACCGGGCCTGAAGCGCCACCCCACCATCGTGCAGATCGACCGTAACGGCGCCCCGCAGTGGGTGTGGCGGGGGGAGGAACACGCCGCCGCCCTCGAGGACGTCCTGCCGCGCAAAAGCTGGGAGCATTTCCGGGACCGGGTGCGCAACGAATTCACTTTCGACTGGGCGCACAACAACGGGTGCCACGTCGTCCCGTCCAACCGCGCGTGGGAGCGCGAGAAAGCCACAGACGGGCCCGTGCGTTTCAGACCGGGGAACGTCGTGTTCTCCTACCGCAACGTGGACATCATGGGGGTCATCGACCGACCCACGGGCCAGGTGGTATGGGCCTGGGGACCGAGTGTGCTGGACGGACCGCACGACGCCCGGATGCTTGAGACGGGCAACCTGCTGATCTTCGAGGACGGCGCCGTGCGGGGTTACTCTCGGGTGATCGAGGTCAACCCCCTGACCGAGGAAATCGAGTGGGAGTACAAAGGCGACCCGCCCGAGAGCTTCTACAGCGAATCCATCGGCGGGGCGCAGCGGCTGCCCAACGGGAACACGCTGATCTGCGAAGGAAGCAAGTCCCACCTGTTCGAGGTGACTCCCGGGGGAGAGGTGGTTTGGGACTTCGTCAATCCCTTCGGCCGGGAAGGCGGTTCGGGGAACGTGTATCGATGTCGCCGGTACTCCCCCGGGTACGTTCAGCCGCTTCTGGACCGAGCGGGCAAGGCCTGAGGTGCGTCCGGCGACGGAGCACCGGGCGCTTCGTGTCAGCCGGTGCGCAGTTCGACCTCGGCCCTGCGTTGCAGCGCCTCAAGCTGCCCTCGTAGCTCCACACAGTGCTCGGTGATCAACTTCCGGATGAAACGGCTGCTCTGCGGCTTTCGCAGCAGGTTGACGTTCTCCGCCACGAGCTGCAGGGCAAAGCCCCCCAGCTTGCCGAAACGGTCCGGGTAACACTCCTCAAACACCTCCACCACTTCCCCGCTTTGCTCGGGGTCCTGCAGCCAGTCGGAGCCGGACATCAGGAACCACCCCAGGACCCGGAAGCCGTGGTCCGCCTGGCCGGACAGGGCGTAGCAGCGCGCCAGGTGGATCGTGGCGCGGAACTCGGCATCCCGCGCCGTACCCGATCCGGCCTTGGCCGCGCGCCAGGCTTCGATCGCTTCGGGCCAGTCCTCCTGCTTCTCGAGCGCCAGCGCCAGGTCCATCCAGTAGTCGACGTTGCGCGGCTGGATATCGGCAAGTTTTCTGGCCTGCCGCTCCAGGTTTTCCCAATCCTCCATCTCCCGGTAGCCGGTGGCCACGGCTTCCATCACGCTCAACTGGTCACGCGTGGGCTGTCCACCGGTTACGGGGATGCGCTCCAGCCCGGTCCGCAGTATTTTGAGCCCTTGCTCGTAGTTCTCCCCATGGTAGAGCTGACCGGCAATGTCCAGGTAGGCGGCCAGGTGCTGCGCCGGATTCAGGTCCACGGCCTTCTGCAGGTAGACGCCGGCCTTGCGGGAGGCCTCGTCCGCCAGGTTCTGGTCCCCGTCCCGCTCGAGCAGCTCTCGCCGTCGCTGCAGGTAAGCGTAACCGAGAAGGCTGGCCGCCTGGCTGCTCAGGCGATGCCGGGAGTACTGCTCCACGATGGCGTCAACAAACTTCTCCGCGTCCTTCAGCCTGCCCAGGCGGCGATATGCCTGGATCCTGACCATGAACGCCTGGGGCAGCAGTTCATCCCGCATCTCACTGCGGCCGCCGCCTTCCAGGTGGTCCTGTCGGAACTGCGACAGAAGCTCCAGCGCCCCCTCGGCGCCCTTTGCCTCATCCAGAGCGTAGCCCCACACGTCGTGCACAAGCATTTTGCCCAGGGCCAGGCGCGCCTTCGCCACCCAGCGGTTGGCTTCCTCCAGCTCCCCGGCGCCCAGGTAAGTTCTGTTGTCCGCAAACCAGTTCACGTAATCCCGGTAGCGCTGCGCCGCCTGCTCCAAAAGCTGGCCCACCCGCTCCGGTGAGGACGGCCCGGCTTCGTAGCGCCGCAAAGCCTCCAGGTAGAGACAGAGACCGGCCCGGTACCTGGCCTCGTAGAATCCGGGGTGATCCTTCTTGATGTCGGAATAGATCCGCGCCGCGTCCTCGTACTGTTCCAGTGTGCGCGCCAGCTCTGCCGACTGAAAGAGCGCTCGCGCCGCATCCGGATGTTCCGGGAAACGGCTGCTGAACCACTCCAGGCTCCGCCGGTACCGCAGCCCCTCGTAGCGCATGTCACGGCCCATCTTCCGTGCCTGTTCGAAAAGCGCCGCGTAGAAGTCCCTGGCCATCCGCGCGGCATCGGCCGCCAGGTTGTTCTCGGCATCCGGATACTCCCTGGCCACTCGCTCGAAGCAGAGAGCCGCCTCGTAGTAATAGTTGTACCTGCCGCGGGTGTGCTCGGCCCGAGAAAGCCGGTAATATGCCTCCCCCAGCTTGTACCACGCCTCCGGCAGCAGCGTTGTGGCGTAGAGCTGGGGGTCCGCGCTGCGCACGGCCCTGCGGAAGGCCTCGATGCACTCCGCGTAGCGCTGCTCGTTCCACAGGCGCCATCCCCTGGCGAGGTCGGTATGCACGTTCGGCTGGACCTGGATGGGCCGGGGCAGGATTCTGCCGCTCTGCTCTACCCACCGGTCGAGCAGTGCCTTCGCGTTGCGTGACCACCTGGTGCGGGTATTGGCGGCGATCTCACTCACCGTGTTGACCGCCTGCTGATAGTCCGACACCGCCGCCCCCCGTTCCCCTTTCTTCATGCGGCGTATGGCTCGCTCCACCAGGGCGCGGGCGTGTTCCACCTGGGCGGCGAACAGCATGTCGATGGTCTGGCGATCGCGGCGCACAGAGAGCCGGTAGCGCAGGTCGCCTATAAGCACCTCCGCCGTGACCATGGCCTTATCCGGCTTGCCGGCCTCCCGGTAGGTCTCGGCCATGCTCAGACGGGTGCGGCGCAGTATCCAGGCCGTGGCGGGAAGTCGGTGCGCCTGCAGGGCCTTCTCGAATTCCTCAAGCGCCTTCTCATAGTCTCCCAGTTCCTTGTGGCACAGGCCCAGGTACCGCCGAGCCGTGTAGCGAACGTTGAACATCGTGTATTTCTCGGCCAGGTGGGCGAGGGGTTCCATGGCCTGCCGTAGCTTTTGGTTGCGCTGCTTTTCTTCGGCGGTGTCCACGTATGTCCTGGCCAGAAAATACCTGCTCTGCCCCAGTCGCAGGAGCGCCCTGGCCGCCAGCTCGCGCACCTGCCTGTAATGCTCCTTCTCGCTCTCCGTGGCGGCCGTCTTCTCCAGCCTGTCGCGCTGCTGAACCAGGAACTCGGCGGCTTCGGCCAGGCTGCTCTCGGCGCCAGTCAGCCAGCGCCGGGCCTCACGGCGGTACTGAACCTTCTCCTCCGGCTCCACCGTCAGCTGGAACCCCAGCAGCTTGTGCCGGCCCAGCCTCTGGCACAGGTCGCTGCGTTCCAGCTTCAGAATGCTCAGCTTCTCCCGTTCGATTGAGGTCCCCATCTTGTGCAGATAATCTTCGTACTGCCCCACGGCGCGGGCGTAGAAGTCCAGCTTGCCCTGATTGTCCCCCTCTGTGGCCGCCGCGTCTCCCAGGTCACGGTAAAGCCGTGCAAGCCGCAGGATGGCCTCGTCGCGCACCGGCTCGGGCAGGAACTCCATGCGCCGGACCCTGCTGAGGTGCTCGGCAGCCAGCGAGCAGAACCCTCTCCGGACCAGCCCCGTCGCAAGAACCAGTTCGGGATGCTGCGCGGGCGACATCCCGCCAGCGACGCCTTCAACCCAGCAACACAGGAAGATCGGCACGAACAGCGTCAGCACCCGGATGCGATGAGCAATCCTTTTCCGCTTCATGGCTACGCCCGAGGTGTAGTCCGGGGCTCGGCGGCCCGGCCACGCCCGCCTACGGCGCCGCGGCACCGGACCCCTTTTGACAGCACAATGCAGACGCATTATATTGGGCGATGCGATCCGCGTAAAGGAATTTCCGCTGACCTGTTGCATAAGTGACTATCTCAAGACCCGGATCTGCCCCATGGGGGCCGGCGCGGCGCCTGTCCTGCCGTAGGCTCGGCGAAGGAGGGCCCCGCCGCACGGCCTGTTTGGCAGCCGGAACGCATTGACCTCAATCTGCGCAGCGCCCCCAGCTGACGCACGCTGTGAGCCATGGACGATCGCTACCGGACCATGCGTCGCGCCGTGATCATCGCGGTGGCCCTGTTCGCCGCGTTGGTGGCGACCCTCATGTGGCTGGAGCTGCGTCGCGCAGGCAGCGGCCGCAGGCTGACGCTCGACCAAACCGGCCCGGCACCCGCCCCCGGGCACGTGCCCGAGCGGGAACTCGGCGGCGAAGACGTGGCTCAAGTGGTGCCGCGGGAAGAGCTGCTGGGCGCTCCGGGGGTCGGTTCCGTGCGCCGGACGGGTCGCACCCGGCGGCTGGTCAGCGTGGTGGACGCCGACGAGCTGTTCTGCATCCTCCGAAGGATCAAGGACATTCCCCAGGAGGAGCTGGTGCGGCGGGCCGACCTGACGGTGGCATACGAGGACTTCGCCGACCCCGCGCGGCGCGCCCAAATCGTGGGCCGCGCCTGCCTGTTCCGGGGGACGCTGCGGCGCCTGGTGGCGCGCAAGGACGTTGACCTCTCCCCGCTCGGCCTCGACCACCTCTACGAAGGGCAGATACAGGACGCCACGGGTCAGTGGTACAGCTTCTACTGCTTCCAGCCCCCCGCCCGCGCGATTGGCCGCCGGGACGTCGCCGAGCTGGCCGGGGTGTTCTATAAGCTGATCAAGTATCCCACGCGCGGCGGGGAGGATATGGTCACGCCCCTCATCGTGGGCCGCACGCTGGAGCGGCGGCCAGGGCCATCCATGCCCCGGTCTTTGGCCAGCCGGTTCCTGTCCGGAGTGCCCGACCGGGCATTGTGGGTCGGGCTGGGAGGACTTTTCGCCCTGGCGGGAGCGCTGGCCCTGCTGAAGGCCGGTCGCCGGCGGCCACCCCCTGCCCCCTCGGACGGTGAGGTGCGCAACGTGCAACTGGAGCTTGACCAGCAGGCCCCCGAAGACCAAGGGGATGCGCCCCACGCCCGGTGACGGCGCACGGAAGCAGGGCCATTCGATTGTCGAGTTTTCGCTGTCGTTGTCGGGCGGTGGCTGCGCAGTCCTGGTTTTGGCCAGGATGGCCCGGGGACTGGCGCACCAGCGTGTCGTGTGCAGCTCAGGCGCCCCCGCCTGAGACTCCGGCTCCTTCGGCGGGCAGGCGGCTACGCCACACTCAGAGAACCAGAACATGCTGCCCGCCACACGGGGCGTCGGACTTTTGAACGACGCGGGACGGGGCGTGCCGCTTGACACTTCGAGCTATCCGTGATAATAGGTAGTACGTCACGAGCCGCTTTTTTGTCTCCTGAACAGATACTTGGAGCAACGTATGCCCGAAGTCCAGGTTAAAGAAGTGCCCGAGATGACCGTGATTAGTCTGCCATTCACCGGACCCTACGAGCAGACTCAGAGCAAGCTGGATCATCTGATGGGGTGGTTGCTCCGCGTGGGGCATCCCTACAGCGAGCCCCCCATGGGCCTCTACCACGACGACCCCTCCAAAGTGGCGGAGGATGAGCTGCGGGGCGAGGTGTGCCTGCCCATCGAGGAGGAATGTGAGGGCGAAGAAGACATCGTGCGCAAAGAGCTGCCCCCCGTGACCGTTGCCTATGCCGTCCACGAGGGCCCCTACGACCGGCTTCCGGAGGTCTACGAGGACATCTTTGCCTGGCTGAGGGAGAACGGTTACCGGTACGTCGAGGAGATGCCCACCCGCGAGATATTCCACAAACTCTACGGCCAGACGGACATCCCCGAGGAGTACGTGACGGAGGTCCAGGTGCCCGTGGAACCGGTGGACGCGGAAGAGGATGCGGGGGGCGAAGAGGAGGAAGAAGAGGACGTAGAGGAACAGCACTAAAGCGCTGTTGCAGAACCGGCTCTGTCGGGCCGAGGGCAAGGAGGGCAAAGCGGGCCATACGGAGACTCGCAGCCGGCCGAAGCCAGGATGGGGTTCTGCAATACGACCCAGGGCTCTCCCCGCACCCGCTGCTCACGGGCCGGGGATGCGAACCGTAGCCAGCCGGAAGCCATCGGCGAGGTGCTGCCGTTGTTACAGGGAGGAGTAAACGTTGATGAAGGGCGCCAGTTGCTCCCAACGCCCGATGCGCGACGTGACCACGCCGAACAGAGCCCCGGAGGTGCCGATCACGGCGGAGGCGCCGGCCTTCAAACAGGATGCCGTGATGTAATCCGAGTAGGCGTCGTCCACGACGGCCACGAGGGGCAGTTCATCGGGCAGCCGGGCGCGCAGCTCACGGAGCAATGTCTGCGGGCCGAAGACCGAGTCCAACTCCACCTCCATGTAGCCGCTCTCACGCTCCAGGCTGCTCAGACCGCCCAGCACGGCCACGGCGTCGCAGTCGCCGGGGCCCGGCACATCTTCTCTGGCTTTCTCGTAGCCCCGCCTGTCCAGCTCGGCGCGCTGCGCGAGCCGATCCAGGTAACTTCGGGCATCCAGCGAGGCGTCGATCGCTTCGTCTGATGGGGCGAAGATCACGATTCTCACCGGCAATCGCTCCTCGGTCGATTCACGGTTGGCACGACAAGTCGAGACATTCTTCCGCCGCCGCGTTAGCGCACATGCGTTTCAATCACGATCAATACACCGAATTGCCACTTCGCTGCCACCTCTGAACCAGCCCGGACGTGTCGTTGCCGGTCACGGCCAGCTCTGTGTCCTCTGCGGTTCACGGCCGGAACCGTCGGTGTTGATTCTCACCCTTTAACATCGTTCTGTCCCGAGTATTTCCTGCCCGTGGGACGGCGAACGGCAACGTTCGACAGCTGCGGGGGATTCGGACCGGGTTACTCGAACCACACGGGGCTGGCGGCGATCTGCTCAACGGCGCGGCGCACGGGTTCAGACAGCTCCTGGCCGTACTGGGTCCGGGCGGGCTGGATGGCCAGGACGCACCAGTTCACTTCGCCCTCGGCCGCCAGGAAGTCCATCAGGGGGCCCAGCCCGGCGGCGTGGGTGGAAACGGCCTGCATGCCGAACCGTTCGCCCTCGAAAAGCCGGACGGTCCCCGGCCGGGCGCCGAAATCCACGGTGTCAATCAGGCAGATGTCGCATGGCAGGAAGGATCGCAGCCTGCCCACGAAGTTCTCCGGTGCCTCGCCGCAGTCGAAGGCGCCCGTGCAGCCTTTCTCGGCCAGCCGCTCAGCGATCAGAGAGCCGGCTGCGTCGTCGCCCCGAAGGCGGTTTCCCACTCCCAGCACGAGGTACCCGGGACGGACGCACCGCCGGAGTTCCGCCTGCCAGTCCGCCCCCGATTCGTCGGCGTGGCCTCCGCGAGGCTGCGGGCCGCCATGCACGGTCAGGTGATCTCCTCGAAGACCACCACGCGGCGGCAGTGCGGGCAGAGAACCTTCATGATGTCCCTGCGGTCCACGCCTTCGCCGCCCCGGGATTGAGGCTGGGGCGCGGTGACCAGCTCCCCCTCCAGCGTCAGGGCCAGCCCCGGATTGGCATATGCCTTGGGTCCCACCTTGCGGGCTACCCAGCGCACGTGGTCCTTGGCCCCCACCACCCCTCCGCAATGTCCACAAAGGAGCAGTTCCTTGTCAACGGTGGTGATCGCTTCCTGGCGCTTGTAGGTGGCCAGGTCCCAGTCGGTGGTCTGGTAGATGCCGTCGTCGGTGGTGCAGTGATAGTGGCAATGGCCGCAGAAGATACACCGGTCGTAGCGCAGCTTGAACCGCCTGGCGGGCGGGTCCGCGTCGGTGTCGTCGGTCATCTCGATGGCAGACGCCGGGCACACTTCGTAGCACGCGCCGCAGCCGATGCAGACATCTTCATCCCAGACGGTGGCGCCCCGGTAGCTGCCCGTGTCGAAGGTCTCCCCGAAGGGAAAATCAACCGTATACGGGCCCTTCACCACGGCGCGTATGGCCTCGGGCAGGTAGGGGATCTTCAGCGTCCACAGCACCTTCTTCGTGAATGTCTTTATTGCCTCAACCATGCCGTTCCGTTAAGCCAGGGAAATCAGGCTTCAGCCTCCTGCTGAGGCCTGGTGTCTGTATGCACAATGCGGTCGGCATCCTCCTCGTAGCGGTCCTCGACGCTTTTCTCCCAGAGTTTGACGCCTCCAAGGTGTGCTCCCCGCGCCAGGGCATGGGCGGCCACGGGCGAGGTCAGCAGCACGAATATGGCACAGATAATAGCGCGGACGGTCAACTGGGCCGAGGAGCCGCCGACGGCGGTCCCGATCAGGATCAGACAGGTGCCGAGTGTCACGCACTTGGTGGCGGCCTGGAGCCTGTTGTACACGTCCGGCAGGCGCACCAGTCCCAGCGTGCCGAACAAGTCGAACAGCAAGCCCACGCCGATCAGCACGTAGCTCAGCTCAGTCATCGAAAGCCTTCCCTTCCAGGTATTTTGCCAGCGCTATGGTGCCCACAAAGCTCAGCAGCGCCCAGGCAATCCCCACTGTCAGATAGAAGACCTTGCCGGTGTGGAGCGCATAGAGGGCGCAGAACCCCACCACCAATGTGCCGAGGGTGTCCACCGCCACCGTCCGGTCCGGAGCCGTGGGGCCACGCTGCAGCCTGTAGAGGCAGAAGAAAGCGCAGACCATCAAGACCCCGAAACCCACCGTCAGCCAGTTCATTCGAAGATCCTCGTCAGAAAGCCCTCGAATCTGCCCACGATCTCGTCAGTCCGCTCGCGGGGGTCCTCCGTGTCCACGTTGATCCAGTGGACGTAGAGGTCTTCGCCGGCAATGTCTACCGTGAGGGTTCCCGGAGTGAGCGTGATGGAGTTGGCCAGAAACGTCTTGGCCAGCTTGGTTTTCAGTTTCGTCCGCACCTTGACGATGCCGGGATGAATCGGCATGTCCGGGTGCACCACGCGGTAGGCGACATCCAGGTTAGCCTTCATGCAGTAGTAGAGGAAGTAAGGGACGTAGAGAAGAAGCCAAAAGAGTCGCGCCGGGTTGAGTAGCCACTCCCTGTGCGGGTACTTGCCGGAGGTCAGCACGGCGACCAGCGCCACCAGCAGCACCCCTACGCCCAGCATCCCCCAGTCCACCATCAGACCCGTCCGGGGCGGCGGAGCCGGGGAAAAGGGCCAGGCCAGCAGCACCCAGAAAACGAACAGGATGACAAATGCCGAAGCTCTCTTGGCCATCCCTATCCTCCCAGCACCGATGAAGCGTAGTGATAAAGACCCCCGGTCAGGGCGTCCGCCGCCGGTTTCAGCAGAATGTCACCGTGCAGCGGCAGCAACAGCCCGAGCAAAACGCAGGCAAGCGCCAGGATGCCCATGGCCGCCAGCATGGAACCCGGTGATTCGCGAACGTGCCGGAGCGCGGCCGGCACGTCCCCTTCGATAAGGTACCGCTGCACCTTCGTGAACGACAGCAGGGTCATGAAGCTCACCAGCACGGTCAGCGCGCCCAGGATCCAGTGACCGGCCCACACCACGGCCACGACGATGAGCAGTTTGCTGAAGAACCCGTTGAACGGGGGCACCCCCGAGATGCTCAGCGAGCCCACGCGGGCGAGCCAGCTTGTGACCGGCATCTGCTGACCCATGCCGCCGAGCTCCTTCAATTGGCGCGTCCCGGCGCTGTGAACGACCGAACCCGAGGTCAGAAACAACAACGACTTGAAGGCGGCGTGGTTCAGCAGGTGGAACAGTCCGCCTCCGACCGCCACCGCCGCCAACAACTCCCAACGGGGTGTGAGTTCGCTTCGAAGAACGACCACCTCCGCCCCCACACCCAGCGCCAGCACCACGTATCCCATCTGGCTGATGCTGTGATAGGCCAGCAATCTCTTGAAATCCCACTGCCCCACCGCCAGAAACACCCCCACGACCATCGACAGGATGCCCATCAACATCAGCACCCAGGCAACGGCCGTGGTGACGCCCAGCACGTCGAAGACGATCCGGGCCAGTACGTAGACCCCGCAGGCCTTGATCAGAACGCCCGACAGCATGGCGGAAACCGGCGCCGGGGCCGAAGGATGGGCATCGGGCAGCCAGGCATGAAACGGCACCATCGCGGCCTTCAGGCCGAAACCGGCCACGAAAAAGCCCAGCGCCAGCCACATCGCATCGTTGGTGACCGAAGTCTCCGCGTCGGCGGCGATCTGGGCCAGGTTCAGGGTCCCCCGGAAGGCGTACACGATGCCGATGCCCAGCAGGATGAAACCACTGGCGACGGCGCTGAGCACCAGGTACTTGAACGAGGCCTCCAGCTCCTCGCTCTCCACCCCGAACCCGACCAGCGCATAGCTGGCCACGGCCGCCACTTCCATGAACACGTAGATGTTGAACAGGTCACCGCTGAGCACCACCCCGCACATGCCGGCGATCATCAACATGATGGGGCTGTAGTAGAGGTGCACCTGGGTGTAGTCGCGCATGTAACTGATCGAGAAAAGCATTGCCGTGAAGCTCACCACGGTGATCACCACCAGCATAAGCCGGGTCAGGCCGTCGCTGACCATGGCAATGCCCGTGATGCTTTTGCCGCCCGGCACCAGCACCCGCTGGAACTCCCCGTCGCGCAACAGGCGCAACTCCAGAGCCGTGCCCGGGGCGACGGACGCGTTGAAGCGGCGCAGGGCGTTGAGCGTGGTTGCCTTCTCGAACTCGCCGTCCTGCCCCGCCCGGTATCCCACGATGAGATCATCGGCACGGACGCCCGCATCTCGGGCCGAGCCCCGGGGAACGACCTCCCCGACCAGGATGCCCTCCTGTGGAGAGGAGTCGGGCGTTCGGCCCGCCCGGGCCACCCGTATTCCCAGCAGGTCCTGCTGCCCCTCGTAACCGCCGATCCAGGTCACGACCGTATCGTTCCCGAAGAAGAGCACCACGCTCAGGACCACCAGCGCTCCGGTAAATACCACGGCCACGACATCGCCGCAGGGACGCCCGCGCCTGGCCATCAACAGGTGGAGCAATGGGATCAGAAACGCCGCCCCGAGCGGTATCACGACCAGAAGCGGTAGCAGGTGTCTCACGCCAGCATCTCCCCGAGCGTCAACCCTTGAGCTGTGTAATCTGCGTCAGATCGAACGTGCCGTATTTCTGGTGCAGCCGCAGTGCCATCACCACCATCAAGGCGACCAAGGAAAGGCCGATGACAATGGAGGTCAGTATCAGCGCCTGGGGCACCGGGTCCACCGCGCGCAGAAGCAACTGCCGCCAGGGATCCGGACCGCGCAGCACCCCCACAGAGGCGATGGGCGCCATCGGCTCTCCCGTCGCCGGCACCCGATACCCCACCAGGACCAGGAACAGATTTACCGCGTGGTGAATCACGACCACCCCGACGATCACCTTGATCAGGTTCTTCTTCACCGCGATGGCATACAACCCGATCATGAACATGACCATGGTCAACACGTATGGCAGCACACCGTGCAGCATCAGTCGTCTCCCTCATCCTCTTCCGAGGGCAGATGCTTCTCACCCTCGCGAAAAGCGGCCAGCATCAGGAACGCGCCGAAAAGACCGGCTCCCACCTTGAGGCCGATCGCCAGGTTGGAGACCGGCATCGATCCGCCGGTGAACAGTCTGAAATCGGGGCTTGTTCTCAGGAACTGAGCGAAGAAAGTGCCGGTGATAAAACCCAGCAGCGCCACGGCCAGAAACCCGATGGCGCCCAGGCTCTCCCACAGGACCGCCATCCGGTGCCCCATGCGTTCCTTGACCGCGTCGGCCCCGAATGCCAGCACCACCAGCAGCAGGCCCGCTGCGCCTATAACACCTCCGGCGAACCCGCCGCCCGGCGAGAGGTGCCCGGTCAGGATCACGTAGAGCCCGAACAACAGGATGAACCCGATCAACAGGGCCGTGATCGTCTTAACTATGAGCGTCATTCCCTTCATTCGTTTCTTCCTTCTTGCCCCTGGTGCGCAGCAACGCGTAACAGCCCAGGATGGCGGCGAAGATGACCGTCGCCTCCCCCAGCGTGTCGTACGCCCGGAAGTCCAGCAGCACGGCCGTCACCATGTTGGTCGCGCCCGTCCCGCGCGCCGCACGGATGTAGCTGAGGCCCATGTTCATGGGCGGATCGCCGAAAGGCACCATTTCCTGAAAGCATATGTAGGAGCCCAGCAGCACCGCCATCAACACCGCGCCCATAAACGCCACGTGAGGCGTGTCTCGAATGAACTCCTTTGTGGTGTCCTCCCTCACCAGAACCGTTCTTATCAGGAGCACGACGGCGAATATCTCCACCACCACCTGCGTGAGAGCCAGGTCCGGCGCCCCCATCAGAAGGTCCGTCAGGGCCAGGCCGAACCCCACCGCCCCCAGACACAGTACGCTGGAGAGGAGGTCGCGCGTCTCCACGGCCACAATGGCCGCCAGGATCATGAACGCCAGCACCCCGTACAGTATGCCCAACGAGGCCGTCATGTCCTCTCTCCTATCGCAACAGGAACAGCAGTCCGACAACCGCCGCCACCCCGACGATAACCCAGGTGACGTACACCTCCAGCACGCCGGTGTGAAGTTTGCGCAGCCCGCTCACCACCAGCGAACCGAGCAGGCCACTGATGTGGTATACGTCCAGCGCTTCACTCTCGGCGTCGTCAAAAACGCCTTTCAGAACCGGCAGATCCCGCACGGTCAAATAGAAACCCGTACCGCTCACCCGCGTGGGCCCCGGCGGATTCACCTCCCCCGCCAGGAACGGCCTGACTTTTCGTGTGCGCAGCGCCCTGCCGGCCCCGTATATAATCAGACCCAGCAGCAGGGCCAGGACGATCAGCGCCACGGCCGGGGCGGGGCCAAACAAACCCACCTCCGACGAGATAGTCGCCCCCGCTCCCACGGGAACTAACTCAACGCCGAACTCGTCCCCTACGGACGCCAGGAGCGCCCGCGCCACGTAGCCGCCCCCCAGGCCGAACGCCACGCAAATACCCGCCAGCACGCCCATGGGGAACAGCATGTTCCAGCCGACCTCTTTCACATCCGCTTTGCCGGCCGCCGGAGACTTCTCCCCGTAAAACACGCTGTGCATGGCCTTCACGAAGGACGCCAGGGTCAGCGCGCTGCCCAGCACGGCACCCGCCAGCAGCAGGGGCATGAGCGATCCGCCGCCCTCGATGACGCCCTGATAGACCATCCACTTCGACACGAAACCGTTCAGAGGAGGCACGCCGCTGATCGCCAGTGCCCCCACCATAAATGCGCCGGCCGTCAGGGGCATTGCCCCCGCCAGCCCGCCCAGGTTGTCCAGCTCCAGATCGCCCGTCCGGGACTCCACCGCCCCGCCGCCGAGGAACAGCAGGTTTTTATATACAGCGTGGTTTATCATGTGAAAGAGCCCGCCCACCACGCCCAAAGGGACGCCCGTGCCGATGCCCAGCACCATGTAGCCCACCTGACTGACGGCGCAGAAAGACAGAAGTTTGCTGAGCTGATGCTGGAGCATGGCCATCAGCACGGCAGCGAGGATGGTGACCACACCGATTATCATCAGCAAAAGGTGCAGCCCCTCGGTCAACTCGAAGAAACCCAGCGAGATGCGCGCCAGCAGCATTATGCCCAGCAGCTTGTCCAGTGAGGCCGGCAGAAGCGCCAGCGTGGGCAGCGGCGCACCCTCGGCGGCCTTCGGAATCCACGTGTGCAGGGGCACGGCGCCGGCCTTGGCCAGCGCCGCGATGAGAAACAGGCAGAAAAGGCCGACGTCCGCCCAGTTGGACACCACGATCCGGCCACCAAGGGGACCTCCATTCTGGAGGATGTCTATGTCCAGCATCCGGGCCCCGCCGCGGGCGAACAGCAGGGCGATGGCCAGCACCAGCGCCACGTCGCTGAACCCCAGCATCGAGAACGTCTTGGCCGCGCCGGCCTTCGCCTTCTCGCCGCCAATGCTCACCAAAAGGTAGAGCATGAGCGTCACGCCCTCCCAGGCGAACAGGAACACCAGCAGGTTACGCGTCAGCAGCGCCACGCTCGCCCCGGCCACCGACCACAGCGCGAACGCGTAGAAGCGTGCGTCCTCCTCTCCCGCGCGCCAGTAAGAGAGGGAGTAAAGCACAACGCAGAAACCGAACAGCATGCAGAAGGAATTCACCAGCGCGGTGAGCGAGGTGAATCCGAACGTCAACGAGGCCGCCAACTCGGAGGACGGCACAGCCATCAGCCGGAAAGAACCCACACGCACCGTCTCCAGACTCGCAGCGCCGGCGATACGTGTGGCTATGACGATGCTGGCCACCAGGGCACCGGCGGAGCAGAAGACCGCCAGCGGGCCGGCGGTCCTGCCCGTCTTGCCCCGCAGCAGGTAGCAGATCACTCCCCCCAGTACCAGCAGAGCGACTGAAACGAAATAGAGCTGAGTCAGGTCCATCTATGTATCTCCACTCTACGCCTGCTTGCGGATGTGCTCGGTCTTCTGTCGCGACAGTTTCACCAGATCGTCGAAACTCATCAGCTTCTGGCCCGTCGTCGCGTCGCGGGCAACCAGCATCCGCTCCGTGCAGCTATAGCACGGGTCCACGGACGCCAGCGTGATGGTCACGTCGGCGATGGACTCCCCGATGCAACTGGCCTTGAACGTGGGCACGTTGACGTAGCTGGGCGCGCGTATCTTGTGCCTCTCCGGATAGGGACCGCCGTTGCTCTTGACGAAGTGGAACGTCTCCCCTCGCGGCGCCTCCACGTGCCCCACGCCCTCGCCCGGCGGCACCTCCTTCACCTTGGCCTGGACCGGCCCGTCGGGCAGATCGTCGAGCGCCTGGCGGATGATCCTGATCGCTTCCTTGACCTCCAGCAGGCGCACCACCACCTTGTCGAACACATCGCCGTTCGGCCGCGTGATAACGTCCCAATCCAGCCGGTCGTAGGCGGCGTAGGGGTCGTCCCGCCGTACGTCGATGGGCACGTTCGAGGCCCGTGCCGTGGGCCCGGTGGCGCCCAGCCTGCGGGCATCCTCCTCTGTAAGGACTCCCACCCCTTTGAGGCGCAGCGCGAGAATGGGGTCCTCCAGCGCCGTGGTGATCAACATGTCCAGCGGCTTTTCGATTTCGTCCACCTTTTCGCGGATGCACTTCACCATCTCGGGGGTGAGGTCTTTCCGGGAGCCCCCGACCGTATGGTTGGCGTAGTTGATCCGGCTGCCGGTCACGACCTCCAGCGCATCCAGGCAGGGCTCGCGGTAGCGCCACGCCCACATGAAGACCGTGTTGTAGCCGATGAAGTGGCCGGCCAGGCCGAACCACAGCAGGTGGCTGTGTATGCGCTCGAGCTCGTTGATTATGGTCCGCACGTAAAGGGCCCTCTCCGGCACTTCGGCCTCGGCCAATTCCTCCACCGCCTGCACGTAGGCCAGGGGGTGAGAGGCCGAGCAGATGCCGCAGACGCGTTCAACCAGGTAAGGGACCTGGTCCCACGTGCGCTTCATCGCCACGCCCTCGATGCCTCGATGGTTGTAGGATATGCGCACGTCCATGTCCACGACCGTCTCGCCCTCCACCATGAGCTGGAAGAACTCGGCTTCTTCCTGCAGGGGGTGATACGGGCCGATGGGTATAAGCGTTTTACTCGTCATCTCGATCTTCCCTTCGCAACGGGTGGACGCCCTCCGGCCAGTCGTCCGCCAGTATCAGTCGCCGGGGGTCCGGGTGGCCTTCAAATCGGACGCCGAGCAGGTCCTGAATCTCCCGCTCGATCCATTCGGCTGCCGGAACGGCCGGCGTTACGGCAGGCAGCACCGGATCAGTCTTCGGCGTTCTCACCCTCATGTTGACCACCAGTCCCACCGCGTCATAGACGAAGTGATACACCACCTCGAGCTGTGCGCCCAGGTCGGTGCCTGTGGCCGTGGCGAAGCGGGCGCCGAACTCCTCGAACAGACTCCGGCCGAACCCGGGTCCGTCCTCTTTGTCCAGCGTGACGTAGACACGATTCCGCCTGGGTCTCGTCCAGTCAACCGGCACGTCACCGGACAGTTCCCGCAGGCGCGTCACCACGGCGTCCAGCTCCTCAGCCACCTCTCCACTCCGTCAAAGGTCGTTAAGCGCCTTGGCGATGCCGGCAATCATCGCCTCCGGCTTCGGCGGGCAACCCGGGATGTAGATAATCGGCGCGTCGGGGTCCACCTCCCGGACGGCCTCGTCCACGGGACCGGCAAAATGCCACGCATCGTGGAAAATCCCTCCCGTGCATGCACACGCTCCGATGCAGACCACCAGGCAGGGCTTCGCCGCCTGGCGATACACCTCCTGCAGGCGGGGGCGGGCCTGCTTCGTGCAAATGCCCGTCACCAGCAGCGCATCCGCATGGCGCGGCGAAGCTGTAAGGAGAACACCCAGCCGCTCCACGTCGAACCGGGGCGTCAGCAGCTCCAGCACCTCGATGTCGCAGTTGTTGCAGGCGCCCGTGTTGACGTGGTAGACCCAGGGCGATTTCTTCAGTCCCCAGCGCTTTAGTCCGTCCAGCAACGCCACGTTTCTCGTTCGCTCCCTGTTCTTATTGGGCCGCGTAGGCGTAAATGCTTATCCCCGAGGCGATTATCGCCAGCGGAGTCACGATGAACCAAAAGAACCCCAGCGCCTGATCGATCCGCAGGCGCGCGTTGGTATTGCGCATCAGCACGACGACCACCAGCAGCACCACGAACTTCAGCGGCGTCGTAACCCAGCCCCACCCGGCGAGATTCACTCCGCCCCAAAAAACCATCACGACGAAAAGCGGCAGCACGAACAAGAGCATGGCCCGAACCAGCCGGATCACCGCCAGCGGCGGGCCAGAATACTCCAGCAGGACGCCGCCGGTCAGTTCCGTCTCCGCCTCCGCCTGGTCAAAAGGCACCACGCCCAGTTTGGCCTGCATCACCGCCAGAACGCAAAGGAAAGCCAGGAAACCGCTCGCATGCCACAGCACGGGTGCCTCACTCTGCGCGGCGATTATGGCGGACAGCTTCAGGCTTCCACCGCTCAGAAGAATCGGCGGCACCAGCGCCAGGATGAACGGCAGTTCGTAGCCGATCACCAGTTTCATCTCCCGCGTGGCGCCCATGGCGCCGTACGGGCTGCCGCTGGCCGACGCCCCCAGGATCAGCATCAAAGAGGGGAATGTCAGAAAGTAGACCACCACGATCAGGTCCCCCACGAAGCCGGCCTCGGGGTCCAGCACGCTGGCCCACAGTATGGTGCCCGCCACACACACACCCACCAACCCCAGCAGCGGGGCAAGCAGGAAAAGCCTCTCGGAGGCATTTTCGGAGACCACGGTCTCCTTACCCATCAGTTTGACCAGGTCCGCGAAGGGCTGGTAGAACGGGGGGCCCTTTCGCCACTGGATGCGGGCCGTCACCACCCGGTCCACCCACTGAAACACCAGGCCGAGCAAGACGGTTCCACAAACGCCCAGCACAACGGCCAGGATGTGTAGCTGCAGGCTCATTTGACCTCGTCTTTAGCCAGAACGATGCAGGGTGCGTCCACTGACCAGCGTGTAGCCGGCCTGAGGTACGTCTTCCACCAGCTCCAGGAACTGCAGCGCTCCCGAGGGGCACACGGCCACGCAGCGGGGCTTCAGTCCCCGTGGCGTCCGGTCGGCACACAGGTCACACTTCGCCACCTCGAGCCGGGTGATCTCCCGATCGATGACCCCGAACGGGCAGGCCATCACGCAACTGCGGCACCCGGTACAGCGGATGGGACTGCGCCGAACGATGCCGTCCTCGTCCACGTACATGGCCTCGTTGGGGCATGCCTCCACGCACGGCGCTTCCTCGCACTGCCGGCACACCGCGGGCATGGCCGTGCCCGCCCCCACCGCCTCGTAGCGCAGGGCCGGAGTATCCACGTGGCCGAAATAGCACGCCGCCGCGCAGCTCTTGCAGCCGATGCAGCGCTCCGTGTCGACCACCAGCTTCTTCTCGAACGTTTTGACTTTGGCCATGTACGCGGTGCCTCGCTGCGTCTCAATCGACCTTTTCAATGCGCACGTTCGCCGGCGCCGGCTCGATCTGGCCGTTTTCCGTCCGCCAGTGGAGCAACTCCCGGGTGGCGCTCCAGTGCGCCGGGAGCGCCACAGTGCCCGGCATGCCGTCCCTCGCCTGGTACGGCACCACAAACTCCACTTCGTTGCTCAACCTCACCACTCCGCCCGGAGGCAATCCCGCCCCTCGCGCCAGCTCCGCATCCAGGTAGGAAGACTCCTCGGCGACAAGCCTCCTCTGCCAGGTTGCGTCGGTCAACGGAATGGCCCCCGTCGATCCCTGCGGCTCCGGCGAACTCACCAGAACGGCCTCACCGTCTCCGGGTTGTGTGAGCTCCAGAATTTCGCGTCCGATCAGGTCGCCGATGGCGGCCTGCTGCCCGGCGGCCTGGACGCCGGCTTCCGGTATCGGAGTCGTTTCTGGCTCAAGGCCGGCGGCGCAGGCAATGCGGGCGGCCAGCTCCGCCACGTCCGCCAGCCGCTCAGCCCGAGGGAGCCATGCGGGGCAGTACACCGGTTCGCCGGACGGCGCCAGCACGGTGCCCTCTTCCTCCCAGGGCAGGGCCAGCGGCAACACGACGTCCACCGCATCGGCAAAAGGACCTCCCAGTGAAGTCGCCCAGCACACTACCCTCGAATCGTCGCAAAGCCTGCGCCACAGGCGCTCCGGCAGCATGTTGGTCGGGTCGCAGCCCACCACCAGCAGCAGCGCCGGCGGGTCCGAGCCGGCGTCCCGCAGCAGCTCGCCCGGCGTATCGGCATCCAGTTCCGCCTGCAGCCACGGCAGCAAAGCCGAATTCGTCGAAGTCAGCAGCGGCCAGATACCGCACTCGAGCGCGGCGGCCAGCTCCCGGAGCGCCCCGACGACGGCGTCAGGGGAGCCGCAGCGGCCGGGTGCGTTCGAGACCAGGATGCCGGGGCTGTTCGCCTCCTTGAGCGCTTCGGCAACTTCCCCAACCTGCCCGGGCTCAAGTTCCAGTTCGTCGCGTATCTGCCCGACGGTCATACCGCCCAGGGCCTCTCCCACCCGGTCCGCGCCGCACTCGACGGCCACGGCGGCCAGGAACCCGGCCAGTTTCCGAGGTCCGACCACCAGCGCCAGGTCTGCGGCCCGCCCGGTGCGGCCCTCCGCCGTGTCCAGGCTGAGCAGGCGGTTGCCGCGCGCGCCAAACTGCATGTCCCGCACGGCCTTCGCCACGGCGGGATGCGAACTAAACGGGTCGCCGACCGCCAGTACCAGGTCGCAGTCCGCCAGGTCGGCCAGGGACGGACGGCCCGTCACACCCGCCCGGGCAAACGACATATCCTCCGGCGGGACGAACGGGACAAAGGCAGCCCCCGATCGGGCGCACAGGGAGGCCATCGCCAGCACACCTTCGAGGGGCCGATTGATGTCCACCAGCACGGCGGCGGCGCCTTCCCCGGACGCAAGCAACCCCGCCACCTCACGCAGAGCATCATCCAGCGGTGCCGGGCCGCCCTCGTCACGGGTGGTGAAAGCCCGCTCCCGCACGCCCACCAGCCGCGCCGCCGTCAGAGCCCTGACGCACGCGCCCTGGTCCACCCCCAGATCGGCGGGGAAGACGGTCCCGATGTGCCCCAGGCCATCGTCCTCTGCCCCCACCGGGCAGTGCACGGAGCACAGGAGGCACCGCGGCGTCGGATTCTCAGAACGAGAAGGCATCGGCGTAATCCTCTATCTCTGCGTAGCAGACGTCCGGCCCGTCCTTGCACAGGTAGAGCGGCCCGATGTTGCAGCGGCCACACTTACCGAAACCACAGCTCATCTTGCGGTTCATCGAGAGGTATATCTGTTCCGGCTTGAAACCCGCGTTCAAGCAGGTCAGCGTCACGAAACGCAGCATGATGAGCGGACCGCAGCTCACCACGTAGGTGTTCTCAATGTCCAGGTCCAGGTCTTCCAGCAGGGTCGTCACGACCCCCACGTTTCCGTCCCAGGTCTCGTCCGGGATATCCACGGTGATGTCCAGCGTCACCCCCTCGAGGGATGCCCACTGCTGGAAAACGTCCCGGTAGAGAAGCTCCGAGGGGTTGCGCGCGCCGTACTTGATGGCAACCAGGGGAAAATCGTCCAGGTGCTCGAAGGCATAATGCAGCAGCGAACGCAACGGCGCCAGTCCCACGCCCCCGCCCACGACCAGCAGGTTGTGCCCCTTCATCTTATCGGTGGGATAGCCCTTCCCGTAGGGACCCCGCACTCCCAGGGCGGCGCCCGCCTCGGTCTGGTGGAGGGCGTCCGTCACCGTGCCCGTGCGCAGGATGGTGATCTCCAGCTCTTTCTCCACCGACGGCGAGGAGGAGGGAGTGAACGGCGCTTCGCCCAGGCCCGGCACGGTGAGCTGAACGAACTGCCCGGCGCGGAATGACACCGGTTGTTCGGGCACCATGCGGAACGTCTTGATGGTGGGGGTCTCCGGCTTTACTTCCAGCAGTTGGGCCGGGATCGGTGTGTAGACGTTGTGTTCAGCCATGCTTGACGCGCTGTTTGCTAACCTCGGTCAAAACTCGGCGCAGGTCGATGGCGCCCGGGCAGGTATCCCTGCAACGGCCGCAACCGACGCACCCCAGGATGCCCGGGGTAACGGCGTTGTACCAGAACTTGTGGGCGAACCTGTGCTGGAACTTGCTCATGTGCTCGCGCCGGGGGTCGGGCCTCAACGTGCCCGGCGGGCCGGCCATCTCCGAATAGCCGGTAAACTGGCAGCTATCCCAGACGCGTGTCCTCTCGTAGGCATCTTCGTCGTACTGCCCGTCGTAGAGCAGGAAGCAGTAACAGGCCGGGCACACGGCGGTGCAGCCGCCGCACTGCACGCACTCAGCCAGCTCCATGCGCCAGAAAAGCTCCTCCAGGCTCTCCGGGAGGGCCTCCGCCCAGTCCTGCGGGAAATGGTAGTCCGCGTTCTGCCGGGTCAGTTGCTCGGCTGCCTCCGCCCGCATCTCCTCCCGCTGCTGGAGTTGCTCATCCGTGGCCGGCCGCAGCCCTTCAGAAGTGGTCTCGAGGATATCCGCCCCTCGATCGCTGCCCGCCTCCACCAGGAAACCGCCCTCCACCGGGGAGAGATTAAGATCGTAGTTGGCCTCGGGGTACGCAACATCGCCCAGCAGGTCGCAGAAGCATGACGGGGCGGGCACGGCGCAGTCCACGCCCACGATGATGCAGTTATTCCGCCGCGCTTCGTAGAATGGCTCGGGCATGGGATCGCCCAGCATGATGGCGTCCAGGTAATCCAGCACCCGGCACTCGCACCCCCGAACGCCGATCAGCGTCACCTGCGTGTCGCCTGACTCCTCCAGCGGATCGGCAACGTCCGCACCGTAGCGGGCCACCACTTCGCTGGCCGGCAGCAGCGCGCTTTTAAAGGAGTAAAACGGACGGGCCTCACGGAGACCGGCGACCACCGAGGCGGGCTCTGTCTGATCCAGCGGTGCCCACGTGCGGCACTCCCCCTCGCACGCGTTGACGAACCTCCGGTCACCCGGCAAGTCGGCCAGGAAAGAGCAGAGATCATCCTCGCTGATGAACTGGCGGTCGCCCATGAGGCGGCCTCCCCGATGCAGAAAAGAGTCGGCTCGCACAGGACTCACGGTCGGCATTCGGGTCAACCCGTGCAGCCCGGTATGCCCACAGCAAGCCCGCCCGCACAGCAAACAAGACGCCTATTTTACGCCGCCCTCAGATTCGTGTCAACAAAAGACCCAGAAACTCCCTGTCGGGGTGGCGAACCGGCCCTGCCAGAGGACCGCCCTCATGCTCTAACCGATGTGCCAATAAGTTCTTACGTATTCTCGCGTATTCTCGCGCATGCGACGCCGGGGGCTTCTGCCACCCGCCGCCGAGCCGTGGACCGCCCGGCACAACAGAGGATTCTGTCCATCCCGCACCATCGCGGAGCCCGGCCAGGGGGCCAGACTCGCCGCCCCGTCCCCTCGCAGCCCGGCCTCTGGGGGACGGGCGAGCGTTACCGCCCGGGCGTTACCGGCCTGTAATCCCTCAATGCTCCCTGCCGCCGACGTGCACGAGACGGCCGGTGCGACTATAATGGTTCTACGAACTCACTGCGGAGCCGCTGCCGGTGCACGAGCTGGCCCTATCCCAGGACATCGTGAAGACCGTCCTTCGGGCGACAGATGTGCCGGAGGAACGCATTACCGGCGTCGTGGTGGACGTGGGAGAGCTCTCGTCGGTGAACGTCGCCTCCCTGGAGTTCTGCCTGAAGCTGGCGTTCGAGGAACGCGGCATGGAGGGGACGGCCGTGCAGATAGATACGACGCCCGCCGAGGCCAGGTGCCGCTGCTGCGGCGCCGCCTACCAACCGGCAACGATGTTCGCGCCCTGCCCCGAATGCGGCGGTTTCGAGAGGGAGATCGTCCGGGGCATGGACGTGACGATTCGCTACGTGGAGGTCGAGGATGAGCAAGGTTGAGCTGCACAGAAGCGCGCGGGAGAGCAACGATGCCGTGGCCGCCCGCAATCGCGACACATTCCGGGCCAACGGGGTCTACGCTATGAACATCATCGGCTCGCCGGGCTGCGGCAAGACCGCCATCCTCGAGCATACTGCCCGCCACTTCGAGGGCCGTTTCGCGGCCATCATCGGGGATGTACAGACCCCCCTGGACGCCGAGCGCATCCGCCGTTGCGGCGTGGAAGCCCATGCCATCGAGACCGGCGGCGGCTGTCACCTGAACGCCGCACAGATCGAAACAGTCATCCGCGACATGGACCTCGACTCGATCGACTACCTCTTCATCGAAAACGTGGGCAACCTGGTCTGCCCGTCCGCCTTCGACCTGGGCGAGAACATCAAGGTCGGCGTGCTCAGCGTTCCGGAGGGTGACGAGAAGGTGCGCAAATACCCCGCCCTGTTCGTGCGTGCCGACGTAGTGTTTATCAACAAGACCGACCTGCTCGACCACTGCCCCTTCGACACGGCGCAGGTCCAGGAGGACGCGCGCAGGATACGGCCCGGCGTTCGTATCTTCGAAACGAGCGCCACCGAGGGGACTGGATTCGGGCCCTGGTTCGACTTCCTGCGCGGCGCTGCCTCCCGCGCCGGCTGACGGCCCCGGCGCGAATGCCCCTTGACATCGGCGACCCCTGCCAATATCGTCAGTCAGACAAAAAGATCGAGCAACTGCCCTTGCGGTCCGCCGGCGGACGGTGACGGCGGGAGCAGAAGTCGTTTGTGGATCAGACTGACGGGTCACAGTATTGCGGAGGGGTAACGATGAAACGGCGGGCTGTTTATCTTCTGGCGGCAATGTTCATCCTCGGTCCGCCGGCGGTGGACGCGCTGTCCGAGGAAGCGGCGGCCGGGCTGGAGCGGCTGGACTTTCGCCAGGTCATCGCGGAGGCCAAGGATGATGTCTTCCCGGCGGTGGTCTTCATCAAGTGCATACGCGAGGGCTATGAGGAGGGCAGGAAGGTCTCGGGCGAGGTGGTCGGCAGCGGCGTGTGCATCTCCCCCGACGGCGAGGTGCTGACCAACTGGCACGTCGTGGACAAGGCCGTCGAGACGCGCTGCCTGCTCTACGATGGGCGCGCCCGCTACGCCAGGGTCCTGGGCACCGACAAGGACACCGACCTGGCTCTGCTGCAACTGGAGGCCGAATCGGAGGGGGAGCAGTTCCGCTACGCCGCCCTGGGGGACTCGGACCGGCTCACCGAGGGCGATTTCGTGATGGCCATGGGGGCGCCGTGGGGCCTGAACCGTTCCGTATCCATCGGCATCGTCTCCTGCACGGGCCGTTACCTCCCCGCCCACAGCGAATACAGCCTGTGGCTGCAGACCGATGCATCGGTCAGCCCGGGCACCTCGGGAGGGCCGCTTATCGACACGGACGGCAGGGTCGTCGGCATCACGACCCTGGGCGCCCTGGTGGGGGGTGACATGGGCTTCGCCATCCGCTCGAACACCGTGCGGATGCTGCTGCCCCGGCTGAGAGAACACGGGGAAGTGAACTGGAGCTGGACCGGGCTGCAGCTCCAGCCGCTGCGGGATTTCAAGCGGGATATCTACTTCCAGTGGTCGGAGGGGGTGATGGTGGCGGGCACGGATCAGGAGAGCCCCGCCAGGCGGGCCGGCGTGCGGCCGCGCGACAGGATCGTGGCCATAGCGGGTCAACCGGCAAATGCACTGACGGAGGAGAACCTGCCGAACGTGCGCCGCCTGATCGGCCTCCTGCCCAAAGAAAAACCGGCGAAGTTCGAACTGGTGCGCGACGGCAGAACCATCGTGGTCGAGATCACGCCGCGGCAGAAGGGAAAGGTCGAGGGTGAGGAGCTGGACTGCCCCAGGTGGGACCTGACCGTCAAGGAGATCAACCAGTTTGACAATCCGCAGCTCTATTTCTATTGCAAGAAGGGTGTGTTCATCTACGGCGTCGAACGCCCCGGCAACGCGGCGGATGCGGGCCTGCGCGAACGCGACATCATCATGCAGATCGACGCCCGAGAGGTGCGGACCCTTGACGACGTGAAAAACATGCACCAGAAAGCCGTTGACGAGATTGACCAGCGGCATCGCATGGTCTTTACCGTGATGCGCAACGGCCTGGTGAACCAGGTGGTCTTGCACTACCTGCGAGACTATGAAAAAGAATAAGGCGCTCTTGCAGAGCCAAAGGAACACGGTTGCGCGTGGAGGATCATGCCCTGAAAGCTGAGGCGAGAACGCCTCAGCTACCCAAAATGGCTGGGTCCGTACCCAAAACGGGTAGGTCCGGCGCCTGCCCGCCGGATTCCTCCATTGTCGAAAGCCGAGCTAAGCGCTTACCTGACAGGAGGGCGGGAATATGCAGCGATTCATATGGCTGATGGTCTTTTCCCTCGTGGTCGGCTGTGCGGCAACGCCGCAAGACGCCGAACAGACCGATCCCCTGGACATAGCCAGAGCCGTGCAACCGGTGCTGGTGAGGGTGGAGTACACCCTCTGCTATGACAAAGGAGAAGCGCCCAGGGCGCTGGGCGGAGCTCAGCATGGCCGGTGGTACGGCGGCTACTATGGAGGCTACCGCGATGCCGAAACGCTCACAAAGGAAGAACGCCCCCTGGAAGCCGGCGGGTTCCTGATAACGCCACGCAAGGTGTTCACGGAAGATCCCGAACTCGAGCCACGGTTCATCGAAAAGATAGAAGTCTGCTTCGACGGCGACACGGTCCCGGCCCGGCCCTCTGCGTGGCCCACCGACCGGGACGGGCTTATCCTGGAGCTCGACCGACAGCCGGAGGGGGCCGAACCACTGGAGTTTGACCCGGCGGGGGAGGAACCGTACTTCAACGTGACCTACCGGTTCGACGACGGCGTGTGGACGACCCGCGCCGTCCCTGTCAGCAAGGAGGCCTTCCTGACCGAACGGGGCCGCACCTATTTCTACGAGAGCCCCGCGAGTCTCATCGTTGCCGGTGAGGGCACGCCGGTGGGAATTGCCGCCGTCGGCCAACTGCCCCTGGATGGTTCGTGGAAGGGTTCTCCTCTCGATTGGCCCGCACTTTCCCAGCAGGAAGTGAACCAGTGCCTGGACGAGATTCGGCAGGTCTGCAGCACCGGCGTGCTCCGGGTGCGCCTGAATTTCCGCAGCCCGCCGAATGACGAATCCGGGGGCATGTCCATGTTCAGCAGCCGTGTCTCCTTCCGCGAAGAGGGGGAGGAGAGCGAGACCGAACGTCACGTGACCGGCGTGCTGCTGGACGAGCGGCGCGTGATGGTGCTGGCGTACCTGGAGCCGGAAGTGACGGGCCGCCTGGAGCGCATCACCGTCTTCCCCGCGGACGCCGGGCCGGTGCAGGCGGAGTTCGAACACACGCTCAGCGACTACGGCTGTTTCCTGGCCACCCTGAAGGAACCGCTAACCGGTGCCGTCGGCTTCGCGGAAACGGACATCCGCGACTACAGGGAACAGTTCATGCCCGCGGCCGAAATCCTCATCCACGGCCAGCAGCGGGTGGAGCACTTCCACCACAGCCGTTTTCATTCCTTTTCCAGGGGGTGGCGCCGGCACCTTTTCCCTCAAACGCACGCGGGTTCGTCGGGCATCTTCGTCTTTGATAGGGAGGGTGCCCTCGTCACACTGCCGCTCGCCAGACGGCAGAAGGTATCGGGAGAAGAGCGGTACCGCCGGGAGATCCAGGCGGAGCTAACCCCCACCGTCTACGTGGCCGGGATATTCGCCGACTTGCAGAACAACATTGACCCCAGCAACGTCCCCCTCAGTGAAGAAGAGGAGAAACGCGTCGCCTGGCTTGGCGTCGAGCTCCAGCCGCTGAACCGCCAGTTGGCCCGGGTAAACAACGTTTCCGATTTGACCAACGATGGGGACACGGGCGCCCTGGTCGCCTACGTCTATCCCGACTCGCCCGCGGCGGAAGCCGGCGTCACGCCCGGCTGCATCCTCCTGCGGCTACACGTGAAGGGATACCCCGCCCCCGTCGACGTCCAGGTGGAGGATTATTCCGAGCGGCTGGCGGGTTTTCCCTGGGACCAGTTCGACCAGATTCCCGAGCAGTTTTTCGAGCGGATACCGATGCCCTGGCCACCGGCGGACAATCCGTTCCGCCGCATACTGACCGACATCGGCATGGACAAGAGATACACCGCCGATTTCTTCCGGGACGGCGAGGTGGTCAAGGAATCTTTCCAGGTCGTCCCCGCGCCGCAGCACTACGGCACGGCGCCCCGGTACGAGTTTGAGGCCGTCGGTATCACCGTTCGGGATATGACGTTCGAGGTGCGGCGGCACTTCCACAAGACACCGAACGACCCGGGCGTGATCGTCTCCAAGGTAGAGCGCGGCAGCAAGGCCAGCGTCGCCGGCATCAAGCCCTACGAGATCGTCACGCACGTGAACGACGAGCCCGTCGCAGACGTTGCGGAGTTCGAGAAACTCACGAAAGGCCGGGAGGAGCTCAGGCTTTCCGTGCTGCGTATGACTCAGCAGCGGCTGGTCAAGATCAAGGTCCCGGAAGCCGAAGAGGAAGACGAGGCCGCCGAACAGAATGAGGAGTAAGGGGCACCTCAGAACGACCGGAGCCGACCCGGTTAAGCCGTTCGCTGTACGGGGAATGACTTTCCCCGTGTGGGGCAGGCGCCCCCGCCTGCCGCCGTTTTTCTTGCCGTAGTACGAGCGGTCTGTCGTGCTCACGCGTGCTGCCGCCGCAAGCGGTCCACCACGTCCCGGCTGTGGCGCATGGCGCGGTAGATGGGCTGGCCCTCGCCCTTCCGCGTCAGGTCAGTGTTCCAGTAATCCCAGACCAGCTCGCCCTCCGGCGTGACCTCGAAGATGTGCCCCTCGCGGTCGGATTCAGTGATGAGCGTATTGCCGTTGGGCAGCCGCTGATTCGCGCCGCGGGTGTGGGTGTAGAACGACTCCGGGGGTTCCCCCTCGTATCTCCAGACGATCTCTTCGGCCGGCGGATCGAGCTCCACCACGGCCGAACTACCCCGGTGGCAACCGTTGTCGAAGATCAACAGGTGCCCGTTCTCCAGCATGGTGGGCATATGCTGCTTCTGGATTACGCCGGGGCCCCAGGCCCAGGTGACCTGGCCCGTGCGCCGGTCGATGACGCCGATGGTGTCGATATTCCGGCTGCTGAACAGCACGTTCCCCGGCCGAAAGCGCTCGTCGCTCTCGGCGGCGGCATTGGTCGGCAGCGACTCAACGGTGTTCGTATGCGCCCAGTCGTAGTCCTCCCGGGGGAACTCTACGTCGACGAGTTGAGCGATCTGCTCCGCGTGTCGGTCGACGTGCCATTCCCAGACGACGTCTCCGGCGGGCGACACCTCCAGGATGCAGTCGCTCTTGATGCGGCCGGGGCGGATGAGGGGGTTCTGGACGTACTCCCGGCAGACCACGAGCGTATTGCCGCTCTCGAGCCGTTCGAAATCGTGATGCGCGGCGACGTCGGCACGCCAGACCAGGTTGCCGTCCCAGTCCAGCTCCAGGATCACGCCCGGGAAGCCGTCCTCCACCTCCTTGATGATGGCCAGCAGGTTGCCGTCCGGCATCATCTCGGCGTAATGCCACCCGGTCCAGAAGGCGTCCTCGAGGGCCTCGTGCTCCAGCCGGTGCTCCCACCGGTGGACCTCGTTGCCGTCCAGGTCGATCAGGCGCGCGGCCTGCTCGAACCGGCTCTGGGCCAGCGTGTAACCCTCCCAGCATCTCTCGCGATCGCACAAAGTTACGCCCTTTTCGGCCGGCACATCGGTCCTCCAGAGTCAACTCAGGAGTGTCGCGGGTGATCACCGGGCGACGCTGGCCTGTGCCGTCTGCTTGATCCGGTCGGCCGCAGCCTGCGCCCTCTCGACGATGTCCGGCGGGATGACGGGGCTTCCCACGGAGACATACTGTTCGGTCTCCTCCCAGGGATCAGGGTATTCAACATCCACCGGCATCACGCGGGCCAGAGGGTTGCCCTCCTCGTCGTACTTCAGGATCAGCTTGCCCGAGTACGGCGCGCCGGCGTCCACCCACGTGGTAAGCGCCTCCCACTCGTCCCGCGGCATTTTTTCGACGATCCGCCGGTGCGCGGGGTCCTCCATCAGGTGCAGCAGGAACCTGCTCCGGTGGGAACCGAACGCCTTGGGCTCGGACATCATGTAGCTGCCGCGGTGGTTCAGGACGCAGACAAGCTGCCCCGGCGCCCTGCCCTCATACACGAGGTCCCACCAGTCCCGGCACTGCTCCTTGCCCATGCTCAGGGCACGCTCGGGATCGTACTCCGGCCACTTCTCGGCATACCATCCGGCGGTGGGCGGCGGCTGCGGCAGCGGGTCGCCCCGCTTGACGCCGAACAGGCTGCGATAGGACTGCACGTAGCCGAAGCCGTCCTCGTGCGCGGTGAACTCGATGCCCCTCGGCGGATCGTCGGCCCCGTGACAGCTCGCACAGCGCCGCTCCAGTACGGGGTGAACGTTCTGCTCGAAGTCAATCATGCGCGTGGCGCCCCATGCGGGCGGGCGGGGATGGTCGGGTTTCTCCCGGAGGGCCTGCGGCATCGCGCGCGCCAGGTTCGGGCCGGTCTGCTCCCGGCTCTCGTGGCAGCCCAGGCAGCCGCGCCGCTCACCGGGCTGGAACTCCACGTGCGACCTCATGCGCCGCACCTCCATCAGGTTCTCGTCCAGCGCCTGGAAATACACCGGTGTGTGGATCGGCACCTTGAAGTAGGCTGAGCCGTCTTCCCTGACCGGCACCGTGCCGATGACGCGCGTGCCGCACCACGTCCAGTAGCCGAAGGTGGGCCGCGAGAACGCCGCGTAGTGCGGATACCACCGGAAGGTCCCGTGGCCGTCCTTCCGGTTGATCCAGTCGGTGCGGTGGGAGATCCGGATGTACTTCACCTCGCCCTTCTCGACGCCCGGCATGTCGCTGTAGACATCGTGCACGTAGCAGACAGCGTAGCGCGTGTCCGGATCGGTCATGTCCGGCATGTCCGGCGGCGAAGGCCGCCGCGCGGCCACCATCGGATAGGCCAGCTCCATGTAGGGGTCGCGGGCGATCAGCTCCTTGTTTCCCCACACGTCCACGTAGTAAAGGTCCCAGGAAAAGGACTGCTTCCACCGGGCACTGACCGCCCTGCCGTTGCAGTGGGAGATCAGGAACGCCTTCTCGGACAGGGCGCGCGGCGTCTGATACCAGCCGCCGCCGAGCGCGGGCGAATCCACCACACCGCCCTCTTCAACGGGCCGCAGGTCGCTCGGCAGCCCGCCCTGCACACCGTTGCAGCCCATGGCCAGGGCCCGCATCCCGTCCGGATCGTTGATGCCGGCGTCCGGCTCCACCAGGATGGGCCAGCCCTCGGGACAGTGATGGTGGCCGGTGCCGATGGCGATCAGGCGGTCGGAACCGGGCACGGGCATGGCGTCGCGCAGGGAGTACGGCTGCGCCATGTGCTGCTTGTAGAGCGCGTCGTTCTGGGTGCCGTCCGGCCGGATGCCCCAGAGGGTGTGCGGCTGCATGATGCCGCGCTCCTGGTAGTCCCAGCGCAGGTAGCCGACCTGCCCGTTATTGAGCACGTGGGGGTAGCGGTCGTAGTCTTTGTTCCAGGTCAGGCGCTTGATGTGCCCGTCCTCGGGGAAGACGCGGAACAGGTTCAGAACGGTCGCGTTCTGCACCCATCCGCCGCACTCGGAGGCCCCGTGCCCCCGGTCGCTGGCGAACACCACCGACCCATCGGGCAGGTAGGTGGGCTCCATGTCCACGTGTATCTCGTCCCTGGTCAGCTGGCGCAGCCCGGTGCCGTCCACGTTAATCTCGTAGATCTTCTGCGGCCGGCCGCCGCCCTTCGGGCGCTCGTAGTTGTGCTGCCCCGGCTGCCAGTAGTTGCCCGGCCAGTGCTCCCACAGTTCCGGCGGCTGCTCGGCGTAGGAAAAGGTGATGCGCTGCCCGTCGTAGAAGATGTCCGCCCCGCGGATAGCACCCTGCGGCAGCTCGTCGCCCAGCAGAGACCGGGGCTCCGCCGACAGCTCAAGCCCTTGCCGCACAAAGATATCGGACGGCGGCGGCACCTTATCCTGATGCTGGCTGTTGCCCGAGATGTTGTGCTGCCCCACGAAGTTGCGCCGCTGAACGTAAGCCAGCCGCGGACACCAGCGCCGCATTCACCGCCTCTTCGGCGGTGCCGAGGCCGTCCAGCCCCTCCGCCCGGGCATACTCCAGCAGTCCTTCCGCCCTCTCGACCGCCCGGCGGGCCGATTCCTGCAAGGCCGCCGTGTCGCGGTGTATCCCGAGCGAGACCGCCTGCCGCACGTGGTCCCATCGCGCGAACGCCTCGGCACAGTGCCGCGCCCGCCATTCTTGGAACCACTCCGGACCTTCCCCTTCCTGAGGAGGCCACTGCGGCGGGATGTCCTTGGAGTAGTTGTCCAGCTCGACGCAGGTGGCGATGGCCCACTCCGCGATGCCGGCCACGAAGGGGTCCTCGTGGTCCAAAAGCTCGGCCGCCCGTGCCTCCAGGTGCCCACGCCCTTCCAGGGGAAGTACCTCCAGGACAAGCTCTGCCGCGGTAGAAGCGGCCACCGGTCCGCCCTCCGCGAGGAGCCTATCAATCACCCCGTCCACAACGGCCGGGAAGGGCTTCTTCGCATCATCCCGCGCATCGCACAGATCACGGATGGCCGCCCCGAGGGCCTGGATGTGGACATCCGCGTCCTCCCCCCGCACCTGGCCCAGCACCGCGTCCACCAGGGCCGAAGTGTTCCCCGCCGTCAACTGCTCCGCATAGGCCGGCTTCCGTTCCCGAAGCAGCTTCTTCCGGGCACGCTCGACATCGCTATAATGGTCATAATCCCGGACCTCCGCCCCGGCCGCGGCCAGGGCCATCATGATAGTGCAAAAAACGAACAATCTGCCGGATTGACGCAAGGCAACCCTCCGCTTTCTGGGAAATCGCAATTCCACTTCTATGTTAGTGGGGGCATCGGCAGATGTCAACAAGCGCAGATCAACGTTGGCCGTCAAGAGCCCCAAGCACCTGATTGCCGGCGGCGTGTCCCGCTTGCCTGAGATCGTGTAGCAGGTCGTGGGCCGCAATCTGTGTAATCTGCGGATTGTGGCGTTGTGCTTTAAGCCCAAAACGGCCACAGGCGAGGGTGCCTGTGCTACACGCGAACCGCGTTTCGCACGCCTTCCGGTGGTTTAACAGCCCATCCGCGCGCCGGCTATTTGACGCAGGCCTCCGGAGTCCGTATAATCATCAGCACCATGAAGCGGATACCGACACGCCTCAGCACGGTTGTGGTAGTGCTATAGCCCTCCCCGCCCGGGTGGTCCGGGCCGTGAGGTGAGGGGTCGGTGCTCGCGCGATAGGTGTGCTCGTCGCCCTTCTGCCTCACCAGGCTGGAGGGTTGTTTTTTGTACGGACAACGCCCTATCGGAGGCATTATGAAGAGGGAAGCGACGGACGGTCCTGAAGGCCGCACGGGGGCAGACATCGCCATCGAGGCGCTGTTGGAAGAAGGAGTCGAATACATCTTTGGCGTGCCCGGTGCGGCTGTCATTATGCTCTACGACAGGCTCTACGACGCGCCCCTGAAGACCATCCTGTGCCGGCACGAGCAGGGGGCCGGCCACATGGCGGACGGCTACGCACGGGCAACGGGCGAGGTCGGGGTGTGCCTGGCCACCAGCGGTCCGGGCGCCACGAACCTGGTGACGGCCGTCGCCACGGCCCACATGGACAGCGTGCCGATGGTCGCGCTCACCGGCCAGGTCAAAACGCACCTGATCGGCACCGACGCCTTCCAGGAAGCCGAAATGACCGGCATCACCCGCCCCATCACCAAGCATAACTACCTGGTCCAGGACAGCCGGGACATCGGGCGCGTGCTCAGGGAGGCGTTTCACATCGCCCGGACGGGCCGACCGGGACCTGTTTTGGTGGACCTGCCGGCGGACGTCATCAATGCCGGCGTTTCGGGTGAGCCCGATACGGACATGCGCTTGCCCGGATATCGCACCGCCCCGTCACCGCACAGCGGCCAGACCTGTAAAGCGGCCGGGCTGATCAACGAGTCGGAGAGGCCGGTGCTCTACGCGGGCGGCGGGGTCATCAGTTCGGGCGCGGGCGAGCAACTGTCCGCCCTGGCCCGGAAGGCCGACATTCCCGTGACGACCACCCTGATGGGGCTGGGGGTCTTTCCGGAAGACGATCCCCTCTCGCTTCGGATGCTGGGCATGCACGGGACCGCCTACGCCAACTACGCCGTCACGCAGTGCGACCTGCTCATCGCCGTGGGTGCGCGCTTCGATGACCGCATAACGGGGAGCCTGGAGGGATTTGCCCCTGAGGCCCGCATCATCCACGTCGATATCGATGCCTCCTCAATCGGCAAGAATGTGCCTGTGCACGTTCCCATCGTCGGCGATGCCCGGGCCGCCCTTGAACGGCTCACTCCGCTGGTCAGGCCCGCCGGGCGCGGTCCCTGGCTGGAGCGAATCGCCCGATGGAAGCAGGAATACCCCCTCTCCTACGACGCAGGAACGGGTGAGATCAAGCCCCAGGCGGTTATCGAAGAGATATCGCGTCTGACCGACGGGGAGGCCGTCATCGTCACGGATGTGGGTCAGCACCAGATGTGGGCGGCCCAGTTCTACCTGTTCAAGCACCCGCGGACGTTCCTCAGCTCGGGTGGACTCGGAACGATGGGCTTCGGGCTGCCGGCGGCCATCGGCGCGCAGTTCGGCCGACCGGGCCGGGAGGTCTGGCTGATCACCAGCGACGGCTCGCTGCAGATGAACATCCAGGAGCTCGCGACCGCGGTCCGGCATGGCTTGCCCATCCGCATCGCCTGCCTCAACAACGGCTACCTGGGAATGGTGCGGCAATGGCAGGAGCTTTTCCTGGACCGCCGGTATTCGGACACCTACCTGGCGGAGGGCAACCCCAACTTCGTGCGGCTGGCAGAAGCCTTCGGCGCCGCGGCCTGCCGGGCCGACTCCGCAGCACAGGTGGAGGCCGTCATCGACGAGGCACGTGGGATTGAAGATCGGCCCGTTCTGATCGACTTCGCGGTGGCGCCGGAGGAGAACGTCTTCCCGATGGTCCCCGCCGGGCAGGCGATCGACCGGATGCTGGGCGCGCCGCGGCGGGCGCCGGAGCCGGAGCCGGCCTGAGATCGCTGTGCATGGTGGAACAGCAGACTTCCGCCGGCAGGTTGCACGCCCGTTCCACAGGGCGTAGACTGTCTTGATTGGCCGTCGTCAGTCACGGCGGCCCGGCGGACTGCGCCTCAAGATGGAAAGGAACGATCTCAGCATGGCCAGCAAGGTGTTCTACTCAGCATTCGAGAAAGAGGAGACGCTGGAGGGGATCTGCGAGAAAACGCGCCATCTCTTCGGTGAGGCGTCATTGCACGAAATCCTGGTCACCGACCGCCCGTCGGCCATCAAGACGCACTTCGGCGAGAAGGACAACGACAGCTACATCCCCCCCGAGTTCATCAGGGCCATCGCCGACGAAGTGAGGGTCGCCGGCGCCGACCCCTGCCTGGTCGAGACTTCCACGCTCTACCGTGGCGAGCGCTCCAACGCCCTCGACCACTTCAACCTGGCCGTGGCCCACGGATTCGGCCCCGAGGCAATGGGATGCCCACTGCTGTTCCTGGACGGGATGAAGGGCAACATGCACGTGAAGCGGCCGGTCGACCTGGATCATTTCGACAGCGTTGCGGTGGCGGCGGACTTCACCCTCTTCCCCTCGGCGACGATTGTCACCCACCTCACGGGCCACGTAATCTGCGGATTCGCCGGAGCTATCAAGAACGTGGCGATGGGGCTGTCCTCGCGCGCGGGCAAGATGCAGCAGCATTCCGCCGGCCGCCCTGAGGTGAAAGAGGAGGAGTGCATCTCCTGCGGAACCTGCGCCCGGTGGTGCCCCGAGGACGCCATCACGGTGGGCGAAAAGGCCGAGATAGACTATGAGCTGTGCATCGGCTGCGGGGAATGCGTGGCCGTCTGCCCCGTGGGCGCGGTCGGTTTCTCCTGGGATGAGCCGGCCGAGAGCTTCAACGAGAAGATGGCCGAATACGCCTGCGGCATACTCGCCGACAAGCGGGACAGCGTCGCCTTCATCACGTTCATTTACAAAACCACGGATCACTGCAACTGCATGGGGAAAGGCACCAGCGTCGTCGGCCCCGACCTGGGCGTGCTGGCCTCCAGGGACCCGGTGGCAATCGATCGGGCCGCGGCCGATCTGGTCAATGAACGCCACGGTGGCGATCTTTTCGAGGAAACCTGGCCGGGTAAGCACTGGGAAGCGCAGTTGGTGCACGGCGAACACATCGGGCTGGGAAGCCAGGACTACGGGCTCATCCGCGTCTGATCTCTCAGGGCACCGCCGACTCAATCAACCGGGAGGCGCCGGTCATGAGGAAGGAGCCGAGGAACCTCATCATCCTGTGCCCGGACGAGATGCGGGGCGATTGCGCCGGGTTCATGGGAAACCCCGACATCCGGACGCCGAATTTCGACGCCTTTGCCCGCCAGGGCGTGGTCTTCGAGCGGCACATGACGGTCTTCCCCAAGTGCGTGCCGGCGCGCATCAACCTGATGACCGGCCGCTACTCCCACACCGACGGCTATCGCACCATCAATCAGCTCATGCTGCCCGGTGAGCCGAACTTGCTGGACCGTTTCCAGGAAAACGGTTACGAAACCGCGGTCTTCGGCAAGAACCACTGCTGGGACAGGGAGACCTTCGAGAGCGACATCGACTATCGGTCCCATAAACCGCCCTACGATGAATTCATGGAGGGCAGGCCCGGCATGGTGGAAACCGAACCCGACCCCGACGGCGCCCGACCGTTGGACCTGGAGGGCGGCTGGCACTACGTGGGGTCCAACACCCGCCACATGCCGGACGAAGCCTACGCCGAACAGGCCGTAGACTTCCTGACGAACCGCCGGGACCGAAGCAGGCCCTTTTTCCTGCAGCTCAACTTCGAATCCCCCCATCCCGTATACGGCGTGGAGGAACCGTGGTTTTCCATGTACGATCGTGACGCCGTAGAGCCCTGGCCGCACCAATTGCCAAAGAACGCCCCGCTGCCGATGGTCAAGCAGCGGGAGGTCCGCACCGGCCTGGAGGACCGGTCCGATGCCGCTCGCGAGGTGCAGTGCGTCTATTACGGCATGATCTCAAAGGTCGATCACCTCTTCGGGCCAGTGCTGGAAGCCATCGAACAGGAGAACCTCTGGGAAGACAGCGTCCTGCTGTTCTGGGCGGACCACGGAGACTACGCGGGGCAGTACGGGCTGGCCGAGAAGTGGGATACCACTTTCCAGGATTGCCTCATCCACGTGCCCTGCGTGCTGCGGTCGCTCCACCTGCCCCGGGGGCATCGGGTGGAAAGCCTGACGGAGACAACAGACCTCGCCCCCACCCTGTGTGAGCTGCTGAATTTCGAACTGCTGCCCGGCATGCACGGACAGTCCCTGCTGCCCATCATACGGGGCGAGAGGACGAAGAAGGCCGTCTTCTGCGAAGGGGGGCACGAAGACGAAATGCTGGCCCGCGCCCCCGACGAATTCGACTGGGTGCGGGAACGCAGCGACCAAACAGGAAAGCGGTTCGCCAAGACGGAAACCTACATGACGTATCCGGACACCATGGCCCGGGCCAAAATGGTGCGCACTGACCGCTACAAGATGGTCATCAGGCTGCGCGGGGGAAACGAACTCTACGACCTGGAGAGCGACCCGTGGGAGATGACCAACCGCTGGGGGGACCCGGAGCTGAGCCACGTGGTGCCGGAACTGCTCCAGCTACTGGTCGAATGGGGCCTCCGCACCGATCCGGACCGGCCCTACCAGGTGGGTTTCACGGTCTGAGGGCATCCGCGGAAAGGAGCGACTGAGATGCACGACGAGGGGAATCCGGACTACGGCCTGCTGAAGTCCCGCCGCTGGACCGCCGAGTGGATCTGGACGGAGGGAGATGGCAAAGAAGAGAACGCTTTCTGTTACTTCCGCAGTGAGTTCGACCTCAGCGGCCCGGCCTCCGGACTGCGCGTCTACATCACCGCCGACACGCGGTACCAGCTTTTCATCAACGGGCATTTCGTGGGCCGCGGCGTGCCTCCCACGCAACCCTACCTGCAGTACTACGACCAGCATCCGGTTGACGACTACCTCCGGGCAGGCACAAACGGCATCGGGGTGCTGGTCAACCACCTGGGCACCTGGCCGGACGCCCGGGGCGGCCTGCTGGCGGAGCTGACCGACGCGGACGGCGAGGTGGTGGCCGCAACGGGGCCGGACTGGCGGGTCCGCCGCGCCCGGGCCTACGCCGGGGGCACCTACCGCTTTCGCATGAACGCCGTCACTCCGTTCCAGGAACATTACGACGCGCGCAGAGCGCCCGACGGCTGGAACGAAACCGGTCACGACGATGCCGATTGGCAGCCCGCGAACGTGCTCGGTCCCCCTCCCCTGGCCGGTCCGTGGACGCGGCTGCTGCCGCGGGACATCCCACACATGACGGAGGGCCCCGTGCTGCCCGAGCGCGTGGAACGGGTGGAAGAGTCGCTGGACATCATGACCCGCTCCCGCTCCGGCGACCTGTCCGTGGGGCTCTCCACGCCCGGCAAACCACTCGAGTACGCGCGCGTCGACGGCGCCGATAATCTGCTTCGCAGTGACGGCCAGACGGTCTGCCAGTGCAGCACCGCCCACGAAGACGGCTCGATGGACGGCATCTACGACCCGTGCATCGTTCTCGACTTCGGCAAGGTCCTGACCGGTTATCCGAGCATCCAACTCGACGGCATCGAAGGGGGCAAGGTCGAAATCGGCTACGCGGAGAGACTGATCGACGGCCGGTTCAACAATGCACTGGAGGGCCAGTTCGCCGACTGCTGCTATATGACCGACGGTCCCCTGACCTACCAGCCGTTCACGTGGAAGGCATTCCGCTACCTGAAGCTGCGGTTCCGCTCCTGCCCGGAACCCGTGCGCATCCGGTCGGTCGAGGCCGTCGTGAGCACCTATCCCTACCAGGAACGGGGCTCCTTCAAAAGTGACGATGCCGAGCTGAACGCCGTGTTCGATATGTCCCGGCGGACCATACGACTCTGTTCGAACGAGTTTCTGATGGACACTCCCTGGCGCGAGCAGGCCCAGTGGCTGGGCGATGTCGCGGCGGTGACGCTCGGGGGAATCTACGCCTGCTTCGGCGACGCGGAAATGCCGGGCAAATTCCTCCGCCAGACCGCCGCGAACCGGTACCCCACCGGCCTGCTCCACAACATCTCCAACCGGGTCGATCATAGCTGGCACTGGACCATCTTCGACTACTCGCTGTGGTGGATCATGGCCCTGTGGAATCATTACCTGTACACCGGGGATGAGCGCTGGATTCACAGGCTGTATCCGACCGCCTCGGGCATCCTCCAGGCCGGTCTGCTCTACGTCAACGATACTGGCCTGCTGGAGGACGTGCCCTACTGGGTCTTCATCGACTGGGCGGACGTGGAAACCGACGGCGAGTGCGCGCCCCTGAACGCCATCTGGTACGGCGCGCTGGAGGCCCTCCGGAAGATGGCCCAGATGAAGCAGGACGACTACACGGTCGCGCTCTGCGAGCGGCATATGGCGGCTGTGAAAGAGTCGTTCCAGGATCGTTTCTTCGATCCGGAGCGAGGTTGCCTCGCGGATGCCCGTGTCGAGGGGCAACTCTCGCCGAAGACCAGCGAGCACGCCAACATGGCGGCCGTGCTGTGGGGGCTGTGCGACGACGAGGTGGCCCGGGACATAATCCGTGGCTTTTACGAAGACCGGTCCGTTTCCTACACCGAGGCACAGCCGTTCTTTACGTCGGTGGTCTTGAGGGCCCTCGATCGGGTTGGCCGCTTCGATCTGGCGCTGCGGCTGGTGCGCCGGCGCTGGGGGCGTCGCTTCGCGGACCGTGGGTTCACCTCGACGCCCGAAGAATGGACGATCAACGGCACGTGGCGGGACGGCTCGTTCAAGCCCATCATGCGCACGCTGTCCCATGCCTGGTCGGCCTTCCCCGCGGAGTTCCTCATCAAGCACCTGGCGGGGATCGAGATCCTGGAGCCCGGATGCAGCCGCGTGCGCGCCCGCCCGCGGGACGTACAATTCAATTACACCGCGGCGTTCCCAACACCGCACGGCCCGGTACAAATCCGGCACGCGGACGGGGAGTTCGAGTTCTCCGCACCGGAGGAAGTCGAACTGGTTACCTGACCTGGCCGCCCGCCCACACGCGACGCGCCGCCGCGCGCCAACTATAATGGATTAAATGAAACGCGTGGTACCGGTCGCGACGTTCGCACTCCTGTGCGCGGGGCTCTGGGTCCTTCCGGGCCTGGTGCCCTGGCCGGACGGCCCCATCGCCGCCGCCCTGCTGTCTACCCAGGCTTTCCTGCGCCGTCACCTGCTCACCTCCATCCTGCCCGCCTTTTTGATTGCCGGCGCCATCAGTGCCCTGGTCAACCGCGCGGCGATCGTCCGATATCTGGGGCCGGACGCCCCCCGGCCCGTAGCCTACGGCGTTGCGGCCATCGGAGGCGGGGCTACCGCCCTTTGCTCCTGTATGGTCCTTCCCCTTTTCGCGGGCATCTACATGCAGGGGGCCGGACTGGGACCCGCCATCGCCCTGCTCTACGTCGGACCTGCCATCAGCGTGATGGCCATCCTGCTGACAGCGACCGTATTGGGCCTGGAGATCGGACTGGCCAGGGCGGTTGCGGCCATCGTTCTGGGGCTACTCGTCGGAGTGCTGATGCAGAGGATATTCGCGGAACGGGTCGAGCGACCGTCGAGCGCACCGGCCCCCGCGGAGGGAGAGGCATCCGGCCCGAGGGGCTGGAAAGTAGCCGTTCTGCTGGCCCTTATAGTGGGCCTGACGGCAGCGGCCCACTGGGCCTGGACCGGTGACATACGCGCCACCCTGGTCTGCTGTCCCGGCGGCGAACATTACTACCAGGTCGAGGGCCGGATAGTCTACCGTGATGCCGAGAGGATGAGAATCAAGGACAGCGCCGGCTTTGTCCACGACGTCCCCCGATGGCAGATTGAGTCTGTGAATCAGCGCCCCAGCCCGGGGACGGCTCCCGGAGCAATGCGCCGGTGGGGCGTCGTGGCCGCCGGTTCGGTCCTGCTGTTGTCCCTGGTTATCGTATGGCTCAAGAGCGAGGACGTGAAGAACTGGATGGGAGAGAGCTGGGCCCTCGGCCGCCGCATCATTCCCATCTTCCTGCTCGGGGTGTTCGTCACGGGGTTCCTGTTCGGCCATCCCGGACAGGACGGGCTGGTGCCCCGTGAGTGGGTCACGGCCGTCGTGGGGGGACGCGGCCCCCTGGCCAACGCCGCGGCCTCCGTCGCCGGAGCCGGTATGTATTTCGCCACCCTGACCGAGGTGCCCATTTTGCGGGGGCTGCTCGATGCCGGGATGGGGCACGGCCCGGCCCTGGCCCTCCTGCTGGCCGGACCGGCCGTTTCCCTGCCTGCCATGCTGGCCATTCGACAGGTCATCGGCACGGCGAAGACGGCGGTCTACGTGCTGCTGGTCGTCTGCACGGCAACCCTGGCAGGCCTGATCTTCGGCCTGGTGCCCCTGGGCTGAGTTACCCACCCCGAGCATTGATACCCTTCCCCACGCGGGCCATAATGTCTCAGCCAACAGCACGGAGGCCGCCGACATGTTCGAGCAAGCCACCTACGGCTACTTTGTCAAATCGCTCTGATGGCTCTCGGTGTACCGGCTGGTCTGACGATTCCCCACCATGGGCTGGCCGGCGGCCTGCCGCCGACGTCGAAAGCGGTGGCAAGCCACCGCAGTTTGATAATCTGCACTCGCGCAGGGCTCTGGCTTTCGGAGTGCGGCGCCTCGGCGCCGCTTTGCCGTTGCGGGGCCTGCCCCGCCTGTGCCGCTCTCTGCACGATAAGTCCTCGATGTGCCGCCTGGCGCCCGGTTGGAAACGCCGCAAAGCCGCCGAATTGTAAGGCTGAATCCGGCGAAGCAGCCACGCCTCTCGTCCCGGCCTGGACCGAAAAGGTCGAATCGCAGTGTCTGCATGCCAGTTGACAAAGGACCACTACGAGTGCCCTGCCTGTGGTTACCCGACCGGGGCCAGGCTGCCGGAGAGTTACCAGCCGGACCGTCCCGCCGCATTTGCATCTGCCCGAAAGGCGGGCGAGCATGACGGCGGAACTTTCGAAAAGACAGAGGAGCCCTGTGTCTGCTCAGGAGACCATGACGAGCCGTGAACGCGTGATGCGGACGCTGCGGCGGGAACCGATGGACCGCATGCCCATCGACCTCGGCATGCACCCATCCACGGGCATTTCGGCTTTCGCCTATCACCGCCTGCGCAGGCACCTTGGGCTGGATGAACGGCCGATCCGGGTCCATGACTGCGTGCAGATGCTGGCGCGCGTAGATGACGGCGTGCGCCGGCGCTTCCACGTCGACTGCTGCGAACTCGAACCCGACTGGCCCGCTCTGCGCACATGGTCACCCCGGGATGCCTATTCCTTCCAGATGCCGGCCGCCTTCCAGCCGGAGCGTGACGCGGATGGCAGATGGGCGGTCCGTCAGGGCGAACGGGCCATGCGCATGCCGCCGGGGAGTTACTTCTTCGACGGCGCCTGGCTGTCCAACTGGGGCGGACTCGACGAGGACCATGCCCTTGACCTCTACGCGCGGGAAGCCGAACGGATCTATAAAGAGACGGACTACGCCACATGCTTCGTCGGCTACTCGTTCGGCGGAGGGCTTGAGACCTTCTACACGGGCCTGGAGCAGGCCGTCCGGATGCTGATGGACCCCGAGGCCGTCAAGGAGGAAAATGAGGCGCGACTGGAGCGCAACCTCCGCCGGGCCGGCCGCATCATTGACAGGCTCGGCCCCCACGTCCAGATGGTGGCCATCGGCGACGACATGGGCATGCAGTCCGGCCCCATGTGCCGCCCGGAAAATATGGAGGAGTGCGTGTTCCCGTACTACAAGAAGCTCTGCGAATTCATCCACCGTAACAGCGACCTGAAGGTCTTCATGCACAACTGCGGCTCCGTCCGAGCCTACCTCCCTGCGCTGATTGATGCGGGCATCGACGTTCTGAACCCCGTGCAGATATCTGCGGCGGACATGGACCCCGCAGAGCTCAAGGCCGAGTTCGGCGACGACATCGTCTTCTGGGGCGGCGGGTGCGACACCCAGAACGTTCTGGGGCAGCGGGAGCCGCACCAAGTCCGGGAGCACGTGCAGGACATGGTGGAGATCTGGAAGCCGCACGGAGGGTTCGTATTCAACCAGGTCCACAACATCGTCGGGGACGTGCCACCGGAGAATGTCGTGGCCATGCTCGATGCGGCCTACAGGCAGAGCGTCTACACCTGAAACGCCCGCAGGGCCCTCGGCGGGCTATCACAGGCCATCACGGCTCGTGGAGCGGCCCCTGACATTCAGGGCAGATTCGGCCTTCGAGCGCATCATGACGCCATCCTCTCAGGAGGCCGTTGTCCTTCTCTACTTTCTACCGCTCTCCTGCTCTGCCCCGCAAAGCGGGGCTGGCACGCCCGGGAGGATTCGAACCCCCAACCCTCGGATCCGAAGTCCGATGCTCTGTCCAGTTGAGCTACGGGCGCGCCGGACACAACGTCCGTTTCGCTTGCTTCACTTCCCCCTCACCGCCTGTGCAATTTGACGACCCAGAGCGCGGCCCCGATCCAGGTCGGCGCGAGTGGGCTTGCCTTCGAATTCTATCGCATCGGCAAGCTGCCAGTCCAGGGGCTCCAGTAGCTGTTTGACCTCGCGGCCGGCGCCACCTGCCCAGCCGTGACTGCCGAAAAAGCCCCCGGTGCGGTTCCTGGCTCCCTTTGTGACCACAAGTCGAAGGACCTGCGCCAGTGGTGGGAAAAGCTCTCCCTCGTATGTGGGAGCGCCAATGAGGACGCCGGCGGACCGCCAGATAGAAGGGAGGACGAAACTCGGATGCACGCGCCCCGCATCCACAAGCTCGAACGGGACGCCCGCCCCCGCCACGCCCTCGCTCACCGCCTGCGCCATGCGCTCCGTGAAGCCGTACATCGAGCCATACACGATGCTCACCCGGGGCTCGCCGGGGCCGGAGGCGTAGTGCGACCATTTCGTGTACCACTCGATGATCCGGCTTGCCTCCTCCCGCCAGACCGGCCCGTGCGCGGGTGCGATCAGGTCCACAGGAACCTCTCCCAGCCTCTCGATGGCCCGCAGGACCATCTTGCTGAATTTCGCCACCACGTTGGCGAAGTACCGCAGCCCTTCTTCCTCGTAGTACGCAATCCGGCCGGAGTCCTCGGCGAAGACCGTGCCGTCCACCGTTCCGAAAGTGCCGAACGCGTCGCCGGAGAAAAGAATCCGCCGATCCGGCTCGTAGGTCATCATCGTCTCGGGCCAGTGCACGAACGGCGTGGAGAAGAACCTGAGAGTTGTCTGTCCCAGGCACAGGGTGTCCCCTTCGTCGACCACCGTTACGTTTTCCGTGATCCCGTAGAACGACTCCAGCATTTCGACCGCCTTCTGCGTGCAGACGATCCTGCAGGCGGGATTCAGACGCCGAAGAATGTTCAGGGAACTGGTGTGGTCCTGCTCCATGTGATGGAGGATCAGGTAAGTAATCTCCGCCGGGTCCACCACGTCGGCCACGTTTTCCAGAAACATCTGACTCTTGGAGACCCGCACCGGATCGATGATGGCGGACTCATCGTCATCCACAAGGTAGGCGTTGTACGACACGCCGGCCGGCTGGAGCGGCCACAGTCCCTCGAACAGATCGGTGGAATGGTCGTTGGCGCCCACCCAGTGAACGTCTGGCATAATCTGGACGGCACTCATCTCGTTCCTCCCCCATGGTTACGCTGCTGCGGAGCGGGCTACGGCCTGGTTTCCAGCCCCCGGCTGACCGACATGCCTTCTCGCCCGTGCTTCATGGTACCACCCGAAGACAGCGGGGGCAAGCTGAACAACCCGTTCGCCTTGACCGTTCCGGGACCTGCGCGTAGCATAATAACTTCAAACGGCCGGGTTGGCCCGGTCTTTCTCTCCAACCGAAAGGGGGCCGTCATGAAAGTCAGAGTGGACGAAGACCTGTGCATCGGATCGAGCGCCTGCGAACAGATATGCCCCGAGGTGTTCCAGGTTGTGGACGGCATCTCGAAGGTGCAGGTGGACGAGGTGCCGCCGGAGTTGGAGGACGACGTGCGGGATGCCGTGGACTCCTGCCCGATGGATGCCATCTTTATAGAGGAGGAGTAGGCGCACCCGGCCGGGCCGGCTGGGGGCGGCCCTTCGCACAATGGGGCGACGTGCCGACGGAGAGGGGTAACCGGTTACGGGGATCGCTATGCTCGAAGATGGGAATGGAGGGAGGCCCGGCCCCGTAAAGGCCGTCCTCGGCCTCTATCGGTGGCAATCGGTGATGCTCCGCGTAGTGCTTTCCCTGGTGCCGATCATGCTGGCTTCCGTCTATTTTTTCGGCTGGCGGTCGGTGGCTGTCGTCGGGTTGTGCGTGGTGCTGGGGTCGGTCACCGAGTGGCTTTTCTGCCGCAGCCGGGGGGAGAAGATCAGCAGCGCGGTCTTCGTGACAGCGCTGCTCCTGGCGCTGACGCTGCCGCCGACCGTTCCTTACGTGGTCGCCGCCGTCGCCATCGTGGTGGCCGTCGTTTTCGGCAAGGAGGTCTTCGGCGGATTCGGACGGAATGTGTACAACCCCGCGCTGGTCGGCCGGGCCTTCGTCTACATATGCTTCCCGGTAGCGATGACCAGCCAGTGGCTACCAGCTTTCAGTGGCTTTCCGGGGGGCTTCGCCCGCTGGACAGGGACTGCGGACGCCATCACGCGCGCCACCCCACTGGTGAGTCTAAAGGCGGGGGAGGCCGCGGTTTCCCTGCAGCGTCTGGCGGTGGGAAACGTCAGCGGTTCGCTGGGTGAGACGTCGGCCATCCTCATCGTGATGGCCGGCATCTATCTGGTCGCCACCCGCACGGCCAACTGGCGCATCATTGTCTCATGCATTGGGGGCGGCATGGCGGTCAGCGCTCTGTTTGCGTGGCTGCTGGGAACGCCCTCGGTCCCCGACCCCCTCACCACCGTGTTGGCCGGAGGATTCCTGTTCGGCAGCGTCTTCATGGCGACGGACCCGATCTCGGCACCGGACACCAACCCGGCGCGTTACGTTTACGGGCTGGGAATCGGGGGGCTCACCGTCGTGATCCGCGGACTTTCGAACTTCGCAGGCGGCGTGATGTTCGCCATCATCCTGATGAATACTTTCGCCCCCATCATGGACCATTACGTCCGAAAATGGCAGCGCGCCGGGCGGGAGGCCCGCAGGAGCGGATCAGCCGGGGGCAGCAACGGATGAGAGAGAAACTCTACACCCTCGCGTTCATGACCGCGGTGGCAGCGGTGTTCACCACCGCCGTGTCGGCCGTGCACATGGTGACCCGCTACCGCGTGGAACTGAACCGGGAACTTGCCGAGAAACGCGTGGTTCTGGAAGTGCTCGGCATACGGATTCCCGAGTCCGCGACCGTTGAGGAGGTGGCCCGGCTCTATGACGAGCACGTCAGCCAGACCAAAGGAAGGGTTCAAACGGAGACTGGAACGGTGCCGCTGCTGAAGGGGCTCAGCTCGGACGGAAAAACGCTGGGCTACGCCTTCGAGGTGGCCGGCCGCGGCTTCTGGGACACGGTCCGGGGCTACGTGGCCGTGGAGCCTGACCTGAAGACCATACGGGGCCTGGCGTTCTTCGAACAGAGCGAGACTCCGGGCCTGGGGGCGGAGATCACCAGCGAGCGGTTTCAGAAACAGTTCGAGGAGCTTACGATTCCGCAGGAGCCCGGCCCGGGGGGACATCTCATCCGGCTGGTGAGGCCGGAAGCAGAGGCCGGCCCCCACGAGGTGCACGGCATCACGGGTGCAACCGGGACGAGCCTGGCGGTGGAAAGGCTGCTCAACAATACCCTGCTGGCCTTCCGGCAGGCGGTGCGGGATCGCCAGAAACTGGAGTGAGGCTCCGAATAGGGGGAGATTCGTTACATGCCGGACCTGCTGAGAAAGCTCACGTTGTCGCGGTCCTACCAGGTCTTCCGGTCCGGGGTTTGGGACAACAACCCCATCTTCCGCCAGATACTGGGCATATGCTCGACTCTGGCGGTGACCAACCTGCTGATTAACACGGGTGTCATGTGCATGGGGCTGATTTTCGTCCTGACATGTTCGAACGTGACGGTCTCTCTGCTGCGGCGGTACACCCCCCGACGGGTCCGGATGATGGTCCAGGTTCTGGTCATCGCGTCCTATGTGATCGTGTTCAAGATACTCATTGACGCGTACATCCCGGAGATATCGAAGGCGCTGGGCGCCTACGTGGGCTTGATCATCACGAACTGCATCATCATGGGCCGGGCGGAGGCGTTCGCCTCGTCGAACCCGGTCTGGCCCTCTCTGGTGGACGGGGTCGCCACCGGCATCGGGTATTCGATCATTCTGCTGGTGATTGCCTTCTTCCGGGAGTTGATGGGCATGGGGACGCTGTTCGGCGCGCCGGTAATGGGCGCGTGGTGGCGGCCCTGGACGATCATGGTGATGCCGCCCGGAGCCTTCTTCGCGCTGGCGCTGGTCATTTGGGTTGCCCGCCGCTACGGCGGAGTCCCGCCGGAGGAGCAAAGCAGTGCCTGACAGAAAGGAAACCACAAAGTGAACGCCCAGACACTGGGGATTTTCTTTGCCGCCGTTTTTACCGAGAACATCCTGCTGGCGCGGTTCCTGGGGATGTGTTCGTTCCTGGCTGTCAGCCGACAGGTGCGCACTGCCGCAGGGCTGGGGGGTGCGGTGATTTTCGTGCTTTTCTGCACCAGCGGCATCAACTGGGCCGTCTACCGCGTGCTGCAGGCGCTCAACCTGGAGTACCTCCGATTCATAGCGTTCATCATCGTCATCGCAGCCTTTGTTCAGCTTGTGGAGATGATCATCGAAAGGGCCTCTCCCGTGCTTTACCACGCCCTGGGCATTTTCCTGCCACTGATCACCGTGAACTGCGCCATCCTGGGGGTCTCCCTGTTTATGGTGATCCGCGAATACACCCTCATCAACGCGCTGTCCTACGGCGCGGGCAGCGGCATAGGGTGGGCCCTGGCCATTATCGCCATGGCCGCCATCCGGGAGAAACTCAATAAGCTCGGCCGCATCCCCCGAGGCCTGGAGGGGCCGGGCATCACTCTGATCATCGCCGGGATCATGGCGCTGGGTTTCGTCGGTCTCTCCGGGGTGCTCACGGCGCAGGTGACACCGGCGCGACCGGCTGTGACCCTGCAGGCCGGTCAGTCGCCGGAGGAGGCCGCACCGTCCCGCCAGGAGTCCACCTCCCCAGACGCGGAGCCCCGGGCCAAATGACCGCAATCCTCACCGCAGTGCTGGCCATCGTGGCGCTTTCGCTTGCCCTGGCGACCATCCTCCTCGTTGCGGAGGCCGTCCTGGTCAACTACGGGGAGTGCGCGCTGGTCATCAACCAGGATGAGGAGAGGGTCGTCGAGGGCGGCAAGAGCCTCCTGGCCGCGCTGATGGACGAGGAGATATTCGTCCCCTCGGCCTGCGGGGGACGGGGCTCCTGCGGCCTGTGCAAGGTCAAGGTGCTGGAAGGCGGCGGCCCCCTGCTCCCCACCGAGACCCCGCATCTCAGCGACGATGAAATCGAAAGCGGCGTCCGGCTTTCCTGCCAGGTCAAGGTCCGCCGGGACATGGCACTGGAAATACCCAAGGAAATCCTTTCCCTGGAGCAATACGAGAGCACCGTGACGTCCATTGAAGACCTCAATTACGACACCCGGCTGATCCGGCTGGAGCTTATCGAGCCGCCCAGTCTGTCGTTCCGGCCGGGGCAGTACATCCAGTTCGAGTGCCCCCCCTACGGCAAGACACCGGAGCCGGTCTACAGGGCGTATTCGATCGCCTCTCCCGCCTCGCAGCAAAACAGCCTGGAACTGATCGTCCGGCGCGTTCCGGGCGGCATCTGCACGACTTACATTTTCGAGGTGCTCGAAGAGGAGCAGAAGATCAACATCAACGGCCCCTACGGGGATTTCTACCTGCGCGAGACGGACCGTGAAATCGTCTTCATCGCCGGCGGGTCCGGCATAGCCCCCATCCGGTCCATCCTTTTTCAGATGGCCGGGCAGCACATCGACCGAAAGGCAACCCTGTTCTACGGGGCCAACCAGCTCCGGGACCTCTACCTGCAGGACGAGCTGCACGGTTTCGAGCAGACCATTCCGGACTTCACCTACGTTCCGGTCGTCGCCCGAGCGGAAGATGAGTGGGAAGGCGAGGGCGGACTGGTCACCGAGGCGGTGGACCGACGGATCGAAGACGCCTTCAGCCAGGAATTCTACCTCTGCGGGAGCCCCGCGATGATAGAAGCCGCCGTGGAACTGCTGAACGAGAAGAACCTCGCCGAAGACCGCACGTTCTTCGACAAATTCGAGGAGTCCTGATCGCCGGACCGCAGCGAGGCGCTGGCCATGAAACAACCCCCGGACCTTCAGCAAGTGCAGAAACGGATGCGCCCCGGCATGTTGACCCGGGATGGCTTTCTGGGCTCGGACTCCCGTTCCCTGGCCGAGGTGCTCGACGCCGATGACGCCCGCGTCCGTGCCCTGGGGCTGACCCATCGGGACATAGCCAACCGGATGGAGCATTTCACCAGGCAGGGCCGCCCCGGCCTGGGGACTCCCGTCGAGGTGGAGGACCGCTTTGAGGTCCGTGTGGAGGAATGGCGGGGCGTGCTGCCCTGCCCCTGGCCGCACAAGGGCGTCTATCGCAAGAGCATCACCTGGCTGACCAACACCCGCACCGGACAGCAGATGCAGTGGACCGCGCTGAGCATCCACATGATCGGGCAGCACGGATTCTACGGGGGCAAGGGCAACCCGTACCGGGTCGATCCGGCCACAGCAAAGCAGGTTCTGGAGATCTAACCACTCGGAGCATCCGTCCCCGGAGCGGGGGTTCTGAGAACTCCCTGTCGCGCACCGCAATCTCCGATACCCGGACCGGGGCCTCACAACATGGGCCGTGCTGGCGTCAAGAACCTCAGCCTCGAATCCTCCGAATAGCCGAGGGGATTCAGGCGAGGAAATCCAGCACATAATCCTCGCTGAGCACGGCGTTCAGCACCCTGTGATGCAGCTTGGTGGCCAGGACGATATTCTTCCGGGTTACCCCGCCAACGACAGGGATATACGATTCGAACGAGACCACCTTCTCCAGATCGGAACTAGCCTTGAGGTAAAGGTACTGGTTGTTGACGCGGTTGACGAACTGGAGGTGCTCTGACGCTGAGGCCCCCTCTTCGGCACCGAACAGGGACATGACTTTGATCATGTCGCCATCGCTTTTAGGCAGAATCCAGCTACGGAATCGGTCGCCCTCCACGACCAGGTCGCCGTCCTTATCGATACTGGTCTCCATGAAGGCCGCATCAAAGGTCTCCTGGAGCATTTGTGTAGAAATGTCCGCCGGCTGCAACAGCCCCTCGGCCATCTTTCCCATCCTTCTACTTGAGAAGCAGTAATACGTTCGCCGTCCGGCACTCACGCGCCCACGGCACAGGGATTGTATTGGGTCTTTGACCACCGGTCAAGCCGGAAGGGGTCCTCAGAGACCATCTCAGAATCCGGATCTACTGCGGCCGGCAGCGAAGACCGATGGCGCCGTTGGCCGCACCGCAGCACAGAGCGCGGGATGACCGGTATCAGGATGGATGATTCTCTCGCAAGGACCGCATTGCCGCCCGGTAATACGGCGTCCGAACAGGCCCGCTCAGCACTGGGTCTTCCACTCCCTCTATCCAGTCCAGCAGCAGGCCGTCCAGTTCACTTTGCACTTCGGTGAAGGCCGGCTTCCCGGCCAGGTTGCAGGTTTCGAGAGGGTCCTCGCTCAGATCGTACAGTTCGACATAGGGGCGCCTGCCCGGCCGCGCGGGACCCCGCACGTCCACCGGCACCGGGAAGCGCGGCATCAGGCAGAAGTTGCGGATGAGCTTATGGGAGTCCGTGCGGACGCAGCGGCATTCCCCGCCGGCCATGTGATGCTCCGCGTAGATGCGCTCCCGGGGGGCCGGGCCTCCACCGTCGAACGCACCGGCGAAGCTCGTGCCTTCCAGGTGCCCAGGAGCCTCGCTCCCCGTGAGTTCCAGGATGGTCGGCACCAGGTCCACGTTGCTCAGCAGCCAGTCGCACCTGGTACCCGAAGCTATGCGGCCGGGCCATCGCATGATGAGCGATATGGCGATGCCGGCGTCGTAAAGAGTGGTCTTCGCGCGGGGGAAGGGGATGCCGTGGTCCACCGAGTAGATCACCAGGGTCTGCTCTGTCAGCCCTGCATCTGCAAGGGCCGCCAGGATGTGTCCCACGGCGGCGTCCATCTTGCGGATGATGCCCTGGAACGCGGCGAACTGTTCCCGGCCGGCCGCGTTGTCCTGGATGTAGGGGGGCAGATCGACCCCGTGGGCCCCATCCGGCCGGGCCCCGCCGAAGTCGAAGGGCCGGTGCGTCTCGAAAAAACCCACCTGGAGGAAGAACGGCTGCTCTTTCGTCGCCCGGCCGGCCAGGAAGTCCGCCGCCCCCTCGGCCACCGTGTCGCACGTGGTGTGGAGACCCCGGGCTTGAGCTTCCCAGTGCAGCGCGTGTTCGTCGAAACACAGTTGCGCGTCGATGTCCGTGGTCTCGTGTTGATGACCGAGCAGCACGGTGTGGTAGCCCGCGTCGTGCAGCAGACGGCTCAGGTGACGCTCGCCGTCGTTCAGGCGCCAGCCGTGCAGGCCGTGGCACAGGCCCAGCATGCCGTTGGACTGGGGATAGCGGCCCGTCATCATGCCGCCCCGGCTGGGTGAGCAGAGCGCGGCCACACTGAAATAGCTGGTGAACCGGCAACCCTCCCGGGCAAGCTGGTCGAGACCGGGCGTGCGCACGCTGCCCACGCCGTAGCATCCCAGGTGACGGCCGGTATCGTGTGCGGTTATCAGCAGGATATTCGGTGGCATCGTTTTTCCTTCGCTTCGCTGCATGCAACTGAGGTGGACCCGGAGAGCTGTGCGGGATGGTAGTCGTCCGGGGCCGGTCTGTCAATCTGTACGGCCCTGGCTCGGGGGGTAGATTTCCTCCAGGCCGAGCGTTGACACGGCGGGCGGGTTACGTCCGCATTGCGGCCTGAGCCTGGGGAACGCAGGAACCGCACCACCGCCTGGAGCCCGCGGAAAGGGTGGCGAGCAGGGACGGTGATGATTGACGTATCAGCCGCCCGGCCATATAATAGGCAGCGTTTCCACTTGCCTGAAGAAGGATGGACTGGTCCGCATGGAAATCGAACTCGACGCGCTGGAGGCCCGCCTGAACGACCTGCGGGACTCCCTTTGACCTAGCTTCCAGGCGGCAAGAGTTGGACGAGCTGGAGGAATCCATGAAGCAGCCGGGCTTCTGGGACGACCAGGAGACGGCCCAAAAGGTCCTGCGCGGCATGAAGCGGCTCAAGGCCCTGGTCGAGCCTGTGGACGAGATGGAGGGGGAGCTGGAAGACCTGACCGTCCTCCGGGAACTTGCCGAGCAGGAGGACGACGAAGCGACCCGAAGGGAGGTGGCGGAGAGGGCCGAGAAACTGACGCGCAAGCTGGAGCGCCTGGAGCTCCGCAGCCTGCTGGGCGAATCTCACGACCACAGCAACGCCTTTTTGAGCGTGCATGCCGGTGCGGGGGGGACGGAAAGCTGCGACTGGGCCCAGATGCTGCTGAGGATGTACGATCGGTGGGCCGAGAAAGAGGGCTACGACGTGGAGGTCGTGGACAGCCGCGCCGGCGAGGAAGCCGGCATCCGGGGCGCCACGATCCACGTGCGCGGAGAGTGGGCCTTCGGCTACCTGAAGAGCGAGATCGGCGTTCACCGGCTCGTGCGGATATCCCCGTTCGACAGCAGCGGGCGCCGACACACCAGTTTCGCGGCGGTGGACGTGGTGCCCGAATTGGAAGAGGATATCGAGATCGACCTGAACGAGAACGAAATCGAGATGGAGTTCGCCAAGTCCAGCGGGCCCGGCGGACAGCACGTCAACAAGACCTCCTCCGCCGTCAGGCTCCGCCACATTCCCACCGGCATCACGGTATTCTGCCAGAGCGAGCGTTCGCAGCACAAGAACCGCGCGACGGCCCAGAAGATACTCGAAGCCAAGCTCTACGAATACGAGCGCCGCAAGCAAGAGGAAGAGCTGGAGGAGCTCTACGACGAAAAGGGCGAGATTGCCTGGGGCAACCAGATTCGCTCCTACGTGCTGGAGCCCTACCAGATGGTGAAAGACCTGCGCACCGACATGAAGACCGGCAATGCGCAGGCCATGCTGGACGGCGATATCACGCCCTTCATGGAGTCTTACCTCCGGCATCGCCTGGAGCAACGCACCGGCGCCGCCGACCGGGATCGTTCTGAGTCCTGAAGTGGCCCTCTGCCGGGCAAGCAGCGCATGGTAAGCAAGACGATGGGCATCCTGCGAAGAATCGCCGCCCGGCTCGGGTCGGTCATCCTCTTCCAGAGCGCCGCCAGGGTGGCCGTCTTCAGCTTCGCCGCTGTGATCCTGCTCGGGGCCGCGCTGCTGACCCTCCCGGTCAGCAGCAGTTCCCGGCAGTGGACGGACCCGGTGGACGCCCTGTTCACCTCGACCAGCGCCGTCTGCGTGACGGGCCTGATCGTCAAGAGTACTCCCCAGCACTGGTCTCTGTTCGGCCAGCTCGTCATCCTGGGCTTGATCCAGGCAGGGGGCCTGGGCATCATGACGCTCGGCGCCCTGGCGGCCATCCTGCTGCAGAGGCGGCTCTCGCTGCGCTTCGAGAGCATGATGGCGGACATCGTGGAGCCGCACTCCACCGAGAGCGTCTGGACGCTGATAGGGTTCATCTGCCTCTTCACGCTCGTCATGGAAGCGCTGGGGACCGTGGCGCTGTTCTTTAGCTGGCGGGGCGACTTCGGCAGCCTCTGGACGTGCCTTTACCAGAGCGTTTTCCACGCCATATCGGCCTTCTGCAACGCCGGATTCAGCCTGGACCCCAACTGCCGCGAGGGGGCCGCCAGCCTGATGCATTACGCCGACTCCACCCCGGTGAACCTGACCGTCTGCCTGTTGATCATCGGGGGCGGCATAGGGTTCGTCGTCGTCAGGGACCTTCTGAGCTACGCCCACTGGTGGGCACTGGAACGCCGGGGCAAGAAACCACGTCTCTCCACCCATACGAAGCTGGTGCTGGTGGTGACCGCCGTCCTGCTGGCCGTCGGGTTCGTGGGCGTGTTCGCCATGGAATCCGCAACCACCCTCCGGGGCGCCCCCTTGAAAACCAGGATCCTCACCTCCCTTTTCCAGTCGGTCACCCCCCGCACGGCCGGATTCAACACCATCGATACCGGCATGTCGGCGCTGGCGCCCGCCACGGCCTTCCTGTTGATGGCGCTCATGTACATCGGCGGCAGTCCGGGCAGCACCGCCGGCGGCATCAAGACCACGACACTGGGCATCATGGTGGCCAGCATCCGGGCCACCCTCAAAGGGCGCAACAAGGCCGAGATGTTCCACCACTCCGTGCCTGAAGAGACGGTGCACCGGGTGGCCAGCATTATTCTGCTCTCCGTGGCGGCCGTGGCCGTGGGAGTGTTCGTGCTCCTGATCACCGAGCAGGGGATGGAATTCCAGAAGATCGTTTTCGATGCGATCAGCGCCTTCGGCACGGTCGGCCTCAGCCAGGGACTCACCGGGCCGGGCTCCTCGGCCAGCGCCGGCGGACGCCTGGTGCTGACGGCCCTGATGTTCATCGGCCGCCTGGGGCCCATAACCCTGGTGTTGAGCGTGGCCGAAGAGAAGGAACGAGCCGTCTACCATTACCCTGAGGAACGCATCCTGGTGGGCTGACAACCTGTATCGCCGTTGCAAATCCCGCGCCGCCTGCTACAATACAATGAGTTGGCAACCTGCCACCTGACGCGGAAAAAAGATGCCCGAACGTGACTACTACAAAGTGCTCGGAGTCTCCCCCGACGCCTCGCAGGAAGAGATAAGAAAGGCTTACCGTCGGCTGGCCAAGAAACACCATCCGGACCGACACGGGGGAAGCAAAGAGGCCGAAGAGAAATTCAAGGAGATCTCCGACGCCTACAGCGTGCTGGGCGACCCGGAGAAGCGCAAGCAGTACGATCGGCTTCGGCAAGCCGGCATGCGGGGAGGTGCCTTCGAGGGTTTCGGCGGTTTTGAGGGGGCCGCCCGTGGAGGCGAGGGCTGGGAATCGGGGCGCATACGCTTCGAAGACCTGGGCGGGGGTCTCGGTGACCTGTTCAGCAGGATTTTCGGCGGGGGACGCGGCGGCTCCACGACCGCCCGGCGCCAGCGCGGGCAGGACATTCACAGCTCCGGGACCATCCCCTTCAACATCGCCGTGCACGGCGGCACGATAGAAGTTGACATCCCCAAGGAAAAGACCTGCCCCTCATGTGGCGGGTCGGGAGCGGCTCGGGGCAGTTCCGTGGACACCTGCCCCCATTGCGGCGGCAACGGACAGGTCCTCGCCGGCCAGGGAGGCTTCAGTGTTTCCAGGCCGTGCCCCACCTGTTTCGGCAGGGGGCAGATTATCCAGAAGCCCTGCGGGCGGTGTCGCGGCAGTGGAACCGTCGAGGAGTCATCCCGTCTCGACGTGCAGATTCCCAAAGGCATTCGCGACGGCCAGAAGCTGCGACTCTCCGGCCTGGGCCAGCCCGGCCGGGGCGGGGGCCGCGCCGGCGACCTGCTGCTGGAAGTCCACGTCGAGAAACACCCCGAGTTCGAACGCAGGGGCCGCGACATCCACAGCAAGGTCCGCGTGGACATGGTGGACGCCGCCCTGGGCACCGAGGTGGACGTGCGCACGCTTCAGGGCGAAGTGACCGTCAGGGTGCCGCCCGGCACCCAGCCCGGCCAGAAGCTGCGGGTCCCCGGCTACGGGCTGGAGACCTCGGACGGGCGGCGCGGCGACCATTACGTGGAGGTGATGGTGCGGATCCCCCGAAAGCTCTCCCCCCGGCAGAAGGAGCTGCTGGAACAGTTGCGGCGCACACCGGCGCCCACCGGCAAATAGCGGTTCCATCGCACCGGGAACTGTGGCGCAGGCCACAACCAGGAGTATCTGGCCATGATGCATGCAAGACCGCTGGACGACCAGCGCAGTGTTTTCCGTCAGTTCCTCGACAATTTCTACGCCGACAGGCGGTCCAGCCGGGGCGGGCGGCGCGACGTCTGGCGTCCGCCCACCGACGTCTACGAGACCGACAGCGACATCGTCATAAAGGTCTCCCTGGCGGGCGTGCGGCCGGAGCAGATTGGCATCGAGTGCAACGGAGAAGTCGTGACCATTCACGGAGTGCGCGAAAGCGCTGACCAGGGCACCGTGCGCGCATATCACCAGATGGAGATAAGAAACGGCTATTTCGAACGGCGCATTGCGATTCACAGGCCTTTCGACCCGCGCCAGGCACGGGCGCAGTATGAAGACGGGTTCCTCCGCGTGTTCATCCCCAAGGCCCCCCGGCCCGTGCGCCGGATCGTGTCCATTCGCCTGAATCTGTAGCAGCGCGTGCGACAACTTCAGACCCCACAGGTCAAGGGAAACAGTGGCCGAGCAGGAAGACAAAGAGAAAACGAACCCGGACTCCACCGACAGCGATCGGGAAGCGGATCGGAAGGAAACAGCCTCCCTCGGCGCCGCACAGCCCGACGCGGCGGCGGACCTGCCGGAACGGGCCGAACTGCCCGAGGAACTGCCGGTGCTGCCTATGCGCGGCAACGTGCCTTTCCCCAACGTCATGGCCCTCCCTTTTCACGTGCAGGACGAGGGCCTGTTGAAGATGATCGAGCAGGTTGTCCTGGGAGACAAGCTGTTCGTCACCGTGGCAGTGCGGCCCGAATCGCAGGACAGCGAATCCCCCGGCCCTGACGACCTGTACCAGGTGGGGGTCACGGCCGTCATCCTGCAGATGCTCCGCATGCCGGACGGTTCGATGCGCTTTCTCGCGCAGGGCCTGGCCCGCACCCGCGTGGATCACTACAGCCAGACGGAACCGTTTCTCCGGGCACGTGTCTCCCACCTCAATGAGGAAGAGGTGGAGGACGTGGAGGCGAGCGCCCTGTTCCGAAACCTGCGCGACCAGTTCCTGGAATTCGCCGAGAATGTGCCGAACCTGGGCGACACGGCCCGGGTGGCGGCGGCCAACGTGGAGGACCCCGGCGCCCTGTGCGACTTCGTGGCGTCCAACCTCAACATCTCCGTGGAGGAAAAGCAACAGATACTGGAGACCCTCAACGTCAAGGCGCGTCTCCAGGCGATTACCCGGCTCCTCGCCAGGGAGATGGATTTCACCGAGGTGGCACAGCGCATACAGTCCGAAGCCCGCAACGAAATCGACAAGAGCCAGCGGGAGTACTACCTCCGACAGCAGCTCAAGGCCATCCAGCAGGAACTGGGCGAAGTCGACCCCCAGGAAGCAGAAGTCCAGGAACTGCGCCGCCAGATCGACCAGATGGACCTGCCCGAGGAGGCCCGGAAAGAGGCCGAACGGGAACTGGGCCGCCTGGAGCGGATCAACCCGGCCAGCCCCGAATACAGCGTGGCCAGAACCTACCTGGACTGGATCACCTCCCTGCCCTGGAACGAAAGCACGCCCGACAACCTGGACCTGAAGGAAGCACGACGCATCCTGGACGAAGACCACTACGGTCTGGAGGACGTCAAGGAGCGCGTCCTGGAGTTCCTCGCCGTGCGCCGGCTGAGGGGCGAAATGAGCGGCTCCATCCTGTGCTTCGTCGGCCCGCCCGGCACCGGCAAGACCTCTATCGGCAGGTCCATCGCCCGCGCCCTGGGCCGCAGGTACATCCGCGCCGCCCTGGGGGGTGTCCGCGACGAGGCAGAGATCCGGGGGCACCGCCGCACCTACATCGGCAGCCTGCCCGGGCGTATCATCAGCTCCATCCGGAAGGCCGGCTCAAACAATCCGGTTTTCATGCTGGACGAAGTCGACAAGCTGGGGGCGGACTTCCGCGGCGACCCCGCAAGCGCCCTGCTGGAAGTGCTCGACCCCGAGCAGAACTCCACCTACACCGACCATTACCTGGAGGTGCCGTTCGACCTCTCCCGGGTTCTCTTCATCTGCACGGCCAACGTGCTGGATCCCATCCCCCCCGCACTCAAGGACCGCATGGAGATGCTGGAGTTCCCGGGTTATACGGAGGAAGAGAAACTCCACATCGCCAAACAGTACCTCGTCCCACAGCAGGTGGAGCGGAACGGACTTGCGGCCGAGCAGTTCAACATCACGGACGACGCCATCCGCAGCCTGATCAGCGAGTACACGCGCGAGGCGGGCGTGCGCGAGCTGGAGCGCCAGATAGCCTCCCTCTGCCGCAAGGTGGCCAAGGCGGTAGCCCTGGGCGAAGACGGCACCTCGCCCATCGATACCGATAGGATCCGAGAGCTGCTGGGCCCCGCCAGATTCTTTCCCGAGATCGCCGAAAGGGTGGACGAGCCCGGCGTGGCAGCCGGCCTGGCATGGACGCCCACCGGCGGCGACATCATCTTTGTTGAAACCACAATGACCCCCGGAGAAGGCAAACTCACCCTGACCGGCATGCTGGGGGACGTTATGAAGGAGAGCGCCCAAGCGGCCCTTACGTACGTGAGGGCCCATGCGGACCAGCTGGACGTCGATCCCGACCTGTTCCAGGAGCACGACTTCCACATCCACGTCCCCGCCGGCGCCATTCCCAAGGACGGCCCTTCCGCCGGCGTCACCATGGCCGCCGCCCTGCTCTCGCTCTGCACGGGCCGCCGTGTGCGGCACGACGTCGGCATGAGCGGAGAGATCACCTTGCGGGGCAAAGTCCTCCCCGTGGGCGGCATCAAGGAGAAGGTGCTGGCCGCCTCCCGCGCCGGCCTGAAGAAAGTCATCCTGCCCGACCGCAACAAGAGCGATCTGGAGGACGTGCCGGACTATGCCCGGGACAAGCTCGAGTTCCTTGCGGTGGACACCGTTGACGCACTGTTCCCGGCGGCACTGGAGCCGGCGAGAGAGGCCGAAAAGGCGCCCGCTCCTTGACGATCTCACCCCGTTTGGCTACACTCAATTGTGGCGGCGCGCCCGTAGCTCAACTGGACAGAGCGACGGCCTACGGAGCCGTAGGTTGGGGGTTCGAATCCTCCCGGGCGTGCCAGTTTTTTGCCGCGTTGCGGCAAAAAACAGAGCAGGAGAACAGCAGAACAGGAGAACAGGCGAGAACGACAAAACGACCTGCCGGCCAGGCCACCCCCCTGACGCCGGAACCTGTCTTCGCCTGCGGTCTTCTGTTCAACCGCTCAGAGCGTCCGTTCGGCGGCCTCCGATACACGTTCGAGGAACTACATTTGGAGGACAGGTGGCCACGGCGAACAGCCCCTTGCCAGACCTCGCTTTGACGTCCAAAGCTTTGCTCGCCCGCGCTTTACCGATCTTCTGTTCGTCTTTCTGCCCCGCCGCCTCGCGGGTCAGAGCAGGGAAGGTAGGAAGTGGAGGACGAGGAAATGACCGGTTGGCGCCACTTTGCGTTGACGCTTGCCACTGGCGCTCTCGTGGGCTATTTTGTTGTTTCCGGGTACGACGCTCGACACTGGCGAAACGTAAGGGGGAAGGTGCAAAGTGGAAGATAAAGCTGGAGAACCGGGGAAGGAAACTAACGAGACAAAGGCGGTTTACCCGATCTTGAATCTGTCTGCTGACTGGCCTGCGTCGCGTTACAAGTTGGGCCACGGAGCATCAGTAGTTCGCCTCGACGATGCACTGCGCAAACAGATGTGCAGTGTTTGCCCGGAACCTAACGACATAGGGCTGCTGTCTGTTGTATTCTGGGGCAGCGACTGGATCAATAGCTGCGGGTGGGCTTTGGTGATAAAGTGGTTCCAGGAAGGGCCATATTTTCCACCGACACTGCGGCGCCGTGTTGACGTTGTGCTTCATGCCTTGGCTCTCGGGGAGGATGTGCCGAACCTAGATGAAATATGGGACGAGGATGGAGAGCTCTACAACGACGTGGAGCGCGTCGCCGGTTCCTACGGCTTCTCCGGTTCCATACGAGAGGCATTTCGAGAGAGCTTTGTGACAGCTCTGAAGATCGTGAGGCCCCCGGTAACCCCTGTCCTCTGCCCGGTGGAGTTCAAGGGCGAGGAGCGGCAAGAGGGAATAGACCTCGAAGATGGTTCTGAGACGAATGACATAGATGAGCTAGCGGCAGAAGGGGGGGCCACAGGCTATTCCGAAGCCGACCGCAAACTACTGCAGTGCATGTGGCCTCGACTGGTCCGCCTGCGTAGACTTGACCGAGACTCCCGTGAGCAGTTGGGCAAAGATGTGAAGCGAGAAGTCGAGAGGGAAGTAAAGGCTCGAGGTGAGGAAAGCGATAGGGAATCCCGCAAAAGGAAAATCTGCCAAGCCTTCCATAAACGCTGGGGGGCCCATACCCTTAACCGCAGCAGGTTGGGGCGCGCAGTGCTGATTTACAACTCCAGCCTCATTCTGCCTCGTACGCCGCGTTTCCTGGGCATGTGCATTGTGCTGGAAACCTTGTTCTATCTTGGGCGATGGGACCGGGATAAGGGTATCCGGCCCCGCCAGGCGATGGGGCGCCGCCTTGCGAGACTCCTCGAAGAGGGGGACGCGCAAAACGACTATTGGAGGTATCGCGAACAGGCCGAGAAGGTTTACGAAACCAGAAATGGCGTCGTTCACGGTGATGTCCTGTGGCAGGATGTTGCTGAAAGAACAGTGGAGATTGGCGAACAGTTGGCCCGGAAATCCCTGCAAAAGCTACTGGCCAACGAGGAGTGGTTTTTGTTGTTTTCTCGTGAAGTGCGTGCAGACATTGATCGCAAGCGATACAATAGAGCTTTATTCGAGCGTTTCGATGGATGATTCATCGCGGAAAAGTTTGCCCGGTGAACCACAGCTAGCTCGACTTTCGACAAAAAGAGGAAAGCCGGCTCCCGTTTTGGGTAGATTAAC
>CAZNGS010000003.1:0-102461 GCA_964572825.1 uncultured candidatus Brocadiaceae bacterium
GGTTGAGCCTGACCAGCGGGGTGCGGCCGATCGTCTCGGTGATGTCGTCGTAGATTCTTCTCACGGGACTGCTCCCTTTCGAGCCGAAGGCACGTTCCGTCAGCGGACTGCTTCAGATGTGGTACATGCGGGAGGCGGCCTTGATTCTGCGCTCGGTCTTCTCCGCCAGATCCTGGAGGGTTGTGCTCTCGAGCACCTCGGAGATGGACTCCTGCATTTCCACCCAGGTGTCCCGTGACGGACACACGTCCTCCATCGGGCAGGAGCCCGGCTCATCCACGCAGTCCACGGGGGCCACGGGCCCCTCCAGGGCCCGGTAGACGTCGATGAGCCTCACCTTGTCCGGCGGCCTGGCCAGTTCGTAACCTCCGTGCAGCCCCCGCGAGGACTCCACCAGCCCGGCCGCGCGCAGGGGTGTCATGATCTGCTCCAGGTATTTGGCCGATATGTCTTGCCTCTCGGCGATCTCCCTGACCGAGACCAGCCGGTGCGGCCAGGCCATAGCCAGTTCAACCAGCGCCCGCGTGCCGTAACGTGTCCGCGTGGAGAGCTTCATGGACAATGTCCCTTCATTCCTATAGCTTAACTGCCACTGTACCGCTTCTGGAGTGTTTTTTCAACAGGCTGCTGCGCGCATCGTTGACAGCTCCGCGCCGACCAACTATGTTGACGTGTCCGGCCACGGGGCCGGCGTTTTGCTGCCGACGTGTGAGGCCGGACACCGTGAGTGATCTGGTCTCGGGGAAGAGCCATGGCCCGGATCGGTCTGAATCGAGAACAGTACAGGGACAGGGTGCTCGCGTGCTGGCTGGGCAAGAACATCGGCGGCACGCTCGGAGGGCCGTTCGAATGGCGCCGACAGCTCAACGACGTTTCCTTCTACACCCGGGACCTCCACGGCGAACCGCTGCCGAACGACGACCTGGACATCCAGCTCGTCTGGTTGGTGGCGCTGGAGGAGCGGGGCGTTGATCTCGACGCGCACACGCTGGCCGAATACTGGCTGAACTGCGTGACCCCGCACTGGGCCGAGTACGGCATCTCCAAGGCCAACATGCGGGCCGGGCTGGCGCCGCCGCTCTCGGGGGAATTCAGCAATCCCTACTGGCATAGCTGTGGGGCTTTCATCCGCAGCGAGATATGGGCGTGCACCGCTCCCGCGCAACCGGCGCTGGCGGCCGGGTGTGCCCTGCAGGATGCCATGCTGGACCACGGTTACGGGGAGGGGACATACGCGGCGGTGTTTACGGCAGCGCTGGAGAGCGCGGCTTTCGTGGTGGACGACCCGGCCCGCCTGGTGGAGATCGGCCTCTCCCACCTACCAGAAGGATGCGGCGTCGCCGCGGCCGTTCGTACCGCCGTGTCCTGCGCGGAGCAGGATATGGAGATGCACGAGGCGCGCGACCAGATACTGCGTCACCATCGCGGCCTGGTCCACATGGGTTCTGCCGACCGGATCAGCCCGGAGGACCTGGAGAAGGGCTTCGACACCGGCGAAAGGGGCTATGACGCGCCCTCCAACATCGCCATCTGGGTGTACGGCCTGCTGGCGGGAGACGGCGATTTTGACCGCACGCTGTGCACGACGGTCAACATGGGCGAGGACACCGACTGCACCGGCGCCACCGTGGGCAGCGTCTTCGGCATCCTGCACGGTACGCGAGCCATCCCTGAGAAGTGGATTGAACCTATCGGGCGTTCCATCCGCACGGTTTCCATCAATATCGGCGACATGCGCAACTGGGCCCGGACCGTGGACGAGCTGACGAACCGCACGGCCCGCGTGGCGGAGCAGATGGCCCTGCGGCATGGCGGGGTGAGCTTCGGAAAGGGACCGGGTGACCTGTCTGGGCTCGGGGAAGGCTTTGGCCTGGCGATCCGGGAGGACATCGAGCGCCTCTACGCCAACCCCGGCGGCCCGACCTACCGGTTCGGCGCCTTCACGGTCATGGTGGACTATGGAGGAGACCCCCTGATCCGCACCGAAGAGTCGCGCTCCCTCCGCGTCCGGGTGGTAAACCGCGACCGTCCGCAGGTCGTCCTTCACACCCATTGCTACCCCGGCCGCGGACTGCGCGTTGCCGGCGGGCAGGACGCCGTCGTGCACTGCGTGCAGCCGCATCTGGGCGGGGGGGCGGAGTTCGAGATCGTGCTGGCGTGCGACGGGCCGCCCGCGCCCGTCAATCGCGCCGTGCTGGAGTTGACCAGCCCCGGTCGCCCCACGGCGATGACGATGCCCCTGGTGCTCCTATCCGGCGGCGGTGTCAGGGAAACGGACTGAACGGGCGGTGTCCGCGAGCAAGACTTCAACAGGACAACGGAAGGCAGGGACATGGGATTCAAAGTGGGCGTCTGCGGTTTGGGACATTTCGGGCGCCGTTTCGTGGAGCTTTTCCAGGCCCATCCCCTGTGCGACGAGGTGGTGCTGGCCGAGCTTCGAGAAGATGTCCTGGATCAGACCGCGAAAGAGAACGAGGTGGAAAGGACCTGCGGCTCGCTGGAGGAGCTGATCGCGACGGACGTGGACGCGGTGGCGATCTTCACCCAGCGCTGGGCGCACGCGCCGCAGGCGATCAAGGCGCTCAGGGCCGGCAAGCACGTCTATTCCGCCGTTCCCGCCGGCGTGACCGTCGACAGGCTGGACGAGTTGGTCAAGACCGTGGAGGAGACCGGGCTGACCTACGCGGTGGGGGAGACCAGTTTCTACCGCCCCCAGACCATGTGGTGTCGGCGCAGGTTCGCCGAGGGCGCCTTCGGAGACTTCGTCTACGGCGAGGGCCACTACTACCACAACATGTCCTCCTGGTTCTACCTGCCCTTCTACGATGCCAACGGACCGCGGTGGAAGCAGTTCGCCAGCGTGCCGCCCATGTGGTACACCAGCCACTCGGCGTCCCACATCCTGAGCGTCACCTTCAGCCGCATGACGCACGTGAGCTGCTTCGGCCGGCCGGACGACCACGAGGACGGCCTTTTTGACAGGGAACTCAGCTACTTCGACAACGAGTTCAGCAACCAGTCCGCCCTCTACCGCACCGCGGACGGCGGGATGGCCCGCATCAACGAGTTCCGCCGCACGGCTGCCGGGGAATGCCGCCAGAACATCATCGGCACCCGGGGCGCCTACATGGAGCAGCCTAACCCCAACCGGGGCGAGGTGACCGTGCAGCAGCAGATTGACGGCACCGAGGAGGAGATGAAAGATACCGCCGCCAGCCGGGCCGTCTGGAGTGAGATCCGGTGGAAGGAAGACCCCCACAGGCCGGACGGAAGCTGGGACTACGTCAATGCCCAGCATTACATCCACAAGCACAAAGAAGACCTGACCTACATCCACCGCCTCGACGGCGTCGATATCACCGAGGAGAACCTGGGCGATCTGCCGCGGGAATACCTGGGCAAACGGCACCGCGGCGTCTCCTGCATGCATCCCGTCGAGCGGTTGCCCAAGGAGTTCGTCGGGCTGCCGAACGGGCACTGTGGCTCCCATCAGTTCCTGGTGCAGGATTTCATGGAGGCCCTGGACACCGGCAAGCTGCCCCCCAACCACGTCTGGCTGGCCGTGCGGTACGCCGCCCCCGGCGTGGTGGCCCACGAGTCGTGCAAGCGAGAGGGCGAGCGGCTGAGCATACTCGACTTCGGCAAGCCCCCCGCCGACGCCGAGTGCATCAACCCGCTGGTGAAACTCCAGTAGCCGACCTCCAAAGGAGTCCGCCCGGATGGCTGCGGAAAAGGCGAACCTGCTGCTCATAACCACGGACACCCAGCGCTGGGACACGCTTCACTGCATGGGCAGTGATTTCGCCGTTTCGCCGAACCTGGACCGGCTGGCCGAGGAGGGCGTCCTCTTCACCCAGGCGCACACCAGTTCCCCCGTCTGCATGCCGGCGCGGTGCAGCCTGTTGACGGGGCTTCACACGCCCGTGCACGGCTGCATCGAGAACGGCGGCGGGAGGCGGACGCATCTTGTTACGTTGCCGGACCTGCTGAAGGAGCAAGGCTACACGACAATCATGGTGGGCAAGACCCACTTCGGACCGATCCCCGATTCCTTCGACGTGGTCGCCGGCGACGGCTACCGGGATTGGCTCGGACAGCAGGACTACGATCCGGACCGTGCTGCGGTGATGCCGGAACGTCTGCATCGCGACAGCTACCTGACCGAACTGACCGTCCAGCAGATGCGGAAGGCCGCCGAAGGTTCCGATCCGTTCTTTGCCTTCTGCTCCCTTCACGCACCGCATCCCCCGGCCAGGCCCCCCGGTGACTGGGGCAAGCTCTACGACGACATCCCGTTGCCGGGGGTGAACTACGCGGAGGGCGAGGAGCGGTGCCAGCCGCAGCACCTGAAGCGTCTGCTGGGGATCGGCCCGGAGAACCGGGTCGCGCCGGGCGAGAGCAAAGAGGACCCCCAGTACTGGCGGGAGGCCATCGGCCGGGTGATCGAGATGGAGCACCTGGACACCATCAACCGGCGCCGGCGCCTCTACTACGGCTACGCTGCCTTCTGCGACGCGCTGGTGGGGCAGCTGATCGCATTCCTGGACGAATCCGGGCTCCGCGAGAACACGCTGGTGCTCTTCAGCTCCGACCACGGGCAGCAGAACTTCGACCACGGGTTCAACGACAAGCACAACTACTACGACGAATCCTGGCACGTGCCGTTCATCATGAGTATGCCCGGAACGTTGCCCGAGGGCGAGAAGCGCGAGTTCGCCATCTGGAACGACATCCCCACCACGCTGCTCGGAGCCGCGGGCACGGAGTGTTCGACCATGCAGGGGTTTGACCTGTTCACCGCGCTTCGCCGCGGAGAGCCTTCGCCGCGGCAGTGCGCGGTCGCGACTCTCTACAAGTCCTGCGCCCTGGCCACTGACAGATGGAAACTGGCCTACTACCTGGAGGAGGCCGAGGGCCGACTGTTCGACCGGGTCAACGACCCGCAGGAGCGCTCGGACCTGTACGACAGCCCCGAGCACCGGGAGATCAGGGATGAGTTGCTGAGGGGGCTGCTGACGTGGCGTTCCGACATCACCGACCTGCAGTGGCTGCAATCCGTCACGATGCGCGACACCGGGCCCAACGACCAGGGATATCGGATCGTCGCCCAGCGGGCCGGCGGGCACGTGCACGAGATGAAGGGCACAGACCCGGAGCTCCGGCTCGCCCGGCGCGTCCGGGAAGCCGAACAGGCATACGAAGTCAGCGAGTAACTTTCTACACGTAGGTGCACGGCCATGAAGCGCAGGGACTTCTTGAAGACGATCGGTGCAGGCATGGTCGGCCTGACGGCCGCGCCCCGCTTTGGAGCACCCAATGCGGAAGCAGCGCCGGCACGGCTGGCCGAACGGCCCAACGTCATTATCATCTTCACCGACGACCAGGGATATGGCGACCTCGGCTGCTACGGGGCCGAAGACCTCCAGACTCCGAACCTGGACGCCCTGGCGCGGGGGGGGACGCGCTTTACCGACTTCCACGTTCAGGCCGCCAGTTGCCTGGCGTCCCGTGCCGCCCTGCTGACCGGTTGTCAGCCCAGACGGATGGATCTATACGGCAACAATTGCGGCGGACGAAATGAAGGCATGAATCCGGAGGAGTTCACCCTGGGACGCATGTTCAAAAGCATCGGCTATAGGACGGCCTGCATTGGCAAATGGCACCTGGGCGGCCATCCCGCATGCATGCCCCCGGCCCACGGCTTCGACCGCTTTGTCGGACTGAGGGCTAATCCTAAGAAAGCAGCGGCAAAGGAATGGTTGGCCTACGACTCGGAGGTGGATGTCCTGGAAGCGGCGGGCGGGGACCCGGACAAGGAACTCCTCCCGCCCCTGTTCCACGACCCCCGTATCGTCGAGTATCCGTGCGATCTGGAAAACCTGACCGTGACGTACACCCGCGAGGCCGTCCGGTTCATCGAGGAGAACCGGGAGGACCCGTTCTTCATCTACCTGCCGCACAACCGGGTGCACCACCCGCGGGCGGTCGCCGAGCGCTTCCGCGGCACCAGTTCCCGCGGCCTCTACGGGGACATGATCCGGGAGATCGACTGGAGCACGGGAGAGATCCGAAGAGCCCTGGAACGCCTGGGGCTGGCGCAAAACACTCTGATCATATTCACCTCCGATAACGGGCAGACCGGGCGAGGCGGTTCGGCCGGCCCCTGGCGGGGGGGCAAACAGACATGGTGGGAAGGCGGCCATCGGATGCCCTGCATCACGTGGTGGCCGGGCCACATCCCGGCCGGACGGACGTGCGACGAACTGCTCTCCTCGATGGACCTTCTGCCTACCCTGGCCGGCATGGTCGGCGTGGAGCTGCCCCGGGACCGGGTCATAGACGGCGAAGACGTGCGTGACGTCCTGTTCGGGCAAGAGGGCGCCACCTCGCCTCACGACCTGATGTTCTGGTACCAGTACCAGATGATGCTGGTCGCCCGGCGGAGCAACTGGAAGCTGTTCCGAAAAGCCGACCAAGAGTGGCCCAGATGGTATCCACACAGATTCGACAGACACCACCTGTACGACCTCCAAGAAGATCCGGGCGAGACGACGAATGTCGCGGACGACCACCCCGAAATAGTCGGACAACTGGTGCAGGCCATGGACAACTTCGACGCGGAACTCAAAGCCAACATTCGCCCTCGTTTTCGTGCACCACGGGATGAACGTATCTAAGGGGCTAGACACTCACAGGCTCCCGCAATCTCTGGAAAGGCAGCACGGGTGTGGGGGAGCCTTTTCGACGACGGCGATACAGAAAGGGGCGTTTGATGAAACGCAGAGGTTTTCTGAAAGGCAGCGGCGCTGCCCTGGCCGCGCTGGCACTCACCGGCAGGCCGGCGATGGCCGGGGGATGGGACCGGCCGGACGTGGTGTTCATCGTCCTCGATGACCTGAGCCCCGCCCGGCTGGGATGCTACGGCAACCCCGCCTGCCGCACGCCGAACATGGACCGCCTGGCCGGCGAAGGGATCCGCTTCACCGAGATGCACACCCATCCGGTGTGCTGCCCGTCACGGACGGCCCTGAGCACGGGCCTGTCCCCGGAGGTCACGCGCGTTTACAGCAACGGCGACGCGCAACTGGCCAAAGAGGTGATCAACGGCACGGCGAACATCCCACAGCACTTCCGGCGTTCCCCTTACCGTACCGTGCGCTTCAACCGCTTCGAGCACTCCAACATGCAGCAGTTCTGGGACCGGGCCGAGTGGGTCGGCAACCGCCCGGGGCTGCCGCCCAAGAAGTCGCCCTCCGGCGGGCCGGACGCGGAAAAGGACAGCCAGTTCAACGCGTTCTCCTGGGGCGGCACGGGATGGGGCGATCTGGACGACCTGAACGGCGTGGGCACCTCTCGGGCCATGGAGGCCCTGAAGCAGGACCGCGAGCGGCCGCTGTTCCTGGCGCTGGGCCTGAACCCGACGCACATCCCCTTCCGGGCGCCGCACAGGTACTTCGAGATGTACGATCCGGCGGACGTCGAGGTCCCGAAAAACCCCGGCAGCGGCCCCGATGGCTGGCCCCTGCCGGGCACGCTGGAGGAACTGCAGGAGGGGCCCTATTGGTACGGCATGCTGCACGGGCACGCGCCCCGCTCGCCGCAGGAGTGGCGCGAGGCCATCGCCGCCCACTACGCCGTCACCACCTACTCCGACGCCCTCGTCGGCTACGTGCTCCACGCACTGGAGGACTGCGGCCGGGCCGACAACACGGTCGTCATCGTCTGGAGCGACCACGGCTTTCAGCTTGGCGAGCACTACAAGTGGCGCAAGGGCATGCTGCGGGACGCCAGCACCAGGAGCGTGCTGCTGATGCGCGCCCCGGGTATGGCCAGGCCCGGCACCGTTTGTCGGCGCCCGGTCCAGGTGGAAGACTTCTTCCCCACCCTCTGCGACCTGTGCAACATCCCGATTCCGGACGGGCTGCACGGCGTCAGCATGCAGCCGCTGCTCGCCGAGCCGGAGCGTTCCTGGCGGCGCGGTGTTATGCACTATCGCGGGGGCGGGGACCGCGGGCTGGTCACCGACAGGTGGCGCTACAACCGCTACGTGGGCCATCCGGAGTGGACGGAGCTGTTCGACCAGCAAAACGATCCGGAGGAGTTCAACAACCTGGCGCACGAGCCGGAATACGGCTCCGTTGTGGGCCGGCTGGACAAACTGATGGAGGGCGGCTGGCGTGCCACGCTGCCGGGGTGAGCGGCACTACCCCTTCGGGCGCTGGCGAGACGGACGACGAGGGTAGATAGGCTGAATCAGCGAATGCAGACAGGGGTGGCATGATGGGTTTCAAGATCGGCGTTTGCGGGATGGGCAACTTCGGGCCGCGCTTTGTGCCTCTGTTCAAGGCGCACCCGTTGGTCGACGAGGTGGTACTGGCCGACCTGATGGAGGACCGGGTGCGCGAGGTGGCCGGTGAGCACGGCATTGAGCGGACCTGCGGATCGCTTGAGGACCTCTTGAAGACCGATGTCGACGCGGTCGGCATCTTCACCCAGCGTTGGATGCACGGACCCCAGGCCGTGCAGGCGCTGAAGGCCGGCAAGCACGTCTACAGCGCCGTGCCGGCGGCCGTGAAGCTGGAGGATCTGGGCGAGCTGGTCCAGACGGTCGAGGAGACGGGCCTGCTCTACATGCTCGGGGAGACCAGCTACTACCGGCCCCAGACCATCTGGTGCCGGGAGCGGTTCGTCCGGGGGGACTTCGGACGTTTCGTTTACGGGGAGGGCCAGTACCACCACGACATGAGCGGGTTCTACCGCTTCTACATGTACAGCGGCGGGGATGACTGGAAGAAGACCGCCAGCTATCCGCCCATGCTCTACCCCACCCACTCGGTCAGCCACGTGCTGGGCGTCACCTTCAGCCGCATGACGGAGGTCTGCTGCTACGGCTTTCGCGACACCCATCCGGACGGCGTGTTCGATCCGGAACTCAGCCTCTGGGGCAACCCGTACAGCGACGAAACGGGCCTGTTCCGAACGGCGGACGGCGGCATGGCCCGGATCAACGAGTTCCGCCGTACCGGCGCGCGCGAAAGCCGGCAGAGCATCATCGGCACCATCGCCGCTTACGAGGAACAGCCGGGCTCGGCGGTCTGGACGGGGATCAAGTACCCCGACGACTACACCGAGGGCGGCATCGACTACGCCAACGCGCACAGGCAGCGGCGCTACGCGAAGGAGGACGTCAGCGACCTGCGCGATACCAGCGGCGTGGAGATTACGGAACAGAACCTGGGCAACCTGCCGCACGAGTACCTGGGCAAGGAACACAAGGGTGTCTCCTACGCCCATCCGGTGGAGCGGCTGCCCAAGGAGTTCGTGGGCATGGAGAACGGGCATGCCGGATCGCACCAGTTTCTGGTGCAGGATTTCGTCGAGGCCCTCGACACCGGCAAGCTGCCGCCCAACAATGTCTGGCTGGCGGCGCGTTACAACGCCCCCGGCATCGTGGCGCACGCGTCAGCCATGCGCGACGGCGAAGTGCTGAAGATACCCGACTACGGGACGCCGCCGGACGACGCCGAATTGATGGATGAGACGGCGGCGCTGCGCTGACGGGCCGCTGCCCGCCGAGACGTTGACATAAACTGCGAGGAGAGAAACGTGTTCAGCGAGTACGAGCATTTCACGCCGCCGGGTCAGGAAGTGGAACGGCGGGTTGACGATCTGTTGGAGAAGATGACCCTGGCTGAGAAGATCGACCTGCTGGGTATGGAGGGGGCCGCCGTCCGCGCCATCGAGTCGGTCGGCCTTCCACGCCTGGTTGCCTCCGACGGCCCGGTGGGAGTCACCCGCAGCGTAGGGTTTGGCGAGGGCAAATCGGGCTCCACGGCCTATCCGGCCACCATTGCGCTGGCCGCCGCCTGGGACGAGGATCTGGCCTATGCCTATGGCGAGTCCGTGGGCCGGGACGCCCGCGCCCGCGGCGTGCACATCATGCTGGGGCCGGGCTGCAACACCTACCGTTCGCCGCTGTGCAGCCGCAACTTCGAATATGTGGGTGAGGACCCCTGCCTCGCCGGGCGAACCGTGGCCGCCTGCGTGCGCGGATGCCAGGACCAGGGCGTCGGCGTCACCGTGAAGCACTACGCGCTGAACAACCAGGAGTATGACCGCTACTTTGTGGGCTCCGACGCAGACGAGCGTACGATGCGGGAGATCTACCTTGCTCCCTTCCGCGCCGCCGTGCAGGAGGGCGGCGCCTGCGGCATCATGTCCGCCTACAACCGCGTCAACGGCGTCTACTGCAGCCAGAACCATCACCTGCTCCAAGACATTCTCAAAGGCGATTGGGGGTTCGACGGTTTCGTGATGTCGGACGCGGTCTCCACCCACGACGGGCCCCGGGCCGCCAACGCCGGCCTCGACCTGGAGCTGCCCGGCGGCGAGTTCATGACCGTCGACAAGCTCCTGCCCGCCATGCTGGACGGTCGGTTGCAGGAGGAGGTCATTGACCAGAAGGTGCGCCGTCTCCTGAGGACCGCCGTCTGCTTCGGATGGATGAGCCGCGAGCAGAGAGACGAGTCCATACCCCTCGAAGACGAACGGAGCGCGCAGGTGGCCCTGCGCACGGCCCGCGAGGGTTCGGTGCTTTTGCGCAACGAAAGAGGGATGCTGCCGCTGGAGCCGTCCGCGCTCCAGAAGATCGCCGTAATCGGCCCCTCGGCGCATCCCGCCGTTACCGGCGGCGGGGGCTCGTCTTACGTAAGACCGTGGCGCAGCGTGAGCATCCTGGACGGCATCCGGGAGGCCGCCGGGGATACGGAGGTGCTGTTCGCCAGGGGGTGCGACCCGTGGCGCAGCCACCAGGCCTACGACAACTCCGTCTTCCGCACGCCGGACGACGAGCCGGGACTGCTTGGTCGTTACTACAACGATCGCGACTTCAGGGGCGGGCCCGTGGCCGAGCGGGTCGACAACCCGATGAATCTGTTCTGGATGCGCAGCCTGCCCGTCGAGGGTCTCCACAAGGACAATCACGCCATCCGCTGGACCGGTTACCTTACCCCCAAGAAAGGCGGCGAGCACGTTTTCTACGTGTCTGGAGGCGACGGGGAGTACAGCGTGCGGATCGGCGACGAACTCCTGTTCGACACCTGGGGCCGGGGCCATCGAGGGCCGCAGCGCCGTCGCATGGAGCTGGAGGCCGGGCGGGACTACGAGGTGGTCGCCGAATACCGCCCCGTGTGGCGCTTCGAGTGGTTCCAGTTCGGCTGGGAGCACGAGGACGCCGTGTGGCCGCAACGGGACAGGGCGCTGGAGATTGCCCGGACGGCCGACGCGGTTATCTTCTGCGGCGGACATTCACGCCAGAGCGAGGGCGAGAACTTCGACCGTACCTTCGCCATGCCCCCGGAGGCCGAGCAACTCCTGCTGGAAGTGCTGGACGCGAACCCGAACACAGTGGTCGTGCTGACCGGCGGCGGCAACATCGACGTGCGCCGCTGGCTGGACCGCACCCGGGCCGTGCTCCATGCCTGGTACCCCGGCCAGGAGGGCGGCACCGCCGTCGCCGACATCCTGTTCGGCAAGGTCAATCCCTCCGGCAGGCTGCCGGTCACGTTCGAGAAGGCCTGGGAAGACCGTTCCTCCTTCGGCTGCTACCACGATGCGGACGGGGACGGGCGCGTCTTCTATGGCGACGGCGTCTTTTGCGGCTATCGGCACGCGGACCGTTACGGCATCGAGCCGGCGTTTCCCTTCGGCTTCGGCCTCAGCTACACCACCTTCGAGTACGAGAACCTGCGGCTCAGCGCCGACACGATGGAGCCGGGGGGACGGCTCACCGTGGCCTGCGACATCGTCAATACGGGAGAACGCGCCGGGGCCGAGGTGGTGCAGCTCTACCTCCACGACGAGCGCTGTTCCGTGGGTCGGCCCGTAAAGGAGCTTAAAGGGTACGCGAAGGCCCGGCTCGAGCCGGGCGAGCGGAAAACCGTGCAGATCACCATCGGCGAAGACGCGCTGAAGTTCTACCACCCCGAACGCGAAGAGTGGCTCGCGGAACCGGGCGCCTTCCAGGTGCTGGTCGGCGCGTCCGCAGCGGACATCCGGCTGCGGGGCAGATTCGAGTTTACAGGCGAATGAGAAGATTCGAATGCAAAGGAACACGCCAATGGCGGAAGAGCGACCGAACATACTGTTGCTCATGACGGATCAGCAGCGCGGAGACTGCCTCGGCATCGAGGGCCACCCCGTGTTGCAAACCCCCTACCTGGACCATGTCGCGGCATCCGGCGTGCGGTTCTCCAATGCCTACACCGCATGCCCCGTCTGCATCCCCGCCCGGCGAACGCTGATGACGGGCCGCCGCCCCGCCTCCCACGGGGTGATGATGAACTACAACACCCACCTGGACGGCCCCACGTTGCCCGGCGTGCTGTCGCGGGCCGGCTACCAGACTCACCTGGTGGGCAAGCTCCACCTGTGGCCGTTGCGCAAGCTGTACGGCTTCGACAGCGCGGTCTGGTCCGACGGCATCGAGCGGACCCCGCCGGACGACTACGAGCGGTTCCTGCAGCGCTCCGGGGTCGACATCCGCCGCCCGGTGCATTCCCACGGTATGAACATCAACGGCTATCCGGTGCGTTCATGGCACCTCGATGAACGGCTACACTTCAGCAACTGGTGCGCGGACGGAGCCCTGGACTTCCTGGAGCGTCGAGACCCCACGGTGCCGTTCTTCTTGAAGGTGAGCTTCCTTCACCCGCACGAGCCCTGCACGCCCCCGGAGTTCTTCTACAACCGATACATGGGCATGGACCTGCCCGAGCCGTACGTCGGGGACTGGGCACGCGTGTACGACGATCCCCGGCGGGGCACGCCCATCGCGCCCTGGCGGCTCTGCCTGGAGCCCCGGCTGATGAAGCAGTATCGCGCCGGCTACTACGGCTGCATCGATCACATCGACAGCCAGGTGGGTCGCATCCTGAACGCCCTGCCGGGCAACACCATCGTCGTTTTCGTCTCCGACCATGGCGACATGCTGGGCGACCACCAGTGGCTGCGCAAGCGCAGCGCCTACGAGCCGTCGGCCCGCATTCCCATGCTGATGAAGTTTCCGCAATCCATGGGGCTGCAGCAGGAGCGGGTGTTCGACCAGCCGGCTGAACTGATGGACGTGATGCCCACGCTCCTGGAGGCCGCGGGGGCGGACATCCCCGATACGGTCGAGGGAAGCAGCGTGCTGCCCCTTTTGCGCGGGGAGGCCGATTGGCGCGACTATCTGCACGGCGAATGTGCCGAGGTTCCCACGCTCAACAGTGGCATGCAGTACGTGACGGACGGCCGGCGCAAGTACATCTGGTACCCCGGTCGGGGCGAAGAGCAGTTCTTCGACCTGGTGGACGACCCGCAGGAGATGGTAAACCTGGCCGGCGAAGCGGCGTGGGAGGACGAGATAGACCTCTGGCGACAGAGACTGGTCCGAGAGCTGGACGGCCGGCCGGAGGGGTTCGTCCGCGACGGCGAACTGGTCGAGCTGGACGGCACCACGGCCCGGCACATGCCGGGATACGAACAGTCATAGCAGGAGCCTGCGAGCAATGAGCAAACGCCCCAACATCATTCTATTCAACGTGGAGCACTTCCGGGCCGACGTGCTGGCTCACCTGGGCAATCCGGCTTCCTCGACCCCGAACCTGGACCGCATCGCCGAGACGGACGGTGTCTGCTTCCGCAGCGCTTTCTGCCAGAACCCCGTCTGTACGCCCAGCCGCTGCTCCTTTATGACCGGCTGGTACCCCCACGTGCACGGCCACCGCACCATGCACCACATGCTCCACCCGCACGAGCCCTGCCTGCTGGAGACGCTCAAGAACGCCGGCTACTACGTCTGGTGGGCGGGCAGGAACGACCTGATCCCCGGCGATGCGTCCAGGGAGCCCTGCTGCCACGAGTACCACAGCGGGGAGGAATACAGCCCGCCCGACGGCCCGCCCCGCGCGGCGAAACCGGCCTTCCTGGGCAATCTGGCGAAAGAACTGCGCGGCGAGCCCGGCAGCGACACCTACTACTCCATGTTCGTGGGGGAGCTGGAGGCCGACCGGGACGGCCGGTACTTCGACTGGGATTGGGCCAACCTGCTGGCCGCCATCGATCTGATACGGGACCCGCCCGAGGGCAGGCCGCTCTGTCTCTACATGGGCATGTCCCGCGCGGCGCCGCCGTTCGGCATCGAAGAGCCGTGGTACTCGCTCATCGATCGCTCGGAGCTGCCTCCCCGCACGCCGGCTCCGGAGAACTGGCAGAAGAAGCCGGCCATGATGCGCGGCACGTGGGAGCGGCGCAACATGCAGTCCTGGACCGAGGAGCAGTGGAACGAACTGCGCGCGACCTACTACGGAATGTGCGCGCGGCTCGATCACCAGTTCGGGCTGCTGATGGATGCCCTCAAAGAAGCCGGAATCTACGACGACACCGCCGCCTTCTTCTTCGCGGACCACGGGGTCTACGCCGGCAGCTACGGGATGGTGGAGAAGAGTCAGAACGTCTTCCCCGACTGCCTGACCAACGTGCCGCTCGTCGTGAAACCGCCAGCCTCGGCGGGAGCAGCCGCGGGTGTCCGCGACGCCCTGGCCGAGCTGATCGACATACCCGCCACCGTGGAAGCCTTGACCGGGGTCGAGCCGCCGCACACCCATTTCGGCAGGTCGCTGCTGCCGGTGCTGAGGGGTGAGACGGACGAGCACCGGGACGCCGTCTTCTGCGAGGGAGGACGCCTGAAGGGCGAGACTCACTGCAGCGAGGCCGAGGGCCTGAACAAGGAGAGTTTCTACTGGCCCAAGGTCAGCCTGCAGGTCAGCGAAGGCCCCGAGCACGGCAAGGCGCTGATGCTGCGCACCCGGGAGCTGAAATACGTCTATCGCCTCTACGAGACCGACGAACTTTACGACCTGCGGCGCGATCCCGGCGAGCTGGAAAACGTCATCGACGAGCCGCGGTATGCCTCCGAGGTGGCCGAGTTGAAGGAACGCATGCTGCGTTTCTTCGTGGAGACCGGGGACGTGGTGCCGCACCAGCTCGACCCCCGCTGAAGGCTGCCGGTTACCCGGCCACGTTGCGGCTCCATCCCGGACGGGGGAGCGTCCGCAGATTGACGCAGCGCGCGGCGCCGGGAGCTTGACAAAGCGCGGCCCGGCGTGTACCAATCTACTCTCGGGTTTCTCCCCGCTTTTACCTCCCCGGAAAGAGATTGTGCGCACGCCACTGTACCAGGAACACCGCCTTCTGGGCGCCCGCATGACGGAGTTCGCCGGATGGGAGATGCCGCTCAGCTATGGGGGCATCCTGGGGGAGCATGAGCAGACGCGACAGCGCGTCTCCGTCTTCGATACCTGCCACATGAGCGAGTTCCGCGTCGGCGGGCCGCGATCGGAGCAGGCGTTGCGCAGAACCCTGGCCTGCCGGATAGACGGCCTGGCCGTGGGACGCTGCCGTTACGGCTTCCTGCTGAACGAATCGGGCGGGGTCCTTGACGATCTGATCTGCTACCGGGTCAAGCGGGAGGAGTTCATGATCGTTGCCAACGCCGGCAGGCGGGAGGTGGACGCGGGCGTGTTGAAGGAGCGGATCGGCGAGGAAGCCATCTTCGAGGATGTCTCGGATGAGACCGCCAAGATCGACCTGCAGGGGCCGGATGCCCCCCGGGCGCTCAGCCAACTCGCAGGCCCTGCCGTCCTGCAGCTGGCTTACTACGGCTGTGATCGCATGGGAGTCGCGGGAATCCACACACTGGTCAGCCGCACCGGCTACACGGGCGAGCTGGGCTATGAGCTGTATCTCCCCGCCGACCGCGTGCAGGAGCTCTGGCAGGGACTGCTCGACGTAGGGGGCGTCCAGCCGGCCGGGCTGGGCGCGAGGGATACGTTGCGACTGGAGATGGGGTATCCTCTTTACGGCCACGAGCTGGACGAATCGACGACGCCGGTCGAGGCGGGATACGCGAAGATGTTGCCCGCGCATGGTGAATACCCGGGGGCGCAGGCCGTGTGTGCCCGGGTTGCCCAGGGAGTGTCGCGGCGGCTGGTGGGGGTTCGTTTCGACGGACGCCGTGCCGCCCGTCCGGGAGACGCACTGACGGTTGATGGTGAAGATGCGGGACGTGTGACCAGCGGGTGTTTCGGTCCCTCCGTGGGGCGTGCTATCGCCCTGGGTTACGTGAGCGCGGAAATGGACCGGCCGGGCCAGGAAGTCGCAGCCACCATTCGGGATGCGGAACTGCCCGGCGAAATCGTGGAACTGCCGTTCTACCGGGACGGAACCGCGCGGTTGGAGATAACGAGCAAGGAGAAAAGATGAACACGATTCCGGACGATTGCCTTTACACCGAGCAGCATGAGTGGATCCGCGTCGAGGGAGGACGCGGCGTGGTGGGAATCACCCGCTACGCCGCCGAGGAGCTGGGAGACGTTACCTACGTCGAGCTGCCTTCGGAAGGAGAACGAGTCGCGGAGGGCGAGCCCCTGGGGCTGGTGGAGTCCGTGAAGGCTGTCAGCGACATCTACGCCCCGGCCAGCGGGACCGTGGTGGAAGTCAACGAGCTCCTGGCGGACGAGCCCGGGCTGGTCAACGAGAGCCCTTACGGCGAGGGATGGATGTGCGCCGTGGAGCTCTCCGACGAGACGGAGCTGGAGGGGCTGCTGTCGCCGGAAGACTACGCCGAATTGCTCGAGGAACTGGGCGAGTGAGGGGCCGCGATGAGCTACGTCGGCAACAGCGACGAGGAACGGCGGCAGATGCTCGAGGCCCTCGGGCTGGATAGCGTGGACGAGCTGTTCGAGGATATCCCGCCCGATCTGCGCACCGACGGACTGGACCTGCCCGAGGGGCAGTCCGAGCTGGCCGTTCACCGGCATCTGCACCGGCTCAGCGAGAAGAACGCCGCGCACCTGACGCTGTTTCTGGGCGGGGGTTTCTACGATCACTACACGCCGGCCGCGGTGGACGCGGTACTGCGGAGGGGGGAGTTCTACACCGCCTACACCCCCTACCAGGCGGAGGTCAGCCAGGGCACGCTGCAGGCGGCCTACGAGTACCAGACCGCCATCTGCCGGCTGACGGGCATGGAGGTGGCGAACGCCAGCCTCTACGACGGCGGCACCGCCCTCTACGAGGCCATGATGATGGCGCTGCGGATCACCGGGCGCAACAAGATCATCATGGACAGCGGCGTCAGCCCCATCTACCGCAACATGCTCTATTGCTACACCAGCAACCTGAAGGTGGAGTTCGTGGAGGTGCCCGTGCGCCACGGGCAGACGCAGCGGGAGCTGGTGGCGGAGTACCTTGACGATGAGACGGCGGCGATCATCATGCAGAATCCCAATTTCTTCGGAGCCATTGACGACCACAGCGACGTGGCCGAGATGGCGCACCGGGTGGGCGCCCTGGCCGTAATGTCCTGCTATCCGATCTCGCTGGCGCTGCTGAAGACCCCGGGCGAGATGGGCATGGACATCGCCACCGGTGAGGGGCAGAGCCTGGGCCTGCCGCTCTCCTTCGGCGGACCGTATCTTGGTTTCATGGCGACCCGCCGGAAGTACATCCGCAAGATGCCCGGCCGTATCGCCGGCGCCACCACGGACCGGGAGGGCAACCGGGGGTTCGTGCTGACCCTCCAGACGCGGGAGCAGCACATTCGGCGCGAGCGGGCCACGAGCAATATCTGCACCAACCAGGCCCTGTGCGCGCTGGGAGCGCTGGTCTACCTGTGCCTGCTGGGCAAGGAAGGGCTCAAGCAGGTGGCCCGGCTCTGCGCGGACAAGGCCGAGTACGCGCGGCAGCGGCTGGAGGCGATCCCGGGCGTGAAGGTGCGGCGCGGGGCGCCCACCTTCAACGAGTTCTGCGTCTCGCTCCCCGTCGAGGCGGGAGAGCTGGTCGGCCGCATGATCGAGCAGGGCTTCGCCGCCGGGTTCCCGCTGGGGCGCTACTACCCGGAGATGTCGCGGGACCTGCTGGTGGCGGTGACCGAAAAGCGGACGAAGGCGGAGATCGGCCGTTTCGCCGATGCACTGGAGGGGGTGCTATGAAACTGATCTACGAGAAGAGCCGACCGGGCCGTCGGGGGTTCCGCTTCGACGCCGCCGACACGCCCGCCAGGGCGGAGTTGCCGCCGGAATACCTGCGGGAGGAAGACGCGGAGCTGCCCGAGGTCTCGGAGCTGGACGTGGTGCGCCATTTCACGCGGCTCTCGCAACGCAACTTCAGCGTGGATACGGACTTCTACCCGCTGGGCTCCTGCACTATGAAATACAACCCCAAATTCCTGGAGGAGGTGGCCCGGCTGGAGGGGTTTGCCATGCTGCACCCGCTGCTGCCCCAGCTCCGCCTGGGGGGCATGCTGACGCAGGGCGCGCTGGAGGTGCTCCATGAGACGGCCCGTCTCCTGTGCGAGATCACCGGGATGGCCCAGTTCACGATGCAGCCCCTGGCCGGCGCGCACGGCGAACTGACCGGCACGATGCTCATCGCCGCCTACCACCGCAAACAGGGCAACGATAAGACGAAGATCATCATCCCCGACTCCGGCCACGGCACCAACCCCGCCAGCGCCGCCATCGCCGGCTACGACGTGGTGGTGGCGGAGACCAACGAGCGCGGCATCGTGGACGCCCACGCAGTCGAAGCACTGCTCGATGAGCAGGTAGCCGGCATGATGCTGACCTGTCCCAACACCCTGGGCCTGTTCAACAGCGAGATCCGGCACATCACCGAGCTGCTCCACAGCGTGGACGGCATCATGTACTACGACGGGGCGAACCTGAACGCCATCCTGGGCCGCGCTCGGCCGAACGAACTGGGGTTTGACATCGTCCACCTGAACCTGCACAAAACGTTCGGCACTCCGCACGGTGGCGGTGGGCCGGGGTCCGGACCGGTGGGAGTGGTGGAGAAGCTGACCCCGTTCCTGCCCTCCTCGGTCGTCATCAAGCGCGAGGACGGGACCTATGCCCTGAATTACCACATTCCGGAGACCATCGGCTACATCGCCCCACTGTATGGAAACTTCGGCGTCATCCTGCGGGCATATGCCTACATCCTTCGGCTCGGCGGCGAGGGCCTCAAGGAGGTGGCCGACAACGCGGTCCTGAACGCCAATTACCTGCTGAATGCCCTCAAAGAACACTACGAACTGCCCTATGATCGCACCTGCATGCACGAGTTCGTCATCTCCGCGTCCCGTCAGAAAGAGCACGGCGTCGGCGCGGTGGACGTGGCCAAGGGCCTGATCGACCGCGGCGTTCACCCGCCCACGGTTTACTTCCCGCTGATCGTGCCCGAAGCCCTGATGATCGAGCCGACCGAGACCGAGAGCAAGGAGACGCTGGACCGCTTCATAGACGCCATGGTGGAGATCGCGCGCCTGGCGGAAGAGGACCCCGAATCGCTCCGTCAGGCGCCGCACGGGCCGGTGAAGCGGCTGGACGAGGTGGCGGCCGCGCGGAACCTGGACGTCTGCTACGAACCCGGAGCGGCCGGGGCTTGAAGCCGCTGCGGTAGCCGCGGATAGGAAGCTCTATGCAGCTCGTTCGATTCGACGGCGCTGACCTGTTGGCCCACCTGGCCTGTGATGAGATTCTGCTCGGACAGGCGGAGGCGGGTCAGCGCGGCGAAATGCTCCGCGTTTACGAGGTAAAGGCCCCGGGCGTCGTCATGGGCGTCGGGGGACGGTGCCGGCGCGAGGTGCGGCTTGACGCCTGCCGCGCGGCGGGGGTGCCGATCGCGCGCCGCTGCTCCGGCGGCGGAACGGTGCTGGTTGGGCCGGGCTGCGTGCTCTACAGCCTGGTGCTCGATATGCGCGCGCGGCCGGAGATGCGGACGGCAAGGAGGTCCTATCAGCTTCTGCTGGCCCCGCTGGCGAAGGCGCTCTCCAGGGGAGACGGCGAGGTGCAGCACGCCGGACTCTCGGACCTGGCGCTGAATGGCCGAAAGGTCGGCGGGAGCGCGCAGAAGCGTGGACGAAGATATGTCCTTCACCACGGCACATTGCTCTACAACCTTCCCGTTGATCTCATGGACCGGTACCTCGGGGCCCCGCCGAATGCCCCGGTCTATCGTGGCGACCGTTGCCACACCGAATTTGTGACAAACCTGGACCTGTCGAGGGAGAACGTTATTCACGCTTTCAGAAGGGCCTACGATGTAGACGGATCGACGGGCGCGCTGGATTTGACGAACGAGTTGAATAAAGTCGTGGCCGACCTGACGGCGCGCAAGTACGGCTCCGAAGAATGGACCTACCGCCGCTGAGAGGCCGGGCAAACAGGTTCATTCCAAACCTGTAGCGTCGCGGGCGCCCTCGATCTCGGCGATGGTTGCCCGGATGCGCGGAGCCGGGGCGACGGCAACGATTGTAATGCGGTTCAGGGCACGTCGCGCGCCGAGCAGTGGTCCACCCCCGGCATTGCGGCCAGGGTCCTCTCTATCCCGGATATGGTCTTCTCTCGTACAGCTTGGTGCCTGCGCGGACAGAGCGTTCATACCCACCATAAGGATGGCGAAAAACGCGGTGAGTGCAAGTACCTTCCGGTGCAAGCCTGCGCCGGTGAAACCCCTCATATGGTTGACGTGGTGGAATCCCCTCGTGAAGGACGAGTCAATGGCATGATTCGGTGCTTCGGGCTCTCCGGGGAACTCCCTGTTATGGCATTGTCGGAGGGGCGCGAACGCGCGACACAGGCGGCCCATATGGCTCCCTTTCCTCTGCCCCGGCTATTGCCCCCGGCCCGTCGGAACGGGCGAGTGACAGAAGTGGACGATAGAATACACGTGTTTTACCAAGCGTCAAGGGTCGCGGCTGACTCGGCCATTTGGCTCTGATGGCTTTCTGTCTCGTCCTTTCGGGCTCAACTGTGTTGTGGCCGCTTCGAACCCCCGGGGCTGCGCCCTGGGCTGGTATGTCCGGCTCTTACAGAGCCGAAGGGACACGGCTCCACGTGGAGGATCATGCCCTGAAAGCGTGCCCATTCTCCCGCGGGGACGCTATATATGGGGAGGGCTTTCCTCTTCAATTGTCGAAAGTCGAACTCAAGGAAGGTGGAGCTCAGATGAGGTTGGACAGCAGCTCTTCCAGGGACAACTCCACCAGGCCGGTGCAGGCGTCGGCCGCGCCGTAATAGATGAGCAGCCGATCGTCGCGCCGCAACAGGCCCGTGGGGAAGACCACGTTATCGACGAAGCCCCGGCACTCGAAATCCGCCTTCGGTACCAGCACGGGCTCCGTCGACCGGCCGACCACCCGACCCGGCTCGTCGCGGTCCAGCAGCAGGCAGGCAGCGGAGTATGTGCCCACCTGCCCCTGTTCTCGGGGTTCGGCCTTTCCGTGGTAGATTTCCAGCCACCCCCGGTCGGTTTCGAGCGGGGGCGGGCCGGCACCGATGCGCGATATCTCCCAGGCGGCAGTGCCTGAATGGAGCGCCCGGTGGCCGCCCCAGTCCAGCAAATCGTCCGAGTAGCCCACCCAGATGCCGGGCGGCCCGAAGTGCATGTGCGGGTTGGGCCGGTGCAGGGCGGCGTATCGGCCGCCGATCTTCCGGGGGAAAAGGACCACGTCCTTGTTCTCGGGCGGGAATATGATGCCGTGCCGTTCGAATGTGCGGAAATCCTGCGTGGAGGCCAGCGCGGTGGCGGCTCCGTGGCGCGACACCGCCACGTAGGTGATGTAGAACCGATCGCCCAGAGGGGTAATGCGGGCGTCTTCCACACCGTAGGTCTCGTAATGGGAATGCGGCGTGAAATCCCGGCCGGCAGCGGGGTCGAAGGACCGGCCGTCCGCGCTGCGCAGCACCCGCAGGTGGGAGGTCATGGTGAGCCGGAGAGCGCCCGTCTCCCGCAGCAGCACCAGACGCGGATCAACGGGCATGACCGCCTCCTCGGGAAACCAATCAACCACTGCCTCGCCGCCTTTCCAGCGCGGCAGACCCACGTATCCCTCCCGGTGGGGCCGGGCCTGCTCGGCCACGCGGACCATGAGCACGATCTCCCCGTTCAGCTCGACTGCACCGGGATTGAAGGCCCCCATCACCTGAAGTTCCGCGCCGGATGCTCGCACCTGCCCGGGGCCGAGCAGGCGGACGGTGTTGAGTCGTCGGACCGTCATGGTGTCCCCCGGATCGTTTCTTCTCAGTCGTCGGTGTGGGCCAGCCGGTCTGCTTCCAGTGCGAGTGCCAGGGAGCCGCGGCCGTTCTCCCCGGTAACGACCCGCTCATGCGACCGATCCCGAATCCAGGCGATCTGGTCCCGCACGAGGCGACGGATCAACTGCCCGTAACGGTGCCACTTATGCTCTCCCTGCCCCGAGGAGAGTTCGATCATCTGGTAGACGTCCAGGTCCTTGTGCCGGGCGCGGCAATGGCGCCGGCCACCGCCGTAGGGATGGGTGACGTCGATCGTGCAGCGGGGAAAGAGTTCACAGAGCAGGCGCGTGTCCCTCTCGCTCACCACCGCCCGCACGTGCGCCCGGGTGGGAATCCATTCGTGGAGCGTCACGTCGCCCCGCTCGAAGACTATGCGCAGCTCCTGGCGGTCCATCCGGTTGGGCTGGTGGAAGCCGTGGTACATGTTGACCAGCGCCGTATCGCCGTATCGGACAGTGCATTGAACCTGCTCTTCGATGTCTGTGCCGGGCCGAAGCGTGCTCTCGGCGGAGACCACCTCGCCGTCTCCCAGCCATCCGGCGAACATGTCGAAGAAGTGCACACCGTGTTCGACAAATATGCCCCCGCTCTTCCGGCGGTCCCAGAACCAGTGGTCGGGCGGGAGGCTTTCGTCGGCGGCGTAATTCTCGAAGTAGGCGTGGAGAGGTTCGCCCAGAGGTTTCTGCTCGACCAGTTCCCGCACCGAATCGTAGAGCGGATTGTAGCGCTGCATGAGGTCCGCCACGACCAGCAGGTCGTTCTGCGCGGCCGTCTCCAGCATCTGGTCGGCCTGGTCGAGCTTCAATGCGAAGGGCTTCTCCACGATCACGTGCTTTCCCGCCCGCAGCGCCTTCATGGCCTGCGGATGATGCAGAAAGGGCGGCGTGGCGATATAGACCAGGTCCACGTCGTCGCGCTCGACCAGGGCGTCCACCTCCTGGATGTCCGGTATGCCGAACCTCTCGGCGGCCCGGTAGGCGGCCTCCCGGTGCGTGCCCGCCATGCCGGTCAGCTCGATGCCCTGCACCTGGGCCAGTTGCTGCAGGGCGAACAGGCCGAATCCGCCGCATCCTATGACGCCCACTCGAATGGCCTCCTCGTCCATCGGTTGCCCCCTGGTGTTCAGTCGAGATGAGGTGCCTGTTTGCTCTCTTCGGTGTAAGCATGCAGCTCGATGCGGTTGCCGTCCGGATCGGACAGCCATGCCTGCCAGCTATTGTCGGAGCCCAAACTGGGATCGGAGACCTCCACGCCCCGCTCCCGAAGTTCGGCCACGGTGGATTCGATGTCGTCCACCTCCAGGCAGAAATGCCGGTACGAAGCGGGCCCAGCGTCCTGCGCTAAATCGCCTTCGAATAGCTCCACGAACGTGCGGCGACCGGCCTTCAGGTAGACCCCGAAACGTTCTCCGGCGTCGTTGAGGAAGTCGAACGCGTGGCTCAATCCCAGCCTGCCGCAGTAGAAGTCGGTCGAGGCATCCAGGTCGGAGACGGTAAAACAAACATGCGCTACACCGGTGATCATCTTGAGACTGGCTCCTTGAATGAAATGCGGTCGCCGCGGGTCATTTGCGCCAGTCGGAGCCTCCGGGAAGCTCCTGGTGGCGCAGCCGGTTCACCGGCGCCCGGTCGTCGGTCAAGATGGGCGCGTCGGGGTCGGGTTTCAGGTCGGTGCGCAGGCGCCGGGATACCTGGCGGAGGTCGAACGCGAAGCGATGTTTCTCCTGGAGCTGCTCGGCCCGCTGTACGGCCTCCCGGCTGGGCAGCGGCTCCAGGGCCGGGCCCGGGGCGATCAGCATGGCGTTCGTGGAGCGCTCCCCGACATAGACCTGGCAGTGCTCAAACGCGGCCATGAAGGTCTTGAGCTGGGCCTCCGCCAGGCGATAGGTGTAGATGGCGTTGGAGGCGAGCACTCCGTCGTCTGCCAGGATACCTTTCAGCTCTTCCAGGTACTCCTTCGTCATCAGGTGGAAGGGGATGTACTCGCTGGTGCAGGCGTCCAGCACAATCAGGTCGTAGCGGGGGACTTCCTTGCGCAGCAGGAGGCGCTTGACGAACACGCGTCCGTCCACTACGTGCACCTGGAGCTTCTCATCCGTTTCGAACCCGAAAAAACGCTCGGCGATGGCGGGAATGGCGGGGTCAATCTCCGCCACGTCGATCTCGGCCTCCGGGAAATAATGCCGCATCTCGCGCGGTATCACCCCTCCGCCCAGGCCCACCACCAGCACCCGGCGCGGCCGGGGGTTGTAGAGCAGCGCCCCGAAGGCCAGCGTGGTGTACTCGTGGACGTGCCGCCTGGGGTTCTGCAGGTCAACACGGCTCTGGACGATGAGCGGATCGCGCCTGCCGAACCGCAGGGAGCGGACCGAGCCCCGCTCGTACACGAATATCCTGTTGTACAGAGAGTTTTGCGTGTAGATCACCCGGCCCAACGATGCGCCGCTGGCGACCAGGACGACGAGCCCCAGCATGAGCAGCGCACCGGCCGCCACCCGGACCGCTAGGACCGGCAGATGCAGTCGTTTCATGGCATATCCCCGGTGTGGGTCTGTTTCCGTTCATTGCGGTCGGCTCTGGGGACAGCCGATCGCGCTCCGGCCAGTGCGCTGTGAACCAGGATCGTTGCCCCCAGCGCAACGAGAATGCCTCCGGAGACCCACAGCGTCAGCTTCAAAGACAGCAGCACCAGGTAGAACGCCGTCACAATGCAGCCCCCGAAACTGGCGATGGTCGAAAGGGCGAACACCCGGCCTGCGTTCAACCCCGAGTCAGCCGCCCGCGTTGTCAGCCAGCGCACGACGGTGGGGGACACAGTGCCCAGCAGCACGGTGGGCGCCGCGAACAGCACCAGGGAAGCCGCCAGCGATCCCAACCTTATGCTGGGGACGAGGCGGAATATGAGGCTGCACACCGGATCGGCCAGCGCGGGCATGACCGCCATCCAGATCCCGGCCACCAGCACGCTCAGCCCCAGTGCCTGCTTGCTGCGCGGCCGTTTCGAGAGCCATCCACCCAGCATGTAACCGCCGGAGAGACTCAGCAGGAAGACGCCGATCACGCTGCCCATCACCACGTAGACCTGACTGCCGAAGTTGGGCGCCAGTATGCGCCCGCCGAGCAGCTCCAGCTCCATCACGAACCACCCGCAGATGGCGGAGATGGAGAGTATCGCCGCCGTGCGCAGCCGCATCGAGGGGGTTGAGTCGGATTTCGGGGTCGCTTCATCTTCCGTTTTCAATGCCGGCTTCCCCCACAAGAGAACCCGATGGTGGTGCAGAACCGCCGAGCCGAAGTTCTCGGCGCCAGCCCCACGTACTCTACCCGTGGCAGCGCAGGGGCGCAAGCGCGCGGGACCAATGCCGGGCTTGAGCTTTTACCCCCCATACTGTAGCATGATATTTTACTGGCTGCTGCTTTTCCACCATTCGCAAAGGTTTGCCCCCGCCGTTATGGCCCCTGAAGACTCTGTGGGCATTGTGGAGACCAGGCACTGGCGCTTCGCCGAGCCGCCGAATGAGCTCGAGCTGCGCAGCGGCGCCCGCCTGGGTCCCATTGACGTGGCCTACGAGACCTACGGGGAACTGAGCCCTGATCGGGACAACGCGGTGCTGATCTGCCACGCCCTGAGCGGGGACGCGCACGTGGCCGGACGGCATTCGCCGCAGGACCGCAAGCCGGGCTGGTGGGACGTGATGGTGGGCCCCGGCAAGGGCATTGACACCGACAGGTATTTTGTGATCTGCAGCAACTGTATCGGCGGATGCAAGGGAAGCACCGGCCCGTCCTCGACGAATCCCGCCACGGGCAGACCCTACGGCCTGGACTTCCCGATGGTGACGGTTCAGGACATGGTGAAAGTCCAGCACGTCCTGGTGAAAGAGCACCTGGGCCTGGACCGTTTGCTGACGGTCACGGGCGGCTCAATGGGCGGGATGCAGGTTCTCCAGTGGGCGATTGACTACCCGGAGATGGTCGTTTCCGCCGTGCCCATTGCCACGAGCTGTCGGCTGAGCGCGCAGGCTATCGCCTTCGACGAAGTGGGCAGGCAGGCGATATACAGCGATCCCAACTGGAACGAGGGAGGCTACTACGGAGGGGACCCGCCGGAGCGGGGCCTGGCCGTGGCGCGCATGCTGGGGCACATCACCTATCTGAGCGACAGCTCCATGCGGGACAGGTTCGGCCGCAACCTGCAGGACCGCGAGGAGGTTGGCTACGACTTCGGGCCGCCCGATTTCCAGGTCGAGAGCTATCTGCGCTACAAGGGCGGGAGTTTCGTGCAGCGGTTCGACGCGAACTCCTACCTCTACATCACCAAGGCGATGGACTACTTTGACCTGGTCTCGGACTACGGATCCGTGGTCTGCGCGTTCCGGGACGTGCGAAGCCGTTTCCTGGTTATCAGCTACAGCGGTGATTGGCTGTTCCCGACTTACCAGTCGAAAGACATGGTGCGGGCCCTACAGGCGAACGGCGTGGTGACGACCTTCTGCGAGCTGGACTCGGAGTACGGGCACGACGCCTTCCTGCTGGAGGACCCTCAGTTGAGCGAAACCATAAGCGAATTCCTGCGCAATGCCCGGCAGGCTCTGCGGGAAGGACGCCTCGGTTGAGCAAGTGGTTTGTGCGAGCGGCTGCAGCCGCCTGTCTGCGCTGCGGGGAAATGTGCGATGCCCATTCGCCTTGACTACCAGATGATCGAGGAATACGTGGAGCCCGGTTCCAGGGTGCTGGACCTGGGCTGCGGGGACGGCACGCTGCTGCAGCAGCTCATCCGGGAGAAAAACTGCACCGGGATGGGCGTCGATCACGATCTGGCGCAGGTTCATGGCTCCATCAGCAACGGCGTGCCCGTCTATCACGGCGACATGCTGGAAGCTATGGACATGTTCGAGAACGACCGCTTCGACTGCGTCGTGCTCAGCCAGACCCTGCAGCAGACTTCGCGGCCGGATCGGGTGGTGCAGGAGATGATACGCGTGGGACGTTGCGCCGTCATCAGCTTCCCCAACTTCGGACACTGGGCCGTGAGGGTGCAACTGTTCCTGCGGGGGCGGATGCCCAGGACCCGCGTGCTGCCGTATTCCTGGTACGAGACGCCCAACATCCACCTGCTGACGATCAAGGATTTCTACTCCTTCTGCCGCGAACAGGGTGTGCGGGTTACGGACAGCATCTTCCTCAACTCGAACTTCCGCAGGATGCCCAGGTTCCTGGCCAACCTGCTGGCCAGCATGGCCATATTCGTCGTGGAACGAGAGAAACGGGGGGGCGACGATGCAAATGAAACCGGCTGAGAAGGCCGCTGAAATACTCGACGGGCTCGAAGGGGCCCACCCGGATGCGCGCATATACCTGGACTATGAGACCCCGCTGGAGCTGCTGGTGGCCACTATTCTGGCCGCTCAGTGCACCGACGAACGGGTCAACCAGGTGACGCCGGAGCTCTTCGAGCGCTGGCCCACGGCACAAGACCTGGCGGAGGCAGACCGGGAGGAGCTCCAGGAAGTGATCCGGTCCACCGGATTCTTCCGCCGAAAGGCGGAGAGCGTTCAAAAGTGCTGCCGCGCCATCGTGGAACAGCACGGTGGCGAGGTGCCGCAGGACCTCGATGCGCTCACGAACGTTCCCGGCGTGGGCGGGAAGACTGCCAACGTGGTTCTCTCCAACGCCTTCGACCGGCAGGCCATCGCGGTCGATACCCACGTCAAGCGGGTCTCGAGGCGGCTGGGGCTTGCGGAGGGCAAGACGGCGGACAAGATCGAAAAGGAATTGTGCGAACTTATCCCGGAGGAGCGCTGGACCCGCGCCACGCACCTGATGGGAACGCACGGACGACGCATCTGCACGGCCAGGAAGCCCGACTGTGCGAACTGTCCCGTGAATGAACTATGCGATTACTACCGCGAGAACGTCGCGGGAGGCTGAGCCAACCACCGTGAGCGGTTACCAGACCATCGGCGCGGCGCTTAAGCGCTGCCGCATCACCGTCTTCGGCCGGGTGCAGGGCGTGGGTTTCCGCCCTACCCTGTACCGGGAACTGACGGCGCGGGGATGCGCGGGGTGCGTCCGCAATACCCCCCGTGGCGTCGTGGTGGAGGTGGAGGCGCCGGAGGAAACTCTCCGGGCCGTCGTGAGGGGTTTCCGCGACATCGTGCCCGAGCGCGCCAGGGTGGACGAACTGCAGGTTGAGGAGGCCGAACCCCGGGGAGACACCGAGTTCCGCATCATCCGGAGCCGGGCCGACGGCCAGAGCCTGCTGCCCATTCCGCCCGACATGGCCATCTGCGAGCGCTGCCGGGCGGAGCTTCGCGATCCGGACGATCGACGATTCGGTTATGCGTTCAACACCTGCACGTCCTGCGGCCCGCGTTTCACCATTGCCCGGGAGGTGCCGTTCGACCGGGAGGCGAACTCGATGGACGAGTTCCCGCCGTGTCCCGAATGCGCCCGGGAATACTCGGCCCCGGCGGACCGGCGGCTGCACGCCCAGACGCTCTCGTGCCCCGCGTGCGGGCCTAAGCTGGCGTTCCTGTCCCCCGCCGGCGCCCGGCTCGATCGCCCGCTGGAGCGCGCGCGGCGGATGCTCAGGAAAGGAGCCATCGTCGCCGTCAAGGGCGTGGGCGGGTTCCACCTGGCCTGCGACGCCGCACGGGAGGACGTGGTACAGGACCTGCGACGTCGGAAACGGCGTACCGCCAAACCTTTCGCCCTCATGGTGAAAGACCTGGCGACGTGCGAGAGCATCTGCCACGTCTCGGAGCTGGAAAGTGATCTGCTTACGTCGGCGCAGGCGCCGGTTGTGCTGTTGAGAAAACGGACTCCTTCGCCCGTGGCGGACGCCGTGGCGCCGGGCCTGGCGCAACTGGGCGTGATGCTGCCCTATACGCCGCTGCACATGATGCTCTTCGACCATGATGCCCCCCAGATGCCCGCGGCACTGGTGATGACGAGCTGCAACCGCTCGGACGAGCCGATTGCCACCGAGGACCAGCAGGTGCTTGAGGGCCTGAGCGACATTGTAGACGGCGTGCTCACGCACGATCGCGCGATTCTCAACCGGTGTGACGATTCCGTCGTGGCGGCGGCCGATGGACGCACGATGCCCCTGCGCCGTTCGCGCGGCTATGTGCCGGAGCCCATCGTGCTGGCGGACGGCGGACCTCCCGTGCTGGCCACGGGGGCAATGCTGAAGAACACATTCGCGCTGACCAGCGGCCGGCGCGTCTTCCTGTCCCAGCATATCGGCGACGTCTCCGACGCCGACAACGCGGCGCACTTCGCGCGGGCCTTCCGGGATTTCTCCCGCCTGCTCCGCCTGGAGCCGGAGGTGGTCGTGTGCGACATGCATCCGGACTATCCCACCACCGAGTTCGCCAGGAAACTGAGCCGGGAGCGCGGTCTTCCCCTCATCCAGGTCCAGCATCACCACGCGCACGTGGTCTCGTGCATGGCGGAGAACGGATACGACGGCCGGGTCATCGGCGTGAGCTGGGACGGGACGGGCTACGGAGCGGACGGGGCCGTCTGGGGCGGAGAATTCCTCGTCGCCGATCGGCGGGACTATGAGCGGCGGTTCCACCTGGCGTACGTGCCTATGCCGGGCGGTGACCGCGCCGTGTGGGAGCCGGTGCGCATGGCCCTTGCGCACCTGTTGAACGCGTTGGGGAGGGACCGTGCCGTCCGAGAAATGGAGAAGTTCTGCGGTGCGGGCAACTGGAAGAGCCTGGCGCAGGTGGCCGAACGCCGGCGCTTCTCGCCCCTTACGTCCAGCGCGGGGCGGCTTTTTGACGCCGTGGCGGCGCTGCTGGGTGTATGCCGGGAAGCGACCTATCAGGGCCAGCCGGCCTGTGAGCTGGAGGCCCATGCCGAGCCGGGCGTGGAGGGGGCCTACGGCTTCGACTATGCGCGCGAGAGCATCCTGGTGGATGAGCTGTGGCGCGGCATACTGCAGGACCTGAGCGCGGACGTGCCGGTCGGCGTGATAGCCGGCAAGTTCCACCGAACGGTCGAACGAATGATCGTTGAGACGTGCCGGAGACTCGGGCAGGAGACGGGCCTGGCGACGGTGGCGCTCTCCGGCGGGGTGATCCAGAACCGCACGCTGGTCTCCGCCGTAGCTCCGGCGCTGCGCCGGGAGGGGTTCACCGTGCTGCTGCAGACTGAAGTCCCGCCCAACGACGGAGGCATCAGCCTGGGACAGGCGGCCTGCGCTGTGGCACGGCTGCAAACGGGGGGTGAGAACTGATATGTGCTGGGCCATCCCGGCCAGAATAATCGAGATAGACGGCGAGGTGGGGAAGGTGGAGCTCTCCGGCACCATCCGGGAGGTCGGGTTGCAACTGCTCCCCGACGCGCAGGTTGGCGATTACGTGCTCGTTCACGCCGGTTTCGCCATTCAGAAGGTGGACGAGGAGGAGGCCCGGGAGACACTGCGCCTGCTCGACGAGGTCCGAGCTCAACTGGACGGGAAAGATGAGGCTGGTTGACGAGTTCCGGGACCCGGAGGCCGTGCGCGCCCTGGCCGCGCAGATTCGCAGCGCGGCCCGGGGGGCCGGCAGCCTCTGCTTCATGGAGGTGTGTGGCGGGCACACCATGGCGATCCACCGGTTCGGCCTGCCGGACCTGCTGCCGGAGAACATCGAGCTGCGCAGCGGACCCGGCTGTCCCGTCTGCGTCACTCCTTCCACCTACGTGGACCGTGCTATCGAGATCGGACGGGAGCCGGGGACGGTGCTGTGCACCTTCGGGGACCTTTACCGGGTGCCCGGCGAAAGCGCCTCCCTGGAGGACGCCGCCGCCGGGGGAGCGGACGTGCGGGTGGTGTATTCGCCCCGGGATGCCCTCAAGCTGGCGCGCCGGAATCCCGACCGGCGTATCGTCTTCCTGGCCGTGGGGTTCGAGACGACGGCGCCCACGGTGGCGGCCACTTTGCTGGAGGCGGCCGCCCGGGAGGTCGAGAACTTCTACGTGCTCTCCGGGCACAAGACCATGCCGGGCGCCCTGCGCGTCTTGATGGAGGCCCCCGAGGTGCGGCTGGACGGCTTCCTGCTGCCCGGACACGTCTCCACGATCACCGGGCCGGACGTCTATGGGTTCCTGCCCGAGGAGTTCGGCGTGGCGTGCTGCGTGACCGGGTTTGAGCCGATGGACATCCTGCTGGGAGTGCTGTCCCTGGTGAAGCAGGTGCGGCAGGGCGCGCCGCAGGTGGACAACCAGTACCGGCGGGCCGTGGCCGGGGACGGCAATCCCGTGGCCCGCCGCGTCATCGATCGGGTCTTCGAGCCGGCGGACAGCCAGTGGCGCGGGCTGGGCCTGATCCCCGACAGCGGACTGGTGGTGCGGCAGGACTGGGATGCTTTTTCCCGGGTGGGGCCGGATCCCTCCGTTCCGTCAGTGGAGAACGACGAGTGCCGGTGCGCGGAAGTGCTGCGGGGGCTCGTGCTGCCGGTCGAGTGCCCCCTTTTCGGACAGAAGTGCGTCCCGGACGCCCCCGTAGGACCGTGCATGGTCTCCAGCGAGGGGGCCTGTGCCGCTTTCTTCCGCTACGGAGGCGCCGATGCATGAGGAGCGCATCAAGCTCGGCCACGGAAGCGGCGGTGTGCTGACCCGGCGGCTCATCAAGGATACGCTGCTGCGGTTTTTCGACTCTCCCCGGCTGGCTGACCTGCCGGACAGCGCCCTGGTCGAGATGGCGGGCGAGCGGGTCGCCTTCACGACGGACAGCTACGTGGTCGATCCCATCTTTTTCCCGGGCGGGGATATCGGCAAACTGGCCGTTTTCGGCACCGTGAACGACCTGGCCGTCGTGGGCTCAGTGCCCCGGTTCCTCTCGTGTGCGCTTCTGCTGGAGGAGGGACTGCCCACGGCTGACCTGGAGAGAGTGCTGGAATCGATCCGGATCGCCGCCGATGCAGTTGAGATCGAGGTCATCACGGGGGATACCAAGGTGCTCCCGAGGGGCAAGGCGGACCGGATGTTCATCAATACGGCCGGGCTGGGCACGGTGCCTGAGGGAGTGAAGCCCCCCGGCGGCGAGCCGCGGCCCGGCGACGCGGTCATCGTCTCCGGCCCGGTGGGCGACCACGGCGGGGCGGTCCTCGCGCAGCGCGAAGGGCTGGACCTGGAGGCCAGTGTCGTCAGCGACTGCGCACCCCTCACGGACCTGGCCCAGGCGGTCCTGGGCGCTGCCGGGAGGATGTCCTTCATGAGGGACCTCACGCGCGGCGGGCTGGCCACCGTGCTGAACGAGCTGGCGAAGGATGCCGGCGCCGGGATTATGCTGGATGAAGAGCTGATCCCGGTGCGGGAGGAAGTAAGGTCCATCTGCGAACTGCTGGGCCTCGATCCGCTCTATCTGGCGTGCGAAGGACGCCTGGTGGCCGTCGTGGAACCGGATGCAGAACAGGAGGTCCTCGAGGCGATGCGAGGGCTGCCCCATGGAGAGGCCAGCCGGCGCATTGGCCGCGTCTGCGACGATTACGTCGGCAGGGTGGTCCTGCGGACGCGGCTCGGCACGCACCGCCTGCTACAGATGCTCAGCGGGGAGCAATTACCCAGAATCTGTTGACCGGAGGCACTGCCCTTGAGTGCACAGGAACCGAACGGTCGGCTGCAGGAGAAGCTGAGAGAGCACGGACAGGAGCACGTACTGGAGTGGCTTGAGGAACTGGAGGAAGAGCCGCAGCGGGGGCTCCTGGAGCAGCTCCGCAGGATCGACTTCGACCGCCTCGCCGAGTTCAGGACGCTACTGCGGTCTCCCGCGGAGAAGGTCGCCTTCGGCGACGTGGTCCCGGCTCCCGTTGAACGGTTGCCCTCCGATGAGACGGAGCGAGAGGCCGAGAGGAGCGTCCGCCGTATGGGGCGGCGGGCGCTGGAGGAGGACCGGGTGGCGGCCCTGACGGTGGCCGGAGGGCAGGGCACCCGTCTCGGCTACGACCATCCGAAGGGGATGTATCCGATCAGTCCGATCCGCGGCAAGAGCCTGTTCCGGTTGTTCGCGGAGCAGATACTGGCGGCTCGCCGGCGCTACGGCTGCGCCATGCCCTGGCTGATCATGACGGGGCACACCAACGACCGGGAGACGCGGGAGTTCTTCGCCGAGAAGGATTACTTCGGCCTGGGGCGGCAGTCGGTGCACTTCTTCGTCCAGCACACCAATCCCATACTGAGCGCCGACGGACGCCTGCTGCGGGCGGAGCGCGATGAGTTGCTTGTCGGCCCGGACGGCCACGGCGGCGTGTTCGACGCGCTGGCCGACAGCCAGATGCTGGACCTGCTGCGCGAGGGTGGATGGGGGCTCATCAGTTGCTTCCAGGTGGATAACCCCCTTGTGACGGTGGCTGACGAGCGGTACCTGGGCTACCACATCCGGCACAAGGCCGACTTCTCCTGCAAAGTGGTGGCCAAACGCGGCCCCGGCGAGGGCCTGGGCATCGCCGTCCTGAAGGGGGGCAAGCCGGCGGTGATCGAGTACATAGACGTGCCGGACGAGGTGGCCGGTGAGCGGACGGATTCCGGCGAACTCCGGTACCTGTTCGGCAGCATCGCCATCCACATCATCGCCGTCCCCTTCGTGGACAGAATGTTGGAGCGCGGCGAATCGCTGCCCTGGCACGTCGCGGAGAAGACGTACGACATGTACAAGGACGGGCAGAAGGTCAGCTCTCCCGAGAAGGGGTGCCGCAAGTTCGAGCGGTTCGTGTTCGACTCGCTGCGTTTCGCCGACGAATGCGCCTTCGTCGAGGTGTCACGGGAAGACGAGTTCGGACCGGTCAAGAATGCTGGAGGCGAGGACAGCCCCGCCTCCGCGCGCCGGTTGTTGCAGCGGCAATGGCTGCGCTGGCTGGAGCAGGCCGGGGCCGAATTCGATTGGCCCGAGGACCTGTCCCGGCCCCTCATCGAGATCAGCCCTCTCTATGCCACCGGACCGGAGGTCCTGGGGGAACGGCTGGAGCCGGGCTGGACGCCTGCTTTCCCGCTCGTGCTGGAGCCCTGAGCGTGGCCGCGCAACTCGGAAAAGCCCGCTACGTTTACTCGGACGGCTACTACTGCGACATAGGCCAGCACGTTTTCCGCACGGAGAAGTACGGCCTCCTCCATGAGAAACTCATCGAGAGCGGTGTCGTGGGGCCGGAGGAGTTCCTGGTTCCGGACCCGGCCCGGCGGGCGGACCTGGAGCTGGTTCACACCCCGGAATACATCGACGATCTGCTGGGCTACCGGCACACCCCGCGGACGTTGCGCAGCGAGATGCCCATTTCCCGCGAAATTGTGGAGGCCTTCGTCCTCGGCGCGGGCGGGACCATCCTCGCCTGCCGGACGGCTGCGCGGGAAGGATGCTTCGCCATGAACCTGGCGGGAGGGTTCCACCATGCCTTTCCGGACTGGGCGGAGGGTTTCTGCTACATCAACGACGTGGCCGTGGGCGTGGCCAGGCTCCGCGCGTACGGGCTGGCACAGAAGGTGGCCGTGGTGGACTGCGATCTGCACCAGGGCAACGGGACGGCCTACATCTTCCGGGACGAGCCGGACGTCTTCACGTTCAGCATCCACCAGGAGAACAATTACCCGCTGAAACGGCGGAGCGATCTGGACGTCGGGCTGCCCGACCTGTGCGCGGGTCCGCGCTACCTGGGCGAGCTCGAGCAGCACCTGGGGAGGGTAATGGACGATTTCAGGCCTGATTTCGTGCTCTACGTGGCCGGCGCCGACCCGTACCGGCGGGACGTTCTCGGCGCTCTCCTGCTGGAGATCGACGACCTGAAGAGGCGCGACGAGATCGTGCTGGGTTCCTGCGCCGAACGCGGGATCCCGGCCGCCGTGGTCCTGGCCGGGGGGTACGCAACTGACCTCGAGGATACCGTCCGGATTCACTACGGCACCGCCCTGACCATGGAAGAGTTGTGCGGCGGACGGGAGAGCGGCGATGGCTGAAGGCCGGTTTGGGGCGCGGGTGGTGCGCCTGGCAAGGCGTGCGGCGAATGCCGCATTGGACTGGGTCTATCCCCGCCATTGCTACCACTGCGGCCTGCCCCTGGAGGACGCGGAAAGGCTCGTTCTGTGCCGGGATTGCTCCCGCGCGCTGCGGCAGCAGAGGCTGGACGGCCGGGTGTGCCGGGGCTGCGGCCTGCCGCTGTACGGCGCTCCCGATGGGGACACGCTGTGCATGCACTGCCTGGGGCAGGAGCGGTATTTCGATCTTGCCCGTGCGTTCTTCGCCTACGCCGGTCCGGTCTCCTCGATCATCAAGAGCTTCAAGTTCGAAGGGAACTACTTTCTCGGACCGCGACTGGTCAAGGCCGCGCTGATGCGCGGGTGGCTTCCGGGAGCGGTGTCCACGCCGGCGGCGGTCCTGCCGGTTCCGCTTCATTCTGCGCGGCGGCGCGAGCGGGGCTACGACCAGGCGCTGCTTCTGGCCCGGGTGCTGGCGCGCCACTTCGAGTGCGAGCTGCTGCCGGCTGCCCTGGTTCGCACCCGTTACACCGAGCAGCAGACCCGGCTGACGTTCCCCCGCAGGCGGGACAACGTACGGGGGGCTTTTGCCGTGGCCACGCAGCGGGCGGTGCGGGGCCGCGCGCTGCTGGTGGTGGATGACGTGGCCACCACCGGGGCGACGGCGGAGGAGTGCTGCAAGGTGCTGAAAAAGGCGGGGGCGGGTCCGGTCCAGGTGCTGACTCTTGCCCGGACAGTTCCCTGAGTGGTGGCTGCCGGGCTGCCCCGCATATTTCATAAAGCTTCGCCGTCCGGCGGGCGGCCTTGACCCCAGGCTTCGGCTTCGGCCCTCGTCGTCCTCGACGTATCTACTGATACGCCTCCGGGGACTCGGGCCTCCAGCCTCGCCTGGGGCCAAGCCTGCCTCGCCGGGCCGCAAACAGTGCGTCGCCTACAGCCTGGTGGCCGAATCGTCGTATCCTTCAGGTCAAAAAGCCTTTGTGGAGTGAGCCGACGAATCTTCATGGAATATCCGGGCTAATCCCGCAGGAACCAGGCGATGGCCTCCTCCACTTCCTCCAGGTCCACGTCCGTGTCCGTACAGGGCCCGTGGGGACGTATGTTGATGATGCCCAGTCCCGGCTTGGGGAACACACCCCCCATGCCTTCCTGCAGCTCTTTCTCACAGGCGATCGCCACGACCGCGTCCACGTCGTCGCTGAGGGCCATCTCCAGGGCCAGCCGTCCCCCCGTGGCCACGGCGCACCGGGTGCCGTACTTCTCGCTCAGCTCTATGACGTCTTTGACCTTGCAGCGCCCGCAACGGCGGCAGTTGCTGATATCGTTCGTGATTCTGTGGGGGCAAGCGCTTCGCTGCAGGCAGGAGGGCACGAGGACCAGGAGATTCTGCGGCCGGCATCGCACCCGTCGCACCCGGGTAAGGAAATTGAAGAGTTTCACCATGCGCCGGCCCATTCTTTCCCCGCCTCAAAATCCGCTGTTTGGGCATCCGGGCAGCCCCATTCACTGCCTATTCGTCCGGTTCGGGGCGGAACCGGTCGCCGGGTTCCACGTGGTGGCCGTGAAGGAAATCCCGGGCGCTCATGGCCCGGCTGCCCGCCGGCTTCAGCCGGCGTATGCGCACGGCGCCCCGCCCCGTCCGGACGGCTATGCCACGGTCTTCATCCGCCGTCAGCACCGTGCCCGGCGGCTCATCGCCGACTTCGGACGGCTCGGCACGAACGCGCAGGAGCGTGACCCTGGTCGCCCCGTCGCTCGAGTGGAGCGTGCTGTAGGCGCCGGGCCAGGGCGTCAGCCCTCGCACGCGGTTTTCTATCTCACGGGCTTCGCAGCTCCAGTCAATCCGGCCGTCCTCCTTGGTGAGCTTTCGCGCAAAGAAACCGGTCTCGGCCGGCTGCGGTCGGCCCGCTACCCTCTCGCCCGCGTCCATGCGGTTCACCACCTCCACCACGAGATCGGCGGCGACCTGCGCCAGCCGGTCGTGGAGCTGCCCGGCGGTCTCGTCCTCGCCGATGGGGACCTTCCGTTTGGCGAGTATGGGTCCTGCGTCCAGCCGGGGCTCCATGCGAATGACCGTCACACCGGTCACCTCCTCCCCCCGGATGAGGGCCCAGTTGATGGGCGCGGCGCCCCGGTAATCGGGCAGCAGCGAAGCGTGTGCATTGATAAAGCCCCTTCGGGTGACGCTGAGCAGTTTGGGCTTGAGCATTTCACCGTAGGCCACGACCACGCCCAGGTCCGCTTCGAGCCCGGCCAGGCGCCGGACGGCCTGCGCACTGTTGGCCTTCTCCGGCTGAAGCGTCTCCAGACCGAGCTGTCCTGCGGCTTTCTTTACCTCCGGTGGCACAGGGCGCCGCCCCCGGCCCCGGGGCCGGTCCGGCTGCGTCACCACGCACAGGATGGGGTGCCCGGCCTGATGCAGTGCCCGCAGCGTCGGGACGGCGAAGGATGGTGTGCCGAAGTAAAGCAGCTTCATGTTCGCGCCTTGTCGTGGGCCGATTCCGGAGGGGTTTCACCCGGACTCCCGCTCTCGTTCCAGCCGTTTCAGTTGCCGGCGGACACTGGTCAGAGCAGTGGGAGGGAGCCTGTCGATGATCAGAATGCCGTTCAGATGGTCCACCTCGTGCTGCCAGGCGCAGGCGGCCAGTCCCTCGGCCTGGATCTCTCGCCGCTCTCCCCCCAGCGTATAAGCTACGATGAGGACACTCTCCGAGCGCGGCACCTCCACCTGCAAACCCGGCAGGCTCAGGCACCCTTCCTCGTGCTCCATCTGCCCTTCGCGCTGCACGATGCGAGGGTTCACGAAGATGCGGCCCCCTTCCTGCTGCTGCTCCACGTCCAGGGTGACGATCCGGTCCGTCCACCCGACCTGGGGTGCCGCCAGGCCGAGCCCTTTCGCTTCGTACATAAAATCCAGCATTTCTCGGGCGCGCCTGACGAACTCGTCGTCGATGCGTCTGGTGGGACGACATTTCCTGCGCAGCACCCGGTCGGGATAAACCTTGAGTTCCACTGTCAGCGTCTCCCCGTTGGCTGTGCACCCTATAGGCTACCACAGGGAGTGCTTTCGCGAAAGGTAACCGGCTCGACGAAGCGTCTGCGGGAGCGGTTCCACACCGCGACGAAGCGGGGAAGGGCGAAGCGATTGACTTGCGCCGCCCCGCTGAAGTACAAGGGTAGGAAGGTGGAGTGTGACGGGGCGTCCACCCGGCGTGCCGGCATACCCTCGTTCCACTTTGAGGCATGGCGGGGGACAATGGTTTCTGATGAGGGCACGGGGAGAGGGGAATCCCACCCGCCGCTTGACCGCACGGCAGGGCACGTGCGGGCCGGGTATTTCCCCGTATGCCTGGCCGTGATTCGGCCCGGGACCTTGTCTCCGGCGGATTTGTTTGTCCGCGTTTCCTCGGAAGATTACACCCTTTACCGCGCGGCACATACGCAGTTCACCGAGCGGGTGCGACAGAGGCTGCTCGATCGCGGTGTGGAGCACCTTTTCCTGCGCGAGGTCGACGAGGCCGCCTACCGTAGCTACGTCGAGGAGAATATAGATGCCATCATCCGCGACGAGCTGCTGCCGGAGCAAGAGGCGTGTTCGATCTTGTATGAAAGCTCCAGCCGGGTCATGCAGGACGTACTCGATAATCCCCGCTCGGGGCAGAACATCCGGCGAGCGGAGAAGATGGTACGCGCCACGGTGATGTCCATCCTGAGCAATCCGGACGCCCTGTGGCGGATGACGGACATGGCCTCGCATGACTATTATACCTATACGCATTGCGTGAACGTTTCCATGTTCCTGGTGGGCGCCAGCCGGGCCTTGCTGGGCGTAGAGGACAGGGAGAAGCTGGAGGGGATCGGCACGGGTGGACTGCTTCACGACATCGGCAAGAGCATGCTGCCCGACGAAATCCTGAACAAGCCCGGCAAACTGACTGTCGAGGAATTCAAGCGAGTCAAAGAGCACCCTGAATACGGTCTCCAACTCGTGGCCGAGAGCCGGCGGTTGGAAGATGTCAGCCGGATGATCATCCGCCACCACCACGAGAGCTGCGATGGTTCGGGGTATCCCGATGGCCTGGCCACGGCAGAAATCCGGCCTGTGGCGCGCCTGGCCAAGGTGATTGACGTATACGACGCGCTCACTACCAACCGCTGCTACGCGCCCGCCAGGACGCCCGTGGCCGCCCTGCAGCTCATGCTGGGGGCAATGAAGGACGAATTCGATGAGGAGCTTCTGCGGAAATTCGTTCGGTTCCTCGGCCCGGAGGGTTTTGCCGTACAGCGGTGATGGCGACAGGGGAGGGCGACCGCATCAGCCGGCCCTGCGCAGGTTGGCTCCCACCACCACCTGAGCCGGTTCCAGGACTTCCACTCGGTCCCCCCGGCGATAGACGAATCCCACACGCCGCAGGTGCACGCCCGGAGGCACCTCGGAATCGCCTTGCCCCTGCTGACTGACCTCATGAAGCCGGGGGTGGAGGGGATCGGCACTCTCGATGATCTCCACGTGGTGGCGCCGAAGCGTGAGCGCGACATCGTTGCGCAGATCGCCCAGGCAGCTCAGCACCTCCTGGCGCAGACGCGCGGCCTCCGCTGGTTCGGCCGTCGGTTCGTTGAATTCCCGTCGCCACTGGTCGATTTGCCACACGATGGAAAAGAGCGGCCGCACGCGCTCCACGTCCGCATGCATGAGTGTTTCCTGGCGTTCCTGCGGGGATTCCCCCGCCCCGGCGCCGCCCTGCTCGCCCACATGGGCGGCCACCGTCTCGCGCAGCACGTCCAGGACGCCTTTCATCAGGGCAAAATCCTCATCCTCCGGGGCGGCCAGCTCTGAGAGGGCGTCGAGAGCCCGCTCTGCGTCGGCCTCGGCCTTCTTCACTTCCGCCTCCGGGCCCGGGGCCAGGATGTGGGTGGTCTCCCCGTCGTCGGAGTCCGGCACGGGCGGGCCGGGCGGCATGATGGGGCTGGCCGGTTCGGACTCGACGGGAAGCTGCGCCTCGCCCTCCACGGTCGTTTCCCCGGTGATCACCCTGATGGAAAGGTCCTGCTGGAACGCGGACGCCGCGTAGCGGATGAACCTGCGGAGCAGGCTCTCGTCGAAGGCGCCCTCCATCTCCGAAGTCATGATGTTCAGCGCGGCGAGCTGGCTGCGGGCCGGGCCGTAGGGGCGGCGGCTGGTGAGGGCATCGTAGACGTCCACCACCCGGGCCATTCGGGCGAAGGTGTGGATGGCCTCGGCGGTGCGGCCTTCCGGATAGCCGTTGCCGCCCGCGTTCTCGTGATGTTCGAGGATCACCCGCTGGGCGACCCTGTCGCGGCGCAGGAAGGGGCGTGATAGGTCCAGCCCGTCCCGAGGATGTCTTCGAATCCGGGCGAACTCACCCCGCGTGAGCTCGGACCTTTTCTGCAGAACCTGCTCGGGCAGGACCGCCTTCCCCAGGTCGTGGAGGGCGCCTCCTGTGGCGACTTCCGCCAGCAGGTCGTCATCTTCCACCCGTGCCGCGCGCGCGGCGAACCCGGTAAGCAGCACGGACACGTTCAGGCAGTGGTTGGGCGTATGGTAGACAAGGGGCGCGGTGTCCAGCATGCGGCCCACCGCCCGTTCGTCTGTGCGCACCAGCCGCACCAGGGGCCCCATCAGCGCTCGCACTCTTCTGAACGGTTCCGGCGACTCGGGATTCTCCAGCAGCTCCTCCAGCGCACGGGCCGCCAGGGTGTAAATCCATTGTTCCAGGTGGCCCGCCGGCAGGGCGTCCTGCTCCACCAGCGCCGGCAGCTGCTCCTCCACGTAATCCAGGCACCGCTCCCGGTCGCTTTCGTCTACGTAGAGCATCTCCACGCCCAGTTGCTCCAGCTTCCGCCACGTATTCACGTACACCGGTTCGTCGGCGGGCCGGAAAAGGTGCAGCCTCTCGCCGTCGCTCCCCCGGGTGTAGAGATCAAAAGGCGGGAACGTGGCAGGCTGCAGCACACGGGGATGGATGCCGATCGTCCGCGTTTCGCTCTTGGATGCGCCGTTCGCCATGGTGCATGCCTCTCATGCGAGGTGCCGGCAGGCCCTCCCGTTGACCTTATTATCCAGGAGTCGGGAACCCATCTTCAACGACCGGCGCCTGGAGGCCCCGCGGGCGCCTCTGATGGCCTCCAGGGCGTTTTTTTGGGCCGCAGTTTTTTCCCGGAGGCCGATTCTTTTTCCGGTGCCGCCGGGCCGCGGGGGCGCGCGTGCGCCCGCATGCGCGGCGGTCAGGGAACTGTTCCGCCGGGAAGAACGGCCCGCTCGGTCCATGCCTGATGCACCTGCCGTGCCAATACGGCCATATTCCCGAGCTTCGGCCGCCGTTGTCATTCTCATCGGGGGTTGCAAAACGGAACGCGCCATCCACCCCGGCGGCGGCGAGAACGCCGTTGCGGATGTGGACAGGCCCGGCAGCCCGCCCGGTATGCGCTTTGCAAGCGTGAAAGTATTCTGCGGATCCGGTGCATCACGTGCCGACGGGCAAGACCCCCGCCGGCCGGACCGCCGAACAGACAACTGTCCGGGAGGAGCCAGGAGAGTGAATGAGACCGAAAAGTTGCGCGCCCGGGGGGAGGTACTCTACCAGGAGGGTGATATTGAGGCGGCATTGGAGGTATACCGCCGCCTCTTGGACAGGTCACCACAGGACGCGGAGCTGTTCAGTGACGCGGCGGCTGTATGCTTTGCGGCCGGTCTCCTCGAGGAGAGCCGCCGTTGCTGCCTGCGCGCCCTTGAAATCGATGCGGACTGCCGGGAGGCGCGACAGAACTTGGAGAGGCTCTGTGTTGCAGCCGGTGCGTCTGTGGAAGCCACCCTTGCTCAGGCCCGTGCGGATTCTCACAGGTCTTCGGGGGGAAAGCTGGAAGAGGTCTTCGAGGACGGCAGATACGCCGAAGCGTATGCCCTGGCCAGGCAGTGGACAGAAACCGAACCGGAAAACCCGGAGGCCTGGAATGACGCCGCCGTGGCAGCCCGCGTGCTGGGCAAGACAGCCGAGGCCATCGGCTACATCCAACAGGCGGTCGAACTTGCCCCCGATGACCCCACGATAGGAGAAAACCTGGAAAAAATCCAAACGCAGACGGGCCCCGCCCTCCGTCAGAACAATAAGCGTTCTTTCGCTGCCAGCCGGCCCCGGCGACCCTCCACGAAGACCCGGGTTCTTCTGCTGGAGCGTGAGAACCCGGCGGCGTTTCTGCGCAAGCTGGTTGGCGCCTTGCAGGCAGAGCAGTCCCTGGATGTGCGATACATGACCGTCGGCCCCAACACGGTCTCTCTACCACTCGAGTGGGCGGACGTGGTGTGGCTCGAGTGGGCCGATGCCGTAACCGCGGCCCTCACCAGGAAAGCAAAGGCCCTCCGCAACACGACCACCGTCTGCCGCCTGCATCGATTCGAGGTCTTTACCGAAGTGCCCCGGACAATCAACTGGGACGTGGTGGACTGCCTCATCTTCGTCGCCGACCACATGCGCCGCACCTTTAACCGCCGCTTCCCCGAGATCGAGGTTCGAAAAGAGGTTGTTCCCAACGGAGTCGATGTGGCGAGTTTTACGATCCCCTCTGGCAAAGAGGAGGTCGTAGACATCGCGTTCCTCGCTCACCTTAACCACCGGAAGAACCTGCCCCTTCTGCTGCAGACGGCCGCCGGGCTGCGGGAAGCAGGTGCGGATAGTGTCATTCACGTTGGCGGCGACTGGCAAGGGGTGGAGCTTGAGGAGTACTTCGAACACTTGCGCCATGCGATGGGGCTACAGGAGGTACTGCTTCACGACGGCTACATCGAGGACGTGCCGGGGTGGTTGGCCGACAAGCGTTTCCTGCTGTCCACCAGCCTCAGCGAAGGTCATCCATACAATGTGCTGGAAGGGATGGCTGCGGGGCTTAAGCCCGTGGTGCATAACTTCCCAGGTGCGACGGACCTGCTGTCTGAGAAGTGGGTTTTCAATACGGTGCAGGAAGCAGTCCGGTCACTGACCACCGATCCCGGGGAACCCAACGAATACCGAGAATGGGTCTCCCAACATTATTCGCGCCAGGCACAGGTAAAAGCCATTTGTAAGTTGCTGACGGAATTGAGGTTGAGCCGACGCGGGGAAGTCCAGCCACCGGAAGCTCCCCGCGAGCATCCGCCCCCTGAGCCAGACGAATCCCTGCGCCGCACCTATGACGCAGAATGGTATCTGGCACGGACCATGTACCGGCCGACTTATCACGCTTTTGCGCGCGCCGTGGAAAAAGTCTTCGAGCCGGACAGCCTACTGGATCTTGGTTGTGGGGCTGGCTACCTGGTCGAGTTCTTCGCCGACAGGATCCCTACCCTGGGCATTGACGGCAGTCCCGCCGCCTTTGAGGTGATGTCTCCCAAGGCCGCCAGAAACTCCCTGTTGGCCGACCTGACAGAGCCGCCTCCTCCCGAGATGCGAGGGTACCCCTTTGTTGTCTCCGTCGAGGTTGCCGAGCACATACCCGAGGAAGAAATAGAAAACTTCCTGGCTTGGTTCGCACACGCCGAACAGGTGCTGCTAACGGCTGCTCCCCCGGGACAGGGCGGACGGCACCACGTCAATGAACGTCTGCCAGCCTACTGGAAGCGCCGTTTCCAGGAGATGGGGTTTGAATTCTGTTCCGACAAAACCCGCCAATGGCGGGCCATGGCCCGAGCATTCACGCGCGGTTGTCAGTGGGTCGTACAGAATGCCATGGCCTTCCGCAGGAACCAAACCCGGAGCTCAACCGCGTGAAACGAGCGTTTCACCCATGCTCACCGCTGAGCACAGCAAGTCAAATCTCATCCTCCTGCTGCTGGGCGCGTTGCGGCGGACGCTGGATGCCGAACTCGGCGGGTTCGGCACGTGCGTGGAGGCTGCCAAAGCGGAGGAGGAGTTCGAACATGCCGTGCTTCACAGGCTGCAGCAACTGGGCCAGTGCTGGGCGTGAGAGGAGGACGAGCGCATGCTGAAGATAAACCAGAGCAACCCGCGCGTTGGAAAGGCACCTCCCTTGCCGAGCCATCGCGAGCTACTGCTGAGGCGAAAATGGAACGTGCTGATCCTTCTGGATGCCTGCCGGGCGGATTACCTGCGTCGGCTCCGGCCCGAAGCACGCGCGGTCAATTCACTCTACAGTATTACCTGGGGTTGGGTTGCGCGATTTGCGCAGCTTGCCGCCCGGCTTGATTCCCTCGTCTTCTATTTCACCGCTAACCCTGTGGTAAACAGAGAGATGCGCAGGCACCCGGAGGCTCCCCTGAGGCTGATTTCCCTCTGGCAGGACCATTGGGGGCGTCACGGCCCACTGAACCTTCCAGCGGTCCATCCGGAGGCTGTGGTGAAAGCGGTAAGGGCGTTTCTCAATCGGCACGGGCAACCCCTTCGGATGGTGGTTCACTTCCTCCAGCCCCACGTCCCATTCATCGGACGCACCGCCCTGCCCTATAGCAACTGGGGACGGGGCATGGACGACGAGTTGAGCCGGGAGGTTGAAAGCTTGCCCGGGTTGAAAGAGGCTCTCGCGGCCGGCGAGGTGACCATCAGGCGGGTGCGCGAATGCTATGAAGCGAATCTGGAGCTGGTTCTGCCCTATCGGGACGAACTCAGCCGTCTTGTCAAGGGTCTGGTGGTGACCACGGCGGATCACGGACAGCTCCTGGGCGAGCGGGGGCTTTACGGCCACTGCGCCGGTCCACTCCATCCGGAACTGACCGAGGTCCCCTGGCTGCAGGAGGACCGGGGCTCGTTCCACCCGGCGGAAATACCCGCAGACCTAGGCCAGAGCGACGCTGAGACCGATCCAGAAGAGATCAGCCACAAGCTGGAGGCGCTGGGCTACGCGTAAGAAGCACCGCTTAAGTTCGTTTCACCCTCCGATGGCCGAAAAGATGTTGTCGGCCACGCGCGGGGAGTTGAACCGCGCCCGGCGGGACGTGCTGGGGGAAGTGCAGAAGATGTAAAAGGACCGGGAATTGAGCGTAATGGGCTCCTTGAGGACAACGAACCGGAGAACGCCCCCGGCTGGTTACCCATTCTGTGCCAGGGCCCGGCAAGCGATCAATTGTGCGCAGCCGGGTCCGATTGCATTGCGCGCAGCCGCACCGGCCGAACGAGCTATCGAGTAGAGTGGAAACGGCAGAAATGGCGAAGACCCCCAAACTCACCGTTCTGACGCCCACCCACAACCGTCCTCACTCCCTGCCCGATGCCATCCGCAGCGTGGTGGCCCAGGACATGCCCGACTGGGAGATGCTGGTCATCAACGACGGCGGCGTGGACGTGGGGAACATCGTGCGCGACGTCGGGGACGAGCGGGTCCGCTACTTCAACCGTGCCGAGAACCGCGGCAAGGCCGCCTGCCTGAACTTCGGGCTCGAGCGCGCCCGCGGGGAATACATCGCCTACCTGGACGACGACGACATCTGGTACCCCCACCACCTCGCCACTCTCGCCGGGGTGTTGGACAGGCGGCCGGACGTCGGCGTCGCCTATTCGGACCTTTACAAAACCATCGTCCTGCAGGCGGAGGACGGGCGCCGTATCCCCCTGGAAAAACGCGTGGATATCTGCCGCAACTTCAACCGCCTGTTCATGTTCCACTACAACCACACCCTCCACGTCAGCCTGATGCATCGCGCGGAGCTCATCCGGCGTGCGGGCGGGTACGACGAAAGCGTGACCGTCCTGATAGACTGGAACCTGACCCGGAAGCTGGCCTTTTACACGGAGTTTCTCCACGTGCGGCGGATAACCGGGGAATACTACATACCCCTGGGCAAAAGCGACCGCATATCCGAGGTCGAGCGGGAGGAAGCGGACAACTTCCGCCACAACCTGCGGCGTATCCGGGCCGACCTCCCCCCCGAGCCCTGGCCGAAAGTGACCCGCATCGCCTGCGTCCTGCCGGTTCTTCGCTGGGAAGATCGCGCGCGGGCCGTGGTGGCCTACCTGGCGGACAAACTCGATTATCCCTGCAGGATCGTGCTGGTGAACCGGGACAGGGCGCGCACACCGGCGGCCTGCCGGGCCGCCCTGGACGAACTGGGCGAACTCGGGCACATCCGGATCATCGACGCCCCGGCAGGGGCCGACCTGCGCGGGGCCTATGCCGCGGGGATGCACGCGGTGCAGGCCCGGCTCTACTATCTGCCTTCACCCCACCTGTCAGTCGATGAAGAGCTGCGCCTCATCAAGGCGGTCTGTTACCTCTCGGACAACCGCGTTGACGGCGTCAGGTGGTCCGGAGACGGTCAGGGGGGAAACCCATACGACGTGCTGTTGAAGCGGCCGGCGGCGGAGAAGCTGGTGAGCTCGGGCCGACCGCCCCGCTTGAATGTCCACACCATCCCGGACGAGTGGATACCCCCTGCCCTGGAGACGGACTACCTGATCCAGTTCACCAAGGACTGCAAGGCAAACGGCAACTACCGGGCGGCCTGGCGATTCGTGCGCGAGATGGAAGGGCTGCAGGACGGGGGGACGGACAAGGCCTATCTGGCCGGGCACCTTGTCGAGCTGGCGTTCCAGGTGGGGGAATACGAGCCCGCGGAACGAATGTGCCGCGAACTGATAGAAGCCGGTTACGAAGCGGACAACTGGGTGCGGCTGGGACAGATATGGCAGGGCCGCGGCCTTCACGCGCAGGCCGCCCGGGCCTACCGCCGCGCCATCGAGTGTATCGGCTTACGGGAGGAGGATTTGGACACCCCGGCGTTTCCCATTGCCAGTTCTCACCAGTTCGCCGCCTTCAAGGCGATGGCGGGGCTGGGGGAGTGCCTGGTGGAGCTGGGACGCAGCGAACAGGCCGCCCCGGTGCTGCACAAGGCGGCCCGCCTCTGCGCGAACAGCGTGCGTCCCTACCTGGCGTATGGCCGGCTTTTCCTCAATGCCGGCGACCTGGAGCGGGCCGAAGACGCCTTCGAAATGGCGAGAAAATCCACCGAGGGGGAAGCAAACGCAGCCGTCTGCCGGGGTCTGGCGACTGTCTACGAGCGCCGGGGCAACCTGCAGAGGGCCTTTGAGGAATGGAAGCGGGGGCTGGCTGCTGAGCCGTCGGACTATGCCTGCCTCGAGGGGGCGGTGCGCACGGGTGCGGGACTGACCTTCTCCGAGGAGTTGGAGGGTCTCTACCGGCGATTCCTCTCCCACAGGCCGGGCAACATCGCCGCGCTGACGGCGCTGGCAGAGCTGCTGGCAGAGACCGGACAGCGAGAAGAGGCCGCCCGGCTCGCGGAACGGGTGCTCCTGCTGGCGCCGACCAATGACCGGGCCCGCCGGGTCTTGATGGAAGCCGACCCTTCAGCCGATCAAAGAGCGGCGGGCGCCTGAGCTATGCTTCCTGCCGGATGCCTTCCGAGGCGTGGCCGTCCGCGCCCGCCTGAACGCTCTCCACTACGCCTTCCCATGCCTCGCGCAGCTCGTCCAGTATCCCGACGCAGGAATCGATCTTCTCGGCGGAGCGTTCGATGTTGGCCTCGTTCAGGGTCCGGTAGATGAAGTTGTAGATGGCCCGCAGGTCATTGGCCATGTCGGGGGCGGCGTCCACGTTCAGGCAGTTGTTCAGCTCCGCCACGATGTCCTGCGCCTTGCCGATGTAGACGCCTTTGAGGGCGTAGTCACCCTCCTGCAGTTTCTCTTCGGCTATCTTGAGGAACCTGATCGCCCCGTCGTAGAGCATCACTATGAGCTTGCCGCGCTGCTGGGTAGTGACGGCGTTTGTCAGGTAACGTTCGGATGCGTCCATGGGCCTGCCTCCTTTCCTCTGACAGGTTACGGGTTAGTTGTTGCTGCCCCAGGCCAGGTTGTCGGCCATCTGCTGCGCCCAGTTCTGCTGCGCCTGCAGTTCCATCAGCAGTTGCTCCAGGCGGGCGTACTTGGCCACCAGCCTTTCTCTGAGTTGCTCGAGCCGGGCCTCTTCCTGCTCGATGCGATCGTCCAGGTTACTGACGACCTCCTCGTAACTCTCGTCGGCGTTGTGCAGCACGCCCTCCGTGGTGTCCAGGATTTCCTCCAGGATGTCCCCCACCCGGCCGGCGATGCCCTGGGTGACGCGGACGGTGGCGCTCTGCGTGGAGGAGACGCCGTCCCATTCGCATTCGACCCACAATCCCTCCTCGGGGTTGTCGGACGTGCCCACCAGGTAAGAGTCGCTGACCGTCGCGTCCCGATAGGTGGACTCGGTGGTCAGCTTCATGCGGCCCCCGGTCAGGTTGCCGCTCGCGTCGAAGTCCGCCTGCACGTCGTACTTGCCGGGGGTGGTCAGTTCGTCGCTGGCCTGGTGGAACTCCAGATAATCGCTGCTGGAGTATCCGCTGAAGCTATCGGCAAAGAGTTCGATCACGGCGTCGAAATCATCGGCCAATGCGGCATCCAGCACCGTTTCATCCACGCTGAGCGTGCCCAGGCTGGTCTCATCGCTGCTTCGCCCCACCGTCTGGATGCCCACCTGCCCCAGGTGGGTGTAGGTGTCCGTGCCGTCCTCGAACCCGGGGGCCAGGTTGATGATTATCTCGCGGAGCTGGGATTCGATCAGCTCCGCCGTGTAGTTGCCCAGCAGCGTGCCCGCCTCTTCGGTGTCGGCGTCGTAGTCGGTGTTGTTGTTCAGAAAGGTCTTGACCGAGTTATAGGTGGACACGAAGGCGTTTATCTTCTCTTTTACTCCCTCGGAGTCGTTATTGACCGTGACGGTGACGGTGGAGCCTGCAGTGGTGCCTTTCAGCGTGAGGGTCACGCCCTGGACGACGTTCGAGATAGTATTCGTGGTGCGCTCTATCCATCCGCTCGGCGGATAGCCGTCCACCCGTATCTGGGCGTTCTGAGCGGTCTGGTTCTCGGTGAAGTCCGTGTCCTCGAAGGTGAACTTGCGCCCTCCCTCCAGTTGGGTCACGTAGCCGTCGGAGGCATAGTCGTTGGAGAGGGTGCTCTCCAGGGTCAGCGTGTTGGCGGTCGTGTCCACGGCGGAGATGGTGGCCTCTTCGTAGTTGCTTCCGTCCGCGATGATGACCGTCTTGCCCACCTGGAAGTGTGAGGCGTCGGAGACGCTGACCTCTGAAGCCCCGGCACTGGCGCCGCTGGCCAGGCTGCTGCCTGTCCCCCGCGGCGTGGCGTAGGCGTTCTGGGCCGTGGTGAAGTCACCGCTCAGGGTGCTGCGGAGGTTGAGGGTGTCGGTGGCGATGGAGTCGATGATGTGGTATTCGGCGGAGGTGTCGTCATCGTTGATGATAATTGCCTGATACTGTGCGAAGGGGGTGGCATCGTCCACGGTGACGGACGAGCTGCCGGAGGTGGCGTCTGCGGTCAGGGTGCCCCAGTCGCCCGCCAGTGTGGTGGAGCCGGCATCGATGGAGATGGTGTGGTCCGCGCCGGTGTCGTCGCCCCTCAGCACCAGGTGATGGGAGGTGGCTCCCTCGCCGCCGTCGTCCAGGATGGAGGCGGTCACGCCGGGATTATTGCTGTCGTTGTTGATCAGGTCCACCAGCTCCTGCAGGGTGGAGCCATCGGTGACGTGCACAGTGACCGACTCGTCCCCGTAGGTGTAGGCGAACTGCAGGGTGCTTCCGCTGCCGTTGAGGACGGTCTCCTCGTCGTCCACCCCGGAGTGGATCTCCACTTCGGCGTCGGCGAGCTGGTTGACCAGAACCTGGTACTCGCCGGGCGCGGCGGAGCCGGAGACGGAGACGCCGACTGTGTCGTCGTCGCTGCTGTCGGCGACGCGGGAGGCCAGTTCGGCGGCCGAGTCCATGTCCTCGCACACGTCCTGGAGGTCAACCAGGTGAGTGCGCAGCTGATCGAAGGCGGAGAGCGTGGCCTCGTAGGAGCTTTTCCAGTTCTCGATGGGTTCGATTACCTGCCGGCGCCGCGCCTGGACCTCGTAGTCGATCAGGGCGCTCCAGTCGATGCCCGTTTCCACGCCGGAGAAGTTGATGGACCCCATTCGGAAAATCCTTTCGTGTGCCGGGAAACGTTTTCCGCTGCATCGTGGGAGCCGTTCAGGGCCGTATCAGGCGGCGAGGGGCCTCCTGGTGGTCCTGCGGCGTCCCGGTGTGGCTCATCCGGCATGGTAGGCGCAAGGCGCATGCCGGTGACATGAAAATGGCCCTCCCGCGTGAAGCAGGAAGGCCACCCTCACGTCAACTCCGCAGGGGCTCAGCCGCCCAGAAGCGTCAGGGCCATCTGCGGGATGGCGTTGGCCTGCACGAGCATGGCCACGCCGGCCTGAGCCAGAACCTGGTTCCGCGTCAAGGAGGCCATCTCCCATGCGACGTCAACGTCGGAGATCTGGGACTCGGCCGCCTGGATGTTCTCCCTCTGGATTTCCAGGTTGGCCACCGTGTTCTCCAGCCGGTTGATCATCGCACCGAAGTGGGCGCGGGCAGTGTCCTTGCTGTTGATCGCGGAGTCGAGAGTCCCCAGGGCAGCCTGCGCGCTGGCCTGGCTGGCGATGCTGAGGCTGTCGACGTTCAGCCCCGCGCTGTCGGTCGTCAGGTCCTGCTTGGTGATGGAGTAGTAATCCTCGGCGGAGCTGTTGCCCGTGCCGAAGTGGATCTGGATGGTTCCGCTGCTGTTCAGACCCTTGATGGCGTTGAAGTCTGTGGCTTCGGCGATGCGTCCGATCTCGTCCCGCATCTTGCCGAACTCATCGTTCATCAGGCTGCGCTGGGTGCTGCTGTAGGTGCCGGTGGCAGCCTGCAGGGCCAGCTCTTTCATTCGAATGAGCTTCTCGTCGATGACCTGCGCCGCGCCGTCGAACGTCTGGAGCATCGAAATGGCGTCGCTGGCGTTGCGCACGCCCTGACCCAGGGCGGCGACGTCGGAACGCATCAGCTCCCGCACCGCCAGGCCTGCCGCGTCGTCGTCCGCGCTGTTGATCCGCAGACCGCTGGAGAGCGCGTTGACCGACTCGGACAGCTTCCTGTAGGTCACCGAAAGGTTCCTGTGAGCCATCTGGGCGGCCATGTTGTGGTTTATGACCAGCGCCATGACACAATCCTCCCAACAAAATTACACTGGACGCAGAAACAATCTGCCCGCGGCAGGGCGAGTGACGACCCGTCCTCCGCGCCGAACGAGGTTCCGACTCGAGCCTCCTCTACTTACATTGTCGGAAGATTCGGCGCAGACTTTAGGCCTTTTGGGAGAATTCGTCGAAAAAACGGGAAGAATCAGTCAGCGGGCTCCAGGCCGTAGCGCTTGATCTTCTGCCACAGCGTGGTCCGGTTGATCCCCAGGATGTCGGCCGACCTGGTCTTCTGCCACCCCGTCTCGTCCAGCACTTTTTGGATCAGGCGCTTCTCCACGCTCTCCAGTGACTCCAGACGGGGCTCTATGCAGGGGGGAGGTTCCTGCGGGCGGGCACAGGAGGAAATGATCAGGTTGTCCGCCTCGATGCTGTGCCCGGACCCCAGGATGACTGCCCGCTCGATGACGTTGCGCAGCTCGCGGACGTTGCCGGGCCAGTGATACTCCTGCAGGCGGTCCAGGGCTCCCGGCGTGAAGCCGGCAAAGTGCTTGTTGCAGCTTCCCGATAGCTTCTCCAGGAAGTAGCTGCCCAGCACCGGAATGTCCTCCGGTCTCTCCCGCAGGGGAGGGACGCGGATGGTGAACACGTCCAGGCGGTAGAACAGGTCCCTGCGGAATTCACCTTCCTCCACCATCTTCCACAGGGCTTGATTGGTGGAGGCGATCACGCGGCAGGCCGTGTGGACGTTTTCGGTGCTGCCCACGCGCTTGAAGGACTTCTCCTCCAGCACGCGCAGGAGCTTGGCCTGGAGCTTCCGTGGCATCTCCCCCACTTCGTCCAGAAAGATGGCGCCCCCGTGGGCCGCTTCGAACAGGCCCTCCCGCGCCTGGGTGGCGCCCGTGAAGGCCCCCTTCTCATGGCCGAACAGCTCGGCCTCCAGCAGGGATTCGCTCAGCGCGGCGCAGTTGACGTCCACGAACCGACCGCCCTCCCCGTGGTCGGAGAACTCGAAAATCGCCCGCGCCACCACCTCCTTCCCCGTGCCGCTCTCCCCCTGGATCAGCACGGTGCTGCGGTCGGAACGGCTGACCATCTGGACCTGGCGGTAGATCTGCTTGATGGCGTCGCTGATACCCACCAGGCTCCAGTCCGGCGTCTCCACGCGGACGCCGTCCTCGTCCACCCGGCGCAGGTGGTGGCGGCAGGTGTTCGGGCCGACCGCCTGCTCCACGGCCCGCCCCACGTCGTCGATGCTGAAGGGCTTCTCGATGAACTGGCAGGCGCCCATCCTGGTGGCGCGCACGGCCTTCTCCACGTCCGCGTGGCCGCTGATGACGATCACGGCCGTGGCGCTGTTGAACTTCTGCGCCTCCTCGATCAGGTAAAACCCGTCCTTGCCGGGCATCTTCAGGTCCACCAGCAGGACGTCCGGCACGTACTGCCGCAGTTTCTGCAGCCCCTCCTCCGCATCGCACGCCGTGTGGGTCCTGTATCCCTGATCTTTGAAGAAAGTCTGGATGCTGGTGCGAACCGATTCCTCGTCGTCCACCAGAAGCACGGTGAAGGCCATGATCTCTGTCTCGACAGCCATTGGCACGGTCAGGTTTGTGGCTCAGGCTCATAATGGTAGGACAATGCCGAGGGCGATGTCAATCCGCCTCGCTGGCCCGCAAGGGCCATTCAAAACTCCGACGTTCTCCACAGGCGAGGGCGCCCGTGCTACAAGGTGCTCGTAGGGCGCGGGCGGTAGTGCGGTTTCCGCCCGAAAAACCCGGTTTCCCTAATGTGAAGCGGCATGTTTCCGATAACAATAATAGAGGGCGAGATTACTGCGCCTTTTGGCACGGTTTTGGCTGGCTATGCCGCCGGAGGGGAGGCAAGCTGCATCATGATCGATGAGATTACAGGACCGAGCCACAGAGACCTGGAGCGGCCCGGCCGAGCCGACAAGGCCAGGGGCCCCTCCGCCACAGGCGACGGCGCCGGCTGCGAGCCGACCGAGCCGCCGTCCATCGAGGTGTCCAGCGAGCTGAAACAGCTCATCGAACGCGTCAAGAGCGCCCAGACGTACCGCAAGGAGGTGGTGCACAGGGTGCTGGAGAGGCTGCAGAAAGGCGAGTTGATCACCTCGGAGAGCGTTCGCGAAGCGGCGGAGACGATCCTGCGAGAAGGGCTCTGATGGTGCGGCAGCGCAAATTCCTGGGCGTGTTGTTCGAGTGCTGCGGGGCCTACGCGCGCATCTACAAGAACAAGGCGGGCGACGTCTACGAAGGCAGATGTCCCCGGTGCGGGCGCAGGGTCCGAGTGCGCATCGACCCGCAGGGCGTCCGGGAGCGATTCTTCGTCGCGCGCCCCATCAGGATGCCCTGATACACACGCCAGCGGCCGCCCCGGGTCGGCGGTGATGCCGGTCCGGGGGCGATGCATCTGGCAACATGCGTTGGATATCGAAACGTCGCGCGGCGACCTCCCCGCGGCGGGCGGTGATTCTGCGTCTTTTTTTTGCGCCCCTTTTTTCCGGGTTCTCCTTCCATCTCTCACCCCGGTGCGCGCTCGCGCGCCCTTCGTGCAGGCCCTCTGAAGCGTTGGCAGAGTATTTGCTGCTAATCTCTGGGTCGTGCCCCGCGGTGTGCCTCCGTCGGGCCGGCCGGCATCCGGATGCGGGCGTTGAAACTCGCTTGCCGAGGGCATTAGTTTGAACCGCCGCGCTTCAACAAAACGGCTCTTCAGAGAAGGTGTTGCTCACATGCAGGACATCGAAGAAGTTGCACGGCGGATGCTGACGGAACTGAGGGAAGAACGCAGCCGCATCGTGGAGACCGAACAGGCGGTTTCCGCCGCCGAAGAAACGGTCACCCGGCTGGGGGCCGCCCTGCCGCAAGACCTCACCGAACGACAGGGCGAGACGGGCGCCCTGCTGGCTGAGCTGCGGGGCAGCATCGAGGATCTGCGGCACAACTGCGTATCGTCGTGGGCGCAGACGGTGCGCCGCTGGGGACGGATGCTCAACGACCTGCAGAGCCGTCTGGCGAGGGTCGAGAGCCTGGCGAAGCTCGGTGAGCTGTCGGCATCCGTGGCGCACGAGATACGCAATCCCCTCTGCGGCATGATGCTGTCCGTGGAGGTTCTGCGCACGAAGATGGACGCCGGCGACTCCCGGATGACGCTGCTGCAGAACCTGCATCGGGACGCGGAGAAGATGGAGAAGGTGGTCCAGAACCTGCTGCACTTCGCCCGCCGCTACCAGCCCAGGCTGGTTCCCTGCGAGATGGAGGAGTTGGTGCGCAAGACGGCCGACTCCATCTCGGCCCATCTGCGCAATAAGCAGATCGAGGTCCGGATCGTCCGTTCCTCCGGCGAGACCGAGGCCGAGGTGGATCCAGACCTGATGCAGCAGGTCTTCCGAAACGTCCTGCTGAACTCGGTAGATGCCTCCCCGCCGGAAAGCCTCATCGACGTGGAAATCGCCGTGAACCAGCGGGAGGACGAAGCCGCCGTGGTGTTCACCGACCCGGGCGAGGGGATGGATAGCGACCGTCTGGAGCGCATCTTCGATCCCTTCTTCACCTCCAAGCACAACGGGGTGGGGCTCGGCCTCTCGGTGACCAGGAAAATCGTGGACGCGCACGGCGGCCGCATCGAAGTCAGCAGCCAACCCGGCCAGGGCACGACATTTGCAATCCTCTTTCCCGCCAGAGCAGCACAGCAAACAGAGAAGGTGGCTGCATGACCCGCAGGATGCTGGTAGTGGACGACGAGGAAACGATACGCTGGGCCCTGCGCGAGCTGTTCATGGAGGACGGCTGGGAAGTCCATTGCGCGGCCGACGGGGACCGGGCGCACGAGCTTATCGGCCAGAACACCTATCGGTTCATCATCACCGACCTGAAGATGCCCGGTCGCTCCGGCGTGGAGGTCATCCGCAGCGCCCGCCGCCGAAGCCCTCACGTGGGGGTGCTGGTCCTGACCGGCTACGCCTCGCTGGAGACGGCCATCGAAGCGGTCCGGCTGGGGGCGTGGGACTACGTGACCAAGCCCTGCCAGGTCAGCTACCTCAAGGAGCGCGTGGATGCCTTTGTGGAGGCGGCGCCCTCCGCCGCTGCTGAGCCCGCCGGGGCCGCCCTTCCCGAGGAGAGTTCGCTGCGGGCCTTCCTGGACGGGGCGGGGACCGAGCTGCTCGCGTTCGACCGCATAGACCCGGACGCCCAGAGCCATCGGGTGCTGGACGAGCTGCGGCGGGTGTGCGGGGACCTGGGATTTGATGGGGAACGGACGGCGGGGCTGGTGCAGCTCGCCCTGGAGGCAATTGCGGCGCTCTGCGATGGAGACGTGCGACCCCTGGGAAGGGCCGCGCTGCTGGAGGGGCACCTGCTGGTGGGTTTCAGGGCGCCCCGGTCCGGCCGCACCGCGGCGGACTCCCTGCAGGCCGTGGCGGAAAGGCTGGGCCTGCACGCCCGCCTTCTGCCCTGCGACGGTACGGTTAGCATTGTGCTGAGTGAGAGAGTGTGAGATGAAGTGGGAGACTTTGTCCGGGGACGGTTTTCTGCTGGTTCGAGTGACGGAGAGGGCTCTGGTCAGAAGCCCCGACTGGCAGGAGCTGGAGCCGGCGGGTGACTCGTCCCCCGCGCTCATTGTGCTCGACCTGGCACAGGCCGAGTTCATAAGCAGTCTGTTCTGGGAGGGCTGCGCGGCGTGGGATCGATCTCTGTCCCGCTCCGGCCGGAGGCTCGCCCTGCTGAACGTGAACGAGACCCAGCGCCGAATGCTCAACTTGGTCGGCGGGCTCGACCGGGTGCCCATCCTCAGCGGTCGCGACGAATTGCAGGATTACGTGCGCGGGGAAGGAGAGTTGAAAGACAGCGGCGTGACGGACGTCGAGAAGAGGATGCTCTGGAGCACCGACCATGGCCGACGAATACTCAACGGACCCTCCTCCTGAGGAGGTTGCCGATTCCTCCTCCGGCCCGGTTTCGCAGGGGCAAGGCGCCGGCGAACCTGCCCCGGAGCCGGCAAAGGCGCGGGGCATGGGGGTCGCAGAGAGTGAATCAGGCCCCGCTGACGCCGCAGAGGCGCGGCCTGAAGGCGATCGCCCGGAAGCCGACGCTGCCGGCGACCACGTCCCCGCCATTCGCCCCGAGGGCATCGATGTGCCCCTGATCGGACATGTTCCTTTCTGGGCGCTCGTGGCGGCCGCCGTCGTGGCCGTCTGCGTCTTTCTGGGCGTTTTCTGGATGGTCGTCGACAGCCTGACTACTCCGCGTCCCGGGAGAGTGGCAGACCGGCGCGGCGCCACGCCCGAGAGCGCAACGGACGCGACGATGGACATCCCACCCGGGGAGGACTTGAGCGAACTGGACTACGAGGAACTGATGGAAAGGGGTGACAGGTTCCTCCACGACGGTTACTGCGCGCGGGCCGCCTGGCACTATCGAGCTGCGGAACAGCGCCAGGAAGAGGGCATCGGCCGGGTCCTGATGGCCCGCCACTGGTTGAGCAGGGCCCTGGCCGGCGCCGGCGACTACGACGAGGCGCTGCAGCTCTGCGACGAGCTGCGCTCCCTCAGCCGGCCCGGCGACGAGCTGTGGAAGCACTCGCTGATCACCTCGCTTGCCGCCCTGGGCAGGCAGAGGCGCTGGCGGGAATTCTTCCGCCACCTCTACCTGTTGCGCGCCAACACGGCTCGATACGAGGACAAGAACCGGCTGGACCGCTGGCTCACCTACCAGAGGGCCATGGCCCACATAAACCTTTACCTGGAGGCGGAGGGGAAGGCCGGTCGGCTTTACGGCTTCGACCCTCCGGACTTCGGGCGGGCGCCCTGTACGGTAAAAGCGCTGACGGAGGACGACATCGTGGTCGTGGCCGGCGGATATGGAGACGGAAGCCTGGACGTGCAGTTCCAGACCGGCGACCTGCGGCTGCGTTCCGAGGGCGCCCGGCTGGGCGACGTGCTGGACGCCCTGCGGCGGGAGACGGACCTGCAGATCAGCGGCGCCGCGTCCAGACACTACCCGGTCAGCGCGCGGCTCGAGGCCGTCACGCCCGAAAAGGCGCTGGAGATGGTCCTGGGGTCGGTGGGTCTGGAGGTCGTCTCGAGAGAGGCCAGAATGGAGGTGCGGGAGCTCTCCCCCCGCCCGGCCTCCATCGCGGAGGCGGTCAAGGCCGCCCGGTGGCGCCTGCAGGAGTTCCTGATCCTTTACCCGGAGTCCGAGAACGTGGCCGAAGCCTATTACGCTCTGGGGCACCTGCACGCGGCCCGGGGCCAGAAAAGGATGGCGCTGGACCAGATCGAGATACTCTGCGAGCAGATGCCGGACTCGCCGTGGTCTATCTACGGGCATTACCTGGCGGGCCGGGAGTGGTATGAAATGCAGAAGTGGGCCCGGGCAGAGCAGGAGCTGCTGGCTGCCGCCGCAGGGCCGCCCGACCATCCCCTGGTGCCGTCGGCGTTTCTTTGGGCCGGCCAGTGCGCGGTGGAGCTGGAGAAGTATCAGCAGGCCGTGACGTGCTTCCGCCGGGCGCTGGCCCACGAGGCCAATGAGCCGCTTGCGCCCCGCCTGCTCTACAACATAGCTTTCTGCCTGGAGAAGGCCGGCACCTCGCCCGTGGAAGTGCAAGAGCGCTACCTGGAACTGCGCACCCGCTACCCGGACACGCAGTACGGCCGCCGCGCGGACTATCGACTCTCCCGCCTCGCCCTGGAAACGGGTCGCTACCGGAAGGCCGTGGAACGATACGAGTTCTTCCTCCAGAAATGGTCCATGAACGCCGAAGAATCCCCCCGCGCGTGCAGGGACCTGGCATTGGCTTACCTGCGCTGCGGCTACAACCTGCGCGCCGTGCTGCTGGGCGAGGTGATGGCGGCCGTCTACGGGCACGGGGACAGCTACTGGCAGACGCTGCCGGTTCTGCTGGAGGCGTGCAGACAGGGAGAGCTGGGGGATCTGGCCCTTGCGATGATCGACGGCGCTCTGGCCGAGGCCACCGATCCCGACCGGTGCGCCATGCTGCGGCGGCAGCGGGTGGAATTCCTGATCGATCTGGAACGCTATGAAGAGGCCCGGACGGCGCTCACGCAGTTGGCGCAGGCCTCCGAGGGGCCAGCCGCTCCCGACCTGCTGCTGTGCCGGGCGCGGCTGCTGCTGGCCAGCAAGCCCGCCGACGGAGTGGCCCTCCTGCGCGGGCTGGCCCTGGAGGCCGACTCGGAGCAGGTCCGCAATCGGGCGTTGAACCTGCTGGGCCAACACTGTGAAAAAACCGGTGACTTTGTCCAGGCCGCTCGCTTCTACTCGGGCAAATGTCCCGTGCAGGTACCGGGAGACCAATCATGAGAGCTTTCGGCACGCTGCTTGCCCTGTTGGCCTGTATGGGCGCGGCTGTCTCCTACGGACAACCGGAGGACGTGCCCGCCGAGCGAGAACTGGAGCGCGCTTTCCACGGGCCGTTGCAGGACGCCGAATGCGGGCGCCTGTATGAGTCCGCGGCCCGCCTGCTGGAGTCGGCCAGGGAGCTGCCCCGCGCGGTTGACCTTGATCTGCGAAAGGAGCCGGAGGAGCCCTCCCGGCAGGCCGGTGCGGTGCCCGAGGAGCAGCCCGCCGCCCCCGAGGAGGCCGCAGAACCGACGTGGGTGGCCGCCGTCGAAGGCCCCGTGATCGACCAGGAACGCATGGCCTACATCCACCTTGTCGCCGGAAACTATGAGCAGGCCGTCCAACTCTACACGACCCTGCACGACGGGGACCCCGAGGACCAGCACCTGACCGCCATGTTGATGCTGAGCCTCCACAACGCCGGCCGGACCGACGAGGCCCGCGCTCTGAAGGAGCAACTCGACCAGGACGGGCGCGCCGGCCCGTGGGCCGACTGGCTGTTCGAGGTCGCCGAAATCTGCCGGACCCCCAGCGAGGAGTCAAGATGAACCCCCTCATCGAGCAACTGATCGCCGCATACCGACGTGAAGAGGAGCTGTACCGCCGGGTGCGGGAACTGGTCCGCCGGCAGGCGGCCGCCCTGGAATCGGGGGCCGGTCCCACCGAGGTCCTCGCCGGCTGCCGGAAGGTCGAAGAGCTGATGGCCGAGATCGAGAACATCGAAAACACCATCCGTCCGGCCAAGGAGAAGTGGCGGCAGGGAGGAAGGGAGCCCGCGCATGAGCTGGACCAAATCCTCGCCACCATCGAGGGCCTGATCCAGGAGGTGGCGGAGGGCCAGGAGGCGGTCCAGGAGGGCCTGCTGGCGTACATCCGCTCCCGGAGGGAGCGTGAGGACGGCGCCCGCCGGGAGATGAACGCGCATCGGGCCCGCAGACTATACCGTGCCGGTTGAGAGGACGCCCTGACGTGGAAGTGGCCGAGAACCAACTTCAGGACGGTGTCGAGCAGTTGCGCGCGCTCGAGGAGGCCTTCGCCCGCTTCACCGAGCAGACCGCGCAGCTCAAGGAAGCCTACCGGGAGCTGAAAGAGCGTGCAGAGCGGATGGACCTGGAACTGGAGGTCGCCAACCGCCAGCTCGAGCGCAAGGTGCAGGAGCTGGACGAGGCCTACAACTTCCAGCGCAGCATCCTGGACAGCATTCCCGCGGCGGTGGTCGTGACCGACCTGGACGGCACGGTGCGCACGTTCAATCCCGCCGCCGAGGCCCTGTGGGAAGTGCCCTCGGACGAGGCCGTGGGCCGCGACTTCCGCCGGATCATGGAGCCCCACCACGAGCTGCTGGCCGCCGCGCTGGAAAGCCGAGAGGGTCAGATGTCCGAGCAGCGCGAACTGGAGGACAAGGAAAAGAAGGTCATCGCCAGCACCGCCTGCCTGGTGCGCGACTCCTCCGGGCGGTCCATCGGCGCCATTCAGGTGGACCGGGACATAACGCGCGTCTGCTCCCTGCAGAACGAGCTCTACCAGAAGGGCAAGCTGGCGGACCTGGGGAAGATGGCCGCCGGCCTGGCCCACGAGATCCGCAAGCCCCTCAACGGCATCAAGGGCTTCGCCAGCATCCTGCAGCGCAAGCTGGACGACGACCAGGCGCGCAGCGAGCGCTACGTGGCCAACATCGTCAGCGCCGTCGACCGCCTGAACGGGATGCTGAGCAGGCTCCTGGATTTCGCCCGTCCGGAAGAGCTGCGCATGGGGCGTTGCGACCTGCGCGAGGAGGCCGTCCGAATCGTCGAGTTTGTTCAGGCTGACATGGAAACCCCACAGGCGGAGATGGCCGTGACCATCCCCGAGGAGGCCCGGTGGGTCAGTGCGGACGCCGACAAGATCAAGCAGGTCCTGCTGAACCTCGTGCAGAACGCCGTGGAGGCCCTGGACGGGAGCGGACGGGTCCGCATCGCCGCACGCCGCGCCGGGGCGAACCATCCCCGGAAAGTGCGCGTCCTGGTGGAGGACGACGGGCCGGGCATTCCCCCGGACAGGGCAGAAGCCATCCTGGAGCCTTTCTCCACGGGAAAGGAGGGCGGCACGGGGCTGGGGTTGTCCATCGTCTGCCGCATCCTGGAACTCCACGAAACCCGGCTTCAGGTGGACAGCGAGCCGGGCTGCGGCACCGCTATGTCCTTCTTGCTTCCGTTGGCCACCCCGCCGGAGGATACATGATCCAGAAAGTGCTCGTTGCCGACGACGGGTCGCAGGACAGGGAGCTGATGGCCGAGCTGCTGCGCACCATCGACGAGGACCTGGAGATCGTCCCCGCGCGGGACGGCGCCGAGGCCTGTGAGTTGCTCGACCGCAGCGGCTTCGACGTGGTGTTCACCGACCTGAAGATGCCCCGCAGGGGAGGGCTGGAGGTGCTCAGCAAGGCCCGCTCCCTGCAGCCGCCCACCGACGTGGTGGTCGTCACCGGCCACGGGGACGTGCCCACCGCCGTGCGGGCCATAAAGAGCGGAGGCTTCGACTACCTGCTGAAACCCCTCTGCGTGGACGAGGTCGAGGTGCTGATGCAGAAGCTGAAGGAGCACCGGCGCCTGGTCGAGGAGAACCGTTACCTGCACTCCGAACTGGGCGGGGGGGGTGGTGCGCCCGATATCATCGGCGAGAGCGCCCCATTCGCAGAGGTCTGCTCCCGGGCCGTGCACGTGGCCCGCACGGAGGCCACCGTGTTGCTGGAGGGGGAGAGCGGAACGGGCAAGGAACTGATCTCCAGGCTCATCCACCGGTCCAGCCCCCGCGCGCAGCGCCCCTTCATCCGGGTCAACTGTGCCGCGCTCTCGGACTCCCTGCTGGAGAGCGAGCTGTTCGGCCACGAGAAAGGTGCCTTCACGGGGGCCCATGCCGCCAAGCCCGGCCGCTTCGAGCTGGCCGATGGCGGAACGCTCCTGCTGGACGAGATCACCGAGACGTCCGAGAAGCTCCAGGCCGAACTGCTGCGCGTGATCGAGCAGCGGGAATTCGAGCGCGTGGGCGGGACGCGGACCATCCGGGTGGACGTGCGCTTCATTGCCACCACCAACCGGGACCTGGCCGCCGAGGTAGAGGAAGGCCGGTTCCGCGAGGACCTCTACTACCGGTTGAACGTGGTGCCCCTGGTCCTGCCGCCCCTGCGGGAGCGGGAGGGCGACCTGAAGCTGCTCAGCGAGCACTTCGCGGCCAGATTCGCAAGGCGGCTGGACAAGGAAACTCCGCGCGTCGCCCCGGAGGTGTTGCGCGTGTTCCGGCAGTATCCGTGGCCGGGCAACGTGCGGGAGCTGGAGAACCTGATGCAGCGCATGGTGATTATGGACGGGGACGGCGTGATCGGGCCGGACGACGTGCCCGAGTACATCCGGCGGCCCCGCCCGCCCCGCGAGGACGAGTTCCCCTGGGGGCCGACCCTCGAGGACGTGGAGCGACAGGTGATCCTGCAGACTCTGCGTCAGACGGACGGCAACCGCACGAAAGCGGCGGAAAGGTTGGATATCTCAACGCGCACCATCCGGAACAAGTTGAAAAAATATATGCAGCACGGCTACATCGAAGAAGATTTTTCCTGAGGGCGGAAACTTTTTCCGCATCCGCACCTCTCCCTCCGGCTCTGCGCCCCGGTCCGGCCCTTTCCGCCCGGAAAACCGTCGCAGGCGCCTTCTGGGCGTGCCTTTGGCACCTCGTTTGCACCTTGGCCTGAGGGACAGATTCTGCGACCTCCACGGAGGGCCGCGTCAATGCGGATGCTGGACTGCCCGGGACTGCTCGGCCTGATGCGGGCTGCCCACCGTAACCACAGCGTCGTGGCCAACAACCTGGCCAACCTGGACACGCCCGGTTACCGCACGGCGCGGGTCCGGTTCCGGCGGCGGCTGGAGGAAGTGATGGACGAGTACGGCCATCTGCGCCCGGACCGGCGCGTGGAGACGGAACTCTATCAGCCCCGCTACCCCGACGCGGGCCGGGACGGAAACGACGTGAACCTGGAACGTGAAGTGGTCGAGCTGAACAAGAACGCCGTGCGGATGAACCTCTACCTGAGCGTGCTGCACTCCCGCATCCGCCGGCTCAGGGACGCCATAGCGGGGAGATAACCGGACATGATCGAAGAGAGCTTCTTCCACCCGTTCGACATCGCCGCCTCCGGGCTCCACGCGGAGCGCACCCGGCTGGAGGTCATCGCCAACAACGTGGCCAACGCCGACACCACCCACACCCCGGAGGGCGGGCCGTACCGACGCCGCCAGGTCGTTTTCTCCACCCTGATGGGGCGGCTGGACGGGGTCAAGGTGCGCGGTGTCATTCCCTCCGGTGACCCGCCCAGGCGGGTCTACGAGCCCGGTCATCCGGACGCCGACAAGGACGGCTACGTGGCCATGCCCAACGTGAAGGTTCCCCTGGAGATGATCGACCTGATGGCCGCCAGCCGGGCCTACGAGGCCAACCTGGCGACGATGCGCAATTTCAAACAGATCTGCGAAGAGACCCTGAAGCTGCTGAGGTGAAAGCCGTGGAAACCACACCCGTAAACCCCGGTGGCCCGCAGCAACTGCCCCACCCGGCGCCCCGGCGCAGCGACGGAAAGCCCTTCGGGGAATTGATGGTCGATTACCTGAAGGAGGTCAATCAGCTTCAACAGGAGGCGGACAGGTCGGTCTTCGAGCTGGCCACCGGGAAGACGGACAACCTGCAGGACGTGGTGGTGGCGGTCAACGAGGCGGACCTCAGCTTCCGGCTGATGATGCAGATCCGCAACAAGCTGCTGGACGCTTACCAGGAAATCATACGGATGCAGGTGTAAGGGGTAATGAGCTTCTTTGAGACCCTAAGGCGGCAGGCGGGACGGGTATGGGCCGGGCTCTCGGTCGGGCACCGGATCCTCATGGTGCTGCTGTTTCTGGTCTGCGCGGCGGCGCTGGTGGTGATCGTCACCTGGAGCGGCTCGCCCGATTACCAGGTGCTCTGCGGCGACCTGTCCGCTCAGGAGTGCGCCGAGCTGGTCTCCGACCTGAAAGACCAGAGGATAAAGGCCCGGGTTAACAGGGACGGCACCGCCGTGCTGGTGCCTTCCGCAAAGCTGGACCGGGCCCGCATGGTAGCCGCCGAAAAGGGCATGCCGGGCCGGGGGGGGGTGGGTTTTGAGACCTTCAGGGACCCCAAGATCGGCATGACTCCGTTTGCCGAGCAGGTCAATTACGTGAACGCCCTGCAGAACGAGCTGGCCACCACGATCTCCTCCCTCGACTCGATCGTGTACGCCCGCGTTCACCTGGTCATGCCCAAGCGGGAGCTGTTCGCGCAGGAGCGGGCAAAACCCAGCGCGTCGGTGCTGGCGGTCACCCGGGGCGAGCAGCCTCTGCCCCAGCGCCACGCGGTGGCCATCGCCAACCTGGTGGCGTCGGCGGTGGAGGGTCTGGACTCCCGGGACGTGACCATAACCGACGGGCGGGGCAACGTGGTGGCGGGCAGCGGGAAGGCCGACGCCGGGATGGCCGCAGACGACCAGCTCGGCTACCGCAGGAAAGTCGAGCAGTACCTGTCCGAGAAAGCCGAGTCCATGCTGGCCAAGGTGCTGGGCTTCGGCCGGTCTGAGGTGCGGGTGAGCGCGGAGCTCACCTTCGAGGACAGCCGGGAGACCTCCCGGCAGTACGACCCGGACCAGCGCGTGATCGTCAGCGAGCGCATCGAGAGCACCAAATCCACCGGCTCCTGGTCCGAGGTGGGCGGACCGGTCGGCACGGGCGCCGCCAGCCAGGGCCAGTCCGGTTCCGGCCCCGCCGTCACCCCTTCCTCCAGCACCACCAGCGAGAACACGGAGTACCTGGTCAGCGAATCCGTCCGGGAAACCATCAACCGGGGCGCACACATAAAGAGGCTGAGTGTGGCGGCCTTCGTGGACGTGCGTGACCGCCCCCAGACGGCCGGGGACCAGCCGGGCTCGGAGGGCGCCGGGTCGGTGCTGTCCATGGAGGAGATCGGCCAGATCATCAAGGAGGCGGTCGGACTGGACGAATCGCGCGGCGATAAACTGAAGATCGTCGAGGCACAGTTCACCCCGGCCACCATTGAGGTGGGGGGACTTTCCGGCAGGATTCCCGGCTGGGCCATGAGGGCCGGGCAGTACTTCTCCGTGGGGGTGGTTGCGCTGGTGCTGCTGCTCATCGCGAGGCGTTCCCTGAAGGGGCTGGAGCAGGCCGGGCCGCGCAAGATCGTCGTCCCCGAGGTCGTGCAGGGGGAAGGCGGCGCCGAGTACTCGGCGCAGGCTTCCCGCGACGAGTTGATACGGCAGGAGATAGGACGGTTCGTCGAGCAGGACCCCGAAATGGCCAGCCGTATGATCGAAGGCTGGGTCGAAGGAGAGGGCTGAAGAAAAAGTGGCAACCGAACTGACCGGAGCCGAGCGGGCGGCCATTCTGGTGATGAGCCTGGACGAGGAGAAGGCAGTCAAACTGCTCGAACACATGAGCGAGAAAAGCCTGGCAAAGATACTGGAGGCCGCCGAGAAGCTGAACGTCGCCCAGATAGAGGACGACCAGAAGCGCGAGGCGCTGCAGCAGTTCTTCCTCAGACGGCGGCGGGCCGGCTTCTTCCTGGGCGACCCTGCGCAGCGGTTTCGACGTGTCCTCCAGAAGGCCAAGGGCGATGAAGGCATACAACGCCTCTACGCGGAGAGGGAACAGAAGGCCAGGAAGGCCAGAGAGCAGAAGTCCGCGCGCGAGTTTCTGGAGGAGCTGCCCGACGCCCAGTTCTCCGCCGTGCTCGAGAAAGAAAGTTCCCGGTGCGCCGCCGTGCTGCTGTCCAACGTATCCGGTGAGAAAGCCGGCCGCGTCCTGAACCTGCTCGAGGAGGAGGTGCGGGAGCGAATCGTGCAGCGCATCATCTCCTGCGAAAACATCCCGGCGGAAGTGGCCGACCAGATCATCATGGGCTTCAAGCGCAAGGTGGAAGAGATGGGCCCGGGGGCCGACGCCGCCTCCCAGGAGCGCCGCGCCCAGGAGCTGGCCGCCATGCTCCGCACCGTGGACAAGGAGTCGCAGGAACGCATTCTGGCCCAGATGCAGGAAAAGGACCCGGAGTTCGCCCAGGAGGTGGAGCGGCAGATGTTCGGCTTCGGAGACCTGCCCAAGGTCAGCGACCGCTCCATGCAGGAGCTGCTCCGCTCGGTGGAGGTGACCCAGATAGCGATGGCCCTGAAGGGAGCCCCGGAACGCATTCGGCAGCATTTCTACGACAATATGTCGCAGCGCCTCCGCGACAGGGTCGAGGAGGAACGGGAGATGACCGGCCGCGTCCCCGTCTCCCAGGTCGAGGAGGCGCGGGACGAGATCATGCAGTGTGCTCGGAGGATGTATCGGGAGGGACAGTTGGTCGTTCAGCTTGGAGATGAGCAGTATGTCGAATAAACCCGTTCTGCGCTTCAACCGCCGCCTGCGCCACGTGCAGGGCGCGGATGATTCAGCGGATGCGCCGCCCTCCGCCCACGAACTGCAGCTTGAGAGCCGCAGGCGGGAGCTGGCGGAGCAGCGCCGGGAACTCCACAAGCGCGCCGACGCGCTGGCGCAGCGGGAGGCCCGCGTGGCCGAGATGGAGGAAGAGCTCCAGGACAGACTGGAGGAACTTGGCGGGCTGCTGAACAGCCTGCACGAAGAGAAGGCACAGATGCTGGAGAGCAACGAGGAAGAGATCGTGGCCTTCAGCCTGAGCATCACCGAAAAGGTGCTGCAACACGAGATCGAAAACGGCCACTACAAGATGACGGAGGTGGTTAAATCCGCCCTGCGTGCCGTGCGGGACAGGGGAGCGATCATCGTGAGGGTCAACCCCCGCGACTACGAGATGACCAAGAGCGCGGTCGAGAACCTGGCCGGCACATACGGCAGAACCCGCATCAAAACCGTGCCCGACGAGTCCATTGCTCTTGCCTCCTGCTGTATCGAGACCGACTCGGGCAAGATATTCTCGGAGATCCCCGGGAGGCTGGAGAAGATAGAGAGAAGCCTGCTCAAATCGAACGGAAACTCCAATGGGATTTGACCTGCAGCAGTACACGGCCAAGGTCGACCGCGTGGACTGCCTGGACTACGAGGGAGAGGTAACCCGCATGACGGGCGCCATCATCGAGGCCAGAGGACCCGCCGTGGGCATGGGACAACTGGTGGACATCCACACCGGTTCCGCCAGGGGAACGCGCACCATCAAGGCCGAAGTGGTGGGGTTCCGCGACAAGAACATCACCATCATGATGCCCCTGGAGAAGCTGAACGGCGTGCAGCCGGGCGACCGCGTCGTCTCCAGCTACCAGGACCTGGAAGTGGGCCTGGGCAGGAACCTGCTCGGCCGGGTGCTCAACGGTCTGGGCGAGCCCATCGACGAGGGGGGCCAGATATCCTGTCCCCACAGCGCCCCCATTGATAAGCCGGCCCCCCACCCGCTGAGGCGGGCCGAGATCAAAGAGGTCTTTTCCACCGGCATCCGGGCCGTCGACGTGGCCCTGACGCTGGGCAGGGGCCAGCGGGTGGGCATTTTCTCCGGCTCCGGGGTGGGCAAGAGCACCCTGCTGGGGGAGATAGCCCGTCACAGCGAGGCCGCCGCCAACGTGATAGCGCTGGTGGGAGAACGTGGCCGCGAGGTGGGCGAGTTTATCAAGGACAAGCTCGGCCCCCGGGGGCTCAGCAAGTCCGTGGTCGTGGTGGCCACCGCCGATGCCCCGCCGCTGCTGAAGATCAAGGCCGCCTATACCTCCACCACCATCGCGGAGTATCTGCGGGACCAGGGCATGGACGTGCTCTACATGATGGACTCCCTGACCCGGGTGGCGAACGCGCAGAGGGAAGTGGGCCTGGCGGCCGGAGAACCGCCCACCACCCGGGGCTACCCGCCTTCCACTTTTTCCCTGGTGCCGGAACTGACCGAGCGGCTCGGTCTCTCTCCCCGGGGGAGCATCACCGGCATCTATGCCGTTCTGGTGGAGCGGGACGACTTCACCGAGCCCGTGGCGGACGCCGTGCGGGCCACCCTGGACGGCCACATCGCCCTGGCCCGTCACCTGGCCGACCGCGGCCACTATCCGGCCATCGACGTGCTGGGCAGCGTCAGCCGGGTGATGAGGTCCGTGGTCTCGGAGGAGCACCTCGATGTGGCGCGCAGGCTCAAAAGCATCCTGAGCACCTATCAGGAGGCGGAAGACCTGATAAAGATCGGGGCCTACCAGGAAGGCTCCAGCCCCCAGATTGACCGGGCGATCGAACTGATGCCCCGGATCGATGCCGTCCTGTGCCAGCGCATCGGCGAGCACGTGCCGCTGCCGAGCGCACTGCAGAAGATGAAGGCCATCACGGACCAGTGGGAATTCTGAGCGGATTTGAAGCACATGCATTTCAGTTGTCAGCATATGGCGCGGCGGGGACCCTCCTTCGCCGGGACTACGTCAGGACGGGCGTCGCGCATACCCCAACGAGGATAGTTCAGGGGTCTCGCCCCAGCCATGGTCCAGCTCAAAAACCGGAAAACGCGTGATTCACGCAACGTAGCCGATATGGGCGTAAATCTTACCAAAGTAGAGGTGCGGTGACCACTTATGGCGGGTCAAAGCTTCACATTTCGTTTCCAGAAGATACTGGAGGTCAAGGAACAGCAGGAGAAAGCGCTGCAGATCGAACTGGCACGCGTGGACGAGGCCATCGCGGCCCGGCGCCGAACCCTCCAGCGCTGGGCGGACGAGCGGCGCGAACTGCTCGACCAGATGGCGCGTTGCCGTGCCGCCGGGGACGTGGAGGAGTCTCGTCGCTGCGCGCAGTATCTGCAGCACGTCCGGAACCGGATCGCCTCGGCCCGTCAGGCTCTGGAGGACCTGCACGAGCGGCGCAATGAGGTGCGACAGGAGCTGGAGGAAGTGCTGAAGTCGTGCAAGATGCTGGAGAACTACCGCGAGCGGCTCAGGAAGGAGTTCGTCACCGAGCGGGAAAAGGCCGAAGAGAAAACCCTTGAGCTCCACGCTGCCCGCAGATTCATTCAGGCGGAGGGCACCGGTTGAAAAAGGTTATTCTCATCGCTGCGGCGCTGCTGGGCGCGGGGATTGTGTTCCTTATCAGCCTGGCCATGCTGGTCAATGCCCGGGGAGGACTCCCTTCGGAGCGCGCCGGGGTGGCGCAGCTCCCCCTGATCGGCGGGCTGTTCGAGGTGCAGGGCTCGGAGCCCGAGGGGCCCCCGCCCGGCCCCCCCGATGAGGAGAAGCCCCCCCGGATGTCCTTCCTCCGCTACGCGCCCCAGGCGCGGCTCCAGGAGCTGGCCCAGGAGCTGTCGGTCAAGAGGTCCGAGTACGATTCCAGGCTCCTGCGTCTGGACCGGCGGGACAGGGAGCTTCACGTCTGGGAGCAGCAACTCGAGAAGGAAAGAGAGAACCTGCGCAAGACCTTCGAGGCCAGGCGCCGGGAACTGGCCCGCCGCGAGGAGGAGATCAGTCGCCGGCAGGCCGAGTTGCAGGCCTTCACCATCAAGCTGGAAGAGGCCGAAGAGAAAAACCTCAAGACCGCTGCCGAGATCTACGGGAAGATGGAACCGACCCGTGCGGCGGATTTCTTCACCGAGATGTACGGCGCCGGACAGGAGGACACGGTGGTGAAAATCGTTTACCTGATGCGGGAGAGGGATGCGGCCAAGGTTCTCGGTGCCCTTCAGGATGCCACGATCACCGCCGACATAACCGAACGGCTCAAGCGCGTGACCCGTGAAACGGAGCAGGAGGGAGGCTGAATCCCATGGACATAGCGACTCTGCTCGGCGCGGCGGCCGGCTTCGTGTTGATCAGCGCCGCCATCCTCATCGGCGGTGGAGCGGGCGCCTTCCTCAACGTGCCGGCGGTGCTCATAACCGTCGGCGGCACCGCGTGCGCCACGCTCGTGCACTTCCCCCTGGCCGAGGTGCTGCGCATCTTCAGCGTGGTCAAAAGGACTTTCGCCGTCAACATTCCCCCCGCCGAGCAGGTAATCGGGCAGATGTCGGAATTCGCCCGCGTCGCGCGCCGCGACGGTGTGCTGGCCCTGGAGGAGACCATGCGGGGGATAGACGACGAATTCCTCTCCAAGGGGCTGCAGCTTTTGGTGGACGGCACCGAGAGCGAGCAGATCAGGGAGGTCATGCTCATCGAACTGAACTCCATACAGCATCGCAACCGGCTGGGCAGCAACATTCTGTCTTTCATGGGCGACGCCTCGCCGGCCTTCGGCATGATCGGCACCCTGATCGGTCTCGTGCAGATGCTTCGTCAGCTCGATGACCCCTCAAAGATCGGTTCGGGCATGGCCACCGCCCTGCTGACCACCTTCTACGGGGCCTTGCTGGCCAACCTGCTGTTCATACCGCTGGCCGGTAAGCTGCGCACCCGCGGCAAAGAAGAGGAGATCGTCCGGCAGATGATGATTGAGGGACTGGTGGAGATACAGGCCGGCGCCAATCCCAGCGTGCTGGAGGACAGACTGACCAGTTTCCTGGCCCCCGGCGAACGCAAACCGGTGGCGGCGGAGTGAATATGGACGAGCGCAACACCACCCCGGAGACCGACGAGCAGGGCGGCGCAGGCGCCCCCTCGTGGATGCTCACCTACGGCGACTCGGTGACGCTTCTGCTGACCTTCTTCGTTATGCTGCTGACCTTTAGCACGCCCAACGAGGAGGACTTCGGCGTCCTGGCCCGGGGAATCATGCAGGGAGCGCGGCAGCCGGCGATCTTCCCCGGCAGTCCCGGCCGGGACGGCCTGGTGGAAGAGGAGAGACGTCTGCGCCAGTCCCGACTGGATACAGAAGGCGCTGAAAAACCTCCCATGGCGGAGGAGAGCCCCATCGAAGACCTGCGCAAACACTACGAGGACATAGCCGTCTCGGAGCTTCCCGACCTGAAGGGCGCATTGGTGATTCGCCTGCCCGCCGCAGAGTTGCTTGACGCCTCGGGGGGGCTGTCCGAGTCGGGCACGAAAGTGCTGAATCAGGTGGTTCAACTGGCCCGAGGGCAGCCCTACAGCCTGGTGGTGCGTGCGAGCGCCGGCAACGACAGGGCGGCCGTCCCTGCGCAGAGAAGCAGCGCGGAACTGGCCATTCTCATCACGGAGTACCTGCTGCGGCAGGCACCCCGAGCCTGTGAAGACATCGGGTTGAGTGACAACATACAACTCACCGGGGAAGCCCTGCCCCCCGGCATGTGCGAGATCACGCTGCTGGAGGTCTGAAAGATGCCCTCACCGGCGCCATCATCTTCGGAAGAGGAATCCGGCAGCAAGGGAGCGCCCCGCTACATGACCGCCTACTGTTCCATCATGACCCTGCTGCTGGCGTTTTTCATCATACTCCAGGCTTTCTCCTCGGTGCGGAGTGATGGGCTGTTTTATGCCGGCAAGGGATCGTTTGTGAGGGCCCTGGAGACCTTCGGTCTGGGAGGGGTGTGGGACAGGATGGGCGGGGACCTGACCGGAGACATGCCCCGGCCCCACTATAAGGCCCCCGAGGGGAGCGACCAGCCGCCCAGGGAACGGCGCATAGACGTGGAGCGAGAGGAGGCGCGGCGCGCCCTCCAGACCCTGCAGAGCGATTTCGACGTGCGGGAACCCCCTCACGGCACCGGCTGGCGCGTCACCCTGCCCACGCCCTTCTCCTTCCTTGAATGGGACGGCACCTTCGGGCCCCGGCACGAGGAGTTCTGCGCCATGCTGGCCGACCATCTGGAGCCCCTGGTCACCGCGCGAGGCTTCGTCATCCGCGTCACCGCCGTCGTGGACGACTCGAAGCAGTTTCCCCTCGACCAGGTCATTGGTGCCATGGATTCCGCCGAAAAGGTTCGCCGTAAAATAGTCGAGAAGATGAGCCCCCGAGGGCGCCGGGCCGCGCGCAACCGCATCTACACTTTCTGCCGCCGCCGTCAGCCGACCGGTGACCCGTCCACCTACACGGGCTCGTTCCTGAGAGTCAACGTCATGCTGACCAAACCGTACGTGAAACAGTTGACCGATCGAGGAGCCAGGGAAAGTGAACAACAGAACGACGCTTGAGAGCCGGTCAAAAGGCCAGGTCCCCGGCGGCCCTCCGGAGAGATCGCGGGCTGCAGTGCACTGCTCCGCCTGCGGACGCTCGGGGTCCGCGCTGACCACGCTGGTCATTCTGCTGGTAGTGGTCGGGTTCGCCGCTGCGGGCGCCTTGCTGGCGGCGCAGGGGCTTACTAAGGGAGCGGGAGGCGGGCGCGCCGGGGGAGCGCACGGAGAGTCCGCTCCCGAGCAGGGATTCGAGTTCGTTCCCTTCGGCACCCTGGTGGCCAATCTTTCGGAGGAGCGCCTCACCCGCTACGTGAAGGCCACCATCACGCTCAAAGTGCCCGAGCAGCAGGCGGCGCAGATGCAGAAACTGCTCGACAGCGGCAAGAAGGCCGTATTCCAGAACTGGTTGCTGCTCTATCTGTCGGACCGCCAGACGGATGACGTCCGCGGGGGGGCCGCCCTGGCAAAACTGCAGCGGGACGTACAGGACGGTTTCAACGCCATCCTGGCCGAGCAGGGAGACTTGCGTGTCGAGGAAGTCTTGATTACGGAATGTAACATTCAATGAAATCCTCCCACGACGGAAAGCTCAGCAAAGACGAGGTGGACGCCCTTCTGGCGGCCACCCGGCAACAGGAGGGCCCCCCTGGAGAGGCCGAACCGGCGCGACGTGTGCATGGCTACGACTTCAAGCAGCCCAGCCGCTTCAGCAAGGCGCAGCTCGAGGCACTGCGGCGCATAAACAGCGGTCTGGCCCAGAATGCCACCACACATGCCTCCCGCCTGCTGCGCAGCAACGTCCGCACCCAACTGGTCAGCATGGACCAGATGAAGTGGGAGAACCTGGTGGACGAGGTGGGGCAGAGCGTCGTCGGGTTCGTCTTCCTGATGGACGAACTGGGCTACCGCGGCATGGTGATGATCGAGGCGGCATTCGCGGCCGCCGCCCTGGACCGGATGATGGGCGGCCAGGCGGACAGCCAGGAAGACGCCGACATCGAGTTTACGGACCTGGACGTCGCCGTCTTGAGCCGTTTCGCGCAGGCCTTCGTCAACCCACTGCCCGAACTGTGGGAGGAGATCGGCCAGTTCCAGGTGGAGCTGGGCTCCTTCGTGCAGGACTTGCAAACGCTGGACTCCTTTCCTCCCGCCGAGGACTTCGTGCAGTTCTCCTTCCTCATGCACAGCACCGTGGGCTCCGGCCAGATCAGCCTGGCCGTGCCGTTCGAGGCCGTGCGCTCCCTGCCCCCCGAGGCCGACGAGATGGAGGGGGCCCTGGCCGGCGCCACCGATGAGGACACCGACACGGCCCTGCGCCAGAACCTGCAGCGGACGACCGTGGAGCTGACGGTGCTGCTGGGCACGGCCGACGTTCGGGTGGGCAGGCTCGTGCGGATGGAGCCCGGGGATGTGGTGGTGCTGGACTCCCGCGTGGGGGAGCCACTTCCCGTGAAGATCAACGACAGGGTCAAATTCCGCGGATATCCCGGTCTCTCCGACGGATATCTGGCCGTGAAACTCTTGACAGAGGATTGACAGACAATGGCGGAAGAAGACACGCAGCACCCCGAGCCGAGCGAAAGTGAGCAGAAAACCGAGGCCCGGCCGGCGCAGTTCAGCGAGCTGGACGAGGAGAACGCCGGCGGGGGCCTCAGCCTCGAGCTGGTGCTGGACATCTCCATGCCCGTCACGGTGGAGCTGGGCAGGGCCAGCATGACCGTGCAGGAGCTGCTCCAGCTCGGTCCCGGCTCCGTGGTGGAGCTGGACAAGTCCGCCGGCGAACCGGCCGACCTGTTCGTGCGTGACGTGCGTTTCGCGCGGGGGGAGGTCGTGGTGGTGGACAACAACTTCGGGCTGCGCATCACCGAGGTCGTGAACCGGCAGGGCCGCCTCCGTGAGCTGGGGAAGGCGGGACGCGAAGGTTGACAAAACGAACGAACGTTGAGAAAAGCCACGTCCCCTTCCCACCGCCACCGTGGCGGCCGACCGGCGCCGCGCGGGCTTTCTCCCACATCCCGCCCGAGTGCCATCTGGCAGCCCGTTGAAGAACATCTCGTCCGTGAGGCGAGGACGCCTGACCTGCCCATTTTTGGGTAGCTCCGGCGTCTCGCCGGAGCAGAATGAACTTGTTCAACGGATTGCCAGGCACCTGCTTGAAGTCCCATCCTTTTCGACACAGCCTTTCGCCGAAATCCATCCGCGAGTGGCACGCCCATTGCGCCCACGTTGCACGGCAAGACTCCGTATGCTTTGGAAGGTGGCCACATGCATCCGGCGCGAAAGGCGAACTGCTGGCTGGCACTGGCGGCCGTGCTGCTTCTCGCCCCGTCCGTTCAGGCGGCGGGCGAGGCCCGGGTGGAGGAGGCCCCCCCTCCTATCTGGGGGTCTGACGGCGCCGAGGTGGAGATTCCCTGGATACGCGTGATCGGCGCCACCGGCTTCGTGGTGGGGCTGACCTGCCTGGGCGTCTACGCGGTCAAGAAGCTCGACCGCAAGGGGCTGCTGCGCAAGGGTCAGTACATGGACCTGCTGGAGGCCAGGATGGTGGGCCGGAAGCTGCAGCTCTACCTGGTGCGGGTGGGGGACCGCGTGGTCATGCTGGCCTCCACCGGCGACAACGTGAGCCGGGTGGCAGAGTTCGCCCACGAGGAGCTGCCCGGGCCCGAAACCGCCGATGAGACGGCCGAGCCGGCCGGGTTCAAGTCGATGTTCACCAGGCTTCTGGGAGCGCGGCAGTGAAACTCAAGATCGCATGCATGGTTCTGCTGGCCGTCTCGGCGCTGGGGGCGCCGGCCGCGCGGGCCGAGCCCCGGGACAATCCCATGCCTCGCCTCTCGGAACTGAGCGGTCTGGTCAAGCGGATCGACCAGGAGTCCACTGACACGCTGGCCACGCCCATCAAGATCCTGCTGCTGCTGACCCTGCTCAGCGTGATCCCGGCCGCCCTGATGCTGACCACGTCTTTCACCCGCATCGTGATCGTGCTGGCCTTCATCCGCCGCGCCCTCACCACCCGCAACATCCCGCCCAACCAGGTGATTGTCGGGCTGGCGCTGTTCATGTCGCTGTTTGTCATGGCCCCCACCATGGGGCAGATCAACGCGCAGGCCATCCAGCCCTACCTGTCCGGCAGCATGGGCGCCGAGGAGGCCCTGGAGGAGGGGATCCAGCCGCTCAGGGAGTTCATGTTCCAGCAGACCAGGGACTCGGACCTGGCGCTGTTTCTGAGGATGGCGGAGATCGAGCAGCCCGAGACCAGAGACGAGGTGCCCACGTACGCCCTGGTGCCGGCCTTCGTGATCAGCGAGCTGAAGCGGGCCTTCGAGCTGGGATTCGTTCTGTTCCTCCCCTTCCTGGTGGTGGACCTGGTGGTGGCCTCCGTGCTGCTGTCGATGGGGATGATCATGCTGCCGCCCGTGATGATATCGGCGCCCCTGAAGATACTGCTTTTCGTGCTGGTGGACGGATGGCACCTGATCGCGGAGTCTCTGGTGTTCAGCTTCGGGGTGATTTAGCGATGACACAGCAGATGGTGATATTCCTGGCCCGCAAGATGCTCATCACGGGTCTGATGGTCGTCGGCCCGCTGTTGCTTGCGGGGCTGACGGTGGGGCTGGCGGTGGCGGTGTTTCAGGCCGTCACTTCCATCCGCGAGATGACCCTGACGATGATCCCCAAGATCCTGGCCGTGGTCGGCATGCTGCTGTGGCTGCTGCCCTGGATGCTGCGCATGGTGGTCACCTACACCACGAACGTGTTTCAGTGGATGCGATATTACGGGGCGTGAGGGATGACGCTGGACGGGCTGATGGCATTCTTCCTGGTTCTGCTGAGGGTGGGATGCATATTCGTGTTTCTGCCCTTTCTGGGGGAGGGCAAGGCGCCGCGCGCCCTGAAGGGACTCATCGTGCTGTTGCTCTCGGTGGTCATCTTCCCGGTCAGCGGGGCGAAGGCACCCTACCGGAGCTGGGAACCGACACAGTTCGTGGCGACCGTCGGGGCCGAGGTCCTGCTGGGCTGCCTTATGGGCTTCTGCGCCAGGGTGATCTTCTCCTCGCTCCGGATCGCGGGCGAGCTGGTGGGCCGGCAGATGGGAATGGCTCTCGCCATCACGGCGGACCCCGTCAGCGGAGTGGAGGCCACGCCCATCGGGAATTTCTGTGAACTGGTGGGTGTGCTGGTCCTGTTCAGCATGGGCGGGCATCACCTCATGCTGGCCGCGCTGAAGAACAGCTTCGAGCAGTGGCCGCTGGGGCGTTTCCTTTCGGCCGAATTCGTCCGGGAGGTGAGCGTGGAAGCCGCGGGACACTGCTTCGTGATGGCGCTGCAGATTGCCGCGCCGCTGCTGCTGCTCACGTTCGTTGTCAGCCTGGTCATGGCGGTCATGGCCCGCCTGGTGCCGGAGGTGAACATACTGATCGTCGGCTTCCCCCTGCGGATCGGCGTGGGGCTGATCGGGCTGACCCTGTTCGTGCCCCTGCTGGTGCGCTGCGCCGGCGACGTGTCCCGCGCGATGGTCCACTTCCTGTGGGGAGTTTCCGGCGGAGGATAGCCTGAGAAAGGGAGTCAAGATTGCCGCCGACTGCCGAGCAAAAGACGGAAAAACCCACGCAGCGCAAGCGCCGACGAGCCCGTCGCGAAGGGCAGGTGGCGCAGAGCAACGAGGTCAACAACGCCTTCGTGCTGCTGGCGGGCCTCGGCGCGCTGGCGCTCTTCGGCGGGTATTCTTTCCGCTGCATGGCGGCCTGGGCCGCAAGCCGTCTGGGGAACCTGGGCGGCCTGGAGGTGACCCCGGCCGGCGTGGCGAACGTGGTGTCCGACACCGTGGGCGTGCTGGTCAGGGCCTCCCTGCCCGTCATGGTGCTGGTCGGGGCCGTGGGCCTGTTGTGCAGCATGCTCCAGACGGGCCTGCTGGTGGTGCCCAAGAAGATTGCCCCCAACCTGCGGGCCATCGACCCCATCAGGGGGCTGAAGAACATCTTCTCGCTCTCCGCCGTGATGCGGCTGGTGGTGGCGGCAATCAAGTTCGTGGTCATCGGCCTGATCACCTACTTCGTGCTCAGGGGTCGCCTGGGCTGGTTCGCCGGGCTGGTGGCCCGCAGCCCCTGGGGCATCCTGGACCTGAGCCGGCGGCTCTGCTTTCTGATCCTGGCACGGGTGGCCATCGCCATGCTGGCCGTGGCAATCCTGGACTATGCCTTCCAGCGCTGGCGTCACCAGAAAGAGCTCATGATGACCAAGCAGGAGCTGAAAGAGGAGCGCAAGCGCGACGAAGGCGACCCGGAGATAAAGGGGCGGCAGGAGATGATGCGCCGCGCGATCGCCCGCCAGCGCATGATGCAGGCCGTGCCCCGGGCGGACGTAGTTGTCACCAACCCCACGCACCTGGCGGTGGCCCTGCGGTGGGATGAGGAGCAGATGAGCGCCCCCACCGTCGTGGCCAAGGGCCAGGACCTGCTGGCGGAGAGGATCAAGACGGTGGCCCGGGACAGCAAGGTGCCCGTGGTGGAGCGCAAAGAGCTGGCGCAGGCGCTCTACGCCGCCGTCGAGGTGGGCAGCGAGATACCGGAGAAGCTCTACTACGCGGTCGCGGAAGTGCTGGCCTTCGTGCTGAGGAAAAAGGGAAGGACGGCGTAGCCCATGGCCAAGTCCAGCAAAGCAGGCTCGTTTTTGGCCCGCCACGGGGACGTCGTGCTGGCCCTGGGCGTGATGGGCATCCTGCTGGCCATCATCGTCCCCCTGCCCACCCCCGTGCTGGACGTGCTGCTGGCGTGCAACTTCGCCTACGTGCTGCTGCTGCTCATGGTGGTGCTGAACCTGAACAGCCCCCTGGAGCTGTCCACCTTCCCATCCATTCTCCTGATCGGCACGCTGTTCCGGCTGGCCCTCAACGTGGCATCCACCCGCCTGATCCTCCTGCAGGCCTTCGCGGGCCGGGTCATCGAGTCGTTCGGCCAGTTCGTGGTCGGCGGGGAGATGGTCGTCGGCCTGGTCATATTCCTGATCATCATCGTCATACAGTTCATCGTCATCACCAAGGGAGCCGAACGCATCTCCGAGGTGGCCGCCCGGTTCAACCTGGACGCCATGCCCGGCAAGCAGATGAGCATAGACGCGGACCTGAGCGCCGGACTCATTGACGAGCACGAGGCCCGCCAGAGGCGAGAGCGCATCGTGCGGGAGGCGGACTTCTACGGCGCCATGGACGGCGCCAGCAAATACGTGCGCGGGGACGCCATCGCCGGCATCGTCATCGTGTTCATCAATATCATAGGCGGCATCATCATCGGGCTGACCAAGAACATGACCGTGGGCGAAGCCATCGAGACCTATGCCCTGTTGACCGTGGGCGACGGCCTGGTCAGCCAGATTCCCGCCGTCATGATGGCCACTTCGGCCGGCATCCTGATCACCAAGTCTTCCAGCGAGGTGGCCCTCAGCCGGGAGCTGGGCCTGCAGGTCTTCGCCAATGCGCGGGCCATCGGGATCGCCTCGGCCATCATGTTCGGTTTCATGCTCATTCCGGGTCTGCCCTTTCTGCCCTTCCTGGTGCTCGGGGTCTTCCTGCTGGGAGCGGCGCTGGCCCTGCGACGGGCGCGGCGCGGCCGGGCCGAGCCGGACCCGGACGCCCGGGAAGCGCAGGAAGACCAGCCCGGCGAGGAGGAGATCATCCACGGCCTGCTGGAGCCCGACCGGGTGGCCATCGAGGTGGGCTACAACCTGATCCAGCTCATCGACCCGCAGCGGGGCGGCACGCTGCTGGACCGCATCAAGTCCCTGCGCAAGAAATTCGCCCGCGAGCTGGGCATCGTCGTGCCCAAGATACGCATACTGGACAACGTGGAGCTGGAGACCAACCAGTACGTCATCAAGCTGTCCGGCCACAAGGTGGCGGAGGGCGAGTTGCACCCGGGCTGGCTGATGGCCATGAAGCCGGACGGGGAGCCGGACATAAACGGCATCCGCACCACGGAGCCCTCCTTCGGGCTGCCCGTGGTCTGGATCGCCCGCAGCGAGAAGGAGGCCGCCCAGTCACAGGGCTACACCGTCGTGGACCCGGAGACCGTCTTCATCACCCACCTGTCGGAGGTGCTGCGGCGGCACGCGGACGAACTGCTCAACCGCCAGGACGTCCAGCGGCTCGTCGAAAACGTGGAAAAGGAAAACTCCGCCATCGTCGAAGAGCTGATCCCGGACGTGCTCTCGCTGGGACAGGTACAGCAGGTGCTGGAGAACCTGCTGGCCGAAGGCATACCCGTAAACAACCTGGCGGGGATCCTGGAGAAGCTGGGCAATTACGCCCCCCAGGTCAAGGACCTGACCATGCTGACCGAACTGGTGCGCAAGAGCATGGCCCGCGCCATCTCCAACAAGTTCGCCGACCGGGAGGGCCGCATGAATGTCCTCTCGCTCGACCCCCACCTGGAGGAGGAGGTCCGGGACGCCCTCGAAAGGACCGACGGGGAAGTGCGGCTCAACCTGCCACCGGCCCGCATACGCCAGATCATATCCAGCATATCCGAGCAGACACGCGCCGCCTTCAAGGTGGGAACCGAAACGGTCATCCTCACCGACGCACAGATCAGGCCCTACGTGCACAGCATCGTCAGCCGGGTCTTCCCCGACATGGCCGTCGTCTCCTATGACGAGATAGCCGGCGAGGTCGAGGTCAACAACGTCGGCGTCATATCCCTGCAGAAGCGGGAAACCTCCTTTGCGGGGGCGCAGGTCGAATCCAGCGAAGGTCTCTCTGAGGAAGGTGGAAGCACACAGTGAATTCCGAGCAGAACAGACCCCGGATCATCGCCGTCACCAGCGGCAAGGGGGGCGTGGGCAAGACGAACGTGGCGCTGAATCTGGCCATTTCGCTCCGGGTGCTGGGGGGGAAGGTCCTCCTGCTGGACGCGGACATGAGCATGGGTAACGTGGACGTCCTTCTGGGGCTGAACCTGCAGCGTGACCTGCGCGACCTGCTGCTGGGGGACGCCTCCCTGGCCCAGGTGGTTGCCGACGGCCCGCGGGGCATCAAGATACTGCCGGGGGCATCCGGCGTTGAGGAGCTGGCCAACCTGGACGACCGCCGCATGCAGGAGTTCCTGCGCAAGCTCGAGGCGTTCTGCGCCGAAATGGACTACCTGGTGGTGGACACCGCCACGGGCATCTCCGCCGGCGTCATCAACTGCCTGCTGGCGGCCGACGAGATCGTGCTGGTGACCAACACCGAGCCCACGGCCCTGACCGACGCCTACGCGCTTCTGAAGGTATACGGCAGGCGGGCCGGGGAGGACGCGGGAAAGGTCTTCATCATCATGAACCAGATCGGCAGCAAGGAGGAGGCCATGGGAAGCTTCGACCGCCTGCGCGGCGCTGCCGAGAGGTTCCTGGGATGGGAGCCCGAATACCTGGGCTCCATCTCCTGGGACGATACCGTGAGCGTGGCCACCAAACAACAGGTGGATTTCCTCACGCATTACGCCTCCGCGCCCTGCAGCCAGGACATTCGCAAGCTGGCGGCCCGACTGGTGAGCGCGGGCCGGTCCGGCGGAGAGGGCGTGGGGCGATTCTTCCGGAAGATGATGGACCCCAGGGATGAATAGCCTGTCCGGTTACATTGCCACGCTGGGCGGCGTCGCAGTTTTCTGTGCCTCGGCGCTTCTGGGCCTGGTCCGCTCATGTCCACCCCTGGAGGTCCTGAAAAAGGCATTGATCTGTGCCGCCGCGTTCGCCTGTGTCGCCTGGGCGGCCGCGTGGCTGGCGGGCAGCGTCGCCCGTGACGCTGCGAACAGACAGGAAACGGACAACAGCAGTTAGAGACGCCTGAGGGCCATGACAAGCTCCCCGGAAGCAGCCTACAAAGAAGCCGACACCGAATCCGGCGAGATAAGAGGGTTGGTGCTGGATCACCTGCCCCTGGTTCACCGCCTGGCGGAGAGGCTGTCGGTGAGCCTGGGTGACGAGACGTGCCGGGAGGACCTCGTCGGCGCGGGCATGCTGGGCCTGGTGCAGGCCGCGCACCGGTTCGACAGATCGCTGGGCAACCGGTTCACCACCTTCGCCTACCCTCGCGTGCGGGGAGCCATGGTGGACTTCCTGAGGCGCAATGACGTGCTCGGCAAATCGGCGCGGGAAAGGCTGCAGGAGCTCCGCCAGGTCATCGAGCAATTCCGTGCCAACCATGCCCGCAAACCCACCATGGCCGAACTGGCCGCCTGCACGGGGCTCGATGAAGAGGACGTCGTGCGGTCCCTGAGCTACGAGAAATGGGATTCCGTCAGTTCGCTCGAAGCGCAGGGGACCGGAAAAGACTCGCAGAGCTGTCTGGCGGAGCTGATCCCCGCCGACACCGGAACCCCCCTGAGTAAACTGGAGTGGGAGGAGCAGGTGGAACGGCTCAGCGCCGCCATAGAGGCCCTCCCCGAAAGAGAGAAACGCATCATTGTCCTCTACTACTATGAAGACCTCTATATGGCGGAAATGGCCGAGATAATGGGTATAAGCGAATCGAGGGTCTCCCAGTTGCACACGCGGGCCCTCTACAACCTGACCCGTATCATGGAGGGCGGAGATGGCCGATGAGATAAGGCCCGTCGGCGTTCCCCGGGCCAGACGCGTCCGCTCGCTGTCCAGGGAGGACAGGGAGGAGAATGAGGAGCGCTTCCAGAAGAAACTGGCCGAGCTGACCGGGGCCGGCGAGGAAGAGGAGCAGGGGTCCGAACCCGAGCCGCACCGGGACTCTGGAGACCCGGCCGAAGGCCCCGCCGGCGAGCCCGATGCCCACCGGGGCCGCCATCTGGATGTGGAGACCTGAGCATGCAGGAAGGCCTGAGTGACAGGGGCAGAAACGTGTTTAGAGCCCACGAGGTCAGTCTGGGCACGGATGCCGCCCGGGTGCCGGTGGGAGAGGTCGTCTCCCGACCAAAGCCCCCACCCCGGCAGGAGGAGGAGGACGCACAGGTTGAGCTCCAGCGCGCCGATGACGGCACCATCCGCGCCATCATCGTGCGATGCCCGTGCGGGCGGACTACAACCCTTCAGTGCGAATACTTCGACCAGGGAGCTGACGATGAAACTCCGGACCCTTAGGGACCTGTTGATCAACTGGATGCGGTCTGTTGCCCCGGGCGAACCCCCTCCGGCGCACGGGGAACGAACGACTCGCCGGGCCGCCTGTTGCCTGCTGACCCTGGCGGCGCTCATGTGCGGGGCCTCCTGCGCATCGATCATGCCCGCGACGCCGGATGCCGGCGCCTCTGCCCCGGAGGAGGCGCCCCCGGCTCCGACGCCCACCGCCGATAGCCGGCCCCCGGCACCCCTCCCCTCTCCGTCCCCAGAGGACGAGGCGGCCCCGGTCATTCCCTTCAGCGAGCGACAGCCCGCCCTCACCGAAACGCTCCAGCGCACGCTGGACATGCTCACCGAGGCGCGGGCAGAGAATTCCAGGCTGAAAGAAAAGGTTGTCGAACTGAACAAGGAACTGCAAGAAAAGGAGCACCAGATCGCCGACCTCACCGTCCGCGTGGAGGGCGGGCAGAGCAAGGTCGCGGAGCTGGAGCAGGCCCTGGACAAATGGAAAAAGGACGTGCTGGGTTTCAGAGACGAGATGCGCAAAGCCGAGGAAGCGGAACTGGAGGTGCTCCAGGAAATCCTGACCCTCCTGAAGGGCTTCAAAAAGGAACAACAGCAGGGTCCCGAACAAGGAACAGAACCATGAGGTCAGTGCATGTCGGAGGATTGTTGCTCCTTGCGGTGGCCCTCTGCGGCGCCGCGGGCTGTCGCAACCACCTGGTTCGCATGCCGCCCGAGCCACCGCCCCGGACGTTGTCCTACAACAGAATGGCGGTGATCGAGTTTTTCGACGAATCCGCCTACAAGGCCCACGGTTACAGCATGGAACTGGCCCGCGCCCTGGCCGGCAGCCTGGGACGACGCACGACCTCCACGGACGTGTTCGCCGTCTCCAGGGAATCCCTGGGCTGCACAGAGAACCCCTTCGAAACCGGCAAGATGCCGCTTGACGTGCTGGTGGGCGGCCGGTCCCGGCATATGGCCGAACTCGCCGTGGTGGGCTACATCGACCGGATCGATCCCTACCGAATGCCTTCCGTCGGCGTCGCCGTCAAGGTGCTGGACACCGGATCGGGTCGTGTCCTGTTCTCCCTCTCGGATGACTGGGACGCCGCAAACCGCCGCATCCAGCACGAGATCGAAACCTATTGCCGGCGCTACAGCGAGAGCGCCGACTGCCGTTACGGGCCGGAACTGTTCTACAACTCGCCCCGCTATTTCCTGCGGTTCGTGGCGGACGATCTGGCCGATCGCATAACCGAGAAGCTCTGACCCGGCGCGGAAAAAACTTCTTCCCGCCGGAAAGGAAGTGCGGCTCCCCCGTGCCACTCGCCCCGCGGCCGTGAGAGTTTTCCGGCGGCGTTCTGCCGTCTTGACGGCCTCTTGACGCGCTTTGGCGCCGCGGACGACCTGGCTGGCACACCAGTTGCACCCCTGGCACCCGCCGATAGACCACCATTGTGGGCAAGGGGACCGGAGTGCAACCGAATACCTGCTGCATCAGCGGACTGAAGGCTACGCTTGGCCGGAAAGCCGCCTCGCCCCAGCCGGCGGAGGGCGGCGAGCCGGCGCGTGACTTCGGCGCCGTCCTCGAGCAGTCCGTTGCCGGAGCGCAGAGCCCGGAGCAGTCCCCCCGCCCCCGGAAATCACCCCCCCGGGGCGACCCCAAGGATAAGCCGGACCAAACCGAAGTTTCCCGGCCGGACGCAGAAAGCCGGCCCGCCGACGCCGGTCGCCAGGAAGATAGACCCCGAACACGGGATGAGGACGACAAAGGGACCGCCGAGGGAGACGGGGACGGGGCGGGTACGAAGAGAACCGAACGACCCTCCGATAAGCAGCATCCGGAGGCAGGCCGGCCCTCACCTGCTGCAGATACCGATGTCCGCGTGCATCCCGCGCAGAGTGTCGAGACCGACGCGACGTCGCAGGAGCGCAGTGAGTCAGCGCCCGAAACGTCAACCAGGGGAGAACAGCCCGGCCGCACCCCTGAGGCAGGGCTGGCGGGCAAGGCCCGCATGCCGGCCGGCGGGCCGACCGCCGCACCCCGAAAAACCTCCGGGCGGGGCGCCGGGGAACCAGCGCCTGACTCTGCCCGGACGGAGGCGGCGACCCGCAGCGCTGACGGGCATGGCCCCGCGGCTTCGGAGCCGCAGAGGTCCACGCCGGAGAGCCGCACAACCGACAGGCGGGAAGCCCCGCGCGAAGCACGTCCCCGGCAGGGAGCGGAGCGGGTGCTCCCCGGCTCAAAAGACGGGGGCCCCGTGCAGCCGCCGGCAGGCAAGTCGGATTCAGACACGGAACGCAATCTCACCGGACGCACGACTGTCTCTACTGAGCAGGGAGGGCGCAAAGAGGCGGCCCCGCCCCGGAGCGCGGCATCCGACGCCCAGCGGATTGAGGCGGACCGCACATCAGGTTCCGCCGAGGCCGGAGAGAAGGCCGCCGCCGGCGCCGGCAGAGCGGAACCCGCTTTCACCGGCACCGCACAGGTTCCCTCCGGCGAGACGACGACCCGGGTGCAAGCGGACGGGACGGCGGGCGAGGGCAGAACCGTCCGGGCCGAACGGGAGACTGCGGGGAAGGGCCAGCCCGAGGTCCCGACACCGCAGGCCACACCGGCAAAGTCCGCTGGCAGTTCCGCCGAGAGAGAGGTTGAGCCCGCCGCCCAGGGAGCCGCAGAGCCCGCGAAAGCACGACCCGCCCCGACCCCAGTCGAACGTCCGCACGCCTCCCCCGGCGGCACAGACCAGGGTCGGGGCGATTCTGGCAATTCCACGCTGTCCCGCGACGCCACGTTGCGGCCGCTGCCCACCAGCCGCAGCACCGATGGGGCCGAGAAGGCGGCGCTGACGCAGTACCGCGAAGTGCAGGCCGCCGTGGCGGCCGACCGACCATCAGGCGGGGAAGCCGCGCCCGCGGAGTTCCGCGCCGCGGTTGCCAGCGCGGTGCAGCAGACCGAGTCCCACGTGGTGCGCAATGCACAGTACATCCAGTCGGGCGGACGCTCGGAGGTGCGGCTGCAGCTCGACCCGCCCGAGCTCGGACGCATGAAGGTCGAGATCGAACTGCGGGACGGAGACCTGGAGGTCCGAATTCGGGTGGAAAACCCCGAAGTTCGCGAGGCCATCCGGGGCCAGTTGCAGAGCCTGGAACGCTCCCTCCGGGACGTACACGTGGAGGTGAGCAGGTTCGACGTGAGCGACTACCACGCGGGGCAGCGGAACAGTTCCGGCGGAGGATGGCACTCCGCCCCTTCGTCCGGCGGCGACCTCCCCCCCTATGACGGGCAGGGGCTCGCAGAGGTCGAGGAGGGGGGCTGGGTGCGGATCAGCGAGACGGGTCGAATGGACTGCCTGGTTTAGAGGAGATCGACACATGGCCGCTGCGCAGGGCGTTGCCTCGGGCTGGAACATAGACAGCCAGATGTTCATGAAGTTGCTGGTCGCGCAGATGCAGAACCAGAACCCCATGGACCCCATGAGCAACAGCGAGATGGTCAGCCAGATGAGCGAACTGGCCTCGCTGGAGAGCACGCGGGACCTGACCGCCAGCTTCGGAGAGTTTCTGAAACTGTGCCGGCTCAGCGCCGGCGTGGAACTGATCGGCAGGCAGGTCGAGTACGAGCAGGGCGGCGGCACGGCCACCGGCGTCGTGGAGCAGATACTGCGGGACGGCGACGGTCTCCAGCTCAAGGTGGGCGGGAGCGAAGTTTCACTGGACAGCGTTATCCGAGTTCTTTGATCGCCGGGAGGGAAAACCATGGCCAGCGCACTGCAGACATCCGTTCTTGGCATGCGGGCCTACCAGGAGATGTTGAACGTAACGGGCAACAACATTGCCAACGCGGACACGGTCAGCTACAAGGAGGACCGCATCACGTTCTCCGACATGTTCAGCCGCACCCTCAGTCGAGGCATGCGTGCCAGCGAGGACGTGGGCGGCACCAACCCGGTGCAGGTGGGTCTGGGCGTCCGCGTTTCCGCCATCGGAAAGAACATGTCCCAGGGCAGCTTCACCTCCACGGAGAAGGATTTCGACCTGGCCATTGACGGTGACGGTTTCTTCGTGGTCAACGACGGCATCGCCAACCTTTTCACCCGTGCCGGGGCGTTCGACGTGGACTCGGCGGGTTACCTGGTGGACCCGGCCACGGGCCACCGCGTCCAGCGGATCGGCACCACGGGAGAGGGAGCCGGTTTCCAGGTGGCCGGCGACAACGACATCCAGATACCCTACCGCACGGAACTGCCGGGCAAGCGCACCGAAACGGTGTCCTTTAAAGGGAACCTCAGCGCCAGCGAGCATGAGCCTACCAACTCGAAGCTTCAGGCGAAGGGGATGGTCTACAACCTGACCAGCGGCGGGCTGGCCGACGCCACCAGCGACTTCTCCGATATTGAACAATTGCGCAACTTTGCCGATGGAGATACGATCGATATCAGCGGCAAGGACCGCGACGGCACGAGCGTCAGCGGCACGTTTACCTTCGGCGCCGGCAATGACGGAACCACCTTGCAGGATCTGCTCGACGCCGTGGAAAGCACCTTCGGCGGCCCTTCGGAGTGCACGGCCACCATCGAGGAGGGCAGGCTTACCCTGACCGAGGACCAGAGCGGCTACAGTCTGCTGGACATGCACCTGTCCAGCTCCGCCCATCCGGACGCCATGCCGCAGGATTTCAACTACCTGCAGGTGGGAGGCGCCGCGGCACAGACCACCAACATCCGCATCTACGATCGCCAGTCGCGCAGCCATTCTCTGACGCTCACCTTCGTGCGCCAGGGCGAACACGACAACCGGTGGGACCTGGTAGTGAACAGTTGCAGCGGGGCGACCGACGTCCCCGACCGGCGCATCGCGGGCATCGTGTTCGATGAAAACGGCGTCTATCAGGGCGTGGATGAAGTGGATGCCTTCGGCCACGTGCCTGCCGACCCCGGGTTCCAGGACCTGGACGCACAGTTCAGCCTCCGCTTTCCCGGCATCAACTCGGCGCAGGACGTGGGAGTTGACCTGGGTCGAGTCGGGTACTACGACGGCCTGACCCAGATGGGCGGCGACAGCTCTGCCGGCGCAGTGGACCAGGACGGTTACGGCACGGGCGCCCTGCAGAGCGTCAACATCGACGCCGAGGGGATCATCAGCGGAACCTTCAGCAATGGAGAAACGCTGGACGTTGCCGAACTGCGCCTGGCCACGTTCAGCAACGCCCAGGGCCTTGAACGGGCCGGGGCCAACTACTTCCGCCACACGCCGGCGGCCGGGGCCACGATCTACTCCCGGGGCCTGCAGGGCCGGACGGGCGCCGTTCGCCAGAGCGTGCTGGAGGATTCCAACGTGGATATCGCCCGGGAGTTCACTCAACTGATCATCGCGCAGCAAGGCTTCCAGGTGAATTCCCGCACTGTCCGTGTTACAAATACCATACTTCAGCAACTGGCCAGCATCGTGACGTGATGAGCGGAGTCTCGCTCCCGGTGGGTGGGGGCTTTCCCGCCGCCCACCGGCGGGTTCCGAAACGCGCGGCGCCCACATGCCGGCGCCGCGTGGGGTCCCAGGGCGCAGGAGGGGTATGGGTGCCTGCCCTTACATTGTGGCGGCCGGCGCGCTCTGCCGTTGGGCGAGTGCCGGCATACTGTTGGTGGCGGGCGGCGAGGAACGGCTCAGGGGCATCCAGGAGACCACCCGACGGGGTGCTCCGCCCACGGCAATCCTGGTCTTTTTGGGGCTCGGGCTGATCGTGGTCATTTCCGTGCTGGTCCACCTGATAGCCACTGCCCTGCGACGGCGACGCGAGATCCGGGACGGGTGGTCCGCGCTGAGCGCAAAGCTACGGTCCCTGGAGCTGGGCCCGGCGGACCGCAGGCTCCTGCAGGCGCTGGCCGCCCGGCAGTGTCCGGAACGGCCGCTGGCGCTGCTGGAGGAGGTCGAGCAGTTCGAAGCCGCTGTGCACGCCCACTTCGCGTCGCTGTCCAAGGGGGAACCGGGAGAAGCCTCCGCCCGTGCGTCCGAGCAGGTAAGGTTGCTGCGGCAGGCACTGGGGTTCGACTCCCCCCCGGACGTGGTCTACCATTCCTCGCGGCAGATCGCACAGGGCCAGGAGGTGCGTCTGTTCAGGGGGCAGACCGAAGACGCCTTCGCCCGGGCCTTCGTCGCCGAGCGGCGGGAGGACTTTCTGCCGCTGCGGGACGTCGAGCCTCCGCAGGAGGGCCTGGCCGAACGGGCGGCGAAGGTGAAATTCTTTACCGGGGGGCGGAGCTACGTGTTTCGGACCCGGGTTGTGCGCTGCGGAGACCTGGGGCGAAGCTGTCTCCTGGAGCACACGCTGAACGTCGAAATGGCTGACCGGCGGGAGTACTACCGGGTGAGGCTGGAGGATGCATCGGTCAGTTTCCGGGCGGCCTGGGAAGAACCGGACGTTGCCCGAGAAGGTCGCCTGCGGGACCTCAGCGCGGGGGGCGCGTGCATCGTCGCCGCCTGTTTCTACGAGCAGGGCGAGCAGCTCGTGGTCCATCTGCGCCCCGACGATTATCTGCCCGATGCTGCACGGACCGGCGAGGAGCGGCTGCCTGAGAAGACATTCAGTGGTCTCGTCGTCCGCGCGGCCAGGATCCCGGGCGAGCAGTGCCGCTACCATCTCCAGTTCTCAGACGTCCTCGAGGCGGACCGGCGCTATCTCCTCCGGCTGGTGCGGCAGGTCGAGATGTCCGGGAAGGAATAGCTTTCCGGCCGGCGGAAAGATTTTACGTCCGCGCCGGGGATCGCTCCGGTCGGTTCTCGGGTCAGCACCTCCACCAGCCTCCCTCCAGCCGCTGTGAGGGCGCTTCGGGGGCGAGCGCTCCCTTTCTGAATCAGTGGCACAGGGTTTGCGCTCTTTCTGCCTGAATACCGCCGCATGAACGGGGAGGGCACCCATGGATCCCACAGGTTACGCCGTCGGGGAACACGGCGAACGCCAGATGCGCCGCCTGGAAACGGTGGCCGCCAACCTGGCCAACGCCACAACGCCCGGCTACAAGCGTGCCATCCCCAGTTTCAGTCAGGTTCTGCGACAGGCTGCTTCCGGGGGCTCGGGGGGCAGCACCTCGACGGACGCCCACGGGTACAGTTTCGTGGTGGACCTTTCACAGGGCGCCCTGCGGCAGACCGGTCGCCGGCTGGACCTCGCCATCTACGGCGACGCCTTCTTCGCGGTGGCCACTCCCCGCGGCCTGCGCTACACCCGCAAAGGGCGCCTCTACACCAACCCCTACGGCGAGGTGACGGATGCGTCCGGCAACCCCTTCATGGGTGAGAACGGCCCCCTGAACATACCCGCCGACGCACGCGACGTGACGGTTTCAGACCGGGGGGAGATCGTGGTGGACGGTGAGCGGGCCGGGAAACTTCTGCTGGTTGAGCCATCCGACTCGACCCGCCTGGTTCCCGAGGGGGGCGGCCTCTATCGCAGCCGCGGCCCTCAGCCGGAACCGGCCCGGAACAGCATCGTCGTGCAGGGCAGCATCGAGCAGTCCAACGTGGAGTCCGTGCAGGAGCTGGTCCAGCTCATCGAGCTCATGAGGGCGCACGAATCGGGTACCCGGGTGCTGAAGAAGATGGGTGGACTCAACAGCGAGTTGATTCAGACCACGGCGTAAAGGAGCCAACCAGATGAAGGCGATGCACACCGCCGCCACCGGCATGGACGCGCAGATGCTGCGCATCAACACGATTGCCAACAACCTGGCCAATGCCGATACAACTGGATTCAAGAAGTCCCAGGTGGATTTCGCTGACCTGATGTACGTGACCAAGAAATGGCCCGGAGGCGGCCAGACGGAGACAACCCAGATGCCCACCGGCCTGGAAGTGGGCAGCGGCGTGTATCCCGTCTCGAGCCTGAAAGTCTTCAGCGACGGCGTGATAACGAACACCGCCGGGGAGCTGGACCTGGCCATCGCCGGCGCGGGTTTCTTCCAGGTGGAGACCCCCTCCGGAGAGGTCAAATACACCCGCGACGGCAGCTTCCGGATGGGTCCGGACGGGACGGTTGTCAACTCCCAGGGCTACCCGCTCTATCCCCGGCTGACCATTCCGCAGGACGTCACCGGCATCTCCGTGGCCAGCGACGGCACCGTCACGGCCTCCCTGCCGGACGCCGAGCCGACCACCGTGGGCACGATACAACTGGCCGATTTTGTCAATCCCGCCGGCCTCTCCAGTGAGGGCAGCAACCTCTTTGCCGAAACTGTCGCCTCCGGACCTGTGACGACGGGCACGCCGGGACGGGACGGTCTGGGTGAGCTGAAACAGGGCTACCTCGAGATGTCCAATGTGGACGTGGTCAAGGAGCTGGTGGACCTCATCGTGGCGCAGCGCACCTACGAGCTGAACTCCAAGGTCGTGCGCGCCGGGGACAGGATCATGCAGTCAGCCAACCACGTGGTGACATGATGATAACTACCAGGAGTGCCACGTTGATCGTCGTGCTGGCGCTGACGGGGGCCGCCCTCTGCCTGGCGGCGGACCTCGAGCCGCGGGAGGTGAGGCTGCTGCCAGAGGCTGCGACTTCGCGGGAAGACCTCACACTCGCCGACGTGGCGGAGCTGGGCCCGGACGTTCCCCGGCCGGTGCGCGAGCTGTCGCTCGGCAGGGCGCCGTGGCCGGGGCACGTGCGGGAGATCAGCCGCGTGCTGGTGAAGGTCCGCCTCGTTTCCGGCGGTTTTTCCACCAGGGATTTCGTGTTCTCGGGGGCGGAGTGTTGCGCGGTCCGGCTGAATTCCGTGCGCGTGAAGGCAGAGCGCATGGTGGAAGCCGCGCGGTCTCACCTGGAATCGTGCTTCCCGGAGGGCGGACCCGAGGTGCGGCTGGAGTTGCTGCGCTCCGTCCAGCCGGTGCTGCTGCCGGCCGAAGACGCGGAGGTCCAGCTCAAACCCTCGACGGCGGGTTCCGGCTCACCGTCGGGCATGGTGCGGGTGGACGTGGACCTGGTCCGCGGCGGCAAGCGGCTCAAGAGGGTGCCCGTCAGTTTCATGGTCAGGCTCTATGACCGCGTGGCGGTGGCGCGGCGCAGGATCGGCAGGGGTGAACGGCTCTCCCCGGAGAACATCGTCTTTGCCCGCCGCGAGGTGACCTCCGTGCAGGGGCGTTGCCTGCGCATCCGGGGCGAGCTGGAGGGACTGCAGGCGCTGCGGACTATCGAGCCCGGCACCGTCGTCACCCGCCACGCGGCGGGCGCAATCCCCAAGCCCGTCGTCGTGGAGCGCAACCAGCGCATATTCCTGGTCGTCCAGACCCGGACGCTGCGGGTCATCACCCTGGGCAAGTCGCTTTCGCGCGCCCGCGCCGGCGAGCCCGTGCGGGCGGAGAACCTGGCGACCGGCCGGGAGGTGGCCGGCGTCGCCACGGAGCAGGGCCTCGTCCGTGTGTCGCTGACAGGAGCAGGCGATGAGTGAGCGAAGGGCCGTGACCTTGATGCTGGGCTTGCTGACGATACTGCTGACGGGCGCCGTGCCGGCCTCGGCGGAGTCCATCTGGGCGCGAAGAACCGACAGGGCCGCGTTCCTCTACGCCGACAACGTGGCCGCCCAAGCGGGCGATTCCCTGACGGTGTTGATCGCCGACCAGAGCTCCTTCCGGCTGGAAGGAGAGCGGGAGATGGAGAAGATCACCTCCCACACGGGCTCCCTGAACCTGGAGGCCACGCCCGTGGAACTCCACGTGCCGGCCGGCAGCCTGGAGCAGTCCTCCTCCCGCACCATCGAGGGGTCGGCCGAGTACACCGGCACCAGGGAATTCACCGACAGCATTACGGTGACCGTGCGGGACCGGCTCCCCAACGGGAACCTGGTGATCGCGGGGCGCAGCGAGCGCTTCATCGCCGGCGAGGAGATCGTCACCGTCCTGAACGGCATTGTCCGGCCGGAAGACATCTCCGGCGCCAACACCGTGTCCTCCCGCCTGGTGGCGCACCTGAAGATCCACTACCAGACCAGCGGCAGCTCCGACGCCTACCTGAAGGAAGGTTTCGTCAATCGGATTCTGAGTTACATCTGGCCGTTCTGACACCGGCGCAGCGGGGAGAATGTGGAAGTGAATGCACCAGGGAACAGCCGAATATCGGGCGGATTGGTGGCCCTCACGGTGACCGCGGGGCTCCTCCTGTGCCCCCTCGCGCAGGCCACGCGGGTGAAGGACATCACCACCATCCAGGGCGTCCGTTCCAACCAGTTGTACGGGTTCGGCCTCGTGGTGGGCCTGGCGGGCACCGGCGGGGGCAGCGACTTCACCGCCGAGCTGGCGCGCAACATGCTGGTCAAGATGCAGGTGGGAAGGGGCCTTTCCGAGATCGAGCCCGAGAACATCGCAGCCGTGATCGTCACGGCCGACCTGCCGCCTTTTGCCCGGAAGGGCACCACGCTGGACGTGACGGTGTCCGCCTTCGACGAGAGCACCAGCCTGCGGGGGGGCACGCTGCTGCTGTGCCCTCTGACCGGCGCGGACGGCCGCGTATATGCCGTCGCGCAGGGGGCGCTCACCGTGGGAGGATTCGCCTTCGGGGGCGCCGCCGCCACGGTCCAGCAGGGCCATCCCACCGTGGGGCGCATTCCCAACGGCGCCACCGTGGAACTGGAGGTCCACACCGAGTTCCTGCGGGACAATTCCTTCACACTGCTGCTTCGGACGCCCGACCTGGCCACGGCGGGGCGGATGGCGGACGCCGTGACGGCAGAAACCGAGGCCCATGCCGTGGTGGCCGACCCCGGACGGGTCCGCGTGCAACTGCCCGACGCGATAGAGCGCGAGAGGATCATGCACCTGGTGGGGCGCATCCAGATGCTGGAAGTGGAGCCCGACCTGGCCGCCGTGGTGGTCATCAACGAGCGCACCGGCACGGTGGTGGCCGGCCACGACGTGAGCATATCCACCGTGGCAATTTCGCACGGCAACCTGACCGTCATCACGCAGGAACTGCCCCAGGTCTCCCAGCCGCCGCCCCTTTCCGGAGGAGAGACCGAGACCGTGCCGCGCACGGCCATGCGCATTATCGAGAGCCCTCTGCAGGAGGGCGGGCTCAGCGTGATCAACCGCAGCGCCACCGTCAGTGAAGTGGCCCGGGCGCTCAACCTCCTGGGGGCCAGCCCCCGGGACATCATTTCCATCTTCCAGGCCATGGAGGAGGCGGGAGCTCTCCATGCTGAACTCAGGATTATGTGAGGCGGGTCCCGGTCCGTCGGACGTGCTGGCCCTGGCCGGGTTCGACCGCGCGGCGACCGCCGGCGCCTCCGCCCGCACGCCCCGCGAGGTGCGCCGGGTCTCGCAGGAGTTCGCGGCGGTCTTCTACTCCGTGGTGGTGCGTCAGATGCAGAGCGGCCTCCACGAGGAGCAGGAGGAGGGCGGCGTCTCCGAGGGTGTGCGCGGGCTGTTCGCGATGTTCCTGCCCCGCGCCCTGGTCCGCAGTCCTTCCGATCCCCTCACTGACTCCATCTACGAACAACTCAGCGCCCCACAGGGAGAGATGCTGGATGAAACCGGCTGAAGAACTGCTGCCCATCCTGGATGCGCAGATCGAAACCCTCCAGGCGAAACTGGAGCTGATGGAGAGGATGGGACAGTGCGTGCGCCAGGGAGACATGGAGAGGCTGGGCGCCTTCGTGGAGGACGAAGCAGCCCTGGCCCGCAGGGAGTCCCAACTGGAGCAGCAGACGCAGCAGATGCGCGCCCGGCTGGCCCGGCTGACCCACAGCGACGCCGAGCAGCTCACTCTTGGCCGCCTGGTGGAGATGGTCGAGGGGCCGCTGGCCATCCAGTTGAGCGACCGACGCGAGCGGCTGGTTCTGCTGGTGGAGCGGCTTCAGGAGCAGGCCACCCTGACGGCCATGATGGTTGCCCAGGTGCTGGAACTGAATCAACGGATGCTGGCTGCCCTGGGCGGCTGCTCGGGGTCCGGTTCCACCTACTCCCCGGAGGGCGAGGTGGAGCTCCATGCCGCGCTGAGCACCTTTCGCCGCAGCGTGTAGGAGGCTCACATGTCGGGCTTTCAGGCAGGACTCAATGGCATCCGCACCGCCTCCCTGTTGGTGAAACTGGCCGGCGACAACATCGCCAACGCCAACACCCCCGGCTACAGCGCCAAGCGGGCCGAGGTGGCGGCCGTGCCGGGGCCGCGCAGCGGTCGTCACCGGGTGGGGGCGGGCTCGACCGTCGAGGATATAACCCGACTGCGCGACGAACTGGTGGAGCGCTCCCTCCTGCAGCACGTTCAGGCCACGGAACGGTTCGATACGGAGGTGGAGGCGCTCAGCCAGATGGAATTGATCTTCGGCGAACCCGCCGAAGGGGGCCTGAACGTGCGCCTGGAGGAGCTGTTCAACAGCCTCGACCGGCTCACGGCCGATCCCGACAACACCACGCTGCGGGAGCAGGTGGTCCAGAAAGGCGTGTCCGTCTGCGAAGCGTTCAACAGGCTCAACCGGGGCTTCATAGACCTGCGGCGGAACGTGGCGGACGACATCGACTACTCCGTCGAGCGCGTCAACGCCCTGACGGAGAGAATAGCCGGTCTGAACGGGCGCATCCGCAACACGCAGACGGCCGGGGCCACCTCCGCCAGCCTCGAGGATTCCAGGGATCAACTCATTACGCAACTCGCCGAACTGCTGGACGTCACCACGCATACGGCCGAGCGCGGCGTCGTCAACGTGAGCTCCGCGGGGGCTCTGCTGGTGAGCGGACAGGAACACACGCCGATAGCAGCCGTGCCGAGCGAGGGGGCAGTGACACTCCAGGTGCAGGGCTCCACCGGCCACGAAATGGCCGTGCGGGAGGGAAAGCTCGGCGCCATGATGCAGCTTGCCAACGAGATCGTGCCCCACTACCTGGCAGCCCTGGATGATCTGGCCAATTCCCTGCGGCGATCCGTCAACCTCGTCCACAGCCAGTCCCTGGGACTTGCGGGCCGGTTCGACTACCTGGGCGGTCTCCACGCGCTCGCCCCGGACACACCTGTTGCAGAACAGGGCTACGATGTCCCGGCCGGAACGGCCCACCGCCTGGTGGTCAACGTGGAGCACGAGCAGACCGGCGACGTTACGCAATATGAACTGACCCTGGACACCACCCAACCTGCTGCGGCAATGCTCGCCGCGCTGAGAGATGACGTCAACGCCGGCGTGGACCATGTGGCGGCCACGGTTGACGAAGGCGTGATCCGCCTGCAGGCCGAGGACGGCTACTCCTTCGGTTTCGCCACGCCCTACGATCCCAACCCGGCCGGGCCCGGGGACATAACGGCCGCCGACCCCTCGACCCCCACGATCCTGGACCGCTACACAGGGTCCGAAGACCTGCGCTACACTGTGAGCTTCCTCGACGACGGCGCCGTGGGGGCGCACCAGATAGGGATACAGATCCAAGTGCGGGACCGGAGCGGCGCCCTCCTGCGCACCCTGACCCGGCAGATCGACGCGGATTACCGGCCCGGCGCGACCATCGAGCTGGAGCAGGGGCTGAAAATGGCCCTGGGCGCCGGCAACGTGGCCTCCGGCGACGCCTTCTCCTTCGTGGCTCACGCCTCGATGGACACCGCGGGCCTGCTGGACGCGCTGGGGCTCAACTGCATGTTCACCGGTCTGGGGGCGCGCAATGTCCGGGTGGTGGACAACATCCGCGAGGACACCGACCTGCTGGCCGGCGCCATGCAGCCGAGCCCCGGTGACAACCACGGTTTTGCCGACCTGGCCGCCCTGCGGGACCGGGGAACCGTGCCGGGCTCCCCCTCGGTGATCGATCGCTATCACTCCCTGGTCACGAGGCTCTCCACGACCAGGGAGACCCGGTCCGTGCAACTGGCCAACCAGGAGGAATTGATGGAATCCCTGCGGAACCGGCGGGACTCCGTCTCCGGGGTCAGCGTCAACGAGGAACTGGTGCGCATGATCGAGGCCCAGACCGTCTACCGGGGGGCGCTCAAGTACATTTCCGTGGTGGACCAATTGGTCGCGGACCTTATGAACACGCTGTAGAGGGTCGCCATGAGAGTGACACAGAACATGATCAACCGGGAGCTGATGCATCACCTCTCCCGCAACATGGAGCGGCTGAACGATCTGAACCAGCAGCTCAGCACGGGCCGGCGCATACTGAGCGTCTCGGATGACGTTCCGGGGGCCCGGCAGGTGATGCATCTGCTGCAGGAAAACGGCAAGATCGACGCCTACCTCGAGAACATGCGCGACGCCGAGGACACGCTCTACATGGCCTCCAGCAGCGCGGAGCAGGTTCTGGACATCCTCTCCCGCGTGAAAGAGCGCGCCGTGCAGGCCGCCACCGGCACCTACAGCGCCAACGATCGCCAGACCATGGCCGAAGACGTCGACGGCATGCTCCAGACCCTCCTGTCCCTGGCGAACGTCCAGCATAAAGGCGCCTACATGTTCGCCGGTCAGGCTACCAGGACCGTCCCATTTGTGGCGAGCAAAGACGCCGCCGGACGCATCGACGCCACCTCTTACCAGGGCGCTCTCCTACCGACGGAGGCACCTGTCGCTCCCGGTGTCACCACCGACATGAACGTGGTGGGCAGCGAGATCTTCCACGGTGGCGGAGACCTGTTCGGAACGGTTATCGAACTGCGCGACGCCATCAGAACGGGGGACGTGCAGGAGCTTCGAACCCGCATCAACGACCTGGACCGGGGCCGCGACGCCCTCCTGCGCGGCGTGGGACGATTGGGGGAGAGGCAGGCACAGCTAGGAATCCTGCGCAACTCCACAGAGCGGATGCGCCAACTGAACGAACAGATCATCTCCGACCGACGGGACGCCGACATGGCGGAGCTCTCTGTGCAGTACAACAGCCAGATGGCGCTGCTGAGGGTGGTCATGCAGGTGGCCGCCAGCTCCGCCAAACCGTCCATCGCCGATTTCCTGTGACGGGTGAAAGGACAGCAAGATGAAAGTCTGCCTCAACGACCGAACGATCGACGTGGAGGATCAGCAGCCCAATACCGTCGCCGGCCTGCTGGAGACCCTGCGCCAGGGCGGCCAGATACCCCCCGCCCACGTGGTGGTGGACATCAGCGTCGACGGCCGTGCGTGGACCGGTCAAGACCTTTCCGAGCGCCACGAAAACCCCCTGCCCCGGGGCTGCACTGTCTCCATCGGAACCGACGACGTTCGCGGCCACGCCAGGCGCGTACTCCAGGACGTCCGGCAGATGCTGGAGGTGCTGGTGAACGCCGCGCGCGACATCGCCCGCCACATGCACCAGCAGGACCCAAAGGAGGCCAACCGCGGCCTCTACCGGCTGCTCGACAGTGTGCAGAACACCATCGGCTGCCTCTGCCAGGTGCAGAACATCTGCGAGCTGGAATGCGGGCCCCGCACCGATCAGTCCGGCCTGCTGGAGGCCACCAACCGCTCCCTCGAGGCCATCCGGCAGCGCCAGGAAAATGAGGACTGGAAAGGACTGGCCAGCGTCCTGAACGCGCAGTTCCCCGCCGCCCTCGAAGGGCTCCGACAGATCACCGACGACATGATGGGCGAGCTCTGAGATGCCCCCCGCCGACCCACGCCGGGACGATATCCGGGGCCTCGTGGAGCAACTGCGCCGGGGCTGCCGGGCCCTCCGCGACGCCGTGAGCGCCGTCCGCCACACCCCGCCCGCCGACCTGCCGGACGCCGCCGGGCGGCACCTGGAATCCGTCGCTGCCCTGCGCGGCCGGATCACACCCGTGGTGCGCGAGCTGGCGGCCCGTCGCGCGGAACTGGCGAACCTGCCGCGGGCGCCCTGCGAAGAGCTGACCTCCGAAATCCGCCGCTGCCGCCGGACCCTTCAGCAGGTGGGCCGGGACTACGAGGCACTGACCGGCGTGGTCAACGATATGCTGGTCGGCGTCGAGCGGGACCTGCGCGGCCTCCAGCGGGGCACCAGGGCCCTTGGCTCTTACCGCCGGGGAGCCCGGACCGCCCGGTGACGCACTCCCGCCTCAGTCCCCGAACGTGGGCATCTCGTCCTTCTCCGCCTCGTACATCTCCTCCACCATCTGCCGTATCTCTCCCAGCGACAGGACCGCCGCCGTCAGCGGATCGTAGGCGATCGAGTGGAACAGCATCTCCCGGTCCCCGGACAGGATCGCCTCCACCGCCATCATGATGGACCGCACGGACATGGCGTTCAGCGCGGCCACTTGGGGCGGCAGCTCACCCACGGAGCACGGCCGGATGCCCGAGCCGTCCGCGTAGCAGGGCACCTCCACGCTGCAGCCCTCCGCCAGGTTGGTGATCAGGCAGGTGTTCGCCACGGTGCCGTTGAACCGGAACGGCTCGCCGGTCACCAGGGCGTTCATGATGTAGGAACCATATTCGTGCCCCCGGCTCACCTTGAACTGCTCGGTCTGCTCCGCCTTTTCCCGCAGGGCGCGCATGTGCCGGGAGCGGTCCAGGCCGTAGAGGTCCTTTATGTAGCCCGTCTGTCCCTTGAACCCCTCGCCCATGAACTCCTCCCTCAGGTCCTCGCGCTTGCGGAACCAGGGGTTGTACTCGGAGTTGTGGCCGCTTGATTCGGTGACGTAGTAGCCGAGCTGGCGCAGCATCTCCACGCGCACCTTGTTCTTCTCGTACCACTCCTCGTCCTCGCGGGCGGCGCGGCGGATGCGGGGGTAGGCGTCCTCTCCCCGGTGGCGGTATTCCAGCACCCATGCCTGGTGGTTGATGCCGGCGATCCAGGAGCTGCACTCCTCCGGTTCGGCGCCGATGGCGCGTGCCAGCTCCCGGTGGGCGCCCTGCACGCTGTGGCAGAGGCCCACCACCTCCACCTCCGTCGTCTCGCGCACCGCGTGGCAGAGCATGGACATGGGATTGGTGTAGTTCAGCATGGGAGCGTCCGGGCAGAGGCTCTCCATGTCCCTGGCGATCTCGATCATGTCCGGGATGGTGCGGGCGGCCCGGAATATGCCGCCCGGCCCCATGGTGTCGCCGATGCACTGGTCCACGCCGTATTTCAGCGGGATGTCGATCTCCCGGTGGATGGGCTCGGCGCCGCCGGTCAGGATGGAGCAGACCACGAAGTCGGCCCCCTCCAGTGCCTCGCGGCGGTCGGTCGTGGCGATCACGTTTGCCGGCAGTCCCTGCTGGTCGATCAGCCGCCGGGCGATCGTCTCCATGTAGCCCAGCGGCTCCGGGTCGATGTCCATCAGCCGGAAGGTACAGTCCTGAAGGGCGGGAAACGTGAGCGAGTCCCTGATCATGGACTGGGCGAACACATGGCTTCCGGCTCCGATGATCGCGATTTCGGCCATCTGACGTTCTCCGGCTGTAGTGGGGGGATGTGGCAAGGGGCGGCGGAGTGCCGGCCCGCAGAAAAGACCGATTCTACGCCAGCCGGCCCCGCCCCGCAAAGGGAACAGCCGCCGCGCCGCGCCGTCCCCACGCCCACTTCGCGACTTATTTTTCGGTCATATGTCTTGCGTCAATCAGTCCTTCTGTTAAATTCGGTTCGTTTCGCAATCGGGCGAATACCCGTTACCGGTTACTCGTTGCTGGTTATTCGTTGCCTGTCAACTGGCAACCCGCAACTGTCAACTGGCAACTATACACGTTTACCCCACAAATGTCAAGCACCGGCCGGTCGACGCAGCGAGGGGTCTCACGCGAACACGCGGTGGCACCGAGTGTTCCACAGTGCCTCTGAAACCGGAGATTGACGCGGGGCGCGGCTTTTGCTACCTTACGGGCGGATCAATACTCCACACGCGTAGAAGGCCGATGGACATCGCCCGATTCATCGCCAAATGGACCCACGCCGACCTCTCGGAGCGCTCCGCCGCGCAGCAGCACTTCCTGGACCTCTGCGAACTGGTGGGCCACCCAAAGCCCGCCGAGGCGGACGCCACCGGGGAGCGGTTCACCTTCGAGAAACTCACCGAGAAACACGGGGGCGGGCACGGCTGGGCCGACGTCTGGAAGCGCGGGTATTTCGCATGGGAATACAAGCGCAATCACGCAGACCTCGACGCCGCCTACGACCAGCTCCTCGCCTACCGCGAGGCCCTGGAGAACCCGCCTCTCCTGGTCGTCTGCGACATGGAGCACATCGTCGTCCACACCAACTTCACCGCCACCCCCACCGAGGTCCACGAGGTGCGGCTGGCCGAGATGGCCGAGCCCCGCAGCCTCGAGGTCCTGCACGCCGTCTTCCACGACCCCGAGAAGCTCCGCCCCGGCCGCACCAGCGAGGCCATCACCGCCGACGCCGCCCGGCGCATCGCCGAGATCGCGCAGGATATGCGCGGGCGCGGCCTCGATCCGCGCGAGGTGGCCCACTTCCTGGACCGCATCGTCTTCTGCCTCTTCGCTGAGGACATCGAACTTCTGCCGGAGCACCTGTTCGGCCGGTTGCTGGAGAAAACGCGCGAGGACCCGGACCGATTCCGGAAGATGATCGGCCAGCTTTTCGACGCCATGTCGCAGGGCGGAGATTTCGGGCTGGAGACTATCCGCCACTTCAACGGCAACCTGTTCGTGCAGGGGCCGGTGCTGGACATGACGCCGGAGGAGATCGGGCGCATCCGCGACGCCGCGCAGCTCGATTGGGGCGCCGTGGACCCCTCGATCTTCGGCACGCTCTTCGAGCGGGGCATGGACCCCGGCAAACGCTCCCAGATAGGCGCCCACTACACCAGCCGGGAGGACATCGAGACGCTGGTCGAACCGGTGGTCATGTGGCCGCTACGCCGGGAGTGGGACGAAACCCGGCAGACGGTGGAGAACCTGCTGACCACGGGACGCAAGAGCGGCAAGGAGCGCGACGAGCCGATGAGCAAGGCCGTGCGCACCCGCAGTCGGAACGAATCGCGGCGCCTGGTGCGACGGTTCCACGAGAAGCTGACCCAGGTGAAGGTCCTCGACCCCGCCTGCGGCTCGGGCAATTTCCTCTACGTCACCCTCCAGAAGCTGAAGGACCTGGAGAAAGAGGTCATCCTGTTCGTCCACGGCAACGATCTGGGCCAGATCATCCCCCTGGTCGGCCCGTGGCAGCTCTACGGCATCGAGATCAGCCCCTACGCGCACGACCTGGCGCAGATGGTGGTCTGGATCGGGTATCTGCAGTGGTTGCGGGGCAACGGGTTCGCCCTGGACCGCGACCCGGTGCTACGGCCCATGGAGCACAACTTCCAGAACAAAGACGCCATCCTCGACCTCAGCGACCCCGAGAACCCCAGGGAGCCCGACTGGCCCGGGGTGGACTACATAGTCGGCAACCCGCCGTTTTTGGGCGGGAACAAGATCCGACAGGGCCTTGGGGACAAGTATGTGGATAGACTGTTCCAGCTGTACGAAGGCCGCGTTCCTCCATTTGGTGACCTATGTTGTTACTGGTTCGAAAAGGCGCGTGCACACCTGGGAGCCGGCAAGTGCGAGCGGGCGGGGCTGTTAGCGACTCAGGGGATCCGCGGCGGCGCGAACCGCGAAGTGTTAGAGAGAATCAAGGAGACCGGTCAGATATTCTTCGCCCGGAGCGATCGACAGTGGATTCTGGACGGAGCTAACGTCCACGTCTCAATGGTCGGTTTCAATGCGGGTGAAGATGACGGGGTCGAGCAACCGGTGCTCGATGGAAAACCCGTAGAGGAGATATACGTTAATCTGACGGGCACGGTTGATGTTACCAGAGCCGTGCAGCTATCTGAGAACGCGGATCTGTCCTTTATGGGACCTTCGGCCAAAGGGCCTTTCGACATTTCCGAGGAGATCGCTTTGGGCATGCTTCGTGACTCTCCCAATGTCCACGGGAAGCCCAATTCCGACGTCATCCGCCGGGTAAACAGCGGAATCGATATAACCCAGCGCGACCGAGGTGCTTGGACGATAGATTTTGATTTACTGGGCCAACACGAAGCCGCGAAGTATGAGAAACCGTTTGAATACGTTAAAGAAGTGGTGTATCCGGTACGTTCCAGTAATCGCCGCGCCAGCTATGCTCAACGGTGGTGGCAGTACGCCGAGCCACGACCGGGAATCCGGGAGGTTTTCGCGCCGCTTAGCCGCTTTGTGGTTACGCCCGGGGTAGCCAAGCACCGGGTTTTTGCTTGGCGAACCGCAGAGGTACTGTGCAACCAAGGTACGCTTGTCTTCGCCCGCGACGACGACTACTTCTTCGGCCTGCTGCACTCACGGCTGCACGAGGTTTGGGCGCGTGCCCAGGGCACCCAACTGCGCGAGGCGGAGAGCGGCTTCCGCTACACCCCCACCACCTGTTTCGAGACGTTCCCCTTCCCCTGGCCGCTGGGGCAGGAGCCGGCCGGCAACCCACACATCCAGGCCGTCGCCGAGGCGGCGCGGGAGCTGAACGAGCTCCGGGAGAACTGGCTCAACCCGCCCGAATACACCGTCACCGATGTGCTGGAGTTCCCCGGCTCCGCCGACGGCCCGTGGGCGCGCTACGTGGAAGAGCCCGACGAGCGGGGCATCGGCACCGTCCGCTACCCCCGCACCGTGGCCGACTCGCCCTTCGAGGACGCCCTCAAGAAACGCACCCTCACCAACCTCTACAACGAAATGCCGACCTGGCTGGAGAACGCGCAACGGAAGCTGGACGAGGCCGTCTTCGCCGCCTACGCCGCCGCCACTGGCGGCCCGTCGTGGACGCCGGACATGAGCGAGGAAGAAATCCTCGAAGAATTGCTGGAACTTAACCTGGCGCGAGCACAGGGACAGCGCAACCCGGGATAGGACGTGCCGACGCGTGGAGGGCCACGCTCCGCCGTGGCCGGTGGTTGTGGTCTGGGCATGCGGACGCCACGGAGGGCGTCCCTCCAAGGCGGCCGATGGTTGTGGTCTGGGCGTGCGGACGCCACGGAGGGCGTCCCTCCAAGGCGGCCGGTGGTTGTGGTCTGGGCGTGCGGACGCCACGGAGGGCGTCCCTCCAAGGCGGCCGG
>CAZNGS010000003.1:102561-110915 GCA_964572825.1 uncultured candidatus Brocadiaceae bacterium
TGGTTGTGGTCTGGGCGTGCGGGCGCCACGGAGGGCGTCCCTCCAAGGTGGCCGGTGGTTGTGGTCTGGGCGTGCGGACGCCACGGAGGGCGTCCCTCCAAGGTGGCCGGTGGTTGTGGTCTGGGCGTGCGGGCGCCACGGAGGGCGTCCCTCCAACGGATGGCGGTTTTCGGACGGTGAACGTGGGGACGCGTGGAGGGCCACGCTCCGTCGTGGCCGATGGTTGTGGTCTGGGCGTGCGGACGCCACGGAGGGCGTCCCTCCAGCTCCCGACCGGCTTCCTTTCGCCGCACGCCTCCCCATTGCTTGAAGAAGAAGGGGACCCCGTCGGCGAGAGATTGATCGCGAATCTGGAGCACCCAATCCTTCGCCATCGGCCTTGCTCCAGGGCCCGACTCGCCGCCCACGATCCCCCGGTCAATGCCCACCAGGCTGAGGTCATCCACGGGGCCGATCAGGGGTTCGAGTGAGACGGAGCGGACGGTGGCCGGCACTTCCCGCAAATGATCCGTGCGCCAGACGTAGTCCTGGTTCTCTACGCTGACACCCGCCCAGACGTGCTCGGGCCAGGGCAGAGACGCGGCCATTGCAGCAAGTCGCTCCGAGCGCTTGGTCAGCATCTGGAACAGGTGCCAGTCCGCCTTGTCCATGACCCCGAAGACATCCCTTACGAACGCATCCGGCACGTCGCGGTGGAACAGGTCACTCATGGAGTTGAGGAAGATGACCTGCGGCTGCTTCCACTCCAGGGGCCTCTCCAGCATATGAGGATGCGTGGTCACCTGGAAGCCGTTCACGTAGTTCGGTTGCCCCATCGCCTGCAGGCGCTTTGCCATCCGTTCGGCGTAGCAGTTGGCGCAGCCCGGGCTGATCTTCGTGCAGCCGGTGACGGGGTTCCAGGTCGAGTCCGTCCTTTCGATAGCTGATTCGTGAGCCACTCGATCAGTCCTCCAAGACATGCTTTTCGGCGAATACACACACATCAAAAGGGTGCTCAACCTGCAGCGATATTCGCGCAGACCCGTCCAGCAACCCTGCGGTCTCTTCGGTCGTCAGTTCATCAAACAGGCTGCCGCGTTCTGGTTCCTGCCGTCTCATCTCCCTGTAGCCTGTCCCAGCGAAGGCGTCTGTGTACTCAAGCTCGAAGCTTTGGTTCTTGAGAGCCCGAGTGTACGCATTCAGATACCCTCGAAGAATGTCCAGTTTCTCTTGTCTCCAATCGCCACCGAACATCTGGGATTGTGTGTTGACCATATTGTTCCCCGCTCACTTGTCTGATTTGCCCCATACATCTCCGGCCTTTGGCTGGCGTTTTGGGGCCGCCTATCTCCAGGAACGCCCAGGGCAAAAAGCCGCCGTGTCTGCAAACGACCGGCAACCTCGCCGTCGCCAGAGCGAAACACGGGCTCGGAATTCATTGATCAACCTGGTTTTCGGGCCCGTACTCGGTCCATTCCGCCTTGAACAGATCCCCCTGTGCCACCGCGTTCCTTGAGCCGATCTACCGGTGTGAAATAGGCGCTGCGGCGACGCGCTTCGACGATCTCTTTGGTGACGCCTTCTGGCCCGAATTTGAGATGCCGCGCGGGTTCCTCCAAGGGCGAATTGCTGACCGGATTCTCTGTAACGACCTGTCTCGCCATAGCCTGCTCCCTGAGGTGTCAACTGGTGCAGCAGTAAACTACTATCTGCCTAAACAGGTGTCAAGGCAAAAGAACCTTCCCCCGGCGGGAGTCGTGGCAAACCGTTGTGCAACGGTCGCCTTATGCGTTATCATGGGTGCCTTGCAGGGGCAAGGCGCCCACGAGGGGGATCGGAAACGACAGCAGCCAAGGGGCAGCAGATCATGAAGATAGTCATTCGTGCCGGCGGTGTGGGAACGCGTCTGTGGCCCTGGAGCCGGAAGGACCGTCCCAAGCAGTTTCTGCCACTGTTCCGCGGGCAGAGCTCGGTCCAGATCGCCTGGGACAGGTTCAGCGACTCGGGCCTGGCCGAGGATGACGAGATATTCGTCTCCGTGGGCAAGGAGAGCCTGGACCTGGTCCTGGAGCAGTTGCCGGACCTGCCCCGGCAGCAGATCATCGTGGAGCCGTCCCGGCGAGACACCGCCGCCGCCGTGGGGCTGGAAACGGTGTGGGTGACTCGGCGCTGTGGCCGCTCGATCATCGCCAGCCTGGGCAGCGATCACTACGTGGGCGAACCCGCAGTGTTCGTCAACGCCCTGGCCGCCGCCGAGCAGTTTATCCAGGACAACCCGGAGTACCTGCTGACCATCGCCTGCCAGCCGACCCGCGTCGAGCCCAACTACGGCCACGTAAAGATGGGCGAGCAGCTCTGGGAGGGGGACGGAGTCGAGGTCTTCCAGGTGGCCGAGTTCACCGAGAAACCCGAATACAGAACCGCCAGGCAATACACCGAGAGCGGTCGCTACCTGTGGAACGCCAATTTCTTCGTCTGGGACTCCCAGACCCTCATGCAGTGTTTCCACGACTGCGAGCCGGAGATGTACGACGCCCTGGTCGAGCTGGAGGAGGCCCTGCGACAGAGGGATACCCGCGAGGCCGTGCGCTCCGCCTACCCGAGGATGAAGAAGATTGCCATCGACTACGCCGTCCTGGAACCCGCCGCGCGGGCGGGAAAGATGGCCGTCGTGCCGGTGGCGATGGAGTGGAGCGACATCGGTAGCTGGGCGACCCTGACGGACGCGCTGGCGCCGGATGAAGAGGGCAACCTGTTCATGGGACCCGTGCTTGCCGAGGACACCCGCGATACCACCGTCTTCGTGGACAATCCCGACCGCCGCATCGTCGCCACCATCGGTGTCGAGGGCCTTGCCATCGTGGACACGGGGGACGCCCTGCTGGTGGTGCCCAAGGAGCAGTGCGGCAAGGTCAAACGCCTGGTCCAGCGCATGCGCGAGAGCGAGCAATGGGAGGGGCTTGTTTGAAACCGGCCCCCGGCGAAGGTTGACTGGCGGACGCACAGTGGCTAAGATCCTTTCCCGGTCCGATCGCGGGCCGCGGGCCTTCTCCGATGCATGGCGGCAACGCGGATGGAATGAGCACCCGATGAAAGTGAAGGCCAGCCCCGACGGAGTGGTCGTGCCGCTTCTGGTGCAGCCGGGAGCCGGCGCCGACCGCGTGTACGGCGAGCACGACGGCCGTCTGAAGATAGCCGTCGCGGCCCCGCCCCAGAAGGGCAAAGCCAACCGGGCCGTCCGCCGGCTGCTGGCCGATCGGCTGGGCATCGGCAAGTCACGCGTCCGCATCCTCTCCGGCCACAACTCCAGGTTGAAGGAGGTATTCATCGAGCGCGTGGAGCCCGGCGCGCTCGAGGCCATCATAACCTCCTGAACTCCGGTTCGGTCCGGCACGCCGAATGCCCCGGCCGTCCATTCCGCGCCCGTTGAGCCTTCGCACCTGCTGCCGCACGCCGGCAGGTCAATTCCACCGTCAGCAACCCGATCAGGAGCCGACACCTTGTTCGAGAAAATCAGCACCCGCGTCTCCTACGTCGAGCTCGAGCACCGTGTGCTGGAGCTCTGGGAGGAGGAGGGCACGTTCGAAGCCCTCCGGGAGAAGAACCGCGGCAAACCGGCCTGGTCCTTCCTGGACGGACCCATCACGGCCAACAATCCCATGGGCGTCCACCACGCGTGGGGACGCACCTACAAGGACTGCTACCAGCGCTTCCATGCCATGAGGGGGCACGAACTGCGCTACCAGAACGGTTTCGACTGCCAGGGGCTCTGGGTGGAGGTCGAGGTGGAGCGCGACCTGGGCTTCCAGACCAAGCGGGACATCGAGCAGTACGGATTGGCCCGCTTCGTCGAGCAGTGCAAGGAGCGGGTGCACCGCTTCTCCGCCGTCCAGACCGAGCAGTCCATCCGGCTGGGCTACTGGATGGACTGGGATAATTCCTACTACACCATGTCCGACGAGAACAACTACACCATCTGGCAGTTCCTCAAGAAATGCCACGAACGCGGGCTGATCTACCTGGGCAGGGACAGCATGCCCTGGTGCCCCCGCTGCGGCACCGGCATCAGCCAGCACGAGATGCACGAGGGTTACCGGGAGGTGACCGAGGATTCGGTGGTGGTCCGGCTGCCCATCCGCGGCCGCGACGGGGAGTACCTGCTGGTCTGGACGACCACGCCGTGGACTCTTTCTTCCAACGTGGCCTGTGCCGTCCATCCGGAGCTTCAGTACGCAAAGGTCAGGCAGAACGGGGACGTCTACTACCTGGCGGAATCCTGCCTGGACCAGATGCAGTCCCGCGGGCCGCACGAGGTCCTGGAAACCTTCCCCGGCGCGCGGATGGAAGGGTGGACCTACGATGGCCCGTTCGACGAGCTGCCCGCCGCGGCCGAGGCCGCCGATGCGCACCGCGTCGTCGCTTGGGACATGGTCAGTGGCGAGGAGGGCACGGGCATCGTGCACGTGGCGCCGGGCTGCGGCAAGGAGGACTTCGACCTGGGCAGGGAGCTCGGCCTGCCGGTCGTGGCACCTATCGACGAGTCCGGCGTCTTCGAGGAGGGCTTCGGGCCTCTGACGGGTCAGTACGCCGGAGACGTCAACGAAACCGTGTATCGGAGCCTGCGGGAGAAGGGCTACTACTACCGGAAGGAACCCTACACCCACAGCTACCCCCACTGCTGGCGGTGCAAGACGCCGCTGCTGTTCCGCAACGTCCGGGAATGGTACATCGACATGTCCTGGCGGGACGAGATCAAGGAGGTGGCCCGCCGGGTGCGCTGGATCCCGGAGTGGGGCCTGGACCGGGAGCTGGACTGGCTGGACAACATGCGCGACTGGATGATCAGCAAGAAGCGCTACTGGGGGCTGGCCCTGCCCATCTACCGCTGCGAGGAATGCGGCTGGTTCGACGTGATCGGAAGCCGGGAAGAGCTTCGGGAGCGGGCCGTCGAGGGCTGGGACGAGTTCGAGGGCCACTCGCCTCATCGTCCCTGGGTGGACGCCGTGAAGGTCCGCTGCGGGCAATGCGGCAGGCCGGTCTCGCGCATCCCGGACGTGGGCAACCCGTGGCTGGACGCGGGCATCGTGCCCTACTCCACCGTGAAGTACCGGGAAGACCGGGAATACTGGTCCAGGTGGATCCCGGCGGACTTCGTGGTGGAGTGTTTCCCGGGCCAGTTCCGCAACTGGTTCTACGCGCTGCTCGCCATGAGCACCATGATGGAGAACATCGCCCCGTTCAGGACGCTGCTGGGCCATGCCCTGGTGCGGGACGAAGAAGGCGAGGAGATGCACAAATCCAGCGGCAACGTCATCCTGTTCGACGACGCGGCGGAGCATATGGGCTGCGACGTCATGCGCTGGATGTTCTGCCGCCAGAACCCCACCAGCAACCTCAACTTCGGCTATACCGCGGGCGACCATATCCGGCGCACCGTGTTCGACACGCTGTGGAACGTCTATGCTTTCTTTTGCAACTACGCCCGGCTGGACGGTTTCCCGGTGGGCGCGGAGCCGGTGCCCTACGAGGAGCGGCGGGACATCGACCGCTGGCTGCTCAGCGACCTGCAGCTTCTGGTCAAGGCGGCCGGGGACCGCATGGAGAACTTCGGCGTGGCCTACCTCATCCACCGGGCGGAGAAGTTCATCGACGACCTGTCCAACTGGTACGTGCGGCGGAATCGGCGCCGCTTCTGGCGCGCGAAGGGTGTGGACGACCGCGACAAGCTCGCAGCTTACCAGACGCTGCACGAGGCGCTCGTGACCCTCTGCAAGGTCCTGGCGCCCGTCATCCCGTTCCTCACCGACGCGATGTACCGCAACCTGGTGGCGGGGCAGGACTCCTGCGCGCCAGCCAGCGTGCACCTGTGCCACTACCCGGAGCCCGAACTGGAGCTCATCGACGAAGACCTCAGCTCTGACATGGACGTGATCACCTCGACCGTCTCGGCGGTGCTCAGCGCCCGGATGTCGGAGCAGGTCCGCGTTCGCCAGCCCCTGCCGGAGCTGCTGGCCGTGACCGATAACCGGCGGGCCGCGCGGGCACTGCGCCGCTTCGAGCAACAGCTTCTGGACGAACTGAACGTCAAGAAGCTGACCATCCGCGAGAGCGCCGGAGAGCTGGAGAGCTACGAGATTCGGCCTCGGATGGACCGGCTGGGGCCGAAGTACAAGTCCGCCGCCGGGCGCGTCGCGGAGGCCATTCGGTCCCTGGAACCCGGCCGGGTTGCCCGCGCCGCCCAGGCCGGACAGCCGCTGGCCATCAACGTGGACGGCATGGAGCATACCATCGAGCCCAACGAGGTGGAGGTGCATCGGCAGATGCCCGACCACATGGCCGTCGCCGAGGCCGGCGAGATATCCCTGCTGCTCGATACCCAGCTCACCCCGCAGCTGCGCGACGAAGGTTGGGCCCGCGACACCGTCCGCCACGTGCAGCAATACCGCAAGGAGCTCGATCTGAACATCGAGGACCGCATCCACCTGCGATACCAGACCGATTCGACGGAGCTCACGGAGGCCATCGAACAGTGGCGCGAGTACGTCATGGCCGAGACCCTGGCCCTGTCCATGGAGCCGGAACTCGCCGATGGCGAGACCAAGACGGTCGAGATCGGCGGGGCGGAGCTCACCATCCAGATCGAGCGCGCCGAGAGCCAGTGAACTCCTCGGCGCCGCATTGCCGCGAGGGTGAAACATGACCACCGAAGTCGCCGTCGACGGCCAGAAGTTCCTCATCAACGGCACGCCCACCTACCAGGGGCGGCAGCACCGCGGCCGGCCCATCGAGGGGCTGCTGTTCAACTCCCGCATGGTCCAGGCCCTCTTCGACGACCTCTGCCCCGACACGCGGGACCGTTGGCGCTACCCCGACACGGGCGAGTGGGACCCGGACCGCAACACGGACGAGTTCTGCGCCCGCCTGCCCGACTATCGCGCGCACGGCCTGCTGGCGGTCACCGTCGGACTCCAGGGCGGCGGCGCCATCTACACACCCGATGTGTACGACCATTACGACAACTCGGCGTTCGACCCGGACGGCTCGTTCCGGCACCCGTATTTTGATCGCCTGAAACGCGTGCTGGAGGCAGCGGACGAGGCGGGCATGCTCGTCATCGTCAACTATTTCTACTGGAAGCATGCCCGGCGCATGGACGGGGAAACCGCCCTGCGGAAGGCCACCGAACACGCCACCGACTGGCTCCTGCGCACCGGCCACCGCAACGTCCTGGTGGACGTGGCCAACGAGTCCGCGGGTTTCTGGAACCTGCCCCCGCTGGAGCCGGAGAACGTCCACAAGTTCATCCGGATCGTGCAGGGCATCGCCCTGAACGGTCGCCGCCTCCCGGCCGCGTGCAGCAGCGGAGGCGGCAAATCGCTGGCCACCGGACGCTGGCTGGAAATCGAGGATTTCCACCTCCCCCATGGCAACGGACTCTCCCCCGACGGTCTGCGGGCCAAGCTGCGCCGGCTGAAGGGCACCGACGCCTTCCGGCGGCGCCCCAGCCCCATCGTGGTCAACGAGGACAGCATCTTCTGCGGGAACCTGGAGGCGGCCGTTGAAGAATACGCCGCCTGGGGCTTCTATTGCCAGGGCTACGGGAGCGTCTATCGGGACTGGATGGACTGGAAGGAGCAAGACCGCCAGGAGCGGTTCGAAGACCTCAGCGGCTACCAGACCCCGCCGGTCAACTGGGGCATCAACACCCCCGTGAAACGCGCCTTCTTCGACTGCCTCAAGCAGATCACCGGCGCGTAGCCGCCGGAGCAGGCGTGGAGACAGTGGGCAGTGCAAATAGCGGTCGCGTTGGCAGGCGCAACACACGATTCACCTTCCAGTCATCACGGCGCGCACCAGACGCGCCAGACGCCGAGCTGCCCGGCTGTATTGTCAAAGAGCGGCGGAAACATACAGAGAAAATCGCGGCAGATTCCGCTGAGTTTCCTTCTCCAGAGGCCCTGCACAAGGTCAACCGGCGATCGCCCGGCCGGTGACGTTAGGACGGCCGCAACCCTCATATCGGTGGAGTCGGACCTCGGCGGCCCAGCCGACCGCGGGCCGGGCGATTCGTTTTTCAGTTGTATCCGCTTTCTCGCTAATCTCTTCCGCGAAATTCGGTTCGTTTCGTAATCGGGCCGATCACGTCGTTCGTCGTTGGAGTCTTTGCGGCCTGGTGTGGTACCGGTATTTCCCGTTTGCTGAGCTCCAGTGCTGTTGTCCTGCCGTTCATCGGTCATTATCAGTGGACATCAGTGGCTATGCGCCGTTGCGAGTTGCGAGTTGTCAGTTGCCAGTTGGCAATTGCGAGTTACCGTTTTTGTCTAAGCGATACGAGATAAATCTTTTCCGGTTTGCGAAACCCGACGCGCTGAGGG
>CAZNGS010000004.1:0-108762 GCA_964572825.1 uncultured candidatus Brocadiaceae bacterium
TCCAACCCCTTGCGGAACCGTTTGAAGCTGGCAGGCGCGGGGTTCGCCAGGTACGCGAAGCATTCGGGGGCGAAACGCGGGATCTCGTCATAAATGATCGAGGGTTCCTCTGTCAGCGTGTCCCCGATCCCGAACTGCTCATTCCCCACGATGCCCACCACGTCCCCCGGGTAGGCTTCGTCCACGGTTTCGCGGTCCTGTCCAAAAAGCTTTGTGGCGTAGGACAGCCGCAGTTCCTTCCCGGTGCGGCTGTGCACGACGGTCATGTCACGCTCGAACTTACCCGAGATCACGCGCACAAATGCGACCCGGTCGCGATGGCGCGGGTCCATGTTGGCCTGTATCTTGAACACGAAACCCGAGAACGCGTCCCGGGCCGGTTCAATGACGTCCTCCCGGCTGCGTCTGGCAGTGGGTGGAGGCGAGTAACGCAGGAATCCATCCAACAGCAGGTCCACACCGAAGTTGTGCAGGGCGCTGCCGAAGTAAACCGGCGTGGTCCGCCCGTCCAGGACCTCTTGCGGATCAAAGTCGGCCCCGGCCATGTTGAGCAACTCCACGTCCTCACACGCTGTGCGATACGTGCGCTCGTCCAGCCGACCCCGTACGGCTGCATCGGACAGGTTGCCGGTGGAAACGGGCGCTACGTAGGCACCGCCCGCAGTGCGTTCGTAAAGGTGCGCCGTGCGCGTCTGCCGGTCCCATACCCCCCTGAAACCGAAGCCCGTCCCGAGAGGCCAGTTCATCGCATAGGCGGAAACGCCCAGCACGTTCTCCAACTCATCCAGCAGCCCCAGCGGATCCCGGGTCGGACGGTCCATCTTGTTGATGAACGTGAAGATCGACACGTGCCGCCGTCGGCAGACTTCGAAGAGTTTGCGCGTCTGGTTCTCGATGCCTCTGGCGGCGTCGATGACCATCACGGCCGAGTCCACGGCCGTCAGCACGCGGTAGGTTTCTTCGGAGAAGTCTTTGTGTCCGGGGGTGTCCAGCAGGTTGATGCGAAAACCCCGGCAGTCGAACTGAAGGACCGTCGAACTAATGGAAATGCCCCGTTTCTTCTCCGCTTCCATCCAGTCGGAGGCCGTGGTTCGTTGGTTTTTGCGGGCCCTTACCGAACCGGCAAGGTCGACGGCGCCCGCATAGAGCAGGAACTTCTCGGTCAGCGTCGTCTTGCCGGCGTCGGGGTGCGACACAATGGCGAACGTCCGCCGCCGGTCGATCTCTTCGTGGGGGTTGGGGTGCTCCGCGATTGCGGTCGTGTTCATGCCAGAAGCCCTATGGTTCGGATCAAAGCGAGTAGAGTCGCCGCAAGGCATGCAGGAAGGCGGCTCAAACACAGGCCGGGGATGCAGGCCAACAGGCAAGTCGCTGCAGAGGCGGGAACGGATTAGGGTGGAGTCATGCCGCTGCGCAGGTATACGGCGCGGAAGACAGACCACTTGTCGGGCATGTAGAGCATCATGCTACTCATTGTAACGCTTCGCGCGGTCGAGGGCCAACGACTTCGTAATACTTCAGCTGACTGCGCGTGTTGGGAGCGACGGGCGCAGCGCGCCCGAGAATGGGGAAACCGGCTCCGGCACGGTTTTGACGGTGCCGTCGCAGTACCATATCATCGTACGCACGCGGGGGGCGGACGTAGCAGAGAGGGTCGCCCGACATAGTGAGCGTGGGTTACCCATAGCAGAATTAGCATCGGCTCGCCTTGCAGGTAACGCCCGACCACGGCAATGGCTCAGTGCCTGATGGGCAGTCAGGACGGAGCAAGGGGCGGTTCAAGGTGAAGGGAGGCCAGCAATGGTGGTAGAGCGAAAGATCGGTGGCGTAACGGTTGAATGTGTGGAAGGGGATATTGCGGATCAGCCGGACATGGATGCCATCGTCAATGCGGCAAACGCCCAGTTGCGCATCGGCGGTGGCGTGGCCGGTGCCATCCATCGGGCTGCGGGCCCAGGGCTCGAAGAAGAGTGCCGCCCCCTTGCACCTATCGGACCCGGCGAGGCCGTGATCAGCGGCGGGCACGAACTGCCAAACCGCTACGTTATTCACTGTCTCGGTCCGGTTTATGGAAGGGACGAACCTTCGGATGTACTGCTGGCCTCGTGTTACCGCAGGGCTCTCCAACTGGCCGAGGAGAACGCGGTTCAGTCCATAGCCTTTCCGGCCATATCGACCGGGGCCTTCGGATACCCCATGGAGGACGCGGCGCGCATCGCAATCAGGACGGTCCTTGATGCGCTGCCGCAGCTCAGTTCTGTGGAGCACATCCGCTTCGTGCTGTTCAGCGACAGAGCCCGACGTATTCACGAGAGTGTTCTTGAGGAATTGAGCGGTTAAAACGAGAGGTCCGGGCTGTCGTCCGATCTCCAGTAACTCGTGGTGATGGGGCTTGGCGCCGGGGAGAAACGCAAGGCCAGGGGCGCGGGCTCGCCGCTGAGCGCGAACGGAGGATTACATGATCGACTTCACCGGCACGTACACCGACGAATACGAACTCACGATGGCGCAGGTCTACTTCCTGAAGGGGTACGGGCAGGAGCGGGCGGTCTTCGACTACTTCTTCCGCCTTTTGCCCTTCGATGGCGGCTACGCCGTCTATGCCGGGCTGGAGGACCTGCTGCAGATTCTCGAAACGCTGTCCTTCGAGAACGAGGATATCGAGTACCTGCGCGAACAGGGGTACGACGCCGAGTTCTTGAGTTACCTGGAAGGCTTCCGATTCCGGGGCAATGTCTATAGCTCCCTGGAGGGGGACGTCCTCTTCCCAACTCGATCGGTGTTGAGCGTCGAGGCGGGCTTGATCGAGGCGCAGGTTATCGAGACGTTGCTGCTGAACATCCTGAACTTCGAGACGCTGATCGCGACGAAGGCGAGCCGGATGCGGCGGGTAGCGGGCGACCGCAAGCTGGTGGATTTCGGGCTGCGCCGCGCGCACGGTCCGGCGGGCTACTACGCCAGCCGGGCTGCGATTGTCGGCGGGTTCGATAGCACCAGCAACGTGCGAGCCGGGCGCGATTTCGGCATGCCGATCTCCGGCACCATGGCCCACTCCTTCGTGCAGCGCTACGACGACGAGTTGACGGCATTTCGCGATTTCGCCAAAGGCCAGCCGGAGAACTGCGTCTTGCTGGTGGACACCTACGACGCCCTGAACAGCGGCATTCCGAATGCAATCACCGTTGGGAAGGAAATGGCCGACCGCGGGCAGCGACTGCTCGGCATACGGCTCGACAGCGGCGACCTGGCCTATCTGGCCAAGCAGGGGCGAAAGATGTTGGACAAGGCCGGCCTCGATTACGTAAAGATAGCGGCGTCGAACCAGCTCGATGAACACGTGATCGAGAGCCTGCTGAAGCAGGGCGCGCCGATTGACCTTTTCGGGGTGGGCACGCGCCTGGTGACCGGCCCGCCCGACGCTGCTCTGGACGGCGTCTACAAGCTTGCTTTTGCCAACGGCGAGCCACGCATCAAGCTCTCCGAGACCACGGAGAAGATCAGCCTGCCGCACCTCAAGCAAGTCTTCCGCGTGCTGAACGGCGACGGGAACTTTTTCGGCGCCGACTCGGTAGCGCTTGCCGACGAAACGGACGTCGAGCGTATGCACCATCCATCCGATCCGATGAAGTCGCTGTATATCGCCGATTATGAGAAGGAGCCGTTGCTTCATCAGGTGATGAAGGAGGGCGAGCGGACTACCGATCCGAAGCCGCTGAAGGAGATTGCCGCGTACTCGAAGAAGCGCCTGGCGCAGCTTCCGGCCGAGTACAAGCGCTTCACCAATCCGCACCTCTACAAGGTTGGTCTGAGCACGCGGCTCAAAGAGGAACGCGACCGCCTGGTGGAAACACACCGAAAGGAACTGGGTCGATGAAGACGCTCATAGTGGTGGATGTGCAGAACGATTTTACCCCCGGCGGCGCCCTGGCGGTTCCAGAGGGAGATCGTATCGTGCTGGTGATCAATGCCCTGCAGGACCGGTTTGACCTGGCGGTGGCGACGCAGGACTGGCATCCGCCGGACCACGTCAGCTTTGCCTCGAACCACGAGGGCAAGCAGGAGTTCGACGAGATCGAAGTGGACGGCATGTCCCAGACGCTCTGGCCAGATCACTGTGTGCAGGGCACGCAGGGGGCCGCCTTCCATCCGAAGCTCGATCTGAAGCCGGTCGAGGCGATCTTCCGCAAGGGGACGGATCGGCGGATTGACAGCTACAGCGGCTTCTTCGACAACAAACACCAGAAGACCACGGGCCTGGCCGGTTACCTTCGCGAGAAAGAGGCGAGCAACCTCTACTTCTGTGGGCTGGCAGCCGAGATCTGCGTCGCGTTTTGCATAAGAGACGCGCTGGATTTGGGCTTCGCCGCCACCCTAATCCAGGACGCCACAAGGCCGCTCGATCCGCACGACTTTCAGCAGGCGAGACGCGACTTTCTCAACACGGGCGCGAAGATCGTCTCCTCCGGCGACATAGGCTGACCGGCTACACCCGTCTGAGCACCGTTCGTAACAGATGCACGGCGGGTTCGATCCGCGGGAAAAGCAGACAGAGGAAAACCGGGGTGAATAGAAGATGAACTCGATTGTGGGATTCACACTGTGTACCGCATTGCGCTGGACGTACCGGTTCACGGGCTGGCGGCCACTGGACCGGACGATCACGGCCCTGGGTGCGCGTTTGAAGTCCTTGCGGAACGTGCCCGTCCGGATGCGCGACGGTCGCTGGCTGTACCTGGACTTGAGCAACCCGGTCTCGGTGCCGTACTTGCTTGAGGGCGAGTTCCCCTGCGAGAACGCCGAAACGGAGCTGGTGAAGGCGATTGTGCGCCGGGGCGACACGGCGCTGGACATCGGCGCGAATGTCGGGTGGTATGCCAGCCTGCTCTGTCACTTGGTCGGCGACGAGGGAGAGGTGCACGCGTTCGAGCCGAACCGCCGACTGGTTCGGTTGCTGAAGCAGTTGCAGGAGCGGCATCGGCAGTTGCACGTGCATTCGATGGCCCTGGGGGCCCGAGAGCGCCGTGCCGATTTTCACATCCCGCAGAACTGGGTCAGTGGCTCCCTGGCCGAGGCGAATGAGACGGCGAACGTGCAACGTACCCGCGTGGCACCGCTCGATGATTACGTCGTTGAACTCGGCGTCAAAAGGGTGGATTTCATCAAGATGGACGCCGAAGGGGCTGAACCCATGGTGTTGGAGGGTGCACGGGAGACGCTGGAACGCCCCGACGCACCGCTGTGGATGGTGGAGTTCTCGACCGAGGAGGCCAGCCGATTCAGCCACCATCCCAGCGACATAGTAGAGTTCTTCGCGTCCGCCGGGCACCACTACACACCCTATCTCATCGACCAGCAGCAACACCGCCTCCGGCCGCTCGCCCTGCCGGAGGAGGACGATTTCTGGCTGAACGGCGTGTTCGTGCCCGAGGCGCGGCACGAACGCATCCCGGCCGAGTGGCTGACGTGAAGCCAAGCTAAGCTAAGCTCGTTCCTCTCGCACGTTCTGTGCGATCTCAAGCCAGCGATCGATAGCCTGAAGCTCCCGCTCGAGGGTGTCTATCGTGTGCAGGCCGTCGGCGCGTATCGTGAACGGCTTGCCGCTGCAGGCGTCACAGATGTCCTCAAGCCTGGTCCGAATGTGCTCATCGTCGGCTCGCTGCACGTCCTTGACCGGGTTCAGGCAGACCTGAAGAGCGATGCCGTCCATCACCTCGGCGGCACGCGAAACGTCCGTCCACGGGCCGACGTGGAACATCTGCAGCCCCGGAATGCGGCGGATCAGTTCCAGGAAATGGGTCGTATCGCCACACGAGTGCCAGTAGACGACGCTCTCAAGTTCACCCAATTCCACCTCAGTGGGCAGGATGAACTCCTCGTATAGCCGGGGGGGGAAGACCTGCCCGCTTACCTCGTCGTTATAGAGTACGCCCGGTCCAATGGACTCTCCCAAAAAACGCGCGCGTTCCTTCCGCCACCCCTTTCGGCAGTCCGTAACGAACCGCAACTGAGCCGTGGCGAACTCGGGGGCCTGGATCATGTCCACCAGGAAGTTCTCCATGCCCCGCAGGTGACAGCACACGCCGAAGGGACTTCGCTGCCAGTCAGGAAACTCAACGGAAAAGTCTTCCGGCACCAGCTCGCCCATCTCCCCATAGAACCGATGCGCCAGGGGCATCAGGCCGCTTGTGTGGAAGTCGGGCTTCTGCAGCGCATCCAGGTCCTCCCGGCAGTTGATGATCGGTTTTTTGGCTATCCACGGGCTGACTTTGTCCTGGTAGACGACCTCCACGCCGAACAGGCTTGGCTCGAATCCTACCCCTAACCAGATGGAAATTATGCGTTCGATACAGGTATGCTCCTTCCAGCGGTTGAAGCGGTAGATATCCTTCTGCAGAGTTCGCCGCAGATACTCCCTCGGATCGGTGAAGAAGCGCCTCAGGCTGAAGCCGAGGATGTCCGCCCACATCGGCCCCTCGGGGTCTACGGTGATAGGAAAAGGTTGGTCGGGTTGCGGTGTCCCCTGCCAGTGGTCCTGACCGACGTCCGCACCTTGCCCCCAGAGCTTGCGATTTCGCTGGTTTTTCTCGCTCTGCTCCGCCTGGCGTACGGCCTCCAACAAACCATCTATGTTGTCAGGGATTTCGCTGTTCCTGGTCATCGGTACCGTTCCCCTCCCAATGCCATTGGTCGTGAGCCCAACTTCCGCAGTTTGGAGGAAATCCGGGGAATTTTCAAGGTTTTTTGGGGGCGGGCGCACGGATTTGCGCCCGAGAGCGGCTCTTGGCCCAGACGCCCGAAACAGACGCCAGAATGGCCATGTAGTGAAGACCTAACCCCCTGTTTCGGGCCCCATAATGGGGCCATGTTTATACGGCCCTGCTATCGCCAAAAAGACGGCAAGCGCCACGCCTGTTGGACGTTGGTGGACAGTTACCGCACGGAGTGCGGACCACGCCAGCGGGTGGTGGCCTACCCGGGCAAACTCCAAGAAGAATTGCGCCAGGGCGTCAGGCGTGCCGCTGAGGGAAACCCCGCCGCCCGGCAGACCGATCTGTTTGAGAAAGCCCGGCTCAGATGGGCCCCGGGTGGACGCCTCCCGGGTGCGCGTGGAAAGGTGCCGCGATTGCGGTGGGCCTGTTCGAGGTGGACGTGGCAGAAGGCCCCGACGGGCGGGCACGGATCCGGTGGGACAAAGTGGAGGCGTGGCGGCGATGGGCGCAGCTCAGCGAGGGCTGCTACCTGCTGCGCAGCAACATCGGGGACTGGACGCCCCGGCGGCTATGGGAGGCCTACATCCAGTTGACCCGGGCGGAGGCGGCGTTTCGCATCCAGAAAAGCGACCTGAAGATACGGCCGATCTGGCACCAGTGTGAGGACAGGGTGCGGGCGCACGTGCTGGTGTGTTTTCTTGCCTACGTGCTCTGGAAGACACTGGCCCAGATGTGCGCGCAGTCCGGTCTGGGAGGGGAGCCGCGCAGGGTCTTCGAGGCGCTCGCCAAGCTCAGGGTGGTGGACGTCATCCTGCCCACGCGCCGGGGCGTGGAGATACGGAAGCGTTGCGTGACGGAGCCGACGGACCGCCAGGCAATACTGCTGCAGAAACTGGGTCTCGACCTGCCGCGCTCAATAAGGCGGACGAAAATGTAGTGAAGACTTTTTCGCTGAATCGGCCCGAGAGGCCGTCTCGCTGCAATTCGGTTCTGAAACTACGGAAGTTGGGTTAGCACTATCTGTCCGATAGGAGCATAACGGTGCGCCCTGTCGACCCACCAGCCCGGCAACGCGCAGAGGGCACCGGAGTTCATCACGTCCGGTAGGAAATCCGTTTCCAGCCGCGCCATTTGGCTGCTGGAGGCCGCGCGTTTGTCGCCCTCCATGCGACCGACCACCTCTTGCATGGTCGGATCGTGCCGGAGGTAGTCCGCATCGTTCGTATCCTCGTAGCCTGCAATGCGTCCGTAGACCGACTGGCGCACGAGCCCCAACATGGAGTGCTGGATATTCTTGCCGCAGCGCGTGTCCCAAAGCTCTTCGGCCGCCATCCCTACTTGCGCGCCGCGCGCAGGCAAGTCCGTCAATCCGAGCCTCTCATCAAGTTCCCGGTGGGCGAGCAGGCCTGCATCGCTGGAGACCTTTGCGCCGACGAAGCGGATCTTCACCGAGCCATCAAAATCAACCCTCAAAGGCCCGCCCGTTTGCCTTTCACCCATCGGTTGACCTTCTCAGCAAGTGCCGAACCGGCTTGAAACCGTCCTCAGGCGGCCATGTAGTAAGGGTCTGTTTATCTAAGACCTTATTATACAAGGATTAAAGCCGCCGCACAACCTTATATACCAGACAACTGGCATTCTATTGCAAAGTATCCGGGTTAGCACTCTTCCCCCTCTTCGGCTTCTTCTGCTCTCCGCTTCGTCTGTTCGGTGCGATGGCTGATAAACGCCACCACCTCCTCTACACCTTCCTTGTGGAGCTGGCCCATCAGCTCCCGCACCACCTCCGGCTCCCCCCGGACGCTGTAGAGGATCATGTCGCCCCGGCGGAAGGCCTGGATGCCCGGCACGATCTCCGAGCCCCCGTAGATGGGCACCAGGGGCCCGGGTTGGGACTGATCCGTGGGGTCGTTGTCTTTTTGTTCGGGTTTCGGCGTCACAATTCCGCTCCAACGCCCCGGAGAGTCGCATTCATTGGGAAGAGAAGCCCCGGTCGGCTGCCAAAATGCGATTATACCCCTCACCCCGGCTATCCCGCAACCCGCTGGTCCGGCCGGCGAAGCTCCTCGGAGAACCGTCGGCAGTTGATATATCGACCTGGGTACCTTACCACATTACGTCGGGAGAGTCATCCGGCTGTTCCGAGAAGCCGGCCTGATCCACGTTCCATGCACCTGACCGCGGAGAGACGAATGAAGTGCGACATAGCTGACCGTAACCTTGCCGTGCAGGGCGTCAAAAGAGTCGAGTGGGCCCGGCGGGACATGCCCGTGCTCGCCCGCATCCAGCGGGAGTTCAGCGAGACGAAGCCCCTGGACGGGCTGCGCATGTCCGCCTGCCTGCACATCACCTCCGAGACCGCCAACCTGGCCCGCACGCTGAAGGCCGGCGGGGCGGACCTGGTGCTCTGCGCGTCGAATCCGCTCTCCACGCAGGACAGCGTGGCCGCGGCCCTGGTCGAAGAATATGGCATCCCCGTGTTCGCCGTGCGGGGAGAGGACCGGGACACCTACTACGAACACCTCAAGGCCGCCCTCGACCACCGTCCCAACATCACCATGGACGACGGGGCGGACCTGGTAACCGCCATTATCCAGGAACACCCGGAGCTGCATGACGAGGTGATCGGCTCCATGGAGGAGACCACCACCGGCGTCATCCGGCTGAGATCGATGGAGGAGAGCGGCGTGCTGAGCTTCCCCGTCATTGCCGTCAACGATGCCCGGACCAAGTACCTGTTCGACAACCGCTACGGCACCGGCCAGAGCACCCTGGACGGCATCATCCGCTCCACCAACCTGCTGATCGCCGGCAAGACCGTGGTGGTGGCCGGCTACGGCTGGTGCGGGCGGGGCTTCGCCCTGCGGGCGCGCGGCCATGGGGCCCACGTGGTCGTCTGCGAGGTGGACAAGGTCAGGGCCCTGGAGGCAGCCATGGACGGTTTCCGGGTGATGCCCATGGCCGAGGCGGCTTCCGTGGGCGACGTCTTCTGTACCCTGACCGGCGATAAGCACGTCATCCGGCCCGAGCACGTGCGGCAGATGAAGGACGGTGCCATCCTCTGCAACTCCGGCCACTTCGACATCGAGATCGACCTGCCCGGCATCCGGGAGATGACCACCGAGGTGGTGGAGGACATCCGCCCGTCCCTTGACCAGTACATGCTGGAGTCCGGCAAGAGCGTGTTCGTAATCGGAGAGGGCAGGCTGGTGAACCTGGCCGCCGCCGAGGGGCATCCCGCCTGCGTGATGGACATGTCGTTCGCCACCCAGGCGCTGACCAGCGCGTGGTGCCGGGAGAAGGAGGGCGAACTGGGCGCCGCCGTCCACAGTGTTCCCGAACGGGTCGAGGAGCAGGTGGCCGCCCTCAAGCTCGAGTGCATGGGCATCGAGGTGGACCGGCTCACCCCCGAGCAGGAAGAATACCTGGCGAGCTGGGAGGTCGGCACGTAAGCGGCGGGCCCCGCGCGTTCATTGCGAGGCCACCCCAGCGGGCGAAGCAATCTCCTCGTTCATGTCGAGAGCCGTTAGTCCATGAACCGCGCGCGGCCACGGAGCGGGAAACTTGCCCAAGAACCCTCAATTCCCGCGCCAGTCCGGGGGGATGTCGTAGAGGAGCACGCGTGACCCCACCCAGCCGAGCGGCGCTGTCTTCAGCCAGCGACCCGTTGGTGAGATGGGGAAGCTCCCCGGCTCGAGCTGGGTCAGGATGGCCGAATTGATGTAAGATGCGGTCCCCCCGGTGCGGATCCTGTGGGTGCGGGCCGTCGGGACGTGAACGACGGCGCACTCGGACCAACCGAGCAGATTGATACGAAACTCAGGGCCAAACAGCGCCAACTCTCCATTGGCGGATACTCCGGCGAAGGACAACCTGGCCGGCGCGCCGCATATCTCTTGTTCCCGGCCCGTCGTAAGCTGAAATCGGGTGAGCACCCGGCCGCCGCCAACATGCTTTACGCGGAAGCCGATGTCCCTGCCGTGAATCACGTAGGGAGCTTCTCCCACGCCGTCGAGCTGAATCCGTCGGCCGGTCTTCGCGTCCAGAAAGTGAACGGCGTAGGTAGAGCGGGACGGACCATCCTCTTCCTCCAGCAGGCCCAGGGCGTGCCGTCCGTCGGGCAGTCCTCGGCTGGCATGGAAACCACCCGGCCGGCGAGACCGCAGCGTCTGCACCAGTTCGCCCTTCACGTCGTAATGGAAGGCAAAGAGCTCTGCATCCGTGTGTGCCCAGAGGATGACCCTGTCGTCCGATTTCCATCGGGGCCAGGAAAAGTAGAGGCCGTCACGTCCCGGCGGGCGGGCAGCCCTGCCCAGTTCCTTCTGCCCCGGCAGGTCCCAGATCCGCAGCATCTCAAAGTCATCTTCTCTGTCTCCCTGGGTCCAGGCCAGTTTCTGTCCGTCCGGGCTCAGTGGTTGCAGAAGCCGGGAAAGTTGTCCTTCTGCGAGCCGGAATTCCTCTTCTTTCTGGAAGTCGTAGACCCACAGCTCCACGCGCTTCTGGCCGCTTCCGAAAGTGCGAACCAGGAATCTCTTGTTCATCGCCACCGCCTTCCCCGCAACGGTGTGTCGCGGGACCGGCCGACTGGTGAGGGTGGGAACGTGCAGCACGCCCTTTTCCAGTCCTCCGGTAGATCTGCACAGGTGCAGGCCATCCTCCCCCCACCGGATTTCCACATCTTCCACGTCGACTTCGCCGGAGGAGAAGTTGCACCCGGGGACATGTCTGGTCACGTCGACGTACCGCCATCCGGTCTGCCGGGCATGTACCAAAACAGCCAGGGCGGTGAGAACTATAGGAACGGCGAGGAGCCACTGCCGGCGGGAGGACAGTTCCCTCCGCAGGACCACGGCGAGTCCCAGGACCGTTATGATCAGGCAGGTCACCAGAACGACGCGCGGTCCCACGAGTGGTGTGCCGATGCAGAGGGTGAGCCAGAAAGCTATTGGGCCGTAGAGGGAAGGAGCCGCAATCGCGTAACGCAGGAAAAGAGCGTGGGGGGACGTGGTGTTGGGGCCAAACGGCTGATAGTGTCCGAACAGGCGGTGGAGGGTCAGGATGCTGAACGCGGAGACGAGGTAGGGAGGTCCGACCAGGAGTAGGAGGGAGGGGCGCACTTCGACGGTCAAGAAAGCAAGCGAGACAAACAGCGCCGCAATCACAGCGAAAGTACCCGGCTCCCCTGCCATTTGGGGGTTGTCCATACAGCGCCGAATGGCCGGAGGTATGTCCAGGTGCGGCCGGACCCGCAGAATGGCCGGGATGACGTGGCGGTACACCACTGGATAACCGGGCAGCGTAAGTGTTTTCCTCGGCGGTTTCCAGAAAAGAGCACACCCTCTGAGAAATCCGGCCTTCTCAGGTTCGACCTTGAGGCGGACCATGGACGACCTCCACAAGCGAAATGGCCCCGGCTTGATCGCCTTGATCTTGTCCCAGAGGACGCACTTGCCATCCAGCGTGAGCCCGTCGGCGTCGAGGACGATCCCCTTCTCTCCCGTGAGAAACCCCCTGGGCCAGTCCCAGATCGGTGCCAGTGAAAGCATCGTAACGAGTGCGAGTAAAACGGTCAGGCCGACGGTCCACTTCAAGGGCAACGGCAGCACGCAGAACCGCCACAGCAGCAGCGCCAGGAACACGCAGCAGAAAACGGGCAGGGGCCACGGCTTCTTCGGATAGTCGTAACGGACCTCTTCGATGGTCGGCCGTTCTTCCCGGTTCATAACCACCTCCCCCCAAAAAGCTACCGGGCGGATGCCGGTGCGTCAAACGGAGAATCCGGCGCTGCAGGAGACGTTGATGGCAAGCAGCGCGGTTGCAGAGCCGACACGACGCTGCTATGGTAAAGCGTCAGGGAAGGGCAGAGTCCGCGTGCCGGGGGTTTTTCAAGGGGGCTCCCTTCTCGTACTTTCGAGACGACGCGGGGCGGGGTCTGCCCGGGTCAAATCAGGTTCTTCGGGAAGGAACGCGGAAATGGCCGATGGGGAACTGAGGGACGAAAAACGTGTGGGGGTGGAGAAACTGCGGAACTCCATCGACCTGGGCACCCTGGAGTTCGACACCACGGCCGACCTGGAGCCTTTGGAGGATACCATCGGCCAGGAGCGGGGCCTGGAGGCCATCAAGACCGCCCTGGACGTGCGGGCCTGCGGTTTCAACGTGTTCGTCTGCGGACCGGTCGGCACCGGGCGCAACACCACCGCCCGCAAGCTGGCCGAGCAGCGGGCCGCCGACGAACCGGTGCCCAAAGACTGGTGCTACGTTCAGAACTTCGATCAACCCGACGAGCCCAACGGGCTGGAGTTGGCGGCCGGCCGCGGGCGGGAGCTGGCTGACGGCATGGAAGACCTGGTGGAGGAGTGCCAGGCCGAGATCGCCAAGGCCTTCGAGGCGGAGAAGTTCGAGAAACAGCGCAACGAGGTCCGCCAGAGCGTCCAGGAGCAGCGCAACGAGCTTCTGAACGAGCTTCGCGAGAAGGCCCAGGAACTGGACCATCACATCGAGATAACGCCGTCAGGCATCGTGGCCGCCCCCGTGGTGGAGGGAGAGCCGCTATCCCAGGAGGAGTTCGAGAAGCTCGACCCGGAGAAGCAGGAAGAACTGCGCGAGAAGGGGGCAAAGGTCCAGGAACTGGCCGCCGAAACCATATCCCAGGGCCGACAGATCGAGAAGGAGGCCAAGGAGAAGGGGCAGGAACTGGAGCGGGAGGTCGGCCTGTTCGCCGTCGGTCACCTGATCGATGACCTGGTCGAGAAGTACCGCGATATGCCGGAAGTGGTGAAGTACCTGCGAGCGGTCAAAGAGGACATCATCGATAATCTGGACGCGTTTCGGCAGACCCAGCAGGAGCAGGGCCCCCTGGCGGGCCTCCAGGCCCACATCAAGCAGCAGGTGCTCAACCGCTACCGCGTCAACGTCATCGTGGACCACTCCGAGACCAGCGGCGCACCGGTGGTCGACGAGCGGAATCCCACCTACTACAACCTGTTCGGACAGATCGATTACCGCGCCCAGTTGGGGGGCATGACGACGGACTTTACGATGATCCGCGGCGGGGCCATGCACCGCGCCAACGGGGGCTACCTGATCCTGCAGGTGCTGGACGTTCTGCGGCACCCTTTCTCCTGGGACGGTCTGAAGCGCGTTCTGCGGACCGGTGAGATCAAGATCGAGAACATCCTGGAGCGCTACCATCCCACCCCGGCCGCCACCCTCACGCCGGACCCCCTTCCGCTGCAGGTGACCGTCCTGCTGGTCGGCAGCCCGCTGCTCTACCATCTGCTCTACATGCTGGACGAGGACTTCCGGCGGCTGTTCAAGATCAAGGCCGACTTCGACGTGGAGATGGACCTGGACTCCGAGCACCTGGAGCGCTACACCGGGTTCATCGCCGCCCGATGTGAGGAAAATGAGCTTCCCCCCTTCGATCGGGAGGCGGCCGCCCGGCTGATCGAGTACGGGGTGCGCCTTGCGGAGCACCAGGAACGGCTCAGCACGCAGTTTCTCTACGTGGCGGACATGATCACCGAGGCCGGCTACGTGGCCCGGCGGGAGGAGTCTGACTGCGTTACCGCCGGGCACGTGACCCGGGCCCTGGAGATGAGGCGCCGACGATCGCGCATGCTGCAGGACAAGATTCAGCGGCTGGTCCAGGAAGGTCAGTTGCTGATCGACACCGAGGGAGAGACGGTGGGCCAGTTGAACGGCCTGTCGGTGGCAGACCTGGGCGACTACCGGTTCGGCAAACCGACCAGGATCACCTGCGTGACCTCCGTCGGCCGCTCCGGCGTGGTGAACATCGAACGCGAGAGCGACATGAGCGGGCGCATCCACGACAAGGGTGTGCTGATCCTCACCGGCTACCTGGCGGGGCTGTTCGGGCGTGACAGGCCCCTGTCCCTGTCGGCCCGGCTCTGCTTCGAGCAGTCCTACAGCGAGGTGGACGGGGACAGCGCGTCCTGCGCCGAACTCTGCGCTTTGCTCTCCAGCCTGGCGGGCCTGCCCCTGCGGCAGGATATCGCCATCACCGGCTCGATCAACCAGCGCGGCCAGGTCCAGCCCATCGGCGGGGTGAACGAGAAGATCGAAGGCTTCTTCGAAGTCTGCCGGGAGGCCGGGCCCACCGGCGAGCAGGGGGTCATCATCCCCGCCCGCAACCTGCAGAACCTGATGCTGCGGGAGGACGTGGTCGAGGCCGTCCAGAGGGAACAGTTCCACATCTACGCCATCGATTCCGTCGAGGAGGGTATCGAACTCCTGACCGGCATGCCGGCCGGAGAGGCGGACGAGGAAGGTCGCTTCCCCGAGGAGACCGTGTTCGGCCGAGCGGACGCCCGTCTGCGGAAGATGGCCGAGGTGATGAAGGAGTTCGGCGGCGCAGAGGATCACGGGGAAGAAGCGGACAACTGAGCCGCCGGGGTCCCGCGTGATTCCGAGTTGCACTCCTCCGGGCAGCAACCGTTGCCCGGCTCGATTCCCGTCGCCCTCCACGTGCATAGTCTATCCTTTTTTTTGTGCGGCCGCGTGAATTGCGTGTCGGAACAGCCCCCCCTGTGCCTCACACCTGGGGCGCAAAAGTTCACAGAATTTGACAATATCCGTTGTGTTTCGATTGCCAATATCCTAAAACATCAAAGCAAACGGCGACAAGGCGGCTTTTTCGGGGGCACAAGGGGGAGAAGGACGCGGACAGGACTTGCCGTGCTCGCTGACGCGCCTTACAATGATATGAGAGGCTGAAGGGCGGTTTCAGCATGTTCTGGGCTGGCTGTGCGGTTTGAGCCGGCTCTCGGTCCAGCGTCCTGAGGAGATGGGCCATGCACAGGTACGATGCATCCTATCGGGTAGTTATGGTATATGCTGTTGTCTCGGCGTTCTGCGTCACGGCTGCCCTGGCGCAACCGACTCTCTACATCCGGCATCCGTGGGGAAGCTGGTGCAAGGAGGTCACCACCGACGCAAAGCTGCAGGGGACGACGCTCTACATGGACCTGACGGCCCCGGACGGCAGCGACGGGGGCGGCACGAGCTGGGATCCGGATTCCGGCGACGAGAGCGGGACGATCACTTTTTCCGGTCCCACCGGCGGCAACGATTACAGTGTGGCGTATTTCGTCGACGGGGTACAGCAAGACAACCCGTTCAGCCTGACGATGGCGTCGGGGGAGACCGAAACCATCCGGGCCGAGGTATACCACACCGGCGCGCCCGACCGGTACCTGTTCGCGATGTTTACAGCGACTGACTCAGCCGGGGACAGCGATTCGGTCGGCGCGAACCTCATCGTTCCGGGGAACCTGATGGTCAAGAAGAGCACCGAGAGCGAGTGGCTGGGTGCTGATTCGTTTGCCGCCGACGTGCCGCCCTGGAGCGGCTCCGAGATACCCAACGCCGTCAGCCGCTCGATGGTCACCTATGATTTAAAACTGGTCAACGTGCAGAACGCCTATGCGTCTTACGCATTGCGGGCGCGCCGGCAGACCGCCAACGGATTCATCGCGCGCTACTTCCTGGACGGTCAGCAAATCACGGATGCGATTTGTTCAGGCTCGGGCTACAGGACGGCCCTGCTGGACCCCGGGGAGCAGCTGAACGTCGAGGCCCGATTGACAGGGGTGGGCAGCGATCCGGCCCTGCGCGAAGTGAGCGTGAGCGCCGCGGTGGTGGAAGTCGAGTTCCCGGACCTGGGTCTGGGCTTCGTGGTGAACGACGTGAACCCCTTCGCGGTCCACCTGGCGGACATACCGGAGCAACAGGGCACGACCATGACGCTGTACGATAAGAGTACGCTTGCCCCGGGCTGCTTTGGCCTGCTGAACCTGGATGGAGGTCCCGTGAATGTTCCCGAACTGAGGGACTATATCGAGGAAGGTTACGACGGCGTGATCGTCAGCCAGGAGCCCGGCTACGAGTGGGTGGAAGCCGCCACGGGTTGGAAGGCAACGCTGATTGATGCGATGGACCTGAAGGTCCAGGCCGGCGCGATGATGCGCGCTCTGGTGTTCGACCAGGCCACCGGCACCGGCGACAATACAGATGTACGAGTCGTCGGCGTTATAGACTTCATCCCAACGGCCTGTGACTCCGACTCCATCACCATCCAGTTCGAGCGGTTCACGCTTCTGCGCGACCTTGTTGTCGGATCGCTGGACGCGGTGAACTTCGGCGTCAGGCCCCGGGCGGCCGTCTCGCTGGAGAACTGGCGCGAACTTCCGTGACAGGGCGACAGATACAGGACAAGATGATGCAATCGCAGTGAATATAATACTAAACAATAGGACTCGAACGCACATTCGGTGATTTCAACCGAAGGGAACTGGAACATCGGGTTTGAGCTAACCATTGCATGAGGAGGTGGCGCATCATGAAAAGAACGGCATGGGTTACCCTCGGCAGTCTAATGGTTGTCGCGGTGGTGGCGGCCGGCTCTGCGGCCGCCGCTCCTCGAATCAAGGTGGGCCTTCAGGAGGGAGCGTGGCTTGAGGAGGTGACGGTGGGCTCCCAGGGCGGCGGGGTTACGCTGTACCTCCAGCTCAGCGCATCGACCGAAGGCGGCGGCCCGCCTCACGGCCACGGCCACGGTCACGGAGGCGGCGGGGGAGGCGACGAGGAAGAGACCTACCAGTTCGATGGCCCCGGTAGCACTTCAGACTACCAGTTGACGTACTTTATGGAAGACGAGCAGGTGGAAAACAGCTTCGACGTGGACCTGGTCCCCGGTGAAAGCGTGACGGTGCGGGTGGACGTCCAACCAATAGGGGCCCCCGACCGCTACCTGTTCGCGGTGTTTGCGCTGACCGACGAGGACGGCGATGCGGCCTACGCGGGGGCCAACCTGGTGGTGCCGGGCGATCTGATGGTCCGGGCGCCGGGACAGGAGACATGGCACGGGGAGGACTTCTTCGCCGAGCAGACGGCTCCGTGGGACGCGGAAGAGATGCCCACCGCCGTGGCGGGCTCCGCCGTGGAGTATCAGGTGAAGCTGGACAACGTGGAGAACGCCTACGTTTCGTATACTTTCCACGCCGTGCGGCAGGACGAGAGCGCGGTGATTGCGCGCTACTACGCCGAAGGCCAGGAGATAACCCCGGCGATAACTTCCTCCCAGGGCTTCGCCAGCCCCGTTCTGGGACCGGGGGAGGAATTCACAATCACTGCCAGCCTGACTCCGGTCGGCAGCGAGTCCACGCCACGTCAGGTGGCGGTGACGGCCAATGTGGCCGATGTGGCCGGGCCGCAGCTCGATCTGGGTGCTGTGATAAACGGCCTCAGTCCGTTCACCATCCACGAAGACTCCGTGCCCGACCAGGTGGGACAGACGTTTCTCGTCTACGAGCATTCTCACTTCACTCCCGGTTGCTTTGGACTGCTGAACCTGGACGGAGGCAGCCCCAACACACCGGAACTGTGGGACTGGATATTGAACGGATACGATGGGTTCTCCGTCCCGAAGGACCCCGGCTATATCTGGGTAACCGGTTCTCCCGGATGGCGAAGCACCCTGGTGCACACCATGCAGGAGATGGTGGACGCGGAGGCGCGTATGACGGGGCTGGTCTTCGATGAAGCCCAGGGGCAGGGCAGCAACAGCGAGGTGCGCGGGATCGGGGTTGTCGAATACACGCCGATTGCCTGTGACAACCATTTCGTGGAGGCCCGATTGGAGAGCTTCACGGTCATGCAGGCCATGATGGTGTCCGCGTTCGACGCGGTGAATTTCGGCGTCGGCGCCCGCGGCGGCCTCACGCTGGAACGATGGCGCGAGGTGGACTGAGCCGGCCACAAGGGGCGCCCCGCCGGGCCATGAGGCCCGGACGTTGATTCAGCTTTCGGATTTTGCCTACAATTGTGGACATTCGGGCTCGTTCGTCCCCCGCAAGAGTTGAGGTCGCATGCAAGCGAAGCTTGTCGGTGTCGACGGCGCATTCCGGGATACCGAGTTACCTCTCGAGGAGGATGGGTCTGTACTGATCGGTCGCCGAGAGGGGTGCGATCTCATACTGTCGAGCGAAAAGGTGTCCCGCACCCACTGCCGGCTGAAGTTCAGCGACGGTTTCTGGGTTGTGGAGGACCTGGACAGCACCAACGGCACGTGGGTCAACGAGCAGCGGCGCCCCCGCGCCATGCTGTTCCACGGGGACACGGTGCGGGTGGGCGAAGACACGTTTCGATTCGAACTGATACCCACCACCGAGAGCGACGAGTACGGGCTGGAGCTGCGCGACGAAGAGTCGCCGGCCCACTACGCCACCGAGATCAAGGAGAAGATAGACGGCGACGCCTCCTCGGTAATACTGGAGACTTCAACGGGCGAGGGCACGGACACGGAGAAGCTCAAGGAGCTGGAGCGGGACCTGGGCATAATCTACGAGGTCATCCAGGAGGTCAACAGCCAGGACGAGCTGAATTCGGTGCTCGAGACCATTGCCGACTACAGCCTGAGCGTGACGGACGCGGACCGGGTTTACCTCATGGTCGGCAAGAAGCCCGGCGGCCTGGTCATGCCGTCGGTGAGTCGTTACAGCGAGTACGTGCCGCCCGAGCTGCGGGGAAGCTTCAGCCGAACGGTGATATGGGAGTGCTACAAGGACGGCTGCTCGGTATTGAAGACCGACCCCCGCCGCAGGAACACCGCACCCAGCCGCAGCATCTGCACCCAGCGTATCAGCAGCATCATATGCGTGCCGATACGGTGTGAGGTGGGAATTCTGGGCATTATTTACGGCGACACAATCACGGAAACGAGGAAATTCCAGAAACGCCATCTCAAACTGCTCAGCGCCATAGCCAACCAGGTCGGCTACCGCATCCGCCGCGCCCAACTGGCCCGCCAGGTGGAGAGCCTGTTCAACGATGCCATCCAGACCCTCACCCGCGTGCTGGAGTCTAAGGACGAGTACACCATGGGCCACAGCGAGAGGGTGACGGCGCTTGCCCTCAAACTGGGGGAGGCCATAGACCTGGACCCGACACAGATGCGCGACCTGCGGCTGGCGGGGCTGCTCCACGACATCGGCAAGGTGGGCATCCCCTCCACCACCCTGAAAAAGCCGGGCCGCCTCACCGACGCCGAGTACCTCAGCGTCCAGCACCACGTCATCGCGGGCGCCGAGATCGTGGCCAGCATCGAGCACGCCGAACGCATCACCGAGGCCGTCCGACATCACCACGAGAGGTGGGACGGAATGGGCTATCCGGATGGCCTGAAGGGAGAAGAGACTCCCCTGCTGGCCCGCGTGCTCGCCGTCGCGGACGCCTTCGACGCGATGGCATCCTCCCGACCGTATCGGGACGAGCTGACTCCCGAGAGGATTGTGGAGGAGTTTCGGCAGGGCGTGGGGACCCAGTTCGATCCCCAACTGGCAAAGCAGTTTCTGAAGCTGTTCCCCGACGACGATGCCTTCATGGCCAGGCTGGACCAGATTTACGAGAAGAGGGTCAACCGCCGCCCCACCCCCTCCGCTTACTGACCGCCCGGTGCCGACGTCCTTCTGGGGCGCGCCGCCCGGCAGAACCGGTCGCAGAGCTTTTCTATATCCTCCCGCCGCGTGAGCGCATCTGCCCAGGCGCGGGGCACGGCCGCCTCGCCCCAGCGGGTGCCGGCCAGCCCGCCGGTCACGCACCCGACTGTGTCGGTGTCGCCGCCCAGGTTCAGCGCCACCAGTAGGCAGTCCCGGAAGGTCTCCCCGCGCAGGAGGCTCCAGATGGCCGCCTCCAGGGTCTGGACCACGTAGCCGCCGGAGCGCACCTGGAACCGGTCGAGGTCCATGATTTCCAGGGAGAGGATGCATTCCAGATGGGGCAGCTCCGCCTCCCACGGGGCGCGGCGGTAGCGGCGGCGCGCCTCCGTCAGCCCGTCCTCGACGGCCTGCCGGCGGTCCTCTCCGGCCATCAGGTGCGCGACGATGAGGCAGTAGATGCCGCAGCACATCAGGCTGCGGGGGTGGGCATGGGTGATGGCGGACACCTCGTGGGCCGCCTCCAGCATGCGATCGGGATCGCGATGGAAGTAGAGGGCCACGGGCAGCGTGCGCATCAGGGAGCCGTTACCGTTGCTGCCCTCACCGGTCATGCCCGATGAAGAGGCCGGCACTCCGACGCTCAGCCGCTCCATGGCCGCGGCCGTGGTGGCTCCGTAGCCGAGGACCCGCCCGTGGGGCGTCCAGGCTGCCTGCCGCCACCAGGCCAGGAATGCCGCGCCGATGTCCGGCAGGCTGTAGCCGGAGCACAGGGAGTCAGCCAGGCTCAGCAGGAGTGAACTGTCGTCCGACCAGGTGCCGGGGGGCTGTCCGTGCGGTCCGCCGCCGGTCATGCCCTGGATGGGTTGGCGGGCCAGCTCCTGGCGCATCGCGCCCTCCCAGGGCAGCCCCATGGCGTCGCCCAGCACGGCCCCCAGTATACCGCCGCGGATGCGCTCGGTCAGGTCGGGCATTTACCGATGCCCCCGGACGTTCAGTCCACGTTGATGCTCATGAGGAATTCGGCGTTGTTCTGCGTTTCGGCCAGCTTGCTCCTCAGCAGTTCGATGCCCTCGATGGGGTTCATGTCGTTGAGCATGCGGTGGAGCAGTTGGACGCGTTTGAGCTCCTCGGGGTCGAGCAGCAGCTCCTCCTTGCGTGTGCCACTGAGGGTCACGTCCAGGGCCGGCCAGATGCGGCGGTCGGCAAGTTTGCGGTCCAGGTGCAGTTCCATGTTGCCGGTGCCCTTGAACTCTTCGTAGATGACCTCGTCCATTCGGCTGCCGGTTTTCACCAGTGCCGTGGCGATGATGGTCAGACTGCCGCCCTCCTCGAGGTTGCGTGCGCTGCCGAAGAACTTCTTCGGTTTCTGCAGGGCGCTGGCTTCCACGCCGCCGCTGAGGATCTTGCCGCTGTGGGGCATCTCGGTGTTGTGGGCGCGGGCCAGGCGGGTGATGCTGTCCAGCAGGATGACCACGTCGGTGCCGAACTCCACCTGCCGGCGGGCCTTCTGCAGAACCATCTCGGCCACCTGGATGTGGCGGCTGGCCGGTTCGTCGAAGGTGGAGCTGATGACCTCGGCGGCGGGGACGGTGCGCCGCATGTCCGTCACTTCCTCCGGCCGTTCATCGATCAGCAGGATGATCAGTTCGCATTCGGGGTGGTTCCTGGCGACGGAGTTGCCCATCTTCTGCAGCAGGATGGTCTTGCCCGTGCGAGGGGCGGCCACGATCAGTCCCCGCTGGCCCTTGCCGATGGGGGTTATCAGGTCGACCAGTCGCATGTCCATCTCCTCGGCCTCACGCTCCAGCAGCAGTCTCTCGGTGGGGTGGTAGGGAGTCAGGTCCTCGAAGACGGCGATGTTGGTGGCCTCGTCCGGACTTTTGAAATTGACCGCCTCCACCTTCAGGAGGGCGAAGAAATGCTCGTTGTCCTTCTTGGGCGGTCGGATCTGGCCCATCACCAGGTTGCCCGTGCGCAGGCCGAAGCGGCGTATCTGGCTGGGCGACACGTAGATGTCGTCGGGACTGGGCATGTAGCTGTAGTCCGGGGAGCGCAGGAAGCCAAACCCCTCGGGCAGCACTTCCAGCACACCTTCTCCATAGGTGGAGCCGGCCTGCTTGACCCGTTTGCGCAGCAGGTGGTAGATGAGGTCCTGCTTCTTCATGCCGCTGGTCTTGTTGATGCCTTCTTCCTTAGCGATCTCCTGCAGCTCCTTGACGGTCATCTTCTGCAGATCCGATATGTGCAACTCCTCCGTGGCGGTGCTGCTGCCGCCGCCCCTGGAGGGATTGCCCCCCTGTCGATTGCTCCGACTGCGGTTGTCTCGCCTTCTGTTGGCCATCATTACCTCCGCTGCACTCCAGAATTGCCTGGGAATTCACTCCAATTCGGTGCGGGTGTGGGCCCGCTTACGTTGCTGCACCAGTTGCGGCCACAGTTGCCGGACCTGCGCGGCCAGCTCCCGCAGCGAGCCGGAATTGCTCACCACGAAATCGGCCAGTTTTTCCTTCTCCTCCGGGTCGATCTGCGCCCGGTTTCGCTTCTCGAATTGCTCGGGCGTCATCTGATTCCTCTCGAAGGCGCGTCGTCGCCGCACTTGCCGGGGCGCCTGCACGTAGAGAAGGGCGTCGCACATGCTCTCGTGCAGCCCCGTCTCGACCAGCAGGGCGGCATCCAGCACGATGAGCGGGACCTCGCCGCTGTCCATCAGTTCCTCAATCCTGCGCCGTAACTCGCGAATTATGGGCGGGTGCAGGATGGCGTTCAGTTTCTCCACTCCGGCGGGGCTGTCGAATGCCTTCTCTGCCAGCCGCTCCCGGTCCACTCCGCCCGTCCCGTCGGCTATCTGCTGGCCGAACTGCCGGACCAGTGCCACCTTTACGGTGGGCGATTCGAGAAAGTCGTGGCCGATGCTGTCCGCGTCGATCACGGCCGCTCCGAACTCTCCCAGCAGGTGCGCCACCGTGCTCTTGCCGCTGGCCAGTCCGCCCACGATGCCGACGAGGGGCGGCGTGCGCTGGGAATCTGCTCGGCTCATTTCACCTCGGCCCAGTTCTTGCCCGCTGCGACGTCCACGGCAAGAGGGACGTCCAGCTCCAGGGCGCCCTCCATCTTCTCCGTCACGAAGCGGCGCACCTCTTCCATCTGCTCGTCCGGCGCCTCGAACACAAGCTCGTCGTGTATCTGCAGCAGCATGGCAGCGCGGGAGCTGACCTGCGGCAGGCCGCGATGTATGTGGATCATGGCGCGCTTTATCAGGTCGGCGGCGGAGCCCTGGATGACGGTGTTGACGGCGATGCGCTCGGCGGCGCTGCGGGCGGCGCCCGTTCCCCGGATGCCCTCGATGGTGCGCTTGCGACCGGCGAGCGTCCGCACGTATCCGTCCCGCCGGGCGGCGTCCACTGTCTTGCCGATGAACTGCTTCACGCGGGGGTAGCGCTCGAAATACGCCTGGATGAACTGCTCGGCCTCTTCGACGGGCACGTCGATCTGCTTGCTCAGTCCATAGGGGCTCAGGCCGTAGATTATCCCGAAGTTGACGGCCTTGGCCTGCTGTCTCATCCGGTCGGTCACCTCGTCCTCGGAGACTCCGTTGACCTGGGCGGCCACGAACCGGTGGATGTCCCGGTTCTCGTGGAAGGCGCCGCTGAGCGCCGGGTCCCCGGAGCAGTGGGCCATCACGCGCAGCTCCACCTGGGAGTAGTCCGCGCTGAGCAGGGACATGTCCTCCCCTCCGGGCACGAAGGCGCTACGGATGCGCCGCCCCAGCGGCGTGCGCACGGGGATGTTCTGCAGGTTGGGGTCGCTGCTGGAGAGACGTCCCGTGGCCGTGATGGTCTGATTGAAGCTGGCGTGGACGCGGCCCGTCTCGGGGTTCACCATCTCCAGCAGGGCGTCGGCGTAGGTTGATTTCAGCTTGCTCAGCTCTCTGTACTGCAGCACGTATCGGGCGATGGGATGTTCCGCCTTCAGGCCGTTGAGCACGTCGCTGGCGGTGGAATAGCCGGTGGTGCGTCGGGCGCCCCGCGGGGGGGGGAGCTCCATCTTCTCGAACATGACCGTGCTGAGCTGCTGTGGGGAGTTGACGTTGAACTCCTCTCCCGCCTCCCGGTGTATCCGGGTCTCGAGCTCCTTCAGCTTGTCCGCGAACTCCTCGCTCAGGAGGGCCAGCCGCTCCGCGTCCACGGCGATGCCCCGCCACTCCATGTCGGCCAGGACCGGCACCAGGGGCAGTTCCAGTTCGGCGAACAGCGTCCAAAGGTCCTGCTCCTTCAGTTTGTCGTCGAGCAGGCCGCACAGTTGCAGGGCCAGGTCGGCGTCCTCGCACGCGTAGGGAGCGACCTCCTCCACCGGCACGCGGTCCATGGTAATCTGGTCCCTGCCGGTGCCGATCAGCTCTTCTATCTTGACCGGTCGATAGTTCAGGTAGCGTTCTGCCAGGGCGTCCAGGCCGTGCGACCGGCCGGCCGGCCTGAGCAGGTAGGAAGCCACCATGGAGTCGCAGGCGACTCCGCCCAGCTCCACTCCGTGGTTTTTCAGGACCGCCATGTCGTATTTCAGGTTCTGGCCAACTTTGCGGGGCCTGGTGCCCTCCAGGAGCGGCCTCAGGATGTTCAGTGCCTCTCCCACGGGGCAGGTCCGGGCCTCTGGGGGGCCGAAGGTCGGCACGTAGACGCCCTGGTTGGGGCGCCAGCTGAAGGCAAACCCGACGATGCGGGCCCGTCGCGGCCGCAGACTGGTGGTTTCCAGGTCCACCGCCAGTCTCCGCTGCTGCCGCAGCGTGTCGGCAAGTTCTCTGAGTTCCGCCACCGTGGCGACCGTCGAGTAATCTTTGTCTCCGGATTGAATGGTCTCCGGTTCGCGGGCGGCGAACAGGGCGCCCTGGGTGGGGGGAGGGGAGCTGTCCCTGCGCAGGGACCGGAAACCCACCGCCCGGTAGAACCGGTCCACGGCCTCCGGGTCGGCTGTGCCGTCCCGGCATCGTTCCCAGTTCAGCTCCAGCGGCAGGTCGCGACGGAGCACCACCAGCCTGCGCGCGAGCTCGACGGCTTCCCGGTGCTCGATCAGGTTCTGTCGCGTCTTCTCGCCGGAGACCTCTTCGATGTTGTCGTAGAGGTTCTCCACGTTGCCGAACTGGCGTATCAATTTGAGGGCGGTTTTGGGCCCGATTCCCGGCACGCCGGGGATGTTGTCGGTCGTGTCGCCGGCCAGGGCCATCACCTCCACCACCTGCCAGGGTTCGATGCCCTTCTGCTCCTTGAGCTTCTGCGGGTCCAGCAGCACCTCCCTGTCCTTGTGCAGGTGGAGGACGCGGGTGTGGTCGCTGACGAGCTGCTCGGCGTCCTTGTCGGTGGTGACGATGGTTGTGTTGATGCCCCTGGAGGCGGCCCGGGCGGCGGCGGTGGCCAGTATGTCATCCGCTTCGTGTCCCTCCAGCATGGGGTGCGGGACGTCCTGCATGTCCAGGAATTGCTCGATCAGAGGCAACTGTCGCTCCAGGAGGTCGGGCATAGGTGGACGGCCGGCTTTGTAGGCATCGTAGAGCTGGCGCCGTTGGGGCGGCCCGGGCCCGTCGAACGCCACCAGCAGGTAATCGGGGCTGTATTCTTCGCGCAGTTTCTCGACCATCCGGGCGAACCCGTACAGGGCGTTGACCGGTTCCCCGTCGGGGCCGGTGAGCCCTTTGATGGCGTAGAAGAACTGGTAGAGGTGCGCATAAGCGTCGATGGCGAAAAGTTGTTCCGGCATAGGTCGGTCCGCTAAGCAGACGCGTGCAGGGGTTCAGACGTGACACCGCCGGGCCTTCGGCCCCTCGCAACGACCTCCCGGCCGGCTTGGGCCCCATTCAGCGGGCGAAGCAAGCTCGCCGTTGTCGCGGCCACCCCCACACGCAGATGTACCGTACCATTACCGGCACGGACTGGCTGGCCGCAGGTTACCACGGTGCAACTGCCAGTCCGCCATGCCGTCGCACCTGAGGGGTAGCCTCGAGGAACGTGTGCGGGTCGATCGCCGTGCCAAGACTTTCCTGTGTGGACGCCTGATTACGGAGCCCGGAATGAGGCGATCGAGCGGATTGAAAAGCGGTCGACTTTTCGGACGATCCCGCTACCCGGGGACTGATCTGCCAGGGTAGCTGTGTCGCAAAGCAACAACTGTTTGAAAGCCCCTCAAGACAGAATATACCCTACACTTTTGCGACCCCCGTGTCAAGTGGGCCAGCCGATTTCCACCGGGGCGTTCAAAAGTCCGATTCAATGGATGGCCGATGCCCGGTTCCGGTCGGAGCTTCCACGGGCCCCCGGCTGCGGCCGTTCCTCGCCTGCGCAGCCAGAGCCCCGGAACGACAACGAATAGCCTGTAATTGAGTGGCCCTGCGCGACGCGTTCAGGGTGACGAGCAGAGCCGGAGTCACGTGGGCGGGGCGCCGGCACGAGACGAAAGGAAAACCGGGCTGCGGGAGTCCACAGCCCGGTGGCATTGACGTTTTCAGAGACGGATTGTTGCCGGAGTCTCCACCTGTGGAGCGCCTTTACTCCAGTTCCAGGCTCAGTTCCACGTCCTCCGGGCGGATTTCGGTGCGCTGGAACAGGGCATAGACCACGCGGATGAGCTGGACCTTCAGTGCCTCCTGCTCGGTCATAGTCCCGCGCTTGTAGACATCCACGAGGTCCTCCATGCCTGCCTCGACGTTGATGATCGATCTCTCGATCCGTACGAAGACTTCGTCCAGCACGGGGCCGTATTCGGCCTCCAGTTCCTCCTCCAGTGTTGCCTGGAGCTTGGCCATCTGGTCCTCTTCGAGGGTGGCGAGGTCCTCTTGATGTCTCTCCACTACGGCCGCCACCATGCCCTCGAGCTGGCCTTCCAGGTTATCCATCGCGATGTCGGCGCGCTCTTTGGCGGTCCTCGTCACCAAATCTCCGATACGGGGCAGGCCCGTGGTTTCGATGAACTCCACGGCGGCATCGAATCTCTCGGGTGCCTGCTCCTCGAATTTCTGGAGCGCGTCCTTTCGCAACTGAGGCAGTTTCTCCTGGAGCTCGATCAGCCTGGGCTTCAGGCGTTGACGGACCAGTTCGGGGGCCCGCTGGTTCAGTTGCTCAACGGCCCATTGAGCCAGCATGGGGTTGTGCAGTTTGGGGGCGTCCACCCGTTCCAGCAGATTGTTCACGGGCCCAAGTGCCATCGCCACCAGGATGCCGGGTTCGGCACTTTTCCTGAAAACGTTGTAGAAGAAACCGAGGTAGGCCGCGATGAAGATCAGCAAGGCGGCAAAGATCGCCGCACTGATCTTCCATCCCCTGGCGGTCTTGCGGGCCATTTCCGAGGCATCCATGGCCAGTGTCTGGATGTCCTCTGCCACTTCTTCGGGCACCTCGCCCCTGGGTTGTTCCAGTTCTGCGCCTGTATCTTCATTGGCCATTATCCATCCTCCCTCAGCGGGGCCGAATGTTGATTGCGGTCGGGGGAGAAGCCTTTAGCGCCGCTTGCGCATCCCTGCAGGGATCGGCGGCTGTGCGGCTTCTCGCCTTGGTTCTCGTGCAGCTCATCTGCATGCCAGTTCACGGTCCGGGGTAGCCGGGGAGCTCCAGTTCGCGCTGGAAATCGTACTCGGGCAGGTTTTCCTTCAGCAAGGCCAGCAGGCATTTTCCGAGCTGGTCCTGCAGTTCCTCCTGCGGAACGTTGGGGGGCACGGGCGGAAACTGCAGGATGAGGTCTTGGATTCGCTGCAACCTCGCGTTGTTGCGCTCCCAGCGTCTTCCGATCACGTTCTGGAGCGCCTGGCGGTTGGCGGCTACCAGGCCATCGAGCAGATTGCTCAACTGCTGCTCTGAGAGTTCGGTGTCTTCTTGCAGCGTCTCGGTCTGCCGCCTGATCATCTGCCTGAGACGCTGTTCAAGCTGGCCCCGCAGCTCCGTCTCCAGCTCCCTGTAGGTTCTGTCCGCCTGGGCCTCGATGCTCTTGACCAGGCGGGGACGAACTCTTTCCATCTGTTCCCTGATGATGGGGCGGGCCTCCTCGCCGAACGTTTGCAGTTCCTGAAGCGCCGCCTCCTGCAAACCCGTCTCCTCCATCACGTTGCGCACTTCTTCCAGGTAGGTAGGGGCGATTCCCTCGGCAACCTCGGCCGCCTTCTTGCCCAATTCCAGTCGTTCGAAGTACTCGACGAACGCCTGCCGCACCTCCGGCGATTTCTCTATTTCCTTTGCCACTCTGTAAAACAGCCAGAGGTAGCCAAGGACGATCACCAGGCCGACCACCACCCCCAGCAACCTGACCAGCGTGCTCCTTCTGAGAGAGGTCTTTATCGTCTGCAAAGCCTCCCTGGTCTCTTCTATCTGCTGTTGGACTTCCGCTTCAGTCGCGCTCATTGCGCCTACCTCAAAGGTTGATTGGGATGCACTCTCTATCGACGCACCCTCACGGAGTTCCGACGACTTCTCCGAACCGGGCACCACCTCCTCCCGCCCATCGTGCTGGAAAACCAGGGATGGCATGGCAGCATGAGCTGCAAGCACCTACCATTCCCGCTTCGTCCGACGGGTCGATAGATAATTGCGTCCGGATAATAAGCGATCGGCCGTCCCGTGTCAAATCACTTCGCGCGGTGCTGCTGTCCGTGCCGGCGGACCGTCTACAGCATGGAGACCGGGTCCACGTCGACGACCACCTTCAGGCCGGAGGGACCCTTCAGCAGCGCTGCCGCTTCGTCCAGCAGTTCCCGCACGCTGCGCGAGTGGGGGCATTTGATCAGAAGATGCCGCCGGTGCCGGCCGCGTATCTGCGATACGGGTGCGGGATTGGGGCCGAGAACCTGGAGCGACTCCGCCGCCTCGGAGCAGAGCTTGCGCAGGGCCGCCCCCAGTTCGGCGCTGAAACGCTCCAGCCGCTCCAGCCGGCGCCCCCTGCAGATGATGCGGATCAGCCGCCCGAACGGGGGGTAACGGAAGCGACGCCGGTGCGGCAGTTCGCGTTCCGCGAACTCCTCGTAGTCGTGCCTGGCCGCGGCCCGGATGCTGGGTTCGGTCGGCATGAACGTCTGGACGATGACCCGGCCGCCCGCCGGCCCGCGCCCCGTGCGGCCGGCCACCTGGGCCAGCAGTTGGAAAGTGCGCTCCCGGGACCGGAAGTCGGGCAGGTGAAGGGCCACGTCCGCGTTCACCACGCCGACGGTTGTCACGTTGGGGAAGTCCAGCCCCTTGGCAACCATCTGGGTGCCCACCAGTATCTGGGCCTCCCCTTTTCGGAAGGCCTCCAGCTTCTTCTCGTGAGAGCGTCGGGCCCGGGTGGTGTCGCTGTCCATGCGGATCGAAGTGCTTCCGGGAAACAGCTCGTCCACCGCTGCGTGGACCTTTTCCGTTCCGGTGCCGCCGAAGCGCATCGGCTCCAGACCGCATTCCGGACAGGCCGCCGGGGGACGCTGTTGATAGCCGCAGTAGTGGCATTCGGCCACGTTTATCTTGCGGTGGTAGTTGAGGGTGATGTCGCAGCGATGGCATTTCAGCACGAAACCGCAGCGCGGGCAGTGCACGAACGGGGAGTATCCCCGGCGGTTGATGAACAGCAGGGCCTGCTGGCCCTGCTCCAGGCTCTCCCGCACGCACACCTCCAGGCGCCGGCTGATCACCCGCAGCTTCCCCCTGCCGGCCCACTCCTCGCGCATGTCCACTATTTCCACGGGCGGCAGGGGGTGATCGCCTATTCGATGCGTCAGCCGCAGGGCCGTGTACTTGCCCGTGCGGGCGTTGTAGTAGCTCTCCAGCGACGGCGTTGCCGTGCCCAGCACGACCAGGGCCTCGTTCTGCTGGGCGCGGACGATGGCCACGTCGCGGGCGTGATAGCGGGGTGTGCTGTCCTGCTTGAAGGTGTTCTCGTGCTCCTCGTCGATCACCAGCAGCCCCAGATCGGGCACGGGGGCAAACACGGCGGACCGGGCGCCGATCACCACGTCCGCCTCGCCCCGGCGGATGGTCTGCCACTGGCGGCGGCGTTCGGCCTCGGTCAGGTGGCTGTGCAGCACGGCCAGCCGCTCGAAGCGGCTGCTGAAATGCCGCACCGTCTGGGGCGTCAGGCTTATCTCGGGCACCAGCACTATTGCCTGGCGCCCCCGCCTGACCACGTCGTCGATGGCGTGCAGATACACCTCCGTCTTGCCGCTGGAGGTTATGCCGTGCAGCAGGAGGACGTGGAAGCAGCCGCGCTCGACCCACCGGCTTATCTGGCCGTACGCCTGCTGCTGCTCCGGGGTCAGCCGGTGAGGGGGGCGGGGCTCGGCCCGGACCTGGCTCAGGGGGTCTTCGGCCTCCACGGTGCGTTTTTCGACGCTGATCAGGCCCCGCCGCTGGAGGGCGCCGGAGGAGGAGCGGGAGGTGGAGGTGCTCTTCAGGATTTTGACCAGCGGCGCCTCCCCGTCCGCCGCGGCCAGGGCGCGCAGTATCTTGCTCTGGGCGGGACTGCGCTCGAATATCTGGTCCGCTTTCTCCTCCGCCTCTTCGGGACTCATCTGGAGGCGGGCGAACTGGAGCCTCCGCCTGCGCCGTCCCTTCCGCACTGCCGCCGGGAGCACGGCATGGAGCGCTTCGCCGCGCGAGCACCTGTAGTAATCGGAGACCCAGCGGGCCAGCTCCATCAACTCCGGCGTGAGCAGCGGTTTATCGTCCAGGCACCGGGCAAGGGGCTTGAGTTTGGCGTCGGCCACGTCCGATTCGGACTTGAGCGCCACGCAGTATCCCAGCACCCCGGAACGGTTGCCGAAGGGCACGCGCACCCGGCTGCCCCGCCGCACTCGCCCGCGCAGGGGCTCGGGTATGATGTAGTCGAAGGTGCGGTCCAGCGGCAGGTTCAGGGCCACCACCGCTATGCGCGGCTCGGTCTGGTCGGCTTCGCTGCACTCAGCCATCGGGCGGGGCATCCTCCTCAGAGCCTTCCACGGCATGGATTATGGCTGCGGGGGTGCCGGGCTGTCAACCCACGGCGGGCCGGCGCCGGGTCGTTTCGCGTTCGGCTCAGCAGCCCTGTCCGGTGGGATCAGCCGTTGTGCCGTTCGAGGCGCCGCCGGAATTCCCCGGCAAAACGCGTCAACAGGGTTGACAAAGGGTTCGCGTGCGTTTAAGTTTATAGGGCGTGGAATGCCAGAATCGGAGATGAGCCTCGCTCTGCGGGCCGTTGTGGTCGGTGCGCGTGGAGCGAAGGGCGACAACTCGATCGTGATGGGAGAGGGACTATGGCCGCCGTGAGACGCAGTTCTGAGTCCGGAGTCGTCGTCGCATTGGTGGTGTTTGTCATCCTGGCCGTGGCGGGCGTTGGCAGCGCCATCTACTTCTACCAGAGATATGCGCAGACCAGACAGGCCGTGGCGACCACCCAGCAGGCGGTCCAGGAAACCATCCACGCCGTCTTCAAGGACGCCGGCTGGAGTCTCACCACCCGGGAAGCGTCTCCCCTGGGCGTCGAGTACACCCAGGAGAGCTTCGGCGACGTGGCCGCCAGACTGGGGGAGGCCGCCGAATACGAGGACCTGCGGGAGAACCTGTTGGGTTGGGAGAGCATCGATGGGCTGAGGGATGCCATCCGGACGGCGCCGGTGCAGAAAGAGGCGGAAGCCGCGGGCAATCCCCCCATGGCCACGCTGAAGGGTCTGCTGGCACTTTACGGGAAGCTCTACCAGCAACGCGTCTCGGAAGTGGCGAGCCTCAAGGCTCAGAGCCAGGAGTTGAAGCAGCAGCTCAACCGCGCCGAAAGCGAAAAGACCGAACTGGAAAACCAGTTGCGCGCCCAGCTGAACGCCGAGGCGCAGTCGTACAAACAGAAAACGGTCGCACTGCAGCAGAGCAACGATGAACTGAACAAGGAGCTGGGCCGGCGCAGCCAGCAGGCCAGCAAGCGCCAGGAGGAGTATCAGAAACAGCTCAATCAGGCCAACAGCAAAATCGCCAGCCTGCAGGACCAGGTGGAGGAGTGGAAGGAGCGCTACTGGGAGAGGGTCAGGGGACCTGAAAAACGCCCACAGCTTCAGCCCGATGGCAAAGTGATCCGCCTGGATGAGGAGGACGACTTCGTTTACGTGGAAGGCGGCCAGGACAAAGGCTTCCGAGAGAATGAGCGCTACGTCGTCTTCGAACGGATGCCCTCCGGGGAGGACCGCAAAAAAGCCATCATCGTTCTGGGCGAGGTCGGCGAGATCGTCTCCCGCGCCGCCATTGTGAGCGAGGACCAGTACGTGCTGGAGGGGGATTACTTCGTTTCCGTGGCCAGGTGGGACGAGTTCCACGGTGGCTGAGCGTCCCGCGTTCGGGCAAGAGCAGCTTTACTCCATCCTGTCGCTCTGCCGTTCCGACGGCAGTGCCCGGCGCACCCGGATGGCACAGGTGCAGTCCGCCGTCAGCTTCCCGGTGGTGTAATTGGTAACACAGCAGGTTTTGGTCCTGCCGTTCCTGGTTCGAATCCAGGCCGGGAAGCCATCCTCACCTTTCGGCGTGGCATAGCGGAAGAGCCGAACGGCAGACGCCTGCAACGGGCGAGGACCCCACCGCGCCGGATGTCGCCTGCTCTCCCGCGCCCCCGCGCCAGGGGGCGAAGCAATCTCGCCGTTGTGGTCTCTACCCGCCCGAAGAGGTGTCACAGCCCGGTGGTCCGGCCGTGCATCGTTATCCCTCCCCGGACGGGCAGGCGCGAAACTGCCCTGAGATGGGTGGCGCGAATTGCCCGTCGCCGAAGATTATCTTCCAGGGGAGGTTTTGCTTGACAGGCGATCTATTGTCCCGTATAGTCTATACGAGTGAGCCAATGCGCCCTGTATCGCGGCCGGAGGGGAACGATGGACGCACCCTTGATCCTTCACGTGGATATCGACGCGTTCTTTGCCTCGGCGGAGCAGGTCCTGCGGCCGGACCTGCAGGGCAAACCGGTCGTCGTGGGCGGCGGCCTGAAGGGCAGAGGGGTGGTCGCCTCCGCTTCCTACGAGGCCCGCCGGTTCGGCCTGAAGGCGGGGATGCCCATTCACCGGGCCCGGGAGCTGTGCCCGCAGGGCATCTACCTGTCCGGCAGCTTCGAACGATATAACCGTTTTTCCGAGCAGGTGTTCGAGGTGCTCTCGGGCATCAGTCCGTCGGTGGAGCAGACCTCCCTGGACGAGGCCTGCCTTTCCCTGGACGGGTGCCGGCGGATGTACGGCGCCTGGTGCGGTCGTCCGTCGGCGCGGATGCCTTTCCGGGAGGGGCCCGACGGCGTTTACTGCCGTTCGGACGCTCGTCCCGTGCCGGTCTCTCAGCGGACCCTGGTGCCGGGGCCGTGGCGCTGGGTGGCGGCCGTGGCGGAGGGCCTGAAGCGCCGCGTCCGCGCGGAGACGGGGTTGAGCGTATCCGTGGGCGGGGGAACCAACAAGCTGGTGGCGAAGGTGGCCTGCGATTTCTGCAGGCCGCGGGGGCTGACCCTGGTGGCGCCGGGTCGGGAGGCGGATTTCCTGGCCGGGCTGCCGTTGGGGGAACTGCCCGGCATCGGCCCCGCCACGCGGGAGAGGTTCCGCAGGTGGAACGTAGGGACCGTAAAGGCGGCGCGGCGGCTGCCGGTGGAACTGCTGGAGGACGCCTTCGGCAGCCACCGCGGCCGGGCCATCTACCGGCTGCTCCGCGGGGAGGGGGCGGTGGAGCCGGAAAGCCCCGACCGGCCCCGCAGCATCAGCCGGGAGACCACTTTCTGGACGGCGCGGGCGGACTATGAATTCGTGGAAGCCATGTTGTTCAACCTGACCGAACGGCTGGGGCGGGCCCTGCGCCGGGAGAAGCTGGAGGGACGGACCGCCCACTTGAAGCTGGGCTACCAGGATTCCGTGGCGGTCCAGCGCTCCCGTTCGATGGGGGCACATACCGACCGGGACGACCGGATATTCGAGGCCGCGCGCCGGATGCTGCGGATCGGCTGGTGTCGGAGCCGACGGGTGCGTCTGGTGGGAGTGGGGATGAGCGACCTGCGTCCGGCGCGCGTCTTCCAGGCGTCGCTTTTCGACGACGGGGCGGAGCGCTACCGGCGGATCGATCGCTGCCTGGACGAGTTGAGGAAGCGGTTCGGATTCCAGGCGGTCCGCAGGGGCCTGTCCATCAAGCTAGCAGGGGGTTGACCGGCCGCGCCCCTTTCCCTCGATACCCGCGGGCGTGCCTGGTAATATAATGGCGTGTCGATGCTGCTACATTCCCCGCGGTGTGCTATATGGGACGCTGCACAGGCGTGACGACGCTGCTGGCGTTGGCGAGCGTGCTCTGCCTGGGGGCCGAAGCCCCGGAGGCGGAGCCGCTGGTGCGCGTGAACGGTCACGTAATCACCACGGCCGACCTGGAGAGGTCCCTGCGGTTGCAGGGCGCCGTCGCTGAACAAGAGCGGTTGCCCGGCCCGCCCGACGCGGAGTACGAGCAACTGCGGGCCCAGCGCAGGAAGGACGCGCTGCAGGGGCTGATCGACCGGCAGCTGCTGCTGCAGAAAGCCCGCAAGGAGTATCTGGGTGACGTAGACATTGCCGGGGTCATGGATGCCCTGGCCGAGGACCAGTTCGAGAGGGTCTGCGAGCAGGTGGGCTCACGCCTGCGACTCCAGCACCTGCTGTCCCAATCGAGTGTGACGGTAAAGGAGTTCAAGCGGCGGCAGGCGGAGAATCTCCTCATCAACAAGTTGCTGCTGGATGAAGTCTACGCTACCGTCCACGTCTCGCCGGCGCAGATACGCCGCTATTATCGGGAGCACAGGGACGAGTTCACGGTTCCGCGCACGATAGTCTACCGGCAGATGTTCTTTCCGGTGGTGGGCTCGGAGGAGTTGGCCCCGGTCAGGCGTAAAGCGGCGGCGGTGCGGCGGCAGATACTCCAGGGCGCCGAGTTTGCCCGGCTGGCCGACGAGCACTCGGCGGATGCAGACCGCTATCCCGGGGGGCTCCACGAGGTGGCGGTCCCCGAGCAACAGGGCGACTGGGTGCCGCCGGCCGTTGAGGGACTCGAGCCGGGGCAGCTCTCGGAGGTCCGACGGGTCAGCGGCGGCCTGGCCATTGTGCGCCTGGAAGAGATTCGCCCTGCCCACGTGCTCCCCTTCGAGCAGGTCCAGTCCGGCATCCGGGAGGAGCTGCTGCAGGCCGAGAAGGCAGAGGCATACAACCGCTATGTGGCGCGGCTCAGGGAGCGGGCCGTCCTGATGGAGTATCCCGCCGCCTCCGAGATGGGTCTCTGACCTTGCGGGCCGAGAGGGGTCAGAGGATCCTGGCCTCCCCGCCGGGGCGGCCGTTCTGCTCCAGCCATTCCAGCACCTCCGCCAGGCTGGCCGTGGCCACGCAGATGCGGGTGTCCGCCGCGCCATAGTAGAGGCGAAGGGTATCGCAGTCGTCGGCGAGCGTCAGTCCGCAGGGGAAGACCACGTCGGGCACGTCGCCCGTTCTCTCGTAGTCGGGTCCGGGTCCGAAGATCCACTCGTCGCTCCGCAGCAGCACCTGGCGGGGGTCTTCCAGGTCCAGCAGCGCCGCTCCCAGGCGGTAGATGGCGCCGGACGCCGTGCTGCGGATGCCGTGGTAGAAGATCAGCCAGCCCCGGTCCGTCTCCAGGGGAGGCGTGGAGAGGCCGATCTTGCGCGCGTCCCAACCACGCGCCTCGCCGGGCTTCTATGAGGATGCGCGCCTCGCCCCAGTGTTTGAGGTCGGGGGACCAGGAGAGCCAGATGTGGGCGGGGTGGTCCAGGCTCATCGGCCGGTGGATCATGGCCCATCGGTCGTCGAACTTCCGGGGGAACAGGGCCGCGTCCTTGTCGTCCGGGCTCAGGACCATGCCCAGCCGGGAGAAGTCCCGAAAATGCTCCGTGAAGGCCAGCGCAACGCCGGGGCCGCCCAGGGAATAGCAGGCATAACTGACGGCGTAGCGGTCCTTCTCCTCCAGCCATGTGATGCGCGGGTCCTCAATGCCCCAGGTCTCCTCGGGGTAGTTCTCCGGGTCCGGCAGTAACGTGGGTTCGGAGTCGATTTCCCAGTCCGTCATGCCGTTCTCGGACCTTGCGGCGCAGAGATGGGAGATACCGCGCATGTCCTCGGCCCGGGCCAGCAGCAGGGTCTCGCCGGAGTGGAGCCGGACCGCGCCCGCGTTGAAGACGCTGTTGACCATGTACGGCCACTGATCGGCGGTCAGGATGGGGTTGCGGCCGCTGCGTTTGAACAGATCGTGCCCTCGAGCTTTGCCTGGATCGTACATGTCTGTGGCAGCCTGAGCTTGCAGGAAAACGAACCAGAAACGGTAGAACGCGCGCTGTCAGCCGTCGGCCTGAAGGAGCGCAAGGGCCCGGTCGAAGACATTTTGTGGCGATAACCCCAGCTCCTCCATGACTTCCTGGCCCGGTCCGGAGGCCCCGAAGCGCCGAAGGCCGATCACCTCGCCTTCATCTCCCACGTACCTTTCCCACCCCATGGGCGAGCCGGCCTCCACGGCCAGGCGTTTGCGCACCGCCTGCGGCAAAACTGCGCGACGATACTCGGCGCTCTGCTGCTCGAAAAGCTCCCAGGACGGGAAGCTGACGGTCCGGACGCGCACGCCCCGGTCCGCCAGCATCCCGGCAGCCTCCAGTATGAGGTGCACCTCGGAGCCGCTGGCCATCAGGATGATCTGCGGTTCTCCACGCTCGGGGTCGGACAGCACGTAGGCGCCCTTGTCCAGGTTCCGTGCCGGGGGATATTCCCGGCGCTCCAGGACGGGCAATTTCTGCCGGCTGCACAGGATGGCCGTGGGACCCTGGCGGCTCATGAGGGCGCTTCGCCATGCCTGGATGGTCTCGTTCGCGTCGGCCGGCCGGATGACGGTCCAGTTGGGGATGCAGCGCAGCGAAGCCAGGTGCTCGATAGGCTGATGAGTGGGGCCGTCTTCGCCCACACCGATGCTCTCGTGCGTGAACTGGTAGACGACCGGGCACTCCATCAGGCCGGCCAGCCGCAGGGAGGGTCGCGCGTAGTCCGCGAACACGGTGAAGGTGGAACCGTAGGCCCGCAGGCCGCCGTGGCGGTCGAGGCCGGAGCACGCGGCGGCCATGAGGTGTTCGCGAACGCCGAAGCGGATGTTCTGGGGCTTGAAATGGCCGGTGTCCATGCTCCGGCCGTCATCGGGCAGGGTCCTGGTGGAAGACCCCAGGTCGGCGCATCCGCCGACGAGGAACGGGCAATTCTTGCGGAGCACTTCCAGCGCGGCGCCGCCGGCGTTGCGCGTTGCCAGGGGGCCGTCCCCGGGCGCATAGACCGGCAGGCCCTCGTCCCAGCCCTCGGGCAGCTCCCCGTCCCGGGCGGCGCGCCACCGGGCCGCCTCTTCCCGGTACTGTTCGGCGTATCGCTCGAATGTTCTCTGCCATTCGTCCTGGGCCTTTCGGCCCTGCTCGGCCGCCTCAGCGAACCGCTGCCGAACACCGTCGGGCACCAGGAACATCGCGTCCTCCGGCCAGCCGAGGTTCCGTTTGGTCTCCCGCATCTGTTCGGCATCCAGTGGGGCTCCGTGTGCCCTGTGGGTGTCCTGGACCGGGCTGGCGTAGCCGATGTGGGTCGTGCACACGATCAGGGAAGGCCGGTCGGCCTCGGCGCGGGCCTCTCCGATGGCAGCGGCGACGCCGTCCACGTCCGTGGTGGCTTCCTCGACGCGGCAGACGTGCCAGCCGTAGGCCCGGAAGCGGGCGGCCGTGTCGTCGGTAAACCACCCGGCGGTGGGGCCTTCCAGCGAGATGTCGTTGTCGTCGTAGAGCACGATCAGTTTTCCGAGGCCGAGGTGGCCTGCCAGCGAGCCGGCCTCGTGACTGATGCCCTCCATCATGTCCCCGTCACTGGCCAGCACGTAGGTGAAGTGGTCCACGATCCGATAGTCGGGCCGGTTGAACTGGCTGGCCAGGTGGCGCTCGGCAATGGCCAGGCCCACGGCGTTGCCCAGCCCCTGGCCCAGCGGACCGGTGGTGACCTCGACGCCCGGGGCGCAGTCCGCTTCCGGATGGCCGGGCGTCATGCTGCCGAACTGGCGGAAATCTTTCAGCTCTTCCATCGGCAGATCGTACCCGCTCAGGTGCAGCAGGCTGTAGAGCAGCGCCGAGGCGTGTCCGGCGGACAGGACGAAGCGGTCGCGGTCCGGCCAGTCCGGATCGCCCGGGTTGAACTTCAGGAACCGCGTCCAGAGGGCGTAACCGATGGCCGCACAGCCCAGCGGTGCGCCGGGATGCCCGGAGTCGGCCGCGTGCACCATGTCGATCGACAGCGTCCGGATGGTGTTGACGCACAGATCGTCGATGTCCATCTCTTCCAGCGACATTTCGTGCTCCCTGCCATCTGATTCAGGTGAGAAGGTCGGCTGATAGGCGCGGGATTTCCGGCTGCGCCGACAGGCACAGCGGAATATACTAAAGGATGAGCGAGTTGTGTTCCAGTTCCGCCGCTTACGCGCGGCGGGCACGACGTGAAAGGGGGCGGAATCATGACCATTGATCCGGTCTGCGGTATGGAGGTGGGGCCGGAGGATGCTGCCGGGAGGAGCGAATACCGGGGGGAAACCTACTATTTCTGCAACCCGCGGTGCAAAGAGCGTTTCGACGCGGATCCGGCGCAGTTCGTGGGTGCGTCGCAGGAACAGGAGCAGGGCGGGGCGGAAACGATTCAGCTTCCCATTGAGGGGATGACCTGCGCCTCCTGCGCCCAAACGGTGGAGAAAGCGCTCCGGGCGTTGGCCGGGGTCGAGGACGTCACGGTCAACCTCGCCATCGAAGAGGCGCAGGTTACGTACGATCCCTCGCGGACCGACCGGCAAGAGATGGCCCGTGCCGTGCGGGAGGCGGGCTACGACGTGGGCGAGCAGGGGTGGCAGTGCGTCCTCTCGATCAGCGACATGAGTTGCGAGTCCTGTGCTCAGACCATCGGCCGCGCCCTCAGGAAGCGGGACGGCGTCCTCGCCGCCGAGGTAAGCTTTGCCACCGGCCGGGCGGAAGTCCGCCACGACCCGGGGGTGATCGGGCCGCAGGAGCTGGTGCAGGCGGTCGCCGACGCTGGCTACACCGCCCGGCTGGGCGAGGCGGAGACCGACCGCAGCCTCCAGCAGATGCACACGGCCCGTCGTCGCATGTGGCTGGCCTGGGTTGTGACCGGGCCCATGATTCTGCTGATGATCCCGTTCATGCTCGAGCTGGAAGCTCTGGAGGATTTCCGCGTCTATTATGAGTGGGCGATGGTCGTCCTGGCCGTTCCCGTGCTCTTCGTGGCCGGTCTGAACACCTACCGCAGCGCGTGGAAGGCACTGACCAACCTCTCGCCCAACATGGACGTTCTCATCCTGCTGGGCAGCGGCTCCGCCTTCGTCACCGGCCCGCTCAGCCTGCTCCGGCTGGGCGTTCACAATTACGCCGGCGTGGGGGCCATGATCATGGCCTTTCACCTGACGGGCCGCTATGTCGAAGCCAGGGCCAGGGGGCGAGCGAGCAAGGCCATCCGGAAGTTGCTGGAGCTGGGCGCCAAGACCGCCCGCATCCTCCGAGACGGCCAGGAGGTAGAGGTCCCCGTGGACCAGATCGAGGTGGACGACGTCATGGTGGTCAGGCCGGGCGAGAAGATACCCACCGACGGAGTGGTCGTGCGGGGGCGCAGTTCCGTGGACGAGTCGATGGCGACCGGCGAGTCCGTGCCGGTGACCAGGCAGGAGGGCGACGAGGTGATCGGAGCCACCGTCAACCAGGAGGGCCTGTTGAGGGTGAGGGCCACCCGGGTGGGCGAGGAGACCTTCCTGGCGAACGTGGTGCGCATGGTCCGCCAGGCCCAGAGCAGCCGCGTGCCCATTCAGGCGTTCGCGGACCGCGTGACGGCTTACTTCGTTCCCGCGGTCATCGGGCTGTCCGTGCTGACCCTTCTGGTCTGGCTCATCTTCCAGGAGCCGCTGGGCCGGTGGGCAACGTTCGCGCACCAGTTCATCCCCTGGATCAACCCTGAGGTGGAGGCTGTTTCGCTGGCCATCTTCGCCGCTGTGGCGGTCATGGTCATCGCCTGTCCCTGCGCGCTGGGGCTGGCCACCCCCACCGCCCTGATGGTGGGAAGCGGCATGGGCGCCCAGAACGGCATCCTGATTCGGTCCGGTGAGGCAATCCAGGCGATGAAGGACATCCACACCATCCTGCTCGACAAAACCGGCACCCTCACGAAGGGCCAGCCCGAGGTGACGGATCTCGTAGGGGTCAGTGACATCGAGGAGGCGGAGATGCTGCGCGTTGCGGCCTCGCTGGAGAGCGCCAGCGAGCATCCGCTGGCCCGGGCCATCCTGCGGCGGGCGCAAGACGAGGAATTGGACCTGGCAGAGCCGGAGGACTTCGAGGCCGTCAGCGGCAAGGGCGTGCGCGGTGTCCTGGGCGGACAGCGGGCGCTGGTCGGGACGCCGGCCCTCCTGCAGGCGGAGGGTGTGGACGTCGGGCCGGTCGAGGAGGCCCGCGCAAGGCTCCAGGCCGAGGCCAAGACGGCCGTCCTGGTGGCGCGGGCGGGAGATGTCATCGGACTCATCGGGATCGCGGACACTCTCAAGGAGGACTCCGCCCGGGCAGTCGCCCGGCTGAAGGAAATGGGTTTCGAGGTGGTCATGATCACGGGAGACAATGAGCGCACGGCCCGGGCCATAGCCGACCTGGTGGGCATCGACCGGGTGCTGGCCGAAGTCCTGCCCGAACGCAAGGCCCGCGAGGTGGAGCGCCTGCAGGGCGAGGTGGGCCGCGTGGCCATGGTGGGGGATGGCATCAACGACGCCCCGGCGCTGGCGCAGGCGGACGTGGGAATAGCGCTGGGCACGGGAACCGACATTGCGATCGAGAGCGGCGACATCACGCTGGTCCGCGGCGAACTGGGCGCCGTGGTGAGCGCCGTGAAACTCAGCCGGGCCACCTTCCGCAAGATCAAGCAGAACTTGTTCTGGGCCTTCGGCTACAATATCATTGCCATTCCCGCGGCCATGCTGGGCCTGCTGCATCCGGCCATCGCTGAGGCCGCCATGGCCTTCAGTTCCGTCAGTGTGGTCTCCAACTCCACGCTCCTGCGCCGCGCCGACATCAGCCCCGACGGAGAAGACAGAGCATGATCGTTGATTTCCACGCCCACGCGTTCCCGGACGACCTGGCCGACCGGGCCATCGAGACGTTGAACGGGCAGATCCCCCGCCACGCATGGGCCGTCCTGGACGGCACCGTTTCTGACCTGTTGCGCTCCATGGATGAGGCGGGCATCGAGCGGAGCGTCATCGCCTCCATCGCCACCAAGCCGAGTCAGACCGCGTCCATCCTGCGCTGGTCCGGGACCATCCGGGGCGAGCGGATCATTCCCTTCGGCTCGGTGCACCCGGAGAGCGCGGACCCGGCGGAGGACGTGGCCAGGATAGCAGACGCCGGGCTGCGGGGCGTGAAGCTGCATGCCATGTACCAGGATTTCACGGTGGACGAGCGGCGCATGTGGCCGATCTATGAGGCGATCGCCGGGCGAGGGCTCATCCTGCTGTTCCACGCGGGCCGGGACGTGGCCTTCCCCCTGGATGACCATCGAGCGGCGCCGGGACGGATTCTCGGGGTGCACCGCGCCTTCCCCGGGATGCGGGTCGTGGCGGCGCACATGGGCGGATGGAAGATGTGGAACGAGGTTGCCGAGACCCTGGCCGGGGAGGATGTCTGGCTGGAGACTTCCTACAGCTTCGGAATGGGTGCCGAGGGGGCCCTGGGCGAGATCATCGGGCGGCATCCCCGGGAGAGAATCCTGTTCGGCACCGACAGCCCGTGGACCGATCAGGCGCAGACGCTGCGCCTTGTCAGGCAGGCCTTTCCCGACGCGGAGACACAGCGGATGGTTTTGTGGGAGAACGCGGAACGGCTGCTCGGCCCGGGATGACCGGGGGTCTTCAGTCCGGCCAGAGCGGCCGTATCTTGACCAGCCCTCCCGAATCCTGGGCGATGTACATCATCCCCTCATCGTCGATGCACAGGCCTTCCTGGTCCCTGCCCGAGATGGTGTAGGTGCGCACCGGGCTGCCCCGGAGTGTGAACTTGATCAGCACGTTATTGGTGTCGCTGACGGCCAGGAGGTGAGCCGTTGAGGCATCGTACCAGAGGGCGCTGATATCTATAACATTTGGGTAGAACCAGTTGACGATGCGAATCGGGGCATCTGCGTTGTGAGCGGCCAGCGGCAGTTCGACTTCCACGATCACGGATTTCTCCTCACCCGGCTCCAGGGTGAAGCTTTGATTGGCGACAAAGAACGCCCCTCCGTGAGCATTCCGGGGATCCGGCACGAAGCAGATGGCCTCGATTCCCTGTCCCCCCGGTTTGAACAGCTCGAAGTCGCCCACTGACCGGGGCAGGGCGAACTCACGCGTAATATCGAGAGTCTCCGGGTCCACCTCGAGTATCTTCTCTTCCCCCTCCACCGCTACATAAAGAAGCCCCGAGGCAGGCACGCAGGTCACCCCCTCCAGGTCCGCGCCGGCGCGCAGGACCCGCTGGTGGAGGATCTCCCCCTCCCTGCTAAGTTCGGCGATATCCCCCTCGTCGCCCACGAGGAACAGAGTTCCCCGGACCGGGTGGAAGGTCAGACCCGAAGGTTCGTTGAAAGGCACCCCAAGTATATCACCCACCCATTCGTAAGGCAGCACAACCGAGCGCGGATCCCGCACTGGCCGGCGGCCGGTGCAGGCGCAGCCCGCGCAAGCCAGGAAGATTCCTGCAACAGCACCGACCGTTACCATCGAGCGCCAGGCCTTCAAATCTTTTCCCCTTGCCAGAGCCGATGGGTCGGACGCACCGCAGTGCACGGGTGCGTTCGCGTCCGCTCCCCGCTGAAAACCCAGATTATAGCCGGCCTGGCTTCCCGTTGGAAACGGAAAAGAGGCCGCCCTCATGGCCATTCAACTATCGGCCTTCCGTGTCGTTCACGGGCTCCCGGGCATTGCCACGTGGGCGGAGAGGCATTATACTGATATGTGAGGCGGTGAGGTTGGAAGGACATGACCCGATTCTGGCTGAGTGAAATGTGGAAGGGAGACGCAATGTCCGAGAAGGCACTTTCGCGCAGGGGTTTTCTGAGGACAACGGCGGCGGGGGCTCTCGCTCTGGGGGCGTTGCCGACCATCATCACGCCGCGCAGGGCGGAGGCATATCAACCGGGAGCGCCGATCCATCCGAACATGGACCCCCTCCGTGTGGTTGGATTGCACGCCCCGGCGATGACGACTTCCCCGGCTGTGCCCCCGGAATGGGCGGCGCAGGAGAAGCTGGTTGCCCCCAACGTCGTGCAGCAGAACGTCCACCGCCTGGCGATGGCCCTGGCCGAGGAGAGTTCTGAGGAAAAGGCGTGGAACAAGCTCATCGTCAAGCCGGCGGACAAGGGCTGGGGCGACGTCCTGGTGGCCATCAAGACCAACAACATCTGCCACCAGCACACCCACAGCCCGGTGATGGCAACGGTGTGCCACGCGCTGACGGACGTGCTGGGCGTGAATCCCCGGAACATCACGATCTACGACGCCAAGCACGGCGGCAACATGTCCAGAAGCACGCCGTTCAAGGGGCTGCCGGACGGTGTACGGGTGGCCGACAAGTGGGGCGGCTTCAGTGCCAAAACGACCGTCCCCGCTCCCTACCTGGATGGAAACGCGGAGCGGTCCTGCCTCGAGCACCTGGTGAACGGGACCGTGGACATCCTGATCAACATCGCCATGTGCAAGGGCCACGGCGGGCAGTTTGGCGGCTTCACACTGTCCATGAAGAATCACTTCGGCACCTTCGATCCGCAGCCGGGTCACGGGGAAGGCGGCGGCGCAGACTACGTGATCGGCATCAACAAAAGCCCCGAGGTCCTGGGTGCGACGGACCCTCGCACGGGACGAGTCCTCTTCCCGCGGCAGCAACTGGTGCTGATCGACGCCCTGTGGGCCAGCGGAGGGGGTGGGCCGTGCGCGCGCCCGAGCGACCAGCTCAACACGCTGGTGATGGGCACCTTCGGCCCGGCCGTGGACTACGTGGTGGCCACGAAGGTCCGCCAGGAGAGGATGGGCTGGCGCATCAACCAGCAGGTGGCGGACCGCTTCCTGGCGGAGTTCGGTTTCAGCAACGAAGACCTGCCCCAGGGTGGCCGGTTGATCGATGCCGCGGCGATCGCGTGAGGACGCTCAGTCGGGCCCTTCCAGGGCCACGCTCACCAGTTCGTCCAGCGTGCTGGTGGCCACACAGAAGCACGTGTCCGCGGCACCATAGTAGACCTTCAGGCTGCCGTCCTGCTCGGGGATCGCAGCGGACGGATAGACGACGTTGTTGATGTCGCCGATCCGCTCGTAATCGGTGCGGGGCGCCAGAACGGGGATGGGGCTGCGGCCCAGCACCACGGAGGGGTCCTCCAGGTCCAGCACCACGACCCCGGCGCGATAGATGGGGCCCCCGCCGGTCATCTTGATCCCGTGGTATATCTCCAGCCAGCCCCGGGGGGTTTCGATGGGCGTTGTGGAGCCGCCCACGCGATAAGAGTCCCAGTAGCCGGGCCGGGGCGAGACCAGCACGCGGCTCTCGCCCCAGTGCAGCAGGTCGTCCGAGAAAGATATCCAGATGCGCCCGATGTCGTTGCCCACCGGCCGGTCCAGCCGCGCGTAGCGCCCGTTTATCTTCCGGGGGAAAAGTATCCCGTCCTTATTGCCCGGTTCGCTGATGATACCGAGCCGTTTGAAGGACATGAGGTCTTCGGTGCGCGCCAGCGCCATCACCGGGCCGTAACCGCTGAAAGCGGTGTAGGTGACGTAGACGGTGCCTTCCAGGACGGTAATGCGGGGGTCCTCCACGCCGGCCACTTCGTATTTCTGCATGTGGCCTTCCGTGGCCGGCGTCATGACGGGCAACTCCTCCAGCTCGAAATCGTAGCCGTCCCGGCTGCGGCCCAGCGCGAAGACCGAGTATCCGTGCTGCCCCTCCACCCGCAGCAGTATGCGGTACGCGCCGTCCAGCTTGACGGCCGACCCGTTGAACACCGTGTTGCAGGTGAAGGGGATGTCGGCTGCGGTGATGAGGGGGTTACCCGCGTGGCGCCGCAGGATATCCTGTTCGACCAGCCAGGGCATGCTCATAGGGCTTCTCTGGCTTTCTCCGGGTAGCAGGTGTATTCCAATGTGTCGAGGGAGACCGATCCCAGGCAGATGCAACTGTCCGCCGCGCCGTAGTAAATGTCCACCTCAGCCCCGTCCCGGGACGGGATGGCGCCACAGGCGAACACCAGGTTGGGAACATCGCCGATGCGTTCGTAGCGCTCCTTGGGGGAGAGCAGGGGGACGTTGCATCGTCCCAGCACGCGGGAAGGCTCTTCCAGGTCCAGGAAGGCGGCTCCCAGGCGGAAAAGCGGCCCTCCGGGGGTGTTCTTCACCCCGTAATAGAACAGGAGCCATCCCTCGGAGGTCTCGATCGGAGGCACCGATGCACCGATGCGGTGGCTGTCCCAGTAGCCGCCTCGGTGGGTCATTACGATGTCCCAGCTTCCCCAGTGCACCAGGTCGTCGGAGTAGCTGATCCAGATGTTGCCCCCTTCCTGCGGCCTCTCCAGGCGCGCGAACCGGCCCTTGATGCGGCGGGGGAAGAGCACCCCGTTTTTCGTGTCGGGTTCGGAGACCACGGAGATGCGTTCGATGCTGCGGAAATCTGCCGTGCGGGCCAGACACAGGCGGAAACCATACTGGCTGTAGGCCAGGTAGACGATGTAGTATGTGCCCTCCAGCAGCGTGATACGGGCATCCCGAACCCCTCCCGCCTCGTAGGGCGCGAAGATGCCCTCCTTTGCCGGCTCGAGAACGGGTTCCTTCTCGATCTTGAACTGTCGGCCGTCCTCGCTGCTGGCCCGGTATATGGCGCACCTTCCGTCGAGCCTTTCCACCGTGACCAGCAGGACGCAGCGCCCTTCGTGCCGGACGGCGCCGGCGTTGTGGACGTCGCTGGCCGCGAAACAAAGATCGTCGATCGACAGGACGGGGTTGCCGTCCCAGCGCTCCACGACGTTCTTGGGGATCTTGGCGGTCATGTTCAGGGTCGTGATTATGCACTGACCGAGCCCCCAAATGCAAGTCGGCACGCCCGTCGCTTTGTGAATCGCGGCGCTTTCCGGTATACAGGACGGTGACACTTGCGCAGCAACCGGGGTGGGGAATGGATGCCCTTCTGAAACTTGCCAAGAAGGAAAAGCTGGACGAGCTGGAGTCGGCCTGGATGCTGGCCGTCGAGGAGGGGAGCACGGACGTGGACGTGCTCCTGGAGGCCGCCGAAGTCCTGGTCGAGCGCGGGCACAGGGCGCAGGCGGAGTCACTGCTGTGGTACCTGGCGGGCGCCCTGCAGGAAGACGGCGAGCCGGAGGCCGCCTTCCGTGCGGCAAGGCGTGGAGCAATGCTTCTGCCCGAGAGCCGGCCCCTCCGGGACGTGCTGCTGGATCTTTCCGCCCGCGTACTGGAGGACGTGCCGGGGGCCGAGCAGATCGTGCAGGTCACCGTGGGGGACGAGGGGCTGCCGCTGGACCGGGCCCTGGCGGCTCTGGATGGACTTATTGCCCTGGGGCCCGGTTCCTACGTCTATGACGTCGGTGCCGACGCGGTGGGCTGTGTCCGCTCCGTGGACACAGCCCGGGGCGGACTGGTCGTCGAGTTCGAGGACGGCGACCGGGTCGTGCCGCCCGGCGAGGCGGGAACGCTGGAGATTCTGCCGGATGACGATTTCCGGGCGCTCAATCTTTTTGACCGGGACAGGCTGCGTTGCCTGGCGCAGGAAGCCCCCGAGGAGCTGGTCAGCATGGTGCTGCGGGCGGTGGACCGCCGGATGGAGCTTCGGCGGCTGCGCATTTACCTGGAGCCCGTGGTGGATTCATGGGGTCGATGGTGGTCGGGGACGCGGGATCGGTTGAAGCGGTCGGCGGAGGTGGGCATGACCAGCGGGCGTTCTCCGTCCGTGTTCCTGCGCAGAAAGCCCCTCACGCACCAGGAGAGGTTGCTCAGGAGATTCCGCGGCCAGTCCGAGGCCACGGCGGCGGCGCGCGTCGCCCTCGAGGCACTGCGGGAGGCGCGGGCCCACGCGGACGTGGCGGCGCAATTGGTGGCGCCGCTGGCCGAGGGGCTGCGCGAGCTTGTCGTGGGCTGCCCGGACGGGGAGTCGTGGCGCGCACTGCCGGCCGCCGCCGTGTTCGACGCCCTGCGGCGGGAGTTTCCAGAGCGGATACCGACCGAAGCACCCGAGGTGGGCGGCCCGCTGGGGCCGGCGGCCGAGTCGCTGTCCCGGAACGTGCAGGATGAAGGTCTGCTGGTGGCGACGCTCCGGTTCATTCGGCGCCGCTTCCCGGAGGAGTGGCCGGGGCTCTTTGCGCGCATGATGCCTTCGATGCCCCGCCAGGCCTGCCGGGTGGCCGGGGATATGCTGGCGGAGGAAGCTCCCGAAACGCTGGCGGAGGCGTGCGAGAGTATCCTCTCGCGTTCCGGCGGGGAGGCCGGTGCCCTCACGTGGCTGTGGCGCCGGCGGACCGGGGCGGAGCCTCCGGCGCCCATCGCGGACCTCGATGCGATCTCGATTCTGTTCAGGCTGCTCTCTGCGGGGACTTCCATCGTGCGGGACGCTTCGCTGGGGGAGGAGCGTCGGAAGTCGGAGGTGGCGCAGATACGCTCGGCGCTGCTGCTGCGCGACGGAGCGGCGCTGGAAGCCGCCCTGGAGGAGGCGTCCCCGGACCAACTGGCCCCTCTCACGAGCATGGTGCAGCGTAATCCCGCGTTGACGCCCCAGATTCAGGGCCGTCTGATGGAGATGCTCGCCCGGCACGCACCTGCCCTGGTCGTGGCCGAAGTGCCGCCGTGGGAGCAGGACGTGATCTATAATACCGCCCGTGGTATTGAGAAGCGGAAGGCTGAACTTGAACGGGTCGTGCACGTCCGTCTGCCCCAGGTGATCCGGGAGCTCGGCCAGGCGGCGCAGCTCGGCGATATCAGCGACAATGCCGATTATCAATCGGCCCTCCGCGAGCGCGGCCGTCTGGCGGAGCTGGCCGAACGTATGCGGGAGGAGATATCGCGCGCCCGACCCATCACCCCGTCAACGGGCGGCGGCGACTGCGTCACGGTCGGCAGCAGAGTCACGGCGCGCAATCTCGCCACGGGCCAGCAGGAGTCCTTCACTTTCCTGGGACCCTGGGATGCGGATCTGGCCGAGGGCATCTACGGCTACGACGCGTCCCTCGGCAAGGCCTTCATGGGCAAGAAGGTCGGGGACGTGGTCAGCTTCAGGCGGGGCGCCGAGGAACGCCGCTGGGAGATACTCGATATCTCGCCGGCCGAACTTCCCGGCTCTTCCTGACCCGCCTGTGCCGCTATCGCAGCATCAGATACATGGTCTCCGGGGGAAGTTCCACGCGCATGCGCCCACCGGAGCGGTCCGCCCCCACGTCGCGCACGGGAACACCGTTGATGTCCAGCAGCGTCGCCTTTGAGACCGTGCGGTTCCGGACCGTCAGGACGGCGCGGGTGTTGACCACCTGCCACGGGTTGGCGCCGACCTGCAGGATGCGCTTGCCCTGCACTTCCTGATCGTTCATGTGGAAGGTGGCCGGGCGGGCCTTCCAGCCGGTGGGGCGGCAGCGCGTGCCGACCTGCACCAGCAGTCTGCCCGATTCGGCGATGGGTCTGTCGTCCAGCGGCACGACCACGATGGTGGCGTAGTCATTGCGGCAGCGGATGGTAACGTCGTCCAGCTCGATCTCACCGGCCACTTTGAGGAACCCGGCGGCGGCCTGTGCCTTCGGTGCGTTCACGGTGTAGATGCCGCGCCTGTAGTCGGTGGTGATCTGGCCGGTCAGGCTCCTGATGGTGCCGCGCTCCTGGTCGATGTAGCGGTCCAGGTCGGCGATGCGGTTGTTGGCCGGGCTTCCCTCATACCTGACGTGAACCGGCCCGACGAGAAACGCCTTCGGGTCCACGCCGCCCTTGACGCTGGAGTCCGGGGGAAGGTCGCCGGCATCCCGGTTGGGGTCCCAGGAGCCGCTCCCGGCGATGATGGGGCTCTTGCGGTCCCAGATGTTCTGCAGGCCGCGCTCCTCGTAGACGGCCGGCCGGTCCGCCTCCGCGACGTAGCCGCGGCGCCACAGGAGGGCCGCGGCCGGGAACTGCCCCATCTGCATGGGCGTGGCGAAGGTCCACTTGTTGCCGACCGGCTGCCACTCCGGCACGCCCGTGGCGAACCAGTAGAAGCAGTCCACGCCGGTCAGGCATTGCTGGGCGGCGATCATCAGCGGCCCCTCGCTCTGGTAGCCCAGGGGCGGCACCCACAGGCTCTCGGGAATGATGAACGGATGCCCGACGGCCTGCTTGACGTTCAGCGGGAGCGCCGTGGGGTCGGTGATGGCGCTGACCTCGCGGAAGTAGTGGAAGTCCAGAATCTGCCAGCCCCGGTTCACGCCCATGTGGCCGGGGCTGTAGTAGTGGTTCTTGCCGAGGACCTGGTTGGCCGTGTAGGCCCAGCGCTCGGCGGGATCGACCACCACGGGGTCACAGGTCTTCCAGTTGCCCGCGTTGACGAGCTGCTGGCAGCCCAGATCTTCGCGCAGATAGTCCCCGATCATCCTGTTGAATTCATACATGGTGCATGCAATGAACTCGAGCTGGTCGGAGAGGCGCCTCTGCAGGCCGGCGTCATCCCCGTATTGCCCGCGCGCGTCGCGTGTGAAGTACCACACGATGTTGAGGCCGGCCTCTCCGTTGGCGAAGTCGTCGTTTTCGTGCTCGTTGCCGCCCCATGCGGCGCGGGCTTTCTCCAGGGATCCGTACTTCTCCTCCAGCCAGTCGGCGTAGCGCTGCCGCAGGTGGCGTCGGGCCTCGCCCTTTACCCGCTGCATGGTGTAGAACAGCATGCTGTCTTCGTTCTGCAACTGGATGATTGCCACGGCCGGATCGTCGGCCAGGCGGGTGCCGGTATAAGGGTTGACGCGGTCGAACAGGGCCTTCAGCCACGCCTTGTAGCCCTCCTGGACGGCCGGCTCCCAGAAGACCATCGCCGTCAGCCGGCCGGTGCCGGAGTCGGGGATGTCCCAGCCCGGCTGGACGCTGGTGTGGCTCATCCAGCAGGGGGAGAGGGTCGAGTAGATGCCCTCCTCTTTCATGGCAGCCACCATGCGCCACGCCTGCTGGAGAGCGTCCTCGTCCACGTCGGTTATCTCCGAGTCCTTCTCCTTGGGCGGCAGGTCGCCGTGCCAGCGCACCATGTTGACGCCACGCTTGGCCAGGAAGCGGGCGTGATGCCGCAGGTCCTGCCACGCCTGCTGGCGTGCCCCCTCCGCCTCCCGCTCGTGGGATTCGGCCCTCGCGGTGTCACCCCTCTCGCGCGCCCGTTTTGCTCGCTGCAGCGCCCGGTCGACCGACCTCCAGGCGTTGCGCTGCACGTAGGTGGAGCCGCCCCAGAAACGGATGGGCTGTCCGTCGCCGCGCACGAAGTGAAGGCCGTCCTCGTTGCGGCGGATGAAGCCGTGCTCGCCGGCCACTTCCTCGTTCAAGGAGCGCAGGTCGAAAGCCGCCTGCCGGCTGAAGGTGTCCCGCTCCGGTTCCCAGGCCCAGGTCTCGCTTTCGGGGTATTGAATGACGTTCTCCCAGCTTTCGCCGGGCTTGAATTTGTAGTGCGGGCTGAACTGGCCCCGCGCCAGCACGAAACAATCGATGGAGCTGAAGCGCTTTTCCTCCTCCTTGTTGCCCAGCAGGAATTCGAAGGTATGAGTGCCTTCGGAGAGGTGAACCGTCCCCAGGTCGAACCAGGCCAGGAAGCGGGCATCCCAGCCGGCAGCGACGCTGATCTCCTGTACGAGGCGGGGCTGGAAATCTTCGCCCCGGCGGTGCTCCCTGATCTCCCGTTTCATCTCATCGATGGGCACCGGCTGCCACTCGCCGCCGTCGATGCGGTAGCTCAGCCCGGTGCCGCGCGGGTTGCCGCGCAGCCAGAAGTGGTAGCTGCCGCTCTGCGGGACCTGGACCCTGTAGAGGGCCGTGCCCGTGTCCATGTGGGGTTCGCTGAAGCTGGCCAGCCACTTTCCGCCGGAGAGGGTATCCTCGTCCACCGTCTCGAACCACGGGTTGTGGAACACCTGCTTCTGATCGGCATCTTCCGCCTCGATCCAGATAAGCTCTTGCGCCCCGGACGCTGCGGCGGTTCCCGGCGACAGCAGGGCGATCGACAGCCAGCAGACGACAGTTGCTTTTGCCCACATTCTCCGGCTCTCCCGGTTTCCAGTCATCGGTTACTACCGCAGGCTATCACACAGGTGCGGCCCAATCCACTGAAGAGCGCTCACGCGATAAGTATCCTTTCTCCTTCGGAGCGCAGGCCCGCCTCGTAGACCTGCATCACGTTGAGGGCAAACTCAAATGTGCCCGTCTCGGGCGGGCTGCCCTGCAGAACGCAGTCGCAGAAATGGCGCATCTCGTTATAGAAGCCCTGGATGAACAGCGCCTTGTTCTCCAGGCTGGCGTAGGTGTGACGGGATTCCCACACGACCGAACCGTGGTCGGTCCCTTCGGGGGCGAAGCTCGTGCTGACGCCGTACCGGAACGGTACGCGGCGATGCCAGGTGACCTTTCGGGCGTTTTCCACCACCAGGTGTGCGCCCTCCGCGAAGAAGCTGTAGCGCTCGCAGGGGCCCTCCATGCCCTCCGCCAGGTGCAGGTTGGCCACGGCGCCGCTCTCGAACTCCAGAACGCAGACGCCGCCGCCCCGCGCGCCGCGGTGCATCGTGACCGCGGCCACCGGGCCTCCGACGGACATCATGGCGGAGAGCGGATGCACGCCGTTGGCCAGCCAGTCGTTGCTCTCCCGTGCGGCCAGCGCCGCCGGCCCGTCCTCCGGCAGGCGCACGGGGTACTCGCCCAGGATGGTCATCAGCGGTCCTGACACCTGCAGGGCGAGGACCTCCCGCACCTTGCACATGGCGGGCATGAAGGCCTTCTTGAACCCCACCACCCCGACCAGGTCGCCCCGGTGCTCGATCATCTGTTCTATCTCAGCGGCCGACATGGCCGGCGGTTTCTCCACCCACACGTGCACGCCGGTATCCAGCGCCAGGCACGCGAGCTCCGCGTGCAGTTGCGGCGAGACGCCGATGAAGGCGGCGTCGAGGTCCTGCTCGGCGTACATGGCGGCGGCATCGGTGTAGGTGGCTTTGACCCCGTACCGGGCCGCCGCGGCCCGGAGCGCCTCCTCGTCCACGTCGCACATGGCGCACAGGTTGACCGGCAGGAACTGCATCGTCGGCAGCAGCGTGCGGCGGCAGTGCGCCCCCACACCGACCGCGGCGACGTTCAGCCTCTGGTCGAACTCGTCCTCGCAGTTCATAGGCGGCTCCGTTCTCGCGACCGCGCCCTCCAGAAAGGGTACACCCTGGCGGTGCGTTTTCAATGAAATCCGGCGGGACGGGTCGGCGACGCTTGCAGTGGCCGGCGCAATCAGGTAATTCGTGGCTCTGCCGGGCTTCAGTCAAGCGGAGAAAGGGTGCGGTGAGCAGGGCAGGGCGAGGCGGCATAATGGCAGTTCTGATGCTCGGGATGTTCGTCTCGCCTTCTGTGGTCTCGGTCCACGGTGATTCGACGGAGCTCAACGCGATGAAAGCAGAGACGGGTACGGCAGATGCGACCGGCCGGGCTTACCTCCCGGTGAAGGGCAGTGCGTGGCGGCTGGCGGTGGCGGACCTGGACGGAGACGGCGTCAAGGAGCTGATATACGGCACCTACGGCGGCGCTGTGCGATGCCAGTCAACGGCCTCCGCAGAACTGCTCTGGGAACGAGACCTGGGTGTGTTCCCCTTTGCGCTTGCCGTTGCGGATGCGGATGGGGACGGCCGCCCGGAGGTGTACGCCGCGACTGCGGACGGCGCACTCCACGCCTTCAACGCCGACGGTTTGAAGTCCTGGGCCTTCTGCTCCCCGCTCCCGCTCTACGACGTGGCAGTTGCCCGGCTGCGGCCCGGCACGGAGCGCCAGATCGTCTGTGGAGGCATCGATCGAAAGGTTTGCGTGCTTTCGGCACGGGGCGAAGTGATTGCCGAGCACGAGGTGGACTGGCTGGTCCACCGGCTGGCAGCGGGTGACCTGGACGGCGACGGGCTGGACGAGCTCTTCGTGGTGGACGGCCGGCATTTCGCCGAATGCCTCAAGTTGGAGAACGGAGGGCTTCGCAGCCTCTGGCGGCAGGATATCAGAGTTCCGGAGGAGATGCGCAACTGGGAGAACCCCGGTGCCCGCTTCTTCGCCTTCTCCGCCGAAACGGCCGACCTGGACGGCGACGGCCGCGACGAGATCGTCATGGGCGACACGTTCTTCAACAAGCAGGCCGTCATGGCCCTCTCCGGCGACGGGGAGGTGCTGTGGATATCCGAGCCTCAGGGCGCGTGGCGCTACCGAGGAGAGACGTACAGCGAGTTCTACAGCACTGCCTTCGTTGCGACCGCCGACATACTGCCACACAGGCCGGGGCGCGAGGTCGTGGCGGTGGCGGGGGGCCTGGTGCGGCTGTTCGACAACCGCGGGGAGCTGATCGACGAGGCCAATGCCCGCGTTGGCTTTACGGACGTGGTGCTCGACGGGACCATGGTGTACCTCGGCTCTTCGCCCAACGGGGATGACACGGTCTACCGCGTGGACCTGGCCGGCGACTGGCCGGAAGCGGTCCGGAGTATTCGCCGACAGGGCCGGGCCAGGGCCATCGGAGAGAACCTGGCTGAGCTGCGCCGCCGGGTGCTGACATACGGCGGCGCCGCCCGGCGGACCGGACTGACCTACCGCGTGCGGACGCTGCGCATCCGCCCCAGAAAAGGGGCCTACCAGCGCTACCGGAAGCAACTGGAGTGGCTCCGAAGGCGATTCCCGTACGACAATCTGAGCTACCTCGCCGGCATGAAGGTGATCGAGCCGCAGCCACCTCTGGACGAGAACGGCGAGCCATGGTCCATGCGACGCTGGCGGACCGACTCGATCAACGGCACCATGACGGTGGACGAGATCGTGGGCGCCGCGCGCTGGATCGAGGAGCACCGGGTGCCCACCGTCTTCACCATCGGCCATTCCTGCATGCCGTTCATCACCCTGGAGACGGCCCAGAAGATGCTGCGGGCGGCGCCCGATTACCTGGTTGGATTCCTGAGCGCTGAGGACGAGCAGGTGCAGGAGCGGCTGCCCCGGTACTTGAAGCACTATTTCGGCCCTCTGGCCGACCTGTGCGTCGAGCACGGCGGCAAGCCGTGCATGACCAAGAACAAGAACGTGTGGTGGATGTCCGCGCCCGCCATTGGTTCCTGTTACGAAGCGCTGTTCGGCGGCCGACGGCAGGAGGTTCTGGTGCCCGTGGTGGAGGACTCCAACTCGCGAACCCCGGAGATCAACCTGCTGGCACGATGCGGGCTGCGCCAGGCCGGCCTGGTGGAGCGGTTCCAGGCGTCCATCATCTCCGACCTTTTTTCCTTCTGCCGGTTTCACCAGTGGGAGTATCCCAAGCACGGCCACCCCTATCTGCGCCTGCTGGTGGCGCACACGCTGCTGGGCGCGGCCGATTACGAGTTCCGCATCATGCACCTGCGGGCCGCCGGTGACTCGTTCGAATTCACCAATATGGGGCGGGAGTCCACCGAGATATTCCTTCACATGCTGGGCAAAGGGCTCGTCTTCACGCCGCGCCCCGAGCAGATAGCTTCCGTTTCGCCGATCGGTTTCGCGGTCCACCGCCCGCCGGAGAAATGGCTTGCCGACGGCCACAACGGGCACCGGCCCTGGCTGTGGGAAGACGATCCAGAGTTGCACAACGCGGTCATTCCCCACAATGGTTGCCTGTGGGGCAATACGCCCACGCCGGAGCACGCCCTCCAGCGGGTGCTGCTGGGCAAGGAGCGGCAGTTCGGCTACCACGTGCCGCCGACACCCTGCGGAGTGCCCGTGTTCGTCCCCGAGCACGCCGACCTGGATGCGGTCGTCGGTGTCGAGGAGTGGTGGCACACGGACGGCATCTACATCTGGCGCGAGGGGGGCGAGAAGCTTACGGGACAGGAGGCCGCGCGTGCGCTGGAGGACTCATTCGTGCGCGCCGCCCGGCGGCTGCCGTTCCGGGCGGAGGGGAGAGTGTTCTTCGTGGCGCTGCGGATGGGGGAGGGCGCCTATCGGCTCTACGCCATAGACCCCGGCTGGCTGGACCCCAGGGTGCGGCAGGCAACGGTTTATATCCAGGCAGAGGGAGAGTACCAGGTAAGAGACCTCCTGACCGGCGAAGAAATCCCCGCAAACGAAAGCCGCTTCGAAGTTGAAGTTCCGTCAGGTTCGTTGCGCATCCTGACCGCCGAACGCAAATAGCCGGCGACCGGTTACTCGTTACCTGTTATCTGTCACTGTTTACTCGCAACTGCCAACGGCCGTTTCGCTGCCGTTGGAGGGACGCGCTCCGTCGCGTCCGCCGTCGTCGTTGCCGTACCTCCCGCCTCCAGCCTGATAGCCTTCCGTCCCGGCTCACGTTGATTTCCGTTCCCCGTCTCGCCATAATAACCCGGTAGTTCTGCGGTTCCCTCGTATGCTGCGGAGGCCGATATGGACCCCAGGCTGAAAGAACAGATACAGCGGGCGGGTGCGGTTTTGAAGGCTGCGGGAGCGCGGGAGGTTTACGTCTTCGGTTCCGCCGCGGCCGATAGCCTGCACGAAAGTTCGGACGTGGACCTCCCCGTTTCCGGCCTTCCTCCGGGACGCTTCTTCGAGGCGATGAGCAAAGCCCAAGATGCCCTGGGCCGCCCGCTGGACCTCATAGATCTCGACGATGCCGGTCCCTTCACAGACTACCTCAAAGAGGAAGGCGAGCTGCAGCGTGTGGGATAGACTGCGCAAGCAAATCGCCGTCGAGCGGCGGCAATTGCGCGAGTTACTCGCCACCCATCGGCGCTTGAGGAGATTCTCCAGCTCTACCTTGCGTTCCGGCACGTTTTCCATCAGGCGTACCCCTTCCAGCGCAAGTGGACCAAAACGTCGGAACTGGTCCTGAAGTGCCAGGCCACCTTCGAGCGCCTGGAACGAGAGCTGGATCGTTTCCTCGCCGCGTTGCCACCGCCACAATAACGTCACTGCTCCGAGCCATCGGTGCGGAGCAACTGCGTGGTCCCACACGCATCTCGTCCTGCTTACCCGCGAGCGACACGAAAAAGGCGACGGAGCGTCACGCCCGCTATTGTTATCCGTCGCCCTGAAAGGGCGCAACAAACGGCAGAAAGCCAACGTTGATGCTCACACCACGATCAGCAAAGATCCCACCCCGAAAAGGGCCAGGATGACGGCGATAGTCCGGCTCGGAGCCTTCCCGTAGAATACCGCGTGTAACGCGAGCAGGAACCCCACCAGCACGACCAAGAAACCAGGCACCCCAAACCATGCCGGAACGGCATGTCCCCAATGCTCCGGGTTGCCCACACCGGCCGCCTCGAGAGCACCCGCTGAGCATCTGCCCAGCCAAAGCCACCGCGCAACGATCCCCACCACCGAGAACCCTATGCTGACCATTGCCGAAGTCCGGGATAACGTCATCGTGCGGTTCACGTGTCTCAAGAAGCTGCCGTGGCAAGGTTGCAGGCGCAGAGTAGATCGACTCCGGGTCTAAGCACTGTACTGCACCCCGTTTTTTAGACACGAAAATCGGTCGAGTTATTCGACGACAGGTTTTCTGAGGCATCTGGGGCGTCGACGAGATGAGGGGCGCGAGGGCAGTCCGTGAGGGCCGCCCCCGCTGGGACTTCTCGTCGCTTGCCCGGCCGGCTATCTGCCTGTGCGTCTCCGCACGCAGACAGGTCCCTGGCGAGGTGCTCCTCAGCAGAGCTCGCTTCCATTTCACCGGCCGCAAGGATTATGCTCTGCGGGGTGAGCTGGGTCAAGGTTATTCCTCCGCGTTCTGTCGCTCGTAGTAGGCCGCTTCGAATTGCGCCGGCGTCAGGTAGCCCAGCGACGAGTGAATGCGCTTGTGATTGTAGACGTCTTCCAGGAATGGGCCGATGCGCCGCAGCGCGTCGGCGTAGTCGATATACTCCTCCAGCTCGATGCATTCCTCCTTGATCGTCCGGATCGCCCGCTCGGCGTACCCGTTCTGCCAGGCCTCGCCTACCTGGGCCATGCTGATCTGGACGCTATCGGGCAGGGCATCGATATAGTCCTCGCACGCATATTGCACACCCTGGTCGGAGTGATGGATCTGGGGCGTGCCGCCCCCCAGCGCTTTGCGCAGCGCCCCGAGCGTGAGCGATGCATCGAGCCCGCGCGCCAGATTCCAGCCGCGCAGCCGGCGGGTGTAGACGTCCATCAGAATCGCCAGATACAGCTCCTCCAGCCGCACGCGCACATACGTGATATCTGCCACCCAGACCTGCTCTGGGCAGCATATCGTAAGGTTCTCGATAAGATTCGGCCAGCGCGGGAACGGGTGGTCGCTGTCGGTCGTGCGCACCTTGCGCTTGGGCCGACGTTCGGTCAGGCCCATCTGGCGCATCAGTCTCAGCACCCGCTTGTGGTTGGCCTGGTGTCCCTGGCGCCTGAGCTGAGCACTCACGCGTCGGTAGCCGTAGGTCGGCCACTTTTCGATGACTCCTGTGATGGCTGCCTTCAGCGCCTCGTCGTTCTGGGGCTCCGGCTCGTAGTAGACGCTGCTGCGGTTGGACGCGAACGTCTCGCAGAGCAGTTTCAGGGGGTAGTGCGTGCGCATCTGCTTCACCACCTCCCTTCCCTGGCGGGCGGAGAGTTCAGAAGCGTCGATGCTTTTTTTTGGATCTCCACTTGCATCGTCAGGCGGCCGACCATACGCTCCAGCTCGGCGATGCGCTCTTTGAACTCCTGCTGCTGGCCGCCGCCGAAGGCGAGGTGGGCGTTCACCTCAAGCTCCTTTCGCCACCGGCTGAGCTGGGCTGCGGTGAGGTGGTGGGCCTTGCAAATTTCGGCCTGCGTCTGGGTGCCAGTGAGGATGGCAAGCGCCAGGCGTGCCTTGAACTCGGGTGTGAACTTGCGTCGCTTGGACATGGCTGCTCCCTCCTGAGCCAGGACGGTACCTTTGACTAAGGCACCTGTCCAGTTTCAGAGGTGCAGTACACACCGTCTGTCCCCTGAGCACGCGCAGACGTTTGCGGCCTGTCCCCTAATCCGCTATCAGTCCGGCCCATAAGCTGTTTTCGTATGGGGTGTGCCTGTAAGGTACCGGGAGCAGCAGCGCAGGGGTCAGGCTGCAAATCTCCAGCTACTGGCGGTAATGTGCTTCGGAGCCTTGCGACTGCGATACCAAATCTACACATCAGTTCGGACTTCATGCACACTTGAGGATATACTTGACGTAACCGTTCACGGGCTTCGTCCGAATGCCCTTGGCGCACAGGCAAGGCTACTACCGGTGGTAGTCCAAGCGTCGCACGTGCAGGGGGCTCTTGCATGATGCGCATGGTCGCCCTGCCACCCATGGCGTCTTCCGGACACCCCGTGAACGGTTACTACTTGACTTTGCCCAGTGTCAAGGGCGTCACAGCTTGTTTCTGGTGTTATCCGGGCGTGCTCTCACTCGTCCACGATGGTGCGCAGTTCGGCTACTACCCGGTCTATGTCCTCGGCGGTGATGCCTATGTGGGGGACGGCGCGGAAGATGGTTTCTCCGGTCTGCAGGATTCGGATTCTTCGGCGCTCCAACTTCTCGGCGATCTTGGACGCGGAGCGCGGGGGGAGGGCTTCGAAGTAGACCATGTTGGTCTCGGGCGGATCGTACTTGAGGCGCAGGCCCTCGATTCCCCGGATGCCGTCGGCGAGGCGGCGGGCGTTGGCGTGGTCTTCGGCCAGGCGCTCCACGTTGTTTTCCAGCGCGTAAATGCCGGCCGCGCAGAGGTGGCCGATCTGGCGCATGCCGCCGCCCAGCATCTTGCGGAAACGCCGCGCCCGCGCGATGAACTCCGCCTCGCCCGCCACCAGCGATCCCACGGGGCAGCCCAGGCCCTTCGAGAGGCAGATGGAGACCGAGTCCACCAGCCGGCCGTAATCCGCCGGGTCGGCACCCGTGGCGACGCAGGCGTTGAACAGCCGCGCGCCGTCCATGTGCAGCCGCAGGCTGTGTTCGCTGCAGACCCGGCGGATGGCCCGGACGGTCTCCAGCGGATACACGGACCCGCCGCCGCGGTTGTGGGTGTTTTCGATGATCACGAGACGCGAGCGCGGGAAATGCACGTTGTCGGGCCGGACCTGCGGGGAAATCTGGTCGGGCCGAATGATGCCACGCTCGCCGGAGACGAACCGCACGCTGACGCCGGCCACCGCCGCGTATCCGCCGGCTTCGTACTGGTAGGGATGGGATCCCGCGTCCATTATGATCTCGTCGCCGGGCTGGGTGTGCGTGCGGATGGAGAGCAGGTTGGCCATGGTGCCGGTGGGCACGAAGACAGCCGCCTCTTTGCCCAGCATCTCGGCGGCGATCGCCTCCAGCCGGTTGGCGGTGGGGTCCTCGCGATAGACGTCGTCGCCCACCTCCGCCGCCATCATGGCGTCCAGCATCTCCGGCGTAGGCACGGTGACGGTATCGCTGCGCAGGTCAATGGTCTTGGATGCAGCGGTCATAGCTGTCTGATGTCCGGGAAGAGGGTGTGATGCCGGCCGCGGGTCTCAACTGTAGACACGCCAGACGCAGATACGGGCGGCCACGTGTGCCACCACGGCGACGAGGCAGAGGAGGCCGATCCATTCGACGCCGCCCACCGCGTCGTAGGCGCAGGAACCCACGAATAGGAGGGCGGTCAGGACCACGGCGATGCCGGCCCCCACTATCCAGCCGCTGCCGCCTGCCGAGGTGTCGCTTATGGATTCCTCCCTGCGATGCCGGTGGCGAGTATAGCGCCGATGCCCGGGCCGGTTCAAGGTCGTTCTGAGCCGCCCGGCAGGCTGAGAACGGCGGGCTTTCAGAGCCGAGACTGGAGGCGGAAGGTAGGGCAACGGCCAGGAACGGCAACGGCATGAGTCGCCCGCTTGCGTGGGCTCTGAGGTCTTATGTGCGCTTGTCCCCAGGGCTCACCCGCTTCCCAGCGTTGCCCTATCCTCCGGGCTGGTATCGGGGCCATAGCACAGGGGCTTAAAAACGGCAAGGTGACAGAGCAAATCGCCTTGAAAACACACAGGAAAAAGGTAAGCTCAACGTGGTCAAGCGTTACCTATGTCTTGACCAAAAAGTGTAACCCATGTCCTGATCGCTCCCGGGGGAATTCCAGCCTTCAGCCTTCGAACTTCGTCCTTCCGTCAGCCCGCCTTGTTTGACACTTTTGCGGGCGGTGGGTACAAGAGGGTAGCGGACACCGCCTGACGCGAGACGATTGAACGCGCGGAGGCAGGCAATGACCGGGGAAAGGGTCATTATCCACGTGGACATGGACGCGTTCTTCGCGTCCGTCGAGCAGCGGGACAGGCCCGAGCTGCGCGGCCGGCCCGTGGTGGTCGGGGCCGATCCGAAGGGCGGCAAGGGCAGGGGGGTGGTGTCCACCTGCAGCTACGAAGCGCGGGAATACGGCATCCACAGCGCCCAGCCCATCAGCCGGGCCTACCGGCGTTGCCCGCACGCCGTGTTTCTGCCGGTGGCGATGGAGAAGTACAGCCGGGAGTCCCGAAGGGTGCGGAAGATATTCCGGGAGTTCACCCCCCAGGTTCAGCCCGTGAGCATCGACGAGGCGTTCCTCGACGTCACGGCGTCCCTGCGTCTGTTCGGAGGCAAACGACGGCTTGCCCAACGGTTGCAGGAGAGGATCGAGGCCGAAACGGGGCTGACTGCGTCGCTGGGGGTGGCGCCGAACAAGCTGGTGTCCAAGATCGCCTCGGACATGGACAAGCCGCGGGGCCTGACGATCGTCGAGCCGGGCGAGGTCGAGCAGTTCCTGCGCCCCCTGTCCGTCAAGCACCTGCCCGGCGTGGGGCCGCAAACGCGCCGCGCCCTGACGGAGCTGGGCGTGCGGACCATCGGCGAGCTGGCCGATATACCGCCGGGGCAGCTCGAGGCCCGCTTCGGCGAGCACGGGCGGGGGCTGTGGAATAAGGCCCACGGTCGGGACCAGAGCCCCGTGGGCGCCGGCGATGACACCAAGTCCGTCGGCCACGAGCACACGTTCGGGGTCGATACGGACGATGAAAGCGGCATCCAGAGCACCCTGATGAGGCTGTGCGAGAAAACGGCCCGCCGCATGCGGAAGGCCGGATTTGCCGGCCGAACCGTGACCACCAAGGTGCGCACGAAGGACTTCACGACGTTCACGCGCCGGCAGACGCTGCCGCATCCGGTGGTCGAGGCGAGCGAGATCTACGCGGCGGCGGCGGAAAACCTGCGGGCGGCGCCGGTCGCGGGATGCCGGCTGCGCCTGATCGGCGTGTCCGTGTCGGGGTTGATCGGGCGGGAGCGGGCCGCCAGGCAGGCCTCGCTGTTCGAGGGCGGCCCGGAGGATATCCACCGGCGTCTGGCCCGCGCGGAGGACGCCGTCAAGGACCGGTTCGGCGAGGATGCTTTAAGGCGTGGAGCTTCCTTTGATAAGGACTGACTGTCTCCTACGCTGTAGTTTGCAGGTTTTAGGCGGCCTTGGCAACGTGAAGCGCAAATACACGTGAATGCGGCCGCTGGGCCGGACATCGCCAACAACGACGACGATGACGGCGGTGGACGCGACGGGCAGTTCGTCTGGATGGGCAACGCGCGCAACCACGTGCAGCCCGACTCCTTCGGGACGGTCATCCTGGTGGAGGAGTGAGCGGAGGGAGGCAGCCGCTCAGCGCAGGTCCACCCATGCCCAGATGACCTGTCCGATGACGGGCTCTTCCACCTCCCGCAGGTCCACCACCAGGGGAGGGTAGCGCTCCTGGTCCTCGTTGTCGCTGAACAGCAGTGCGTAGGGGCGGCGCACGCGCAGGCGCTTGATGACCACGGTGCCCTCGCCGGTCCTTGAGCAGACGATCTTGTTCTCCAGGGCGCGCATGGGGATGGGGGTGATGTCCACCGCCACGATGCTGCCGTCGGTCAGGGTGGGGGCCATGCTGTCGCCGGAGATGCGCACGCAGCGGATGGTCTCCGGGCGCGGCGCTACGCGGCGGTGAATGATGCAGTAGCCCTCCACCTGCTCCTCCATCACCAGCCCCGCGCCGGCCGCGGCGGCGTCCCGCAGGTAGGGGACGGCGTAATACTGATCCTCCCCCTCCAGTCGGCGGAGGCCCTTCAACTCCTCCCGCTCGGTTACGATCACCGGTCTGGTCGGGCGCACGCCGGTGAAGCGCTCCCCCCTCCCCTCCAGCACCCATTCATGGTTGATGCGGAAGCGGTGTTCCAGGGCCAGCAGCACGGGCAGCGGCGGGGCCCGCCTGTCGGTTTCGTAGGCGGCCACCGTGCTCTGGGTGATGCCGACGCCTTCGGCGAGCTCGGACTGGTTCAGGCCGATTTCCCGTCGGGCGGCGCGCAGCCGTGCACCCGGCGTGGACGGATGCTCCCCGTTTTTCTCGCCACTCATGGCTTTGTCCCCCCATAAAGGTATCCGCGACACTCCATTAAGCATATTATACCGGCGTAGAAAGCTGAAATCAAGAGATATTATGTGTATCCGATAATCGGCTTGCGCTATGTCCATGTAACGACTATAATGGACGACACGTCCGATGAATAGTCTACCGCATGTCGGGAGTAGTGTCAAGCTGAACCCCAAGCCGGAAAGGAGAGGACGGATGTCCGTGAAAACCTGTCGGGAATCGGCGCCGGCGGCGGCCGTGCGACGGCGGCTGCGGGCCATGGCCCGCGCGCAGGCCCGGCTGGACGAACTGGAAGCGGAGCTGGCCCGCGAGCGCCAGCGGCTACATGCCCGTTACGAGCACCGCATCAATGCCCGGCGCGACCGCCTGGCGCGGATGGAGCAGAAGCTGGAGAGCTACTGCCGCCAGCACCGCGAGGCCATCTTCGCCGGCGGCCGCAAGAGCCTGAAGACGCCCCTGGGACGGGTGGGCTTCCGGCGGTCGGGCCCCTCGGTGCGGGTGCGTCCCGGCGTGGATCGCATCACGGCCTGCCGGAGGCTGGCCAGGGCCGGGCTGGACCGCTTCCTGCGGGTCAGGCGGAGCCCGGACCGTCGCGCGCTCAACCGGGCTCTCAGGGAGGGGGAACTGCGGATCGACCGCCTGGAGGACTGCGGGTTGGAGGTCCTGAACAGCACGGAGAGCTTCCACTGCACCGTCTATGGCGCCGGCGACGACGGCGGGGGGAGGAGCTGATGGATCGGCGCCGTCTTGTCCGTTCCCTGGCGGTCTCCATTCCGGCCGATCTACGCTCATTGCGCGGCAAGGTGATGCTGGAGTCCCTCTGCGAGGTTCTGGGCGTGGAAGAAACGGGCTGTCCGGCCTGCCGCGGGACGGGATGGCTGGACCGCCGGCGGCTGGAGAGCTGCCCCATCTGCTGTGGGTTCCGGGAGGTGCCGGAGGCCCTGGCGCAGTGGTTCAGAATCGAGATGCACCGACGCGCGGAGGGCCGAGGGATAGAACGCTCCCGCCCGCCCGGCATACGGAGCCCGGTCCACGCGGAAACGCAATGATCTCTGAGCGGGAGAAGCGGATGGAGTGCGCTGTCTGCGGGTGTTCGCAGGCCCGATGGCTTCGGGTCAACACCGTGGCTCGGGCATTCAGTTGCAGCCCGAAATCGGTGCGCCGGCTGCTCAAGAGAGGCGAGCTCGCAGGGGTGCGTTTCGGGGGTGAATGGCGCGTTGACCACCGCTCGCTCGACGCGTACATAGAGGCCAACCGGGTCGGTTTTGACGGAGACGTGCAGGCCGCGGTGGCTGCCGATTAGCTTGACTGTTCCGGCCGTCCCGTCTCGATGGAACGGACCTGTACGGTCAGCGGGTCTTGCGCTGTGGGCTGTGCGGGCTATCATGGAGGGCAGGGACAGCGCGTCAATCCTCCGTTCAGGTCGGCCCGCGATGGCAGCAGAGCCCCCCGAAGAACTCCGCCAGAAGATGGAGCAGTTCCCCCGCCGGCCGGGCGTGTACCTGATGAAAGACGCCCGCAACGAAGTGATCTACGTGGGAAAGGCCAAGGACCTTCGCGCGCGGGTGCGCAACTACTTCCCGGAGGGGGGCGAGGACTGGCGGCTGATCAGCAAGCGCATCGACCAGGTGGGCGACGTGGACGTGGTCGTCACCGCGTCGGAGAAGGAAGCGCTGCTTCTGGAGAGCAACTTCATCAAGCAGTTCCGTCCCCGCTACAACGTCAATTTCCGCGACGACAAGAGCTTCGTCAGCATCAAGATCGATCCCTCCGAGCCCTGGCCGCGGCCCATCGTCACCCGCAGGCTGGATGACCCCGAGGCGATGTATTTCGGCCCTTACGCCAGCGCGCGTGCGGCCCGCAAGACCCTGAAGGTTCTCCAGGACGTTTTCCCCCTGCGGCGCTGCAGCATCCGGGAATGCCGGCAGCGCCGGCGGCCCTGCATCTACGGGGAGATGGGCAAGTGCGCCGCCCCGTGCTGCTCCGAAGTCTCCGAGGAGGAGTACCGCAAGCTGGTGGACCACGTGGTGATGTTCCTGCGGGGGAAAGCGGACGACCTGGTGGACGCCCTCCGGGAGGACATGGAGGAGGCGGCCGAGAAGCTGGAGTTCGAGAGGGCCGCCCGCATCCGCGACCGCCTGCAGGCCGTGCGGGAGACCCTGGAGACTCAGCACGTGGCCGAAAGCGCCGGCCAGGTGGATCGCGACGTTTTCGGCATCTGCACGCTGGACCATTACGTGTCGATCGCCGTGCTGTTCGTGCGCGACGGCAATGTGCGCGACGTGGCCTCGTACCGCTTCCCGGCGGAGCTGGACAGCCAGGAGGCCATCTTCCGGTCCTTTCTGAACCAGTTCTACCGCGCCAACCGGTTCGTGCCCGAAGAGGTGCTCGTGCCGGTGAAGACGGAGGACGCGGAGGTGCTGGAATCCTGGCTCAGCGAGAAGAAAGGGCGCCGTGTCCACCTGACCCACCCGAGGCGGGGCGCAAAGAAGCGCTTGGTGGAGATGGCCGGCCGGAACGCCCGGCAGGCCGAGAGGGCGGCCACCTCCGCCCAGGAGAAGAGGCGCCTGGAGATGGAGTCCCTGCGGCGAGTGCTGGACCTCAGTGAGCTGCCGCGCAACATCGAGTGCTTCGACGTCTCCACCCTTCAGGGCGGCCAGGCGGTCGGGAGCATGGTGGTGTTCCGGGATGGTGAAGCGGACAAGTCGTCGTATCGTCGCTACAGGATACGGGACATCCAGGGGCAGGACGATTTTGCCATGCTGCGGCAGGTGCTCGACCGCCGCTACAGCCGCCTGGTGGCGGAGGAGCAGGAACCGCCGGAGCTCGTGGTGGTGGATGGTGGCAAGGGGCAGCTCGGGGTGGCGTTGGACGTGCTGGGTGAGCTGGGAGTGGAGGCGCCGGACGTGGTCGCTCTGGCCAAGGCCCGCTCCCGCGGCGGCCGGCAGACGAAGGCGGAGCGCGCTTTCTTGCCGGGCGAATCCGAGCCCGTGATCGTACCGGAGGACAGCTACGGCCATCGGCTCATTGTCCGCGTGCGCGACGAGGCGCACCGGTTCGCCATCAGCTACCACCGCAGGCTCCGGCGGAAGGGCGCCGTGCAATCGCCCCTCACGGAGGTGAAGGGCATCGGCAGGAAGAAGGCCCGGCGGTTGATGGAGTACTTCGGGGGCCTCAACAAGATCCAGCGCGCAACGGTGGAGGAACTGAAGGCCGTTCCGGGAATATCCGACGGCCTGGCGACGGCGATCCGGGAGAAGTTCGGGGGTGACGGAGCGGAGAAAGGATGACCCGGCCGGCGAAGTTTACCGCTGCTCCTCCACGAGGCCGATCTGGTCGAAACCCGCGAAAAGCAGGGGGCTGAGCGCGGCGGTGTAGACGGCCTGTCCCAGGGCGCCCAGCATGAGCCGCGGCAGAGCGCCTGAGGTGGTCAGCACCGTGCCCATCGCATAGAGCACCCCCACGGACAGGAAGTAGAGCAATGCCAGCAAGGCATCCATGACCGCCGACTTGCGGACCAGGTGCTCCTTCAGGGAATTCAGCCCGGCCGCCGCGGGCACCATCAGGAGAGCGGACGCGCCGATCGGCCCGGCCGAACCCAGGTCACGCAGGAGGCCCAGGATGAGCGCCGCCCAGAGTGCACCCCGGAAATCTGATTCCAGCGCCAGGTAGGCGGCACAGAGCAGAAGCAGGTCCGGCCGCAGGAAGCGGTAGCTCAGCCGGTGCGCCAGCGTCACCTGGATCAAAAACAGCGCCGCGATGCAGAGCGCCAGTCGGACCTTGCGGATCATCTGGTTCAGCCGGTCAGGGGGTCGGAAACCCAAAGGCATTCTGAGCGAAGGCGATACCCGGAAACAAGCGCGGCCGGCCTGTCATTCGTGGCGCAGGGCCTCGATGGGGTCCATGGTGGCCGCGCGGTATGCGGGGTAGATGCCGAATCCCAGGCCCACCGCGGCGCTGATGCCGAATGCCAGCAGGAGGGACCAGAGGGTGACGATGGTGCGCATCTCGGCGAAGTGTTCCACCAGGTAGGGCGCCACAATCCCCAGCAGTATGCCGAACCCGCCCCCGAAAAGGGCCAGCAGGAGGGTCTCGGTGAGAAACTGGAACACGATGTGCCTCCTCTTGGCGCCCATGGCCCGGCGGATGCCGATCTCGCGCGTGCGCTCCATCACCGTGGCGAGGGTGATGTTCATGATGCCTATACCGCCCACCAGCAGGCTGATGGCGGCGATGGAGCCCAGCACGATGTTGAATATGCGCTTGGTGCGGCGGGCCTGGACCAGCAGATGCAGGGGCACCACCAGCCGGTAATCCTCCCGGTCGTGGTTCATCTCCAGGATGTGTCGTACCACCCTCTCGACCGGCCGTACGTCCGAAAGGTCCTCCACCTCGATGGTCAGACGATGGTATTCAACGCTTTCCGCGGAGCGGGTACCCGCCGCCCGGTAGATGGTGTTCTTGCTGAACACGCTTCGCATGGTGGCCAGGGGGATGTAGATGTCCCGGGCGGGATCGCCCTCCAGGCGGACCTCGCCCGATTCTCCCCCCGGAAGGGCCGACACCACGCCGACAACCTGGAAGCGCAGGTTTTCTTTGCGTATAGTCGAACCCAGGGCGTCCCCGAGCGGGAAAAGGAGCCGGGCGGCGCCGGAGCCGACCACGCAGACCTGGCTCTTGTGGAGCATATCCATTTCAGTCAGGAAGCGCCCCTCATACAGGGACACGTTGGCCACGCGGAAGTGCTCCGGCGTGGTGCCGACCAGAGCCGTGTCCATCCGCCGGCTGCCGTGGAGGATGCTGCCGCGGATGCGGCGGGCGGGCACGACGGTCTTGACGGCCGGGATGGTGTTGGACATCAACTGGAAATCGTGGCGCGTCAGGCCGTATTCGATCAATCGGCTGCGGCTCTGGGAGGCCTCCTGACTCTCGGGCGGCTTCACGCTCTCTATGATGATGTTGTTGCTGCCCAGTCGGCGTATCTGCTCCTGGGCCGTCTCGCTGGCTCCCGTGCCGATGGCCAGCATGGCGATCACCGAGGAGACGCCAAGGGTTATGCCCAGCATGGTGAGGAAACTCCGCATGCCGTGCAGCCAGAGGCTCTTCAGGCCCATTTTAAGGACGCGTTTGAGCTGGAATCCGATCACGTCGAGTTCTCCTGCGGTTCACCGTCGCTCAGGCGGCCGTCCACCAGGGTGTAGGTGCGGTGCATCGTGGCCGCCACGTTGGGGTCGTGAGTCACGCAGATCAGGGTGACCCCTTCCCGGTTCAGTTCATGCAACAGGTCAAGTATCTGGCCCCCGGTCCTGGTGTCCAGATTACCCGTCGGTTCGTCGGCCAGCACGATGAGGGGGCGGTTCGCCAGCGCCCGTGCGACGCCCACGCGCTGACGTTCGCCGCCGCTCAGCTCCGTGGGGTGGTGCTTGAGTCTGTATTCCAGCCCCACCCGGACGGCCAGTTCCACGGCGCGCTCGTGGCTTTCGCGTTCGCTGACGCCCTTGTAGTAGAGGGGTATCTCGATGTTCTCGATCACGTTCAGTTGCGGTATGAGGTTGTAGGATTGGAAGATGAACCCGATGCGGCTGGCCCGGATCTCGCTCAGTTCGTCGTCGGTCAGAGACGAGACATCGTCGGCGCCCAGAATGTAGCGGCCCCGCGTGGGCCGGTCCAGGCAGCCCAGCAGGTTGAGCAGGGTCGATTTGCCCGAACCGGACGGCCCCATGATGGCCACCATGTCGCTGCCCTTAAGCGTGAAGTCTACGTCTTTGAGGGCGTGCAACTGTGTATGGCCCATCTGGTAGGTCTTCCAGACGTTCTCGAACTGGGCGATGGGTTCACCCCCAGGGCGGTCCGTGTCGTAAACGCTGTCCGGCCGGTCAGTCATCATTTCCCCCGGCTTCGGGCCCGCGTCGGCCGCCGCTGCGACGCCCGCCGCCCCGGAATTGCTGCATGAGCTTGTTGCGCTGTTCTTCGGAGAGACTCTGCATGAAATTCCGGCGTTCCTCGCGGGACATTCCTTCCATCTCCTCGCGCAACTGCTGTATCTCCTCCGATGGCGCCTCCGACTGCTCCTGTTGATCCTCTGCGTCCGCAGAGGGACCTTGTTCGGGCTCCGGGGTGTGTGGCCGCTCGAAGGAAACCTGCTCGCGCCATTCCCTGGGGGGCGCCAGGTACACGGATTCCCCCTCCCGCAGTCCGCTCTTTATCTCGGCGAAGTTCTCGGTAAACTGTCCCACCTCGATCTGCTTCATCTGCGGGCCCTCCGGTGTGCGGACCCAGCATACCCGCCTGCCCTCCAGGGAGGCGACCGCCTCCAGGGGGATGTAGAGGACGTCCTGCAGTTCGGCCACGATGATCTCCACGGTGGCGGACATGCCTATGGTGGCGCCTTCGGGCCTGTCGGTCAGCGATACGTCGGTTTCGTACACCATCACGTCCGGGTTGAGCCAGCGGTGTTCGGAGCTGGCCATCGGGCTGATCTTGGCCACTTCCCCGCGCACCACGGCGTCCGGGATGGCCTCCAGTTTGATGCGGGCCGGCTGGCCGGGCTTGATCTTGGCGATGTCGGTCTCGTGGACGTTCACGCGGGCGGCCATGGTCGAGAGGTTGGGCACGGTGAGGATGGTTTCGTTCTGGTGGACGCTGGTGCCCTCCTGTATGGGGTTGTCGCGTCGGCGCCAGGGGTCGCTGGTGGAGGCGTACACCACCACTCCCGGCCTGGTGGCGACGATGGTGGATTTCTCGATCATGGTGTTCAGTTTGTCCAACACTTCCTTTTCTCTATTGTAGGTGGCCTCCTTTGCGGCGAGTTCTGCCTCGGCCTGGGCCTTGTGGCTCCGTGCCCTGGCTTTCACGCGTTCCAGCTCCGCGCGGGCCTCGTGCAGGTCGCTGAACCGCGTTTCCGCCTCCTTCTGCAGGGAGTACCGTATGAACAGGCGGAGCTCTTCCACCGCGGCGTCGCGCTGGACCTTGCTCCGCCGGGCAGCCAGCTCGTCCTCTTTCAACTGCTCGTCGCTGACGTAATCGTTGTCCCACAGCTTCCTGGTCCACGTGAGCGTGTTCTGGGCCCGGGTCAGTTCCTGGCTTGCGAGCTGCGCCTTGGCGGTGAGGTCGCGGAGGGTCTGGCGCGCCACACCTCCCATCGGCACCTCCGGCGCCTGCAGGTCGGAGGCGTAGGCTTCGCCCAGCATTTCCTGGAGGTCGTCGGGCTCGTGGGCCGCCCCGGCGTCGGCGTTTTCGGCGGACACAGGTGGCGGCGGCACGGGCGCTCCCCCTTCGAGCGTCTTCACCGATTCCGGCTGCTGAAGGGCCTGCTTCACGGCGTACCATGCCGCAGGGCGCAGGCTCGTAAAGTCGAACTCGTCCTGGTCCTTGACTTTTGCGGCCAGCTCCGCCCCCAGGTAGCGCTCCAGTTCCATCCGGGCGAACTTCAGGTTCAACTCTGCCGCATTGATGTTGCTCTGGTTCTGGTTTATCTGAATCTGGTAATTCTCCTGGGCCTGCGTGTAGGTGGCCTGCGCGTTGGCCACGCTGATCTCCTGCCGGGTCTTCCGGTCCATCAGCTCGGAGGCATCCAGGCGCACCAGCACCTTCTGGTTCTCCACGTCCTCCTCGGTGATGATGGTTCCTTCCGGCACCAGTTCGAGTACCTGGTTATTGCCTTCCACCTCGCTTTTGATTTCCAGGGACTCCAGGGCGCGCAGGGTGCCGCCCTCGGTGACGCTGACGGTTAGATCGCCGCGCTTCACCTGCGCGACGGCCAGGCCCTCGTAGTCCGGGCCTTTGGCGCCGGTGGCGGCCCATAACAGTCCCGCCGCCGCGAGGGCGACCACGATGACTATCGCCGTCACCACGCCCACGGGTACGCGGCCGGCAGAGCGCCGGCTGCTTTCCTCCAGTCGTGGGTCCATATCGCTACGCTCCGGAGACGTTGCCCCGGCCGATTCACCTGTATTCATCGAAACTCTCCCTCAGTTGACCTGTTTCGCTTACCTGCAGTATGCCGATGTCCCGGGCGAGCTGGAGCCTGGCCACCCGGAACTCCACCAGCGCGGTGGCCAGGGCATTCTGCGCGCTGACCAGCGCCTCTCGGGCCTCCAGCATGTCCCGGGTGTCGGCGCGGCCGGCCTGCAGCAGCATGGACGTGCTGTCCACGCGCTTCTCGGCCAGTGCCATGCTTTCCTTCTGAATCTCGTAGCTGCTTCTGGCGCGGTTGTACTGGCGCCACGCGTCGCGAACCGCCAGAACGATCCTGTCCCGCGTCTCGCAGAAGTTCCGATCGCTTCGCTCCAGTTCGATAAGCCGTCGCCGGTACTGGTTGCGCTCGGACTTGCGGTCGAGGGGAAGGTCCACCTCCAGGCCCACGCCCAGGTCGGTGCGGTTGCCCTCGAAGTCGATCGGGTGGGTGTCGCCGTCCGTGTCGGTGGACAGCGAGGCGCTCAGGTCGACCCCCGGCAGCAGGTCGTTGCGCGCCACCTTTATCTTTCTTTCGGCATCGTCCCGGCGTTCACGGGCGGTGGCCAGGTCCAGCCGGTTCTCCAGCGCCGCCTCCACGGCGGGTTCTGTCCCCTGCCAGGGAAGGTTCACGTGGGCTTCCGACTTCAGCCGGTCCAGCTCGTCAGGGTCCAGCCTGACCGGCGTATCCGTCGGAATCCCCAGGGTTATTTTGAACTCATCCAGACGGGCCTGGTAGCGCTGGCGGGCGTTCTCGACCTGGTCTTCTGCCCGCAGCTCCTGCTGCCGGGTCTGGTCCACCTGGAACTCGGGCAGTTGGCCGGCTTCGCCCAGCGCCTCGGCGCGCTTGCGGGCGAAAACCAGGCTTTCGTAGTTGAGTTGCTCGTTCCGCAGAACCTGCCTTTCACGCAGCACGCCGTAGTAATCCGAGAGCACATCGACGAAGAAACGCCGCCGGAAGCGCACGAATTCCCGCATCTGGTAGATGACGTCTCTCTCGGCCTGGATGAGCGGTTCGTTGACGGCGATGCCCGCGCCGCGCAGCAGGGGCTGAGTCAGGGTGAGGCTGAAGATGGAATCGGCGGCCTTGCGGGGGTCGTGCGTCAAGAACTCGCTGAAGGTGGAACTCAGGCTGGCGGTCAGCTCGGCCCCCGTGGCGAGCAGCCACGTGAACCCCAGACTCGTGGCGAGCCCCACCTGTTCGTCATCCCCCATGTCTTCATTGTCGTAGGTGGCATCGGCCGTGCCGAACGTCTGCGCGGCGAAGCGATAGCGCTGCAGGGTGAGGGAGAGCGCGCTCAGGTAGAGGTCCTCTTTCTGGCTCTGATAGTCCCGGCTGTGGCGGGCGGCGATCTCCAGGGCCTTCTCCAGGGAAAGCAAAACCATCGGTCTCCCTTCCGCGGACGTTTCGCCCTCGGAAGGCGACTCCTGCGGGGGGGCCTCCAGAGTGGGGCAGCCCTCCAGGGGGGAATCCTCGGGTTGTTCGATGGTGAACCCTTCGAGCATTCCGGGCACGTGGGCCGTCTTTTGCTTGACGATGCCGCTGACTTCCCTGTCGGCGGACCGGCGGTAGCTCTCCGGCGAGCAACCGGTCAGCACAGCCAGGCTGAGCAGCACCATCCAGGCCGATCCGCGTCGTCCGGCATTTGTGGCAAGGCTACCGTGCATTTTCTGTGGCGATCCCCTTTTCGAACAGGTCAACGATGGCCGACGGCCAGTGCGTGCCGCCCGGCATCTCGTCATGGTGCCGGGTCGCCACGCGCAGCATGCCCTTCAGCAGTCGCGCCGCCGCCCGCGGTTCAAACTCCGTGCTGTACAGGCCCGTCTGGCAACCCTTCCGGATGAACTCCGCCAGCACTTCGACCAGGGCGTCCGTCTTCTGGCGCCATTGCTTCCACAGCTTGCGCTTGCGGCTGGAGCCGCGCAGCTCCTCGCTGTGCATCAGCCGGAACAGGGCGCGGCGCTTGACGAAGAAGTCGGTGATGCAGCCCACCACGTGTCGCAGCCCCTCGCGCGGGTCCTCGTCGGCCCGGGCCACCTCTCGCGCGGACTCGACCAGCTCCTCCAGACCGGAGAGGATGACCTGGTAGTAGAGGTCTTCCTTATCCTGGAAGTAGCGGTATATGGTCCCCTTGCCCACGTGGGCCGTAGTGCATATGTCGTCCAGGGTGACCTCGTGGTACCTGCCCCTGGCGAAGAGGTCTTCGGCGGTCTTGAGTATCTTCCGGCGTTTGTCGGACATGATTTTGGTCTCTCCGGGGTGTCGGACGGGTGTCAGGCGTCGATGGCAAACCCGAGGCTCTGCATGCGATACAGTTCGGCGAACCTCCCGTCCAGTGCCATCAGTTCCTCCGGGGCTCCCTGCTCGACGATCCGCCCGTGTTCCAGCACCACGATCCGGTCGGCGATGTCGGTGGTCGAGAGGCGATGTGCGATCAATATGGTGGTGCGGTCCCGTGCGGCCACGGCCAGCGCCGCCTGGATCTCCTTCTCGGTGATGGTGTCCACCGAAGAGGTGGCCTCGTCCAGTATCAAGATGGGCGGGTTCTTCAGGAGGGCCCGGGCGATGGAGATACGCTGCTTCTGGCCGACCGAGAGCTTCACGCCTCGTTCCCCCACGAGGGTCTGGTAGCCGTCGGGCAGATCGCGGATGAAATCGTCCGCGCCCGCCTGACGGGCGGCCCAGTGTATCTTCTCCTCCGTGGCGTCGGGGTCCCCGTAGGAGATGTTCTCCTCCGCGGTGGCATTGAACAGGAAGGGCTCCTGCAGGACCATCCCGATGTGATCTCGGAGCGCCTTTGGGTCGAACCGGCGCACGTCCGTGCCGTCGATCAGAATCGACCCCTGCTGCGGGTCGTAGAAGCGGCATATCAGGTCCACCAGGGTCGTTTTCCCCACGCCGCTGGGGCCGACGAGGGCCACGGTTTCGGCCGCCTCTATGGCCAGGTTCACCTCCTGCAGGACCGTCTCGTCGTCGTAGCTGAAGGTCAGATTGCGGACGTCGATGCGCCCCTGCAATCCCTCCGGCTCGATGGCATCAGGCGGTACGGTGAGGGTATCGGACTCGTCCAGGAACTCGAAAATCCTGTCCGCCGCCGCCAGGGACCGCGGAAGGGAGTGGCCCAGGAGCCTGCCGAGTTGCTGCAGCGGTGTGTAGAGCATACTCAGCAGCGCCCAGAAGGCCATCCACGTCCCGGTTCCCACCTGGTCCTCCACGAACATGCTGCCGCCGAAATACAGCACGATGACCATGCCGGTGCCCGTCAGCAGGTCCATCATCGGGCGGAAAAGCGAGAATCCCAGCGCGGCCCGCATAAAGGATTCATAGTAATCCCCTGTGCGCTCCTCGAACCGGCGCTGCTCCTGGTCCTCCCGGGCAAATGACTTGACCACCCGTATGCCGGATATCCTCTCCTGCAGGAAGGCGTTCAGGTCGGCCACCTTCTGCCGAAACGTGCCGAACAGGTCCTTGAACTTTCGGCTGAAATAGTAGATCGTCAGCATGATCAGTGGCACGGGCACCAGCGTCAGCAGGGCCAGCCTGGGATTCAGGAAGACAAACATGTACACCAGCATCCCCGCCAGCAGCAGGGCGGAAGTGACCACCGTGTCGGCGCCGTGCACGATCATGTCCTCGACGGCCTCGCTATCGCTCGCGACGCGGGACATCACCTCCCCGGTGGGTTGATTCTCGAAGAAACGCACCGAGAGGCCCTGCAGGTGGCGGTAAAGCTGGTCGCGCATGACGCGTATCACGCGCTGGCCCAGCTCGTGTCTGTAGTAGCTGTCGGAGAAGCTGATCACGAACCGGGCCAGCAGCACGCCCGCGTAACCGGCCGCGACCCAGACAACGGCCATGGCCTGCCGGCTGTCCAGCACGCGGTCGCCGAATATCTTCATCAGGTGAACGGGTCCGAACCGCAGGCCCGTCAGCGCAAGGGTCAGCGCCACCAGCAGCAGGACGCGGCCGGGGTAGGGCGTCACGTAGCGCGCCAGCCGGAGAGCCGATTTGAGGTACTCCCACTTGCTCTTTTTCGGCTCGTCGCCCGGGGGCCGATGATGTCTGCGGAATCCGCGCCGTGGCGGCATGATAGGACCCTCACAGGAACAGAACTGACTGGTCAGTTCTATTATCGCCGCCCCCGGCCTTTCTGTCAACGGAGCCGGTGGAGAAACGCCGGGTCAGGGAATTGCCCCCGCGTCACGGTGTCCCGGCGAAAAGGGTACTGCGACGATGCAGGGACGTTGCGTGTCTGCGGGACCCCGTCCGCAGCGCTTGCGCACAGAACCGGCTCCCCCGGATATGAAATATCCGGGCTACAACAAGGCGTGACCCTGCAGGCCACCCATGAGATAGATGCCCCGCTTGACCTTCGATGAGAAAACGCACTCCGGCCCGTGCGCAGCAGGAGGGACTCCCCGCTGCCTATGAGCAGGTCCAGGAGACCGGGGGCACCGCCGGCCAATGGGCCGCTGTCATGAGAGGTTACCGGGCTATCGGCCCATTTCCTCCAGGCTCTCCAGGCACCGGGCCACGGTTTCCAGGGGGCTCCACTTGTGGGATTCCTGCTCGACGATGTACCATTCGGTGCCGCCCACCGTCTCGCAGGCGTGGAACAGGTCCTCCCAGCGGACGTCCCCCTTGCCGATGACGACCCAGCCCCCTTCTTCCGAGTAATCCTTCAGGTGCACGGTGGTGGCACGGCCGGGGTAGCGTTCGATGAAGGGCACGGGGTCGGCGCCGCCGTGCAGGGCGTTGCCCGTGTCCACCTGCATGATCACCTCCCGGGAGGCGGCGCCGAAGAAGATGTCCCAGCCCATCTCCCCGTCGATCTCGCTGAACTCCCAGTGGTGATTATGGTAGCCCACCTTCATGCCGTGCGGGGCGACCCGTGGGACGAGTTCGCTGAAGATACGCGCGCTTTCGATGAGCGCTTCCCTGGAGTCGCGGCGTTGCCGGGGCAGGGCGGGGACGACGAGGTGAGAGTTCCCCAGCACCTTGTTGAACTCGATGGTGCGCTCCAGCTCGTCCCCCAGCAGGGTGTTGAGGCCGGTGTGGGTGCCGGCCACCTGCAGGCCCAGATCGTCGAGCATGCTGCGGAGCTCCTCGGCGCTCCGCCCGTAGTACCCCGCGAATTCGACTCCCCCGTAGCCCATGTCGGCGACCGCCTCGAGGGTTGCGGGCAGGTCTTCTTCGCACTGCTCGCGCACCGAAAAAAGCTGCAAAGCGACCGGTATTCTTGGCATTCTGCACTCTCCTCGCAGTGAGGTGGGCAAGAACAGGAGACGCCCCTTCTAACACGCAGGGGGTCGCCGGTCAACTGTCCCGGCTTCGGAAGGGCGGAATGCGGGGTGAAGGGACGGCTGGACCGGCTATTCGGCCGTCTCCCCCGTGTCGGCTTCACCCTCGCTTTCGGGCTCCGCTTCCTCCGGGGGCTCGGGTGGTTCGAGCGGCGCGGTCAGCTTCTCCACCTGTTCTGCGGAAGCGACCAGGACGAACCCGCTGGCCGGTCCCTTCACGTAGTAGCCGTCTTCGGTCTGTTTCCCCACAACGATCTTCTTGCCGGCCACCGTCTCCGTGTCGATCTTCACGGTCATGAAGGGCTGGTCGAAGCCGTAGGCCTTCGGGTCGTCGACCATGTAGGCGGCGACCTCGGTTGCCCGGAAGTCGCGCAACATGCGGCGGGCGTCCTGCAGGGCGGAGGCGGTCTGCTCGGGCACCTCCGCGCCGTCGGCGTCGGTCCAGGTGTCCTCTTCCTCGTCGTAGCTGAACCGCACGGTCATCTCGCCCTTCTGGAAGGTGAGGGCGGTGATATCCTCGGCGTCGCAGACCAGCCGCGAGCCGAGCTGCCGGCGAAGATCCTCAGCGTCGTTCCGGGACAGCACGAAGACGCGGCCGTCGCCTTCCACCATGGCGTAGTAGCCCTCGGCGGGTGAGGAAGTCTCGCTGCCGACCAGGAGCCTTTTCACGCGCTCCTCGGGTTCTTCAGTATGCTCTTCGCCTTCTTCTTCCTCTTCTTCCGCCCCTTCGTCGGAGGATTCGGTGCGGTAGGTGACCTCGGCGCTGACCGGAGGCGTGTCCAGGCCGTAGGCGGACAGTTCATCGGCCCGTTCGGCCGCGAACGCCTCCGCTTCCAGGTTGGCGAAGACGCTCAGGACGTCGCCGATTGCCGATTGATCCGCCGGGCCCTTGGCCGGCCGGACCAGCGACCAGTCGGCGTCCTCATCCTCACGCGTGCACTCGAACTTTCCGTGGGCATTTTCCAGAACCACGCGCCGGGCGCCCCACCGCGGTTCGCTGAGTATCCCGCGGTCCAGGAAGGCCAGTCGCCCGCGCTGCAGCATACCGTAGAACTCTCCTCTGTCCGCAGCCAGTATGGCGGGGTAGTCCGCTCGTTGCCCGTAGACGCGCTCTTCGGGGGCGGTCTCGCCGAAGACCACCTCGGCGAGGACGTCGCCGGCCTCGTTGTGCAGCGTGACCCGGCCGCGGGCTTTCTCGTCCAGGCCGTATCGGGGGAGGTCTTTCGCTTCGTTGGCCACAAATTCGGCGACTTCGGTGTCTTTGAGGGCCTGCAGGAAGTCGTCGATCACGTCCTCGTCCGCGCCGGCGGGCCCCTCGCCCTGAATGGTCCATCCCTCGTCGGTGTCCTCGATGACCAGTTCCGCATCCGGGCCCTCGACGGTCACCTTCTTGACGTCGCCGGTGATCAGGTCGGCGATGAGCGACTTCTCGCGCAGTTCGTCGGGGCCTTTGTGCAGCTTGTTGAACAGGTCTTCCGGGATGCTCACGATGGCGGTCTCAGCTTCGTACATTGCGTAGTAGCGGGTATCGCCCTCTTCCTCCTCCACGGCGGCGAAGGCGAACTGCTGGCTTTCATCGTCTCCCTGGAGGGTGAGGGTCAGGACGGGGTCGTCGAGGCCGTAGTCCGCCACTTTTGCCGGATCGTCGGAGACGAAATCGTCGCTCTTGATCCGATGGTTGTAGAGGTCGCTGGCCAGCCTTTCGACTTTGCTGGAGTCAGCCAGGTCGAAGAAGGGTTGTTTGATCTCCCAGACTTTCTCGGATTTCTCGCACTTCAGTTCGTACGCCCCCGTTTCGTTGACGGCTGCGGCGGAGGCGGCGACTTTCCGGAGGTCGTAGGTGCCGATCCGCGGGGCCAGCTTCTTGCTGCGCACGTCGGCCAGCGTCACCTCGGTGCTTTCGACGACATCCTCGTCGACGGCGGCGATGCCCTCCTGGCCCTCCAGCTTCACATAGACGCCCCCGGCGGCGGCACCGGCATTGCCCACCAGCAGCTTCCAGGTGCGTCCCGACGGGCCGCTTTCAGTGACTGTGATGACGCGGCGGGGTGGGTCCAGGCCGTGTTTGGACAGCTCGACCCGGCGAGCTTCCGCCGGGGGCATGAACCAGATTTTCTCGGCATCCTGGAGCTTGTCCAGTATGTCCTCCACCTCCCACCTGTCGGCCCGGCCCTGGATGGGCGTGCTGATGCGCCATTGATCGCTGTCGGACACGCGCCGGCACACGAGCTGCCGGTCGCCTTCTTCAATGGCCAGGGAGGCCACGCGATCGGTTTCCAGGCCGGGCAGCAGGCGTTTGCGCTGCTCCTTGAGTTCCTCCGAGGTGGGAGCCTTGGACAGCCGCCAGGCTACCAGTGCGGCAATGACCACGCAGACCAGCAGGATGAGAGTCTTTCCGTACTGTTTCATCGGTGGGCTCGCAGGTAGAAAGCGTCCTTATCTTCTTCGAATCAGCCAGACCGCCACTCCGAGGGCGATCACCAGGCCCGGCACCGCGCCGAGGAAAATGTAGCGAGAGGCGGCGACCCAGCCTTTGCCCACGGACAACTGGTTGAAGTCCATCGTCTTGGGCGGGATGCCGAGCTTCTGGGTCTTGCCCGCCATCCAGTTGACGCAGTTCAGCAGCAGGTAGCGGTTGGCGGTGTATTCCGCCCGTTCCAGAAAAGCGTTGACGAACGACAGGGAGCTACCCAGCACCACGATGCGCGGGCCGGGCATCTCCATGCCGGGCGGGGCCTGAGGCGGAGGCTGGGGGGCGACGAGGGCGCCGACCACGGCCGGTTTCGGGGTATCTTCGCCCGCCTTGTATTCGGGCATTATCTCCTCGCCCAGTCTGACGTCCGTTTCCCCCCAGCTCGTGGGCGGACCGGTCAGCAGTTCGGTGGCCCCCTGCATTGTCTGCGGGCCGGCCGGGGCGACCTCCATGGTGCAGGGCTCCTCCATATACAACGTATAGCCCTGCAATCCCTCGGTCACGGGGTGGGGTGGCAGCGCGCTCCCTTTCACGGGCACGCTGGTGCTCAGGCCGGCTCCGAGAAAGGTCGGCACGAGCGCAATGCCGACGGCGCTGGTGTGCAGTTGCACGCCGTAGGGGCCGAGCAGCTCTTCGAGATTGGAGTCGACGTTTTCCGCCAACTCCGGGTCGGCCAGCACGATCGCCGCTCCGTTGCGGCCCTCCAGATAATCGCGCAGGGCCGCCATCTCCTGCTCCGAGAAGGCCGTTTTCGGTCCCGCGATCAAAAGCACTGCGCAGTCTTGCGGGACCTCTCCCTCGGTGGCCAGGTTCAGCGGTTTCACCTCGTAGTTGGCGTTTTCGATGGACCTGACCAGCTTGGAAAGCGACATGCCGGGGTTCCGCTCGCCGGGCATCGGCTGCGCCGGGGAGGGCGCGCGGCCTGTGGCCTCCAGCGGCCTTTCCCCGTGGCCCGTCAGCGCATACAGAACGGGTTTCTCCTCTTCGGTCAGCTTCATCAGTGCGCCCAGGAACGCGCCCTCGCCCTTGAAGGCGATCGCGGGCGGCCCCATACGGCCGGGATTGGCTTCCACGATCTGGCCGATGGGGATGACTTCGTGCTTGTCCCCCATAACCAGAAGCACGCTGGGCAGCTCCAGGTTCATGATCCCCAGCTCCTGCTGCAGTTGCCGGATCCGCTTTTGTGGCTCGGCCATGCCGATGTTCAGCTCATCGATGGTCATCTGGGGCGCGCGGGCCTTGAATTCCTGGAGCGTGTCCAAAACGTGGTCATAGACCTGCGGCTGGCGCGCGCGGAGGTCGCTGTAGATCACGTAGGCATTCCATCCCTGCTCCATTTTGCGCAGGAAGTTCTCCGTCTGTGAGTGCAGGGAGTGCTTGCGCCGCCCGGTCCAGTCCATCCGACTGTAACGCCGGTTGGTGATGTAGCACAGCAGCCCCGCAAGCGCCAGCACCAGCAGCACGACGGCGGCGAAGTTGGCCTTCTCCCCCGCCTCACGGCTCGTCACCAGATTAACCAGCTCACGCCAGTTCAGGGCGATGCCGGCCAGCGTGATCAAGCCGCCCAGGATCACCAGCACCAGCGATATGATGTCCTGCTCCACGGCCGCCCGCACCCGGATGTCCCGCACCACCAGGCCCGCCACGAGCAGCACCACACCCAGAGCAATTCCGGCCCGAGCCACCGTCTTCCACGGGGGTGTCTTTGTCTTGCCCATCTCGTTTTACCTCCACTTCCTCAACTGCAGGGCCCGCACGGTCAGGAACAGGAAAACGGCGGTGGTGATCACGAAGTACGCCACGTCCCGCGTATCCACCAGGCCCTTGAGGAAACCGTCGTAGTAATGCTCGATCGGCGAGATATAACTCAACGCGCGGGCCCACACCGACTGCGAGAACTGGCCCAGGAAACCCACCAGCAGGATGACCAGCAAGAAGGCGAAGCTCATGATGCCGGAACCGATCTGCACTCTGGTCAGCGAGGAGGCGAACAGGCCGACGGCCAGAAACTGGGCCGTCAACAGGAACAGCCCCAGCGCCCCGGCCAGCAGTGCCCCCGTGTCCAGCGGGGTCAGAAGCCGCAGGAATATCAACTCCAGCGGAATGGGCAGGTACATCACACCCGTGAAGACCAGGGCTCCGACGAACTTGCCCAGCACCACCTCCGTTTCCGTCACCGGGGTGGTCATCAGAGTCTCCATGGTTCCCTGGCTGCTCTCCTCGCTCAGCAGTCGCATCGTCAGCAGGGGGGCGGCCACCAGCAGCGGGATCAGCACCTCGAACGTGAAGAGCGCCACCATGTCCACGCGCGGTATCTGCGGCTGGATGCGGAGCACGAAAAAGAGCCCGTGGACTACGGCGAAACCCGCCACCACGATGTAGGCGATGGGTGACAGGAAGTAACTGCTCAGCTCCCTTTTCGTTATGACCGGAATGTTGACCATGACTCAAGCACTCTCCCGCATCCGTTGCGAGAACATGAAGCTCACCACGGTGAGAACCACTGCCAGCACCAGGACCGCGGCGGCTGTGATCAGTCCGGCTGTGAAGCTCCACCACAGGAAGGCCGCCACGGCCCCGCTAACCAGCAGCGCCACCAGGAACCAACCGGACAGAGAGACAGCCAGGCCGCCCCCGACCTCCACTTCGAAGGCCCGCATGCACCCCACGATAAGGCTCCGCAGCAGGAACACCATTCCGACCAGCGTGCCCAGCGGCACCGCGATGATCGTCCACCAGTGCGCCGCCACCTTCACCGCATCGGCGGTTCCCGGCCACAGGAGCGTCAGCAGGTATCCCGGCAGCGTCACCAGCAGCACCAGCGCCCCCGCGCACAGCCACGGCAGCAGTGCAGCGGCCCACGAGTACAGCCATACGCTGATCGACCCTTCCCAGTTGGTGGGCGCGAACAGCTTGCCCGGCAGATGAAACAGTGTGCCCAGGACAACCATCAGCGCAACGCCCACGACCGCCGCCACGGGCAGCAGCACCAGCAGGAGGCCCGTGATCTGGGCGGGGAGCTGGTGCATCCGGTAGCCGGAGGCATCCGTTACGGGGTCCGGGGCGACGGCCCCGAAGAAGGCCAACGCCGCCGGGAAGCTCAGCACGATGACCCCGCAGAGCAGTATGACGAAGAAGGTGAGCGGTTCGTGCAGGCCGCCCTCGCGGGCCATCTTCGTGAAGAACTCCCCCGGGTGCACGATCAGCTCGGCCAGGCTTTCCCTGAAGGCGTCTGCGGCCGGTCGGCTGCCCAGGTTTTCCCAGCTCAGAAGCTCGTGTTTCGGCGGGGCCGGCGGCGGTCTCATCGCTGTTCACCTCCAGATTGGTCGGCGCTCTCTTGCCCCTTTCCCAGGGTGATGCGGGCGAACACGTCCTCCAGTGAAGCGCGGCTGCGGGTCAGCTCCCGCAGGGCCCAGCCCTGATCCGCCGCGGTGCGGAATATGCTCTCACGCACGTCCTGCCCGGGAGAGGTCACCAGGCTGAACCGGTGCCACCCGTCGGCCTCCTCCGCGTGCACGCGCTCGACGCCGTCGAGCCCCTTCAGAGCGTTTTCAATCTGCATCAGGTCGCCCTGCAGCTCCACCGTCACGCTGGCGTGCAGCAGCCGGTCGGACAGGGCCTCGGGGGTATCATCGGCCACGATGCGGCCCTCGTCGATGATCAGCACCCGCTGGCAGATGGCCTCTGCCTCCGCCAGTATATGGGTGGAGATCAGGACGGTGTGCTTCTTGCTGAGGTTCTGGATGAGGTGGCGGACCTCCCGGACCTGGTTGGGGTCGAGCCCGATGGTGGGCTCGTCCAGGATCAGCACGTCCGGATCGCCCACCATGGCGTCCGCCAGGCCCACTCTCTGGCGATAGCCCTTGGAGAGGGTTCCGACCGTCTGGTGATGCACATCCCCGAGGCTGCAGAGCGCGATGCATCGGTCGATCCTTCTGCGCCGCAGCTTGCGGGGCACGCCCTTCAGGTTGGCCCGAAAGGCCAGATACTCGTTGACCCGCATCTCGGGGTAGAGGGGGTTGTTCTCCGGCATGTATCCGATGTGGCGGCGGACCTCGGTGGAATTATCCTGCACGTCCCGGCCGGCGATGGAGGCTCGACCATCGGTGGCAGGCAGGAACCCGGTCAGCATCCGGATGGTGGTGGTTTTGCCGGCCCCGTTCGGTCCCAGCAGCCCCACGATTTCGCCCCGTTCCATCTGGAACGACACGTGGTCCACGGCCGGGAAGCTGCCGTAGTTTCTGGTCAGGTTCTGGGCTTCAACCAGCACTGCAGCGTCCTCCTCAGTGTTCGCTGTGGAATTCCCGGTGAGCGCCGGGCACCCGGCGGCGTTTCAGGTGCCTGCCCGGACCTCCTCCGGGCGCGTGCTGCGGAAGTATATCTCTCCCGGCACTCAGTTCTGTTCCGATGCCTCCTCCGGCTCGGCCTCGGCGTCTTCGCTTGTCCCGGGGATAAGCTCTCCCAGTCTCTCGGCTTCCTGGGTCTGCCCGGCCTTCTTGTATGCCAGGCGGGCGGCGGTGTAAAGCTCTGCGTCCTCAGCCGCCCGGGCCAGCTCTGTCCACTCTTGTTCGGATATGCGCCGGCCGAGGACCCGGCTGGCCCGCATGTAAAGGGGGACGTCCCCCCGTTGCATGGCGATGCGGGCGACTTCGCGGGTGAGGTCGTCCGCTTCGGCGCGCTGGAAGAACTCCAGCGCGTCGTCGTAGCGTCCGGCCTGCGTAAACTGCTGGCCGGTCTGGCGCAATTCCTCCTTCGATGTCTTATCGCCGAACAGGATCTTGCGTTTGGCGTAGAAATCCGGCAACTCGTCGTTGATTCCCATCGGTCTACCACAGATTCCGAATGCCGCTGAGGATCATATATTCTTGCAAAGCCCATCTTCGCTGTCAAGTAAAGCGGTTCCCGGGCCTCAAGTGAAGGTCCGCGCGGTGTTCTGGAAGGCGTTTTCCAGGTGGTGGATGGAGCGCACACCGCCGTCCTTCTCCAGCAGGACGGTCACCACATCGTAGCGGAGGGCAACTCCCCGATCCTCCAGGCCCCGCAACGTGCAGTACTGCTGGGACGCCCTGATGACACGGCGTTGTTTCTGCCGGGTTATGGTGTGCAAGGGGTCGATGGAAGCGGGCCAGGTCTGGGTCCTGACCTCGACGAAAGCCACCGTTCCGGAGCGGAACGCCACCAGGTCGATCTCGCCCAGCCCGGTGCGGAAGTTCCGCTCCAGGATGCGGTAGCCCTTCTGCCGCAGATGACGCGCGGCCTCCCGCTCTCCCCGGCGACCCACGCGGAGGGTGGCCGGCTCCTCGGCGTCGGGGCCGTTATGCCCCAGGAGGCGACCCACGCGAAGGAGCGCCCGACAGACCAGTTGCCTCAGACCACCCAGCATTGCTCAGTCCTATATGCGCCGTTCCGGCCCGGCCAGTTCGACCAGGGCGTCCCGCTTTTCCTCCATGAGAGCCCGGTCGCCGAATGCCTCGACGTAGAGGCGCAGTATCCCACCGCCGGCTCCCTCGGTGCCGCTCTTGCGCATGCAGAACCACCAGTCCTCCGCCTCCACCCGCAGGTCGGCCACGCTCAACTCCAGCCCCGGCGGCGGGTAGGAATCGACCAGGCGAGCCCTGTCGTCGACGACCACGTACATCCTCTCGATTTGGTCGCTGAACTGCTCGGACGCCTCGGCGATGACGGTCTGCGCCGGGCGGTCGGCGGGCATCTGGAAGTTGATCTCTCCGGACTCGAAGTACTTGCCCCGCGGCGCGTCCAGGACGGAGGAGAGCGGCTGGCCCTCGCTGTGCAGCTCAGCGGCGAGCTCCAACATCAGGATGCCGGCCATCATCCCGCTGTCGGCGCACCAGAACTCGCGGAACATGTAGTGGCCGGAATGCTCGGCCCCGAACGCTATGTCCGGATCGTCGTACATGATGGCCTTGATCTTGCCGTATCCGACGGGAGTCATCACGACCCCGCCGCCGCCCAGTACGTCCTTGCGGTCTCCCAGCGTATCGGCCACCACCCAGCTCGACGCCAGGTTGAAGGCGATCTTCACGTCCGGCCCCAGCCTGGACCTCAGCCGCTCGCCCACCAGCGCGGCCAGCAGCGGCGGTGAGATCATCTGGCCGCGCTCGTCCATGACCGCCACCCGGTCGGCATCCCCGTCGAAGCAGATGCCCACGTGGCTGTCGGTGCGCCGGACCAGGTCGCTCAGCATGCCCTGGTACCGGGCGTTCAGCGGGTTGGGAATGATGACGGGAAAGGAGCCGTCCGGCCGTTCGTTGGAGAAGGACCATTCGAACCGGGGGGTGAGGCGCGCGAACTCCCCGAGTATCCGGGCGCCCATGCCGTTGCCGGCCTCCACGGCCACCCGCAGGGGCTCGGGCGCGCCCGCCGCAACGGCTTCGAAATCGCAGCCGGCCCGCTCCAGGATGCTCTCGATGTAGTCCGGGGCGAAATCCTCCCACCGCAGCCGCTCGGGCACGGCCTGTTTCTTCAAGGCCAGGCCGATGCGCTGCAGTTCGTCCTCCGGCAGCGGCGGGTCGGCGTCCACCGCCAGCGGCAGCGGCATCCCCCCGCGGCCGAAGAATTTGAACCCGTTGTTGTCCCGTGGATTGTGCGAGGCGGTGATGATGATGCCGCCGTCTATGAGGTCGCGGTACCTGGCGGGCAGAAAGCCCACCAGCTCCGTGCCGGCCAGACCCAGCCGGATGGGGCGGCACCCGCCGTCCTCCAGGCCCCGGCACAGGGCCGTGTCCAGGACGGGTCCGCTCAGCCGCATGTCGTGGCCCACCGCCACGTTGACCGGCTGCACGGCGGTGCATTCCGTGAACGTATCCGCCAGAGCCAGCCCCAGGTTGTAGGCCAGCTCGGAGTCGATGTTGACGCCATAGATGCCGCGGATATCGTCTCGCTTGATGACCTCGTCAACCCTGTCGCACCACTCCTTCAATGCCATGGGGCGTTTCTCCGGTAATCTGGGAACGTCGGGAATGTACGGGTTGTAATGGGGAGCCACCCCGTGACCTGCCCCTCGGCGCGGCGGCCCGGCTGCGGCAAACGCGAAGGTATCACAGAGGGCCGGGCAGCGCAAGCGCGTGCACCGTCCCGGCGGGTGAGTTATACTGCCCATCCCCGGATAATCGGTGGAGGCTTTCGGGTGATTCAGAATGAACGGGTGATGTCCCTGAACGACCGGGGCCCCACCTGCGGAGATTACGTCCTGTACTGGATGCAGCAGGCGCAGCGGGCACAGTGCAACCACGCTCTGGAGTTGGCGGTGCGCCGGGCCAACGAGGCGGGGCTGCCCCTGCTGGCCGTCTTCGGTGTCACGCAGCGTTTTCCCGAGGCCGCCGAGCGGCATTACGCGTTCATGCTGGAAGGACTTCGGGAGGCGGCGCGGGCCCTTGCCGAGCGGGGCATCCACCTGGTCGTGCGGCGGCAGCCCCCCGTTCCGGCCGTGCTCGAACTGGCCGGGCGTGCGGCCCTGGTGGTGACCGACCGCGGCTACCTGCGCATCGGCCGCGACCCGGGACGAAGTGGACACTTCGTGGGCGGATACTCGGAGGCGCGGCGTCTCCTGGATGAGTTCATCGACTCCCGGCTGGCTTCGTACGCCGGGGGGAGCCGGGACCCCGGCCGGAACTGCCTCTCCGGTCTCAGTCCCTACCTGCATTTCGGGCAGATTTCGCCGCTCGAGATAGCTCTACGAGTGCGGGATGGCAAGAGCGGGTCCGAGGCGGACAAGGAGGCGTTTTTGGAGCAACTGGTCGTGCGCCGGGAGCTTGCCATGAATCTGTGCCACTACAACGAGGGTTACGATTCCTTCAGTGTGCTACCCGATTGGGCCGGGGAAACGCTGAAGAAGCACGCGGGGGACGCTCGGGACCCCTGTTACGAAGCGGGCACTCTGGAAGCTGCCCGGACGCACGACCGCTACTGGAACGCCGCGCAGCGGGAGCTCGTCCTCACCGGCAAGATGCACAGCTACATGAGGATGTACTGGGGCAAGAAAATCCTGGAATGGGTCACCGACCCGCAGCAGGCCTTCCGGATCGCGTTGCACCTCAACAACAAGTATTCGTTGGATGGGCGCGATCCGAACTCCTTCGCGGGCGTTGCCTGGTGCTTTGGCAAGCACGACCAGGCCTGGGGCGAGCGACCCATCTACGGCAAGGTCCGATACATGAGCGCGTCAGGGCTGGAGCGGAAATTCGACATGGAGGCCTACCTGCGGCGCGTTAATCAGCTTGATCCCGAGACCTGAGAACCGGGCCCAGCGTTGACAGCGCGGGTCCGCTGGCTTACCTTGGCGCCGTGACAGAGACTTTTTTCGACAAGGAGGACTGAAATGGCGGATACTCCCCGCCCGGAGCATCCCCGGCCGGACCTGAGGCGCGACGACGAATGGTGGCTCAACCTGAACGGCACCTGGCAGTTTGCGCGTGATCCCGGCGTCTCCGGGGAGGCCCGGGGCTACGCGCACGGCACGGAGTTCGATGGTGAGATCGTCGTGCCTTTCTGTCCAGAGAGTCGCCTTTCAGGGATCGGAGACCGCGATTTCCACAACTCGGTGTGGTACCGGCGGCTGCTGGACATCCCCGAGCGGTGGCAGGGCCGACGGGTGCTTTTGCACGTGGGCGCCTGCGATTACGAAGCCACCGTCTGGCTGAACGGCGAGCAGGCAGCCCGTCACCGGGGGGGATACACCCCCTTTACGGCGGAGCTGACGGACCTGCTGAACGGTACTTCAGGCCAGGACCTGGTGATCCGGGCGGTGGATGAAATACGGTCCGGTGTCCTGCCGCACGGCAAGCAGGCGGAGCGATACCACTCCCACGGGTGCAGCTATACCCGCACCACGGGCATCTGGCAGACGGTCTGGCTGGAGGCCGTGCCCCGCACCTGCGTGCGGCGGGTCGACGTCTGGCCGGACCTCGACTCGGGCAGGTTCACGGTGCGGCTGCACGTGGACGGGGAGAGTTCGTTCAGCGGCACGGTCACGGCACTGGCGGATGGGGAGGCCGTGGGGCAGAACCGCTTCCAGGGCCGCGGCCGGGGCGCCGTGTGGGTGGCTCTTCCCCTGCAGGAGCAACGGCCCTGGAAGGCCGGAGACGGCTTCCTCTACCGGCTGGTGGTCGAGCTGGAGGGCGAGGGCGGCCGCGACAGCGTCACCACCTGGGCCGGCCTCCGGAAGTTCCACACCGAGGGCAAACGTTTCTTCCTGAACAACGAGCCGCTATTCCTCCGCACGGTGCTGGACCAGGGCTTCTATCCCGACGGGGTCTACACCGCTCCCTCGGCCGAGGCGCTGGCAGCCGACATCGACGCCTCCATGTCGTTCGGCTTCAACGGTGCCCGGCTGCATGAGAAGGTGTTCGAGCCGCTTTTCCTCCACCTGGCCGACCGCAAAGGTTACCTGGTTTTCGGCGAGTACGCCGACTGGTACAGCCCCATGAACGATGCCGGTTACGTGCACGACATGGTGGACCAGTGGCGCGAGACGCTGAAGCGCGACCTGAGCCATCCTGCCATTATCGGCTGGTGCCCGCTGAACGAATCCGGCGGCGCCGACCGCACGCTCTACGGCGAATGGCTGACCCGCACACTGTACCGGTGGACCCGGATGGTGGACCCCACCCGCCCGGTGCTGGATACGTCGGGCTACTTCCACTTCGAGACCGACGTGTGGGACTGCCACAGTTATCAGCAGGACGTGGAGAAACTCAGGGCGGCCTTTGAGCCCCTGGCGCGAGGGGACTGGGAGAACGCGTTCACCAACGACCCCCGACAGCTCTCCTATGACGGCAACCGGCCGTACTTCGTCAGCGAGTTCGGCGGCATCCAGTGGAAGATGGGGCAGACCCCGGAAGGAAGCTGGGGTTACGAACAGGCGCCCCCCACGCGCGAAGAGTTCATGCAGCGGTTCAGGGGGCTGGTGGAGGCGCTGCTGAACAACCCGGGCATCGCCGGGTTCTGCTACACTCAACTGACGGACATCGAGCAGGAGGTGAACGGACTGCTCACCTACGACAGGCAGGTCAAGTTCCCCGCCGAGGAGATCGCCTCTATTCTCCGGCAGAAAGCGGCGTGCGAATGACGTTCCGGCGCTGGCAGAAGGTCTTCCTGACCGTCGCGCTCGTGGGTCTCTCCGTCTGTGCGGTCAGGCCGGAGGCGCCGCCGTGGCGGGCCGACGAGCCGCCCCCGGTGGCGGCCCTGGCGGGGACCAGCCGGGCGCGCTACGTAGCGGAAGCGCCCCACCCGGGAGCGCCCGCCGAGGCGCGGCCGGGAGACCTGATGATCGAAAACGGCTTCGTGCGGTTCGTCATCGCCGCCGTTGAGGACCCCGGCCGGCCCTGTTGGCCGGGCAACCTCATCGACGCCGCGCTGCAGCGTGGCGAGGACGGGATGCGTCTGCTGGAGCCTCTGCTGGGGGCGGAGCCTCCGCGCAGGCCGGTCTACACGGAGGTAAAGATCCAGAATACGGGCGGGGACGAGGAGCCTGCCATCGTCACGGCTGGCGGTCACCTGTTCGGCGCCGGCCGGGTGCGGGTGCGCACCAGCTACTCACTGCAGCCCGATTCGCGGGCGCTGCACGTGGAGACCGAGGTGGAGAATCAGACGGGGGCCATGCTGAGCCTGTTCGGTTTGCGGGATGTACTGTGCCAGGGCCGCACGGTGCGGTTCGTGCCCGGGATCGGAATGTTTCCCGCGGGACGGCGGGCGACCACGCGCTGGATGGCCTTCTGTCGGGGCAGCCACGCGTGGGGTATAGCGGCGGACCGGAGGGGGCCGGAGGTGGAGTCCGACCATCTGGCCGGCAGTTCTGTGCTCCACTACGGGACGGTGGACATTCCTGCCGGAGAGTCGCAGCGCTACGGCCGGTCCGTGATGGCGGCATGGGGTGGTCCGCCGGCGATCGCCCGGTTGCTGGAACCGCTGGATGCCCATGAACGCGCCCGGATGGCCATCACGGTGCTGGAGCGCGAGAGCGGCAAAGCGATCCCCTGCGCGTGGGTGGCGCTGCGCTTTCCGGGGGGGCACGAGTCGCTGGGCGTGTTGACGGATGAGGCGGGCCGGGCGGAGCTGGAGGTTCCCGCCGGCAAGTGCGCGGCGCACGTCCTGGCCACCGGCTACCCACCGGCGGGGCCTTTGAAGCTGGGGTGCATCGCCGGAGCGATGCACGAGGTGCCGATGCCGCTTTCGAAGCGGGCGACGGTCCTGCTGACCGTTGTCTCCCGGACGGGGGAGGGCACGGAGCCCACCGCCGGGCGCGTCCGGCTCATCCCGCAGCGGCGGACGGCCCGTTGGGCCGTGGACGGGCCGGCATTTCCGGGCACTCCCTGGTCCCCCCTGGCGCTGGTCAACGGGCTGGCGGCCAGGCGGATTCCCCTGCCCTGCAGGAGCGAGATTTTCCCCGTCCCGTCCGTGCTGGTGGCCTCGAAGGGCCCGCTCTACGAGTGTGCCTATGCACGCATCCAGGCAATGCCGGGTGAGGAGCGGGAGCTCCAGGCGGTGCTGGAGCGGGCGGTTGATCCGGGTGATTACGTGGCGGTTGACTTTCGCCAGCGCACCGCTGCCAGCGCGGACTGCGCCCTTACACTGAAGGAAAGAGCACTGATCAATGCCTGTGAGGGCCTGGACGCTGCCGTCGTGAGTGACTCCGCTTTCCAGGACCTGTTCCCCAGCGCTGCATCCCCCGAGATGTGCGCCCTCGTGCCCGGCCACCGGGTGGACCTGCCCGGCGTGGGGGCGTTCAGCTTTTTCCCCGTGGATGGACGCATCGCCCGCCGCGAGCAGTTCCTCAAGGCGCTACGTTCCGGCGATTCTGCCCATGACGTGCTGGAGACCATGCGCCAGTTGTTCCCGAAGGCCCTGGTGCAGGTGGACCAGCCCCTGGATGAGTGGCGCGGCCTGCTGGCCGTCCAGGACAGCGTGCCGACCGCGCAGTTTGACGCCCTGGAGATACTGAGCGGTCACGACGTGGACGCGGCGCGACGGCTCCTGCCGCGATGGTTCTCCATGTTGAACGACGGCCGGCGCGTCATGGTCACGGGCGGGTCCGGCTCCCGGGGACTGGTGGGCAACGAGGCGGGCTGCGCGCGCACCTTCATCCACTGCCCCGGCGCCGGCCGGCCGCCCCGCCGCGCGGACGTGATCGACGCCATACTCCGGCTGAAATCCATCCCCAACGCGTTCGTGACGAACGGCCCCTTCGTGGAGGCGGCCCTGGAGGGTCAGCCCCCGGGCAGCACCCAGACCCTGCGGGCCGGGACCGCCCGCCTGCGGGTGAAAGTCTCCGCCGCCCGGTGGATCGACGTGCAGCGCGTGAAACTCTACAGGAACGGCGAACTGATCGAGCAGGTGTCCGTGCCCTCCGGGCAGAAGGCCCGTCGGTGCGATCGCACCTTTGAACTCCAGGTCCCGGGGGACTGCTGGTTCGTCGTGGTGGTCGAGGGGGACAGGGGCCTGGCCCCGGTCTATGGTCCCCGGGGCGGGCCCACTCCGTGGGCGGTCACCAATCCTTTCTGGGTTGACGCCGATGCCGACGGAGACGTGCGGGTGGGCGGCGGAGGTTGAAATGGGCGCCGACCCCTTTAGAATGGCAACCTCATTCTCTGCGGAGGCCGACTGATGGCGGAGACGAAGCCCGGCGTGGTCATACTGCGGACCGCGGGAACGAACTGCGACCGTGAGACGGAATTCGCCTTCCGACTGGCTGGAGCGCGGGCCGAACGACTGCACGTCAACGTCCTGCGCGGCGATCCCGCACGCCTCGATCAGTTCCAGGTGCTGGCCATCCCCGGCGGGTTCAGCTACGGGGACGATCTGGGCGCCGGCAAGGTGCTGGCCAACGAACTGCTCACCACGCTGCGCGAACCCATCGACCGATTCCTGGACGCGGGCAAACTGATCCTCGGCATATGCAACGGATTCCAGGTGCTGGTCAAGACCGGGCTGCTGCCCGGTTTCGAGAGATGGCGCCAGGACGCAACCTTGACCTTCAACGATTCGCACAAGTTCGAGGACCGCTGGACCTACCTGCACGCGCCCGCCAACAGGTGCGTGCTCGTCGAAGACCGGGAGCGCCTCTACCTGCCCGTGGCTCACGCGGAGGGCAAGTTCGTCGCGCGCGACGACGCCGTGCTGGAGGAGCTGAAAGCACGCCGGCAGGTCGTCCATCGCTACATCGATCCCGAGGGTCGCTCCGGGGGATACCCCTGGAATCCGAACGGGTCGGTGGACGACATCGCCGGCATCTGCGATCCCACCGGCCGCGTGCTCGGTATGATGCCCCATCCCGAGCGCCATTGCCTGCCGGTGCACGATCCCCGCTGGCCGCGGCGGGGGCTGGCGGAAGAGGGGGAAGGGCTGAGGCTCTTCCGGCGCGCCGTCGAGTTAGCCCGCGACTGGCTGGCTGCGCCCGCCTGAAGGCGGCGGAGCCCGATCCCACCGCGCGGGAGGCGACTATGGTCCCTTACAGCGTCGGCCTGGACTTCGGAACGGAGTCGGCACGGGCGCTGCTGCTCGACCTGGAGAGCGGTAGGGAGGCGGCGGTCGCCGAATTCAACTATCCCCGCGGGGTGATCTCGGGGCGGCTCCCCGTGGAAGAAGAGGTCCTTCTCGGGCGGGACTGGTTCCTGCAGGACCCGGACGACTACCTGGCGGCGCTGGCGGAGCTGATACCCTCGGTGCTCCGGAAGGCGGGCGTGGACGGCCAGCAGGTGGTAGGGCTGGGCCTGGACTTTACCTCCTGCACCCTCATGCCCTGTGACGCGGAAGGTGAGCCGCTATGTCGAAAGGGCCGGTTCCGGGCCGACCCGCAGGCGTGGGTTAAGCTGTGGAAGCACCACGGCGGGGCGGGGGAGGCGGAGCAGGTGCTGCGTGTTGCCACGGAACGGGGCGAGGAATTCCTCCGTTACTACGCCGGGACCATCTCCAGCGAGTGGCTCATCCCCAAGGTGCTGGAGACGCTGCATCGCTCGCCGGCGCTCTTCGACGCGGCCCACACCTTCGTGGAGGGGGCCGACTGGGTGGTCTGGCAGCTTACAGGGGTGCTGGCGCGCAACGCCTGCTGCGCCGGTTACAAGGCTCAGTACGTGGCCGATCTCGGCTGGCCGTCCGCGGATTTTCTGGCCCTGATTGATCCTCGCTTGCGGGACCTGTTCGAGGAGAGGATGCCCGGGCAGGTAGTGGCGCCGGGCTCGGTGGTGGGCGGACTGCTGCCCCGGTGGGCGGAGCGGCTGGGCCTGCCGGAGGGAACTCCGGTGGCGGCGCCGTTCATCGACGCGCACGCCGCCGTGCCGGGCTGCGGCGTGACCGGCCCGGGGCAGATGGTCCTCGTTCTGGGCACGTCCTTGTGCCACATGCTGCTGGCGGAGGAGGCCAGGTTCTTCGAGGGCGTGGTGGGCATGGTCCGCGATGGCATCCTGCCCGGTTTCTACGGCTACGAGAGCGGCCAGACGGCCGGCGGTGACATCTACGCGTGGTTCGTCCAGAACTGCATGCCCGCGCAGTACGCCGACGAGGCGGAGAGCCGCGGCCTGACGGCCCATGAAGTCCTCACCGAGCGGGCCGCCCGGCTGGAGCCGGGGCAGAGCGGCCTGCTGGCCCTGGACTGGTGGAACGGGAACCGCAGCGTGCTGATGGACGCGGACCTGAGCGGCCTGCTGGTCGGCCTGACCCTCGACACCCGGCCCGAGGAGATATACCGCGCCTGTATCGAGGGGACCATGTTCGGCACCCGCCGCATAGTCGAGGCCTACCTGGAGGCCGGCATCGGCGTGGACCGTCTGATCGCGTGCGGGGGACTGCCCCGGAGGAATGCGTTCGCCATGCAGGTGCTGGCGGACGTGCTGGGTCGGCCGGTGCACGTGGCGTCTTCCCGGCAGACGGCCGCCCTGGGCAGCGCCCTGCTGGGGTGCGCGGCGGCGGGGGAGGGGGCGACTGGTTTCGCCGATGTTGCGCAGGCTGCCGCCGGCCTCGTCGCTCCGCCCGCGGGCGCCTTCACCCCGGCCCGGGAGGCAGCAGCGGCTTACGAGGACCTCTACGCGGAGTACGTGGGGCTGCACGACTACTTCGGGCGCACCGAGCGGGTGATGCACCGGTTGAGAAAACGGCAGCGGGAAGGATAGCCGCGGGCTAACCGGACTCGCGCGACAGGTGAGCGACGTGGTTCGAGATGTCCAGCACCTCGTCCGCGATGCGCTCCAGGCGCTGTCCCACTCCTACCAGCGCCAGGGCAAGTTCGACTGGAACGCGCTCCTCTGCCACGTGGCCCGGCAGCTCGCGGGACACCTGCTCGTTCAGCGACGCCAGCTCACCGAAAATCAGGTGAAGCGCCGACGCCTGGGCCGCGTCCCGATTGATGAAGGCTTCCAGCACGTCCCCGTGCATGCTCTGCACGAGTTCGACCATGCGGGGTAAGCACCCGGTGGGGTCGGCCTCCAGGATGCAGTGCGCCTGGCTGGCACGCAGCGTTTGCCCGATCCGCAGGGATTCGTCGGCGGTCCGCTTCAGGTCGGCCGCCATGCGAATCAGGGCGACCAGCATCCGGGCCTGGGCCGGCTCTATCTGTCCATCGCTGAGCGTCTGCAGACACAGCTTGTCGGTTTGCAGCCACAGCTCGTGTGCCTTGTAGTCCTCCTCCCGCAGTTGCCCCGCCGTTTGCTCACTGCATTCCAGGAGGGCGACCACCGAATCGGCGAACAATGACTCCACCGCGTTTCCCAGGGCAACGAAACGGCGTTCTGCCTCGTGCAGGCGCTCCCCGGTGCTCTGGTTTTTGCTCTCTTCATTCATCGGGTGCGATTCTAACCAATCGCCGGGCGTCAATCAACCCGGTGGTCCATGACACTTGAGTTTGACGGTTCAGCCGGAGCGCCGGTGGGCCAGATGCAAGGCGCGGTGAGGAGGCGACCCGGGCGGGTCGCCGACGAAGCGCAACGTAGCAGATGGCGTGCCGCCGCCCGGCCCTTCGGGAGCTATTCTGCCGGTCCACTTCTTCGTTGCGGCTCCGCAGCGACCAGGTAGGTCAGCCTTGTCGCCGCGCCTTGAATCGGCCTCACCAGAATGGCTCTGAACCACAGAATCAAGTATCATGGACTACTGGCGCCGGGCCTTTTGAATTGGCGGGGCGGACGGCATATAATCATGTTCGTCCCTGCGGCAGCCTCTCTGACGGTCTGCCCCTCCGGCGGATTTCAGCCCTGCCCTTGCAAGAGCTTAATATGCAACCGGTTATGAAAAGGCGCCCGGCCCGTCCCGTGCCGGTGGGCGATGTCATCGTCGGGGGCAGTGCGCCGGTGAGCGTGCAGTCGATGACCAAGACGGACACGGCCGACGTGGAAGCGACCCTGGCCCAGATCGAAGAGCTGGTCCCGATCGGTTGCCAGATCATCCGTTGCGCCGTGCCCGACCGCCCGGCCACCCGCGCTCTGCCCCGCATCACCGCCGCATCGCCCCTGCCGGTGGTGGCGGACATCCACTTCGACCATCACCTGGCCCTGGCGGCCGTCGAGGCCGGCGCGGCGGGCGTGCGCATCAATCCGGGCAACATGCGCGACCGGAAGGGTTTGCGTGAGTTCTACCGTGCGGCAGCCGGCGCGGGGATCAAGGTGCGCATCGGAGTCAATTCCGGTTCCATACGGCCCCGCAAGGGCCTTGAAGTGGTCGCCCGGGAGCAGGAGCGGGACCTGGCCGAGCTGATGGTCGAGGAGGCCCTCGCCTGCTGCCGCGACGCGGAGGAGGAGGGCCTCGACTCCCTGGTGCTCAGCCTGAAGGCCAGCGACGTGCCCACCACCGTGGCCGCCTACCGCCTGGCGGCCGGGCAGTGCGACTACCCCTTGCACCTGGGTGTGACTGCCGCCGGGCCGCCCCGGGCCAGCCTCGTCAAAAGCGCCGTGGGTATCGGCACCCTCCTGGCCGAGGGAATCGGCGACACGATCAGAGTGTCGATGACCGGCCCGCCCGCCGAAGAGGTGCGGGCGGGGATTGCCATCCTGGAGTCCCTGGGGCTGCGGGAGCCCGAGAGACCCGAGGTCATCTCCTGTCCCACCTGCGCGCGGTGCGAAATCGACCTGCCCGCCCTGGTGGAGGAGGTGGAAGGGCGGCTGGAGCACCTGCCCGGAGGCGTGAAGGTGGCGGTGATGGGCTGCGTGGTCAACGGCCCCGGCGAGGCGGCCGAGGCCGACGTCGGCATCGCCGGAGGAAAGCGCTTCGGCTATCTTTTCCGCAACGGGCACAAGCTGAGGAAGGTCGACGCGTCGGGGCTGGCGGACGCCGTGGTGGAGGAAGTGTTGAGCATCTATTCCCAGGAACCCCCGGATCGGGAGTGAGCCGAATGATCTCTGCCGGCCGGAAGAACGTGATCGTGCTGGGAAGCACCGGCTCGGTGGGCCGCCAGACCCTGGACGTGATTCGGCACATGCCGGACAGGTTTCGGGTGGTGGGCCTTTCCGGCCACTCACGATGCGAACTGCTGGCCCGCCAGGTGCGCGAGTTCGTGCCGGAGGTGGTCGCGCTGACGGATGCCGGGGGGCTGGATGAGCTGACCGCCGAACTGGACGGCTGCGACGTGAAGGTCCTGACCGGCCGGGAGGGGCTGTCGGCGCTGGCCGCCTGGGAGGGCGCCCACGTGGTGGTCAGCGCGGTGAGCGGTGGAGCCGGGGTGCCCGCTGCCGTGGCCGCGTTGCGCAGCGGAAAGGCCCTGGCCCTGGCCAACAAGGAGTCCGTGGTGATGTGCGGCCCCCTGCTGAGCCGCCTCGCCGCCCAGCACGGCGGGTCCATACTGCCGGTGGACAGCGAACACAGCGCCGTCTTCCAGCTTCTGCGCGGCGTGGCCACCGAGGAGGTCAGTTCCATTGTCCTGACCGCCAGCGGGGGGCCCTTCCGTGCCCGGGAGGAGAAAGAGCTGGCGCAGGTTACTCCCCAGGAAGCGCTGCGGCATCCCACCTGGAGCATGGGCCGCAAGATATCGGTCGACAGCGCCAATCTGATGAACAAGGCGCTGGAGATCATCGAGGCCAGATGGCTTTTCGGAATTCCGGTGGATCGCATTCAGGTGCTGGTGCACCCTCAGTCCGTCATCCACTGCCTGGTAAACCTGGTGGACGGCACCTGTCTGGCGCACATGGGCGTGCCGGACATGCGCCTGCCCATCCAGTACGCCCTCAGCTACCCCGAGCGGACGCCTGCGCAGGTAGATCAACTGGACCTGGCGGCCCTGGGGCGGCTGGAGTTCGACGAACCGGACGTGGAGCGTTTCCCCGCGCTGTCCCTGGGTTACCGCGTCGCGGAGGCCGGGGGCACCGCCGGCGCAGTCCTGTGCGCGGCGGACGAGGTCGCCGTGCGGGCCTTTCTGAAGGGCAAAATCGGATTTCGACAGATCGTTCCGCTCGTGCGGGACGTGTTGGATCGTCACGACGTTCAGCCTGAGCCTGAGCTGGCGGACATACTGGACGCGGAGCGATGGGCCAGGCGGGAGGCGGAGCGTTGCTTGTGATCGCTATAAATGCTGCTCTCGCAGCGCTGGCGGTGAGCCTGCTGATCGTGGTGCACGAGTTCGGCCATTTTCTGTGCGCCAGGGCCGTGGGCATGCGGGTTGAGGTCTTCTCCCTGGGGTTTTGGAAGAAGATCGTCGGTCTACAGTGGGGTGAGACCGAGTACAGGCTCTCGATCATCCCGCTGGGAGGATACGTGCGTGTGGCCGGCGAGTCTCCGGATGTCGCCGAGGGCAAGCCCGACGAGTTCTGGTCGAAGACCCCCGGCCAGCGGGCCATCTTCGTCCTCGGCGGAGTGACCATGAACTTCCTGCTGGCCCTTGTGCTGTTCGTGGTGGCGTTCGGCATCGGCGTCCCGTTCCCCGTGGCCGAAGTCGGCGACCTGGAGAAGGGCCAGCCCGCCTGGGAAGCGGGTCTCCAGCGGGGCGACCGCATAGTGGCCGTCGACGGAGTTGAGGACCCCGTTTTTCCGGATCTGGCGATGAAGGTCGCCCTCAGTGGGGAGGAGGAGATCCGGCTGAAGATCCGTCGCGGCGATACCGTGAGATCGGTTTCGGTGAAACCCCGGTACAGCGAGCGCCACGGAATGCAGACCATCGGAGTGTTTCCTCCAGCTCTGCCGGTCGTGACCGCTCTGACAAAGATAGAGGAACTGCTGGAGGTCCCTTGTCCTGCCGGAGAGGCGGGTATAGAGCCCGGCGACCGCATCCTGGCCGTCAACGGAATCCCGGTCGAAAGTGCCCGTAGTGTGCACGATGAACTCCTCCGGGCAGGGCTGGAGCCGGTCGAACTGCGGGTGGCTCGCGGGCAGCAACAGTTATCGCTCACGGTTCGTCCCAAAGCCCGACCGCACTACGGGATCGGGATCTCCGGCGGCAGCTCCAGGATCAAGGCGCTGCAGCCGGGCGGCATAGCCTCGCGCGCTGGCTTTCAAACGGGCGATCACATCGTGAGTGTCAACGGTCAGCCGGTCCGGAGCCGGATCGGCCTGGAGCGGGCGGTGCACGGGAGGTACGGTGAGGTCGGGTTCGGGGTACGGGCCGCGCATAAGCACCGGACGCTCCGGTTGGACATCCCCGATGCGGTCGCGCTGGAAGACTTCCTGTTCAGCATGGAGTTTGGGTGGAGTAACACGCTGGAGTGGGTCGGGGAGGGCACGCCGGCCGATGAAGCGGGGCTGCAGCCGGGAGATACGGTGACCTCCGTGGGGGGGCAGCCGGTGGAGTCCTGGGAGGATATCCTTGCCGGGTTGGCGGGAGTGGACCACGAGCCCGTTCTGGTGCAATGGGAGGGCCAACCGTCCCCGGCCTATATCACCGCGCAGCTGCAGACCATACCGGACTCTCCCTGGATCGGGGTGGTCATGGAACGTCCCAAAACCGAGCCCCGTCGATACGGCCCGTTGGGTGCGGTGAAAAAGGGTATCTCCAGCACGATCGGGAAACTGGTCGAGCTGGTGCAGACTTTGAAGGCGTTCTTCACACGGCGTGTCAGCACGCGCCAAATGGGAAGCATCGTCATGATTGCCCAGGCCACCTTTCACGCCGCTGAAGAGGGTTTTGGGAAGCTGTTCTACCTGGCGGGTTACATCAGCGCGGCGCTGGCGTTCTTCAACCTGCTGCCCATTCCCGTGCTGGATGGCGGGCACCTGTTGTTCCTGCTGGTGGAGAAGCTCCGGGGGCAGCCGCTCAGCGAAAGGGTCATGGTCATACTCCAGACGGCCGGGCTGGTTCTGCTTCTGGCGGTGCTTCTTTACGCCACGCGCAACGACATCCTGCGGATAGTGCAGGGCTTTGGTTGACAGGCCCGCCCTGCGGTTGACGCTGCTGGTTCGGTGCGTTATATTTGAGGGTCCCCGTGGGGGATTAGCTCAGCCGGGAGAGCGCGACAATGGCATTGTCGAGGCCACGGGTTCGAATCCCGTATCCTCCACCACCACCTTCCGGCCCGTAATCCGCGAAGGGGTCCAGGAAGCGGAAACCGAAGCCAGAGCGTCTTCCGCCCCATAGAAAGTCTGATCAAGGCGACCCGAGCACGATAGGCCGGGTCGCCTTTTCTGGTTGCTACGCCACCCGATTTCCCCCGCCCCAGTCGGTCACAGGCCGTCCAAGGGCCCGAGTCCACGGGCCTGGAGCACCGGTATACCCCCAGATATCCGGATTATCCAGTACGAGTTGCCCATCGCCTCCACGGCCACGCCCGTCCCCGGCTCACAACCGGCCAACGCCTCACGGATCGCACCCGGCTGGTGCTCGATACGTCGCCGGCGGTTCTGGAGGGCCACGCTCCGTCGTGGCCGGCTGGCCGCCTTTCCCGCGGCGACCGAGCAGCGGGTCCCCGGAGGGCGTCGCTCGCAATTACGGCGCGCACCGTGCCTCGTCGGGGGCGGTCTATGACTGGCGGGACGGCTGACGCGACGGAGCGCGTCCCTCCAACGGACGGCGGCTTTCGAGCGTCTTTGGTGCGTATCGCGGTCACGCGTCCGGGCATCGGCACGGTCTCAGCATGTAGTTGATGCCGTGCCGCAGGTGGGTGTAGTAATCGTCCATCATGTCGCCCAGCAAGCCGCGGAAGAAATCGAACCCACGCCGCACCGGGCTGTTCTCCGGCTCCAGCCCCAGGTGCCATTTGCCCACCAGGGAGCTGCGGCAGCCGGCGCGGCCGAGCATCCGGGGAAGGGTGACGGCCTGCGGGTCGAAGTAGCCCCAGTTGTTCTCCGGATGGGTGCGGATTACGCCCGGCACGCTCACCGGGTCCGGGAACCGGCCGGTCATGAGCGAGGCACGGCTGGGTGCGCAGACGGAGCAGTTGGCGTAGAAGTGGCAGAAGCGCATGCCACGCCGCGCGATACCGTCTATGTTGGGCGTCCGGATGTTTGGCCCGTCGCGGAAAGAGACATCCGCGTGCGCGTGGTCGTCGGAGAGAATGAACAGGACGTTCGGTTTGCGGTCCTCTTTGGCCATCTGGCTTACTCCCCGGCAGATTCAGAACAGACCGACTTTGTCCGAGAGGTAGATGGGGTTTGCCCACGCGCAACGGCCGTCGGGACCTTCGACTTCGAGGCGGACGTAGCACCAGTGCTCGTTGACCTCCGCCTGCGCCTCGGTCATCAGGCCGCCGTCGCGGTTCCACACCCGCTGGCCGCGCGGGCCCCAGCCCATGAAGCGCACCTGGCGGGCGGGTGAGCATTCTGCGTGGGCCACTCCGTCCTCCACCCGGAAATCGTGTATCTCCGGCCCCGCGGAGGCGTAAAAGCAGCCGGCGCGCAGGGCGTCCATGAGTGCCGGGACGCTGAGTTCGGGCATCTTGAGCATGGTCCAGCCGGCGCAGAGGTCCCAGTCGCCGCCGGGGCCGCTGTGGGTGTCGTCGGTGGCGATGGCGGGGAAGCGCAGGCCGGCGTCCAGCCCGATATCCCAGTGGACCGACGCCAGGGCGTGCCCGCCTCCCCATGGGGAGGAGCACCAGACCTCGATGCCCGCGTGGCCCTCCAGCGCGAGCAGGTCCTGCACGTTGCACGCGCTCCAGTAGGGATGGGCGAGGAAGGCAATTCCCCCGGCCTCCTTCACGCGGGCGATCAGGCCGTTGGGCTCTTCGGGCGACGCGCAGTCGAAGTCGACGGGCAGGTTGAGGCAGAGGATGTGGAAGCGATGGCCCTGGCGAAAGCCGGGGCTGCTGATCTCCGAGCCGTCGATCAGAAGGAATTCGTCGGTGCTCCGGGGGGCCACGTCGACGACCATGCTGTGGTCGGTGATGGCCAGGATGTCGTAGCCGCCGTCCCGGTACTGTTCGATCCGCCGCTCCAGCGGGCTCTGGCCGTCTGACTCGGTGCTGTGGCTGTGGAAATTGGCGCGATACCAGTTGCCTTCCCGGTTGAACGGACTGTCGAACATGTGACCCTCTCCCATCAGGGTTGATGCGTGCCCCGTCGACGTGAACCCGCAGCATAAGGTATGGTGCCGGGGCGGTCACGTGGAACGACTGATTCCGGACGAAGGAAATGAGGTCGGTCACCGATCGGCGGACGGTCGGCCGCCGGGCCGCAGAGCGCGGGCCCTGGCCGCTACGATGTTGGTCGGTCAGGCCGAAGCCGGATAAATTTTTGTCACGGCGTCAGCGCTGAAAATGGTATCACAAGATGCGCGGAGGGTGTTACGATTCGCCGCAAGCCTGAGAAGCCCCCAGATGCGCCCCAGCGGGCGTCTGACGCAGGCAGTGGGACGTTCGCTCTTCACGCTCGCCGGCCACGCTCCGTAAGTCATTGATGCGCAACAGCCAACGCTAACGCAGTCCTGACAATCAGGTGTGCCACAGTTACGAACGAAGCCGCGAGCGGGAATTCTCAGCGGGTCGGAGAAAAGCTCCGGAGCCTTCGGAATCGGCCTTTGAGCACCGACTTATAGCGGCGCCGGCCGGGTCGAGCCAGAAGGGGGAGCGCTCGGCGATGTTGCACGGCGGCGCCGATGCCCCTACCATACGTTCCGGAGTCGGAACTTACCGGGTTGCATGGAAGAGCTTCGAGGAAACGGCGAGTCTGAAATGATGCACAAGAAGTTCCTGCTCTTTCCAGGGGTCATCTCCAGACGCGTGCGGAAACCGGCCAGATGTGCGCCTTTCGGTTCCGGTTGGCCCACCGCGTACCTTTCCCGGGCTGCACGATTCCAGTCCTAGCCACGTAGTGCTGTGAGCATATTTTAGCGACCGACCAGGTCGTTGCGAAGGGACTCTGTGTCTGCGGAGATGGATTATACGCCGGCCTCGCGCCTCGAACCACGGGGGGAGGAGCGGCTGGAACCGCTCGTGAGCCTGCTCAGGCAGAAGGGGGACTTCGACGGGGCCGAGCAGTTCTGGAGCGCGGTCCAGGAGAACATCCAGGAGCGGCTCGGCCACCGCCGCTACAGCCTGTGGTTCCAGCAGACGGAGCTGATGAGCTCCTCCGGGGGCGACCTGGTGGTGGGCGTGCCCAACATCGTCATCCAGCAGTACCTGGAGAGACGTTACAGGGATGCCGTGCAGGCGGCCGTGGAGGAATTGCTGGGGGAGCGGCTGGAGGTCAGGTTCGACGTGGCCCCCCGGCTGTTCCGGCGAATGGCGGCGCGGCGGGAGGCGAGCGCGAAGGAGGAGGTCGCTTCGCCCCCCCGGACGGTGGACTTCGAGAGGGTCAGGCGGGAGGCCCGGGTGCCGGATGATTGGGGTTTTGACCGGTTGGTGGTCACGGCCTCCAACCGTCTGCCCTACGCCGCAGCCAGGGAGCTGGCCGGCCAGGAGAATCCGCGCTTCAGTTTCCTGTTCCTGTGCGGCGACTACGGCCTGGGCAAGACGGCGATGCTGCGGGCGATGTACGCCCTGGCGGCGGGGCCCGAAAAACGCCTGGACCCCATCCTCATCTCCGCAGAGGACTGGTGCAACGGGTACTATCACGCCATTCAGAAGAAGACCACGCGCCAGTTCCGCCGCCGCTACCGCAACTGCGACATGCTGCTGATGGACGATGTCCAGTTCGTGCAGGGCAAGGAAGGGGGACAGCGGGAGCTGATGCATACGGTCAAGCACATCCTGGGCAACGGGGGGAGGGTCGGGCTGGCGGGCAAACCGCATCCCGATGAGCTGCGTGACCTGGAGCCCGGGTTCCGAGCCCTGCTGAAGCGCGCGTTCCCCGCCGTCATCCTGCCCCCGGCCGAGGAAGAGAAGCTCGAAATCGTCAAGACCCTTGCCGACAGGCACGGGCTCAGGGCCACCGACGAGGTCCATCGGTACGTCGCCCGGCAGAAAGGGCACAGCTTCGGGTCGGTGGACTCCGCCGTGTGCTGCCTGGCCATGTACGCAGGGGTGCACGGTTCCGGCCGGCTGGAGCTGGCCGGTGCCATGGACGCCTTTGCCGCCATGCAGCCGGCCAGCAGGCAGAAGGTGGGCCTGGATCAGATCAAGAACGCCGTGCTGGAGGTATTCGACGTCGAGCCGGAGCGGCTGACGGGCAAATGCCGCAGCCGCACTGTGGTGCTGGCCCGGCAGGTGGGCATGTTCCTGGCCAGGAAGCTTACGGGGGCCTCACTCAGCGAGGTGGCGCGCTTCTTCGGCCGCAAGAGCCACAGCACGGTGAAGCATGCGGTCGAAAAGATCGAAGACCTCTGCCGGGAAGACTCCCACATTGCCGGGCTGGTCCGCCGCCTGGAGCGACGGCTCAGCCGCAGATGAGTTGCCGCCCCCCCTGCTGCATGCAGCGTCGCCCCGGTGCGCAATCCGCCGCGGCAGGGCCGGCGGCTCGATCACCAGCGGGCCTGCCGGGCGCGCAGATAGAGCCGGTTGGCGAAGGCCCAGTTGGCCACTTCCATGAAGCCCCGCACGTATTCCGCGCGCCGATTCTGGTAGTCCAGGTAGTAGGCGTGCTCCCACACGTCGCAGACCAGCAGCGGCACAACGCCCCAGACGGTCAGGTTCTGGTGCTTTTCGGCCTGCAGCACCAGCAGCCTGTCCGCTATGGGTTCGTAGGCCAGCACGCCCCAGCCACTGCCTTCGACGGCCCTGGTGGCTGCCCTGAAGTGTTCCATGAAGCGGGTGACCGACCCGAACTCTCGCTGAGTCGCCACGGCCAGTTCATCCTCCAGCAGCGTGCTGCCGGGGGTCATACTGCTCCAGAACAGGGTATGCAGGACGTGCCCGGAACCGTGAAAAGCCAGGTCCCGGCTCAGGTGTTTAACCGCGCCGAAGTCGCCGGATTCGCGGGCCTCCTGGAGTTTCTCCAGCGTGGCGTTCAGCCCGTTCACGTAGCCCTGGTGATGGCGGTCGTGATGCAGCCGGAGTGTCTCTGCCCCCAGGAAAGGCTCCAGCTCGTCGTACTCGTAGGGCAGCGGCGGCAGCGCGTAGGCCCCGTCGTCGACTGCTTCGGCGAAGACCTTTTCTTCCCGGTAGACCTGGGCCGACACCCCTGCGCCGCCGACTGCAGCGGCCACAGACCCGGCGCCGAGAGTCCGGATGAAATCGCGTCTCCCCAACCCGTGCATGACAACCCCCGATGACAGAAGTGAAAAAACCCCATTGCTTTGCCGACGTATGCCCCGGTCGCGCCCTGCATCCAGGGCGAGTTGACGGCGTCCGTGCGCAGAAAGCCGGACACCATCGAGCAGAGAGCCCCGGCGGCGCGGCGTCAACCGACTGCCGTGTGGTGCGGGGCAGCGACTGCTCCGCCATTGCCGCCCGGGGGCGTCCCGAAGGACCGTCCTACTGTCCGATGTCTTCCAGCGGTTCCACGTTGCCGTAGTTTGCTCCCGGACCCCCGCAGGGCCTCGCCCAGCGCACGGCGTTGACGATGACGCGCTGAATCTCGGGGTTCCTGTAAATCGGGAAGGTCTCATGGCCGGGTCGGAAGTAGAACACCTTCCCCCGTCCCCGGTGATAGCAAAGGCCGCTTCGGAAGACCTCGCCGCCCTCGAACCAACTGACGAACACCAGCTCGTCCGGCGGCGGCACGTCGAAGTACTCCCCGTACATCTCGGTGCTGGGCAGCTCGATATACTCTCCCAGCCCCTCCGCGATGGGATGGCCCGGCAGCACCACCCAAAGACGTTCCTTCTCCGCCGCCTCGCGCCATTTGAGCGACGCGGAAGTGCCCACCAGCCTCCGGAATATCTTCGCGTAATGCCCGCTGTGCAGCACCACCAGGCCCATCCCGTCCAGTATCCGGGCCTGCACCTTGTCCACCACCTCATCGCGCACCTCCTCGTGCGCCATGTGGGCCCACCAGATCAGCACGTCCGTCGCGGCCAGCACCTCGTCGCTCAGGCCGTGGTCCGGCTCGTCCAGGGTGGCGGTGCGCGCCTCGATGTCCTGTTGCGCCGACGAGAGGAACTCCGCGATCACCCGGTGAATGCCGTCCGGGTAGACCGCCTTCACTGCGTCGTGCTGCTTCTCATGGCGGAATTCGTTCCACACCGTAACCCGTATGGTATCACCCATCATCCGCCTCCATTCCAGGGTAAGGACTGGCTACCGGGAGAAGCGGCGATTCTACACCGCGGCGGCGGATTGTCAACACGCGAAGAACCGCGCACTTGCGGTGGCCTGTTTGCGCGGCCGGGGCGATTCGCGTAGCATGCTCGGGACGGTCGGTAAGAGACTATCTCAAAACCCGGATCTACTGCGGGCGGCTGCGAAACCCGATGGCTGCGTTGTCGGCACGAAACGTGCTCAGCGTGACGGTTTAGCCACGCCTCCGGCCGTTTCGTGCCTGCCGCCTTGCCCTCGGCCTTCTCGCTCGCCCTCGTTACGAACGGGGTCTTGAGATAGTCTCTAAGGGCTGCCATTCGGTGAGGGACGATGGAGACAGAGGTTCTCGATACAGGTGAGGCGGGCCTGCGCCGGGCGGCGCTCCTGTTGAGGTCAGGCCGGTTGGTGGCGTTCCCCACGGAGACGGTTTACGGCCTGGGCGCGCGCCGGGGCGACGAGGAGGCGGTCGAGCGCCTCCGACGGGTGAAGCATCGCGCCGCGGGGAAGCCGTTCGCGGCGCTGATCTCCTCGCCGGAGGATGCGTCCCGGCACGGGCAGCCGGGCGGGGCCGGTGCGCGACTGGCGGAGCGGTTCTGGCCGGGGCCTCTGACGCTGGTGCTGCCGGGCGCGTCCGGGGAGCAGGTGGGCCTGCGCTGCCCCGACTGCGACGTGACCCGGCGGCTGATCCGCATGGTCGGCTGCCCCGTGGTCGCATCCAGCGCCAACCTCAGCGGCCGGCCGCCGGCCCTTTGCGCGGAGGAAGTCCTGCGCGCCTTCGACGGGCAAATAGCCGCGGTCCTCGACGGAGGGCGGGCCTCCCTGGGCCGCGCGTCCACCGTCGTGAGGGTGCTGGGCGAGGAGGTGGAAATCCTCCGCGAGGGCGCCGTCTCCGAGGCAGACATCCGGGCTGCGCTCGCCGGCACGGAGCGCTGATCCGGCCGGCGCCCGGCGGCCCTTACCGTGGATGGTCGGCCACCGGAAGACCCACCATGAAGGTGGTGCCCTCCTCGGGCGCCGCCTCCACGTGAATGAACCCCCCGTGCGAGCTGGCGATGTGCTGGCAGATCGCCAGTCCCAGGCCCATCCCCTCCGCCTTGGTGGTGAAAAACGGCTCGAAAAGATGCTCCAGGTGCTCCTGCGGTATGCCGGGGCCGTTGTCCGTGAAGGCCAGGATAAGGAAAGAGGAACTGCGCGCGCCGCTCTGCCGCAGATGGCGGGAGGCCACCTTGCCGCGCGGGCGCACGTATCCCTCGATCCGCAGCCGGCCGTCCGGCTGGTTCTGCAGCTCCTCCAGGCCGTTCCGGATGATGTTGAGCGTCATCTGCCTGAGCCGCACCCGGCTTATCGTCAGCGGTATGGGCCGGTCTATGACAGACCGCTCGACCCGCACCCTGTCCCAGAGTTGCAGCGCCTGTGTCATGTTCACCACCTCGGCGATCAGCTCGCTGGGATTGATCACCTCGCCCGGCGTGGACTCCGAAGGGCGGGCCAGGTCCAGCAGGCTCTCCACGATCCGCTTGCACTGCTGGGCCTCCTGCGCGATGTCTTCGAGCTGCTGGCGGGCCTCCTCGTTATCGTCGAGCTGGCCCTGCAGCATCTTGGCGTAGCCGATGATCACCGTGATGGGATTGTTGATCTCGTGCGCCACCCCCGCCGCCAGGCGCCCCACGGTCACCAGCTTCTCGGCTTCCACCAGGCTCTGCTGGTTGCTCTCGAGGGTCACCGCCATGCGGTTGAAGCTCTCGGCCAACTGGTTGAACTCCGCCGCCCCCCGCACGTCGATCCTTTGATCGAACTGGCCGCTGGCCACCTTCTTCGTCCCCTCCACCAGCGCCTCGATGGGCTGCACCACGGAGCGGTGCGTGTAGTAAATCACCACGATGGCCGCCAGCAGGGCCAGTGGCAGCACCACCTTGGCCACGGCGACGGTCAGGTTCCAGGACGTCTCCGCGTCGGTTGCCGCCTGGGCCATCAGCACGTAGGCGAAACGCCTCAGGTCCCGGCCTCCCTCCAGGACCTCGCCCAGGGCCTGCCGGCCACGGGCGCGCAGCCGGACCCGGTGTTCGGGCGGCAGCCCTTCCAGGCCCCCGCCGTCCGCCCCCCGCAGCCCCACATCCTGCAGCAGAGAACGGAGTGCGGCCAGCCCGTCGTGGAGCTCCTCCAGCGGCCTGAGCTCCCGCTCCGGCATGCCGGAGCGGCGAGCCCACAGCCCGTCCGTCAGGTACTCCAGTTCACTGAAAAGGCTCCGGAACCTCTCCCACGCCTCCGCGTTCGGCCCGGGCGGCGCCAGCATCTCGCCGTGCGCCGCCAGCAGGTCCTGGGCGACCTTCTCGGTCTGAATGGCCTGCTCCCTGACCTCGAGCTGAAGCCGCACCCGCTGGGCCGCCTTCCTGACCGTGCTGAAGCGGTTCAGGGTCAGCAGCAGCCCCAGACCCAGCGCTCCCAGGGCCAGCGCGAACCCGACTGCCAGCCGCAGGCTGATTGAACCATGATGGCGTGCCATACTGTCCCTATGGACCCTCGCCGCCGGCATCCAGGCCCTGCTGTATGCGCAGCACGTGTTGCAGACGCTCGCCCTTCAGCCATTCAAGCCGACCGTTGCCGTGCAGGACCCATCCGCCGTATCCCTGGTGATTCGAAAGCGCGGCATCACACACCACCGGTGCGTAGCCGTTGTTCAGCCCCCCGGCGCCGGCGGGAAAGTAGAGGTAGCGGGCCTGCCCGCCGGGATTCAGCTTTCCCCCCGGACAGCGCAGCGCTTCCTCGCCGATCAGACCTTCGGCGTGCAGCTCCTCCAGGCGGCTGGGGCTCTGCCCCCCGTGCGCCGCGCGGTACTGCTCCAGCGCGCTGCGGACGCGCAACAGGTTCTCTTTGCATTCCCGGCGGGCATCCACCACGCGCCCGTAATGCATCCGGGGCACCGCCTCCTGGAACCACGCGTTGAGGGCCGCCCCGGCCAGGGCCACCAGCGCCGCGCCCGCCAGCAGCGGTCCCCGCAGCAGAAAGCTCTCCCGGCGCGTCTCCCGCCACGAAAGCAGCACCAGCAGAAGTCCGCAGACGCCGAACACCCAGTGCAGATACGCGAACACGCCGAACACCAGCGCCGAGAGCGCCAGGGGCTCGTGCATCTGGCCGACCAGTACCTGCGCCTCCTCCTCGGCGCCTTCGCCCGTCCGCTCCCGCTGCGTCCCCGGCAGCAGCCACCGCGCCAGGGCGGTGCGTTCGTCCCTCGCGTGGACGATGAACCGGGCCGGCCCGATGCCCACGATGTCCCCGTCGTGAAGCGGCGCCTTCTTGACCCGTTTGCCGTTGACCAGCACGCCGTTCTTCGACCCCAGGTCCTCCACGTAGCAGCCCTGCGCGTCCGGGTAGAAATAGGCGTGACGGCGGGAGACCTCCCGGCTGCTGAAGGTCACGTCGCAACTGGCCGAACGTCCCACCAGCAGGCCATCGTCCGTCAGGGGGAAGCGCCGGCCGTCGTTCTCCCTTCCCCTTATCTCCACCTCGAACGCGAGCGCGGCTGGCTGCCCTGTGCTCATGCTCTCTCCAGCTTACAGAAATCGACGGGAATTCGCCTCATCGAGACCATCCCGAATTTACACCATGGCATTCTCTTGTGCAAGGCGGGCGGCGCAGCGAAACCACCGGGCGGCAAGCCGCCCCAACGACAGGCCCTCGGCTCAGTGCGACGCAGGTTGGAGGGACGCGCTCTGTCGCGTCCGAGCTCAGCCCATCGGAGAACGACCGCAGCCGGGGGCGGCTGCGCCACACATCCACCGCGCAAGTGCATGAGCCGCGTGTAATGAAATGAAAGGCTGCCAGCTCCGGTGTAGAATGTTGAGCAGTTTTCAG
>CAZNGS010000005.1:0-105783 GCA_964572825.1 uncultured candidatus Brocadiaceae bacterium
CCCGCAGCATCTTGGTCATGGTGCTGGGGCGGACGGCCGACCAGGGCGACGTGCTCGAAGAGACGGCCATGCGACCGTTCAAAACTGCCGATCCGGAAACAGTGGAGGGTCCACCCGCGGCGCGCATTCAACATATGGTGGAGAACCCCACGCTGCTGTTCGAACCGGTGCGGGCCACGCTCACCCTGCGCCGGGATGAACCGTTCGGGGTCTACGCCCTGGACCACGACGGGCGCCTGCCGGCGGAACCCGCCGGACTGCCCGTCACAGAGACCGCGAACGGGCGCCGGTTCAACCTGGACGGGGCGAAGCACAACACCATGTACTACCTGGTGCAGTTCGGCGGGGACTGATGGCATCGGCGCACCGGCAAAAAACGGAGGACCTCGTCAAATGATGCGCTTCTTTGCTGCGATGGCGTTCCTCGTTCTCTTGATGGGATACAGGGCAATGGCATGCGGGGACGAGGCGGAGAGCTGGCAAGTCCGGCCGTTGGGCTTCATGGGATTCCAGGTACTGGAAGACGGGCAGCCCCTGTTCGGATTCGAGGGCAAGGTTCTGGGCCCGGGCTGGCGGCCGCCCCGAATGGAATGCCGGCCCGAGCCGTCCGGCGACTGCCGGGTTTACCAGGAAACGGTTTCCTTCTATACCTGGCTGCGTGACGAGGAACGGCCCGATGATTGCCTGCAAATGACTGAACTGGGCAAGCCGGTCCATATCCGGCATGAGGCCAAAAGTCCCCGGGTGGGTGTCCTTGAGCTGAGCTATGTCCTCACAGCCCGGGAAGAGGCGCCACTGACGGGCATGATGCTGTTCATGCCGATTTCCAGCACACTTCGGGGCGGTCAGGGGCAAGCGGTCAAGGCGGGTGGAGGCAGCACAGATTTCCCGGTGCCCCCGCCGCAGGGCCCCGGCGGCGTGGGGTCCGAGGTCAGCAAAGTCATCCTCCGGGCGCCTTCGGGCGCCACGGCGACGCTGGAGTTCGACGACCCCTGCGCGGTCAACTACCACCACGGTGAGCTGCGGCTCTGGCTTTATGAGGGCGGTCTGGCGGCCGGCCAGAACGTCCGGCGTTCGGTCACGGTGACCTTCTCGCGTCCGGCAAGAGTCAGTCTCGAGAGCCCGTTTCTGGACATGCGCGACTGGTTGCCCCTGCAGATGGACAACGACAACGCTCCCGGCAGCGCCGTGGGTGTGGCAGACTGGCTGGACGCGCCGGCCGGCTCGCACGGCTGGCTGACGATGGACGGCGACCGCTTCGTCTTCCAGGACGGGACGCCGGTGAAGTTCTGGGGGTTTAACATATGCAATACCAAAGTGGCTCCACACAGGGAGGCGGCGGACACCTGGGCCGCGCGTTGCGCAAAGTACGGCGTCAACATCGTCCGGCTCCATAAGTTCATTGGCCGCCGGCTGATGGGCATCATGAGCGAGGACGACCTGACGCAGGTCAACGAGGAGAAGGCACGCCGCTTCGATTACTTCCACGCCGCCCTCAAAGAGCGGGGCGTGTACGTCGGGTGGTCGCCCATCTGGCGCTATCACGTCCTGCCCGCTGACCGCGACCGTCTGCTGGCCTACGAGGAGGTGCTCCACGCCCGCGAATCCGGGCTGTTCAAGGGCACTCCCTGCGGGTTGGCGACGCTGTTTCCCGACATCCAGGACCTCTACATCCGGGCCACCCTGGGCATGCTGAACCGCGTCAACACGGTGACCGGCCTGCGGTATGCCGAGGACCCCATGATCGCCTACGTGGAACTGCAGAACGAGGACAACGCCTTTCTGCCGGATTACGGGCGATTGCTGGAAAACTGCCCCACTTACCAGAGGGAGATCAACCGCAGATTTAGCGATTGGCTGGCAGAACGGTACGGCACGCATTCGGCGCTGACCAGGGCATGGGGGGAAGATATTGAGCAAGATGAAGAAATCGGCCCCGGCAGGGCCGTGCAGTTCCCGGGCAACGGCTCGGACACGGACCTGACGTCCCGGCGGGTTCTCGACACGCATCGCTTTCTTTACGAGGTCCAGAGCGCCTACTACCGGCGCTACGTCGAGGCCATCCGGGAGACCGGCTATAGGGGCATCATCGTCGGGTCGTGCTGGCAGGCCAGGACGTGGCTGGGACACCTCTACAACGTCCTGTCGGACCGCGAAGTCGGCTACATTGACCGTCACAACTATGGCGGTGTGAACATGATCGGCCGGCCCGGATCGGGCCTACTGAGTGCCGGAATGCAGGTCGTGAGCGATCGGCCGTTCGGCCTCTCCGAATGGGGCGCTGCCTCCCTGTGGGGCAGTGGAGACGCGGCTGCCATCATCTGCACGTACGGCATGGGTCTGGGGGGATGGGACCTATCGGCCCAGTTTGCCAGTAGCTCGCCCCTCATCGAGGGCGAGCGGGAAGGCCACCGGGGGTGCGACCTGATCGTGAACATGGCCCAGCATCCCCGGCATGCGGGAGGGCCGCATCGGTTTCCAGGAGGACTTCAGTCTCCTGGGCGGTGCGAACATCAAGGAGTTCTCCTCGGTGGTGCCCCAGGCCTCCCTTGCCGCCGGGCGCGTGGTGCTGGAGTTCGTAGACGGTCACGTTGACCGGCCTGTATGGCAAGACGTGGAGCCATACCTCGACGGGAAACGGAAGGTCGTCCGCTCGACCACGGGACAGCTTCGATGGAATTACTCCGGCAGGGGCTTCTTCACCATCAACACACCGGGCACGCAGGGAGCCGTCGGTTATATCGGCAACAGGCGCCACGTGCTGGAGGATGTTAGCCTTGCCGACGCGTCCCCTTTCGTTACAATTTACGTCACCGCCCGGAAGCGCGACCACGTGATTGCAGATGCGGACTCGCTTCTGATCACGGCTCTCGGGCGTGCTCTTCCCGAGGGCACCGTGGTGGACAGATGGGGAACCAGCCCCATGATCAGGGGCGATGGGCGGATGTTGATTGAGCCCGTCAGGGCGACTGTCACCTTCAGGCGCAAGGCGGTCTGCCACGTGTTCGCCCTGGACCACGATGGACGCCTGCCCGCGGAACCCCTCCGTGTGCCGGTGACCGGAACCCCACGAGGACGGCAGGTCGTCCTGGATGGGGCCCGGTATCGGACGATGTATTACCTGGTCGAGTTCCCTCGCAGGCGGCAGGATGGAGCCGCGTACACGCGAAAGTAGAGAGGTGGCCCTTCTGCGGCTGATCGAGCCCGGAAGGCGGCGCGTCTTTTCGGCGACAGCTTGACGATAGGAGGCATGGGGATGCACGGAATCATTCAGGTCGGTTCGAGCGGTTGGGGCGCTTCGTGGCTCGAGTTCATCCACGAATCGGAGGATTGGGAGTTGTCGGGCCTGGTGAGCCGGGGTGGCGAGAACCTGCGGCAGGCCCGCGAGAAGTGGGATATCCCGGCGGACCGTTGTTTCACCTCGCTGGAGGAGGCGCTGGAGGGTCCGGGGGATGTGGTGGTGGTCGCGGCGCCGCACCACCTGCACGTGCCCATGGCCCGGCAGGCCCTGGAGGCCGGCCGGCATGCGCTGATCGAGAAGCCCCTGAGCGACGATTTCGAGGCCGCGCGCGGTCTGGCCGAGTACGCCGCCGGCTGCGATTCCCGCGCATGGGTGAGTCAGAACTTCCGCTATCGCGAAGGGCTGTGGCAGTTGCACAGGTCGCTGGTGCAGGGCAATCTGGGCAGACTCCTTTCGGTCCGGCTCAACTTCCGACGCGGCGGCCGGCAGAAGCCCGGCCCCTGGAGCCAGCAGTGGCGGAAGCGGCAGTGGAGTTTCCTGCTCAACGAACTGGTGATCCACCACTTCGACATGTGCCGGTTCCTGTCCGGGGCGGACGCCGAGTGGGTGTTCTGCCACGGCTGGCAGCAGCCCTGGTACGAGGCCCAGGGCCCGGAAAACGTGGCGGCCGTCGTCCACTTCGAGAACGGGTGGGTGCTGGACTTCGACGGGGATGCACGCACTGTGGGCGGCCCGACCACGGAGTTCAGCGGCGACTGGATCGTGCAGACCGATCGGGGCTGCGCCGTCTGGACGGGCGAAGACGTGCAGTGGCAGCCCGCCGAGGACGAGAGCGCGGAACTGGCCGACAAGGGCGGATTCCCCGGCTTCGACCGCGCCGGAGTGCTCAACGAGCTTGCCGCCGCAGTGGAAGGCCGCCCCACCGCTGTGCTGCCCACCGTCCAGAACAACCTGCGTAGCCTGGCAATGGTCTTCGCCGCGATTCAAAGCACGCGGGAGCGCCGTCCGGTCGAACTCACCGAGCTTCTTGACTGATAGGGAGAGGAATGATGCGCTACGGATTGACGATGGGCTCGCTGGCCGCGCACGGCAAGGCCGGATTGCTGGAGACTACGGAGGACTACTTCCAGAAGGCCCACGAGTTCGGATACGACTGCGTGGCCGTGGGCGTGGGGAGCGTGCCCGGCCCGGATGAGAAGGCGAAACTCCAGGAGTTCAAGGCATTTGTGGACGACCTGGGCATGGGCATACAGGTAGGCGGAAACCCGCAAGACGACGCGTCTTACGAGGTGGCCAACTACCTGGGCAGCCCGGTGCTGAACACCGCCATCAAGGGATTTCGCGTCCGGTTCCGGGAGAACTGGGATGCTGCCCGCGCCCGCGATGAGATGGCGAAAGACATCGAACGGCTGGGCGCCATCGAGAAACGGGCGCGCCGGCACGATCTGCCGGTGACATTCGAGAACCATGGCGGTTACAGGACGGACGAAATCTGCGAGATACTGGAGGCGGTGGACAGCCCGTACATCGGGATCAACCTCGACACGGCCAACCAGATCGTGATGGTGGAGGACACGGTCGAGTGCTGCCGCCGTCTGGCGCCAAGGGTGCTCTCGACCCACATCAAGGACACGCTCTTGATCGAGGCCCCGGACGGCGCGGGCGCCATCTGGTGTGTTCCCGGCGAGGGCATCAACGGCCTGCCCGAGCAGGCCCGCCTGCTGCGCGAGGCCGGGAACGACTTCATCGTTACCATGGAGTTCCTGGACCATTTCGTCGTTCCCATCCCGTACAGGACGGAGGAATTCTGGCAGCAGTTGGGGCGAACACGCGAGGAAAGCGCGGACTGCCTGCGCATGCTGGAGGAAGCCCCCAGGCTGGAGGCCGACCCGCGCCCCACGGAGCTGGACGAACTGGTCCCCTACGAGGCGGAGACCAGGCGGAAGAGCCTGCCCGCGATGAAAGCCATGTTTGGCGACGCTTAACGCCTGAGGTTTTTCCCCGAGGAAAGGTAGCACGAAGATGGCAGAAGCACTGAGTTTGGGTCTGGTGGGAACGGGTGCCGTGGCGCTCAAAGGCGTCATCCAGCACCTGGTGATGGACGACATACAGGACCGGGCGCGACTGACCTGCCTGTGCGACGTCGTCCCGGGTCGTGCCCGGGCGGCGGCCGACAAGTTCGGCGTGCCTGCGGCCTACGAAGACTACGAGGAGATGCTGGACAAAGAGAAACCTGATCTGGTGACCATCGCCACCCCCATCGGGCTGCACTACGAACAGGGGAAAACGGCCATCCAGCGCGGCATACACGTGCACTTCAACAAGACCATGACCACCACCGTGGCAGAGGCCGACGAACTGATCGAGATGGCCCGGGAGCGCGGCGTCAAACTGGTGGCCTCGCCGGGCATGATGCTGGCGCCGGCCAACCGGGCGGTGCGCCGACTGGTGGCAGACAGAGCCCTGGGCATACTTACCTGGGCAGCCACCGGCGGTGGCGGCGGCGTGCTGCAGTATCACCTCAAGGAGGACGGGCGGCAGGGCGATGACGTGCTGAGCAACGTGGACCCCACCTGGTACCTGAAGCCGCCCGGCGGCGGGCCCCTCTATGACCGAGTGGTCTACGAAGCCCATACGCTGACCGGTGTGCTGGGGCCGGCCAGGCGAGTGACCGCCCTGTCCGGCATCCGCATACCCGAACGCGAGTTCCGTGGAGAGAAGATATCCGTCGAGATGGACGACAACACCCTCATGCTGCTCGACTTCGGGGATGCCTTTTTCGCGTTCGTGCACGGGGCCATCGAGGGCGGGGTGCCCACCTGGATATTCGGAACCAGCGGCGTCATCCGCTACGAAAGGGGCGGTCCGACGCTGAACGGCGAACCGATTAACTATCCGGGCAGGTCGGATGGGACCCGCCGCTTGCCTCATGTCACGGAAATGCACAGGGGAGTCCCGTCGGCCCACATCTTCGAAGACATCATGCAACTGGTGGATTGGGTGCGCGATGACAGGCCTACCGTCGTGACCGCCGAGCACGCGCGCCACGTGATCGACATCTTCGAGTCCGCCTACCGGGCGGCACGGACGGGCCAGACTCAGGAACTCACCACGACGTTCACTCCGCTGGACGAATGAAGGACCTGCGACAAGGCGTGTTTGGCGTAACGGAACCGGCAATTGGAACAGAGGACAGATCATGAAGATCAGGATGGCCGCACTTATGGCGCTTGTGTTCTCCCTGCTGGCCGCCTGTGCATTGCAGGGCGCAGGCCCCGCCCGGAAGCTGGCGCGCAGCTTTCCGGGCGAGATAGGTCCGCTGAGGCGCGCGCACGTCTGTCGTGGTCATGATGGCTTTTACTACCTTACCGGCACCAGGGCCACGCCCGGACTGGACGGCACCCCGGACTTCGACCACAACCGGGGGGTGCGCCTCTGGCGCTCGAAGGACATGACCGGCTGGACCGATCTCGGCTACGCCTGGGACATGGTCGAAGTGGCGAACAGGGCGCGCAATGCTACCACCAAGGACTTCTGGTACGTCCCGGCAGGCCGCATCAACGGATACCCGGCGCACGCGATGACGGCGCCCGAACTCCACTACGTCAAGGGCACGTACTGGATCGCTTACTCCCTGAACGGGCGGGGCACCGCGCTGCTGAAAAGCAAGTCGGGCCAGCCGCAGGGCCCCTACGAGGACGTGGGCTACATCACCACCCGGGGGGGTAACGCCTCGATGTTCGAAGACGAGGACGGGACGGTGTACTGGCTGTTTGCCGACGCCTGGATCGCGAAGATGAAAGAGGACATGTCGGCGCTGGCGGAGAAGCCCCGCCCCCTGCTGCCCGCGCCTTCAGTTGCTCCAGGAGCCGGCCGGTACAAGTTCCCGCGCGGGGGCACGTTCCTCTTCAAGAAGGACGGAAGCTATCACCTGACCTACGCCGACCACGTGCTCCGCCACGGCCGGCCGAGTTACGACGCCTTCATCGCCGTATCGGACGATATTTACGGCCCGTACACGCCCCAGGACATCCGGCTTCCGGATACCGGGCCGGTATCGGTCTTCCAGGATGCGGACGGTGCCTGGATGGTTTCCTACAGCGAGAGGCGCACCAACCGGCCGGCTATCATGCGGATTCCATTCGACAAATGACATTCGGAAAGGGATAAGAGAATGCGTTCGAAGCGCCGCAGGATTGTTCTTTTCGCCGTCCTGGCAGCAGTTCTGTTCTCGGCGTCGCCGGCCGGTTTCGGGGCGGCGTGGTGGGAGGCGCATTTTGCGAAGGAGCGCAGCCGCCTCCAGCCCCTGTTCGAGGTCCCGATCCGCGACGCCAGCATCTGCCGGGGGCCGGAGGGCGTTTACTACCTGACCGGCGCCCTGGCGACCGGCGGGGACGACTTTCAGAACAACGACGGAATCCACCTCTGGCGGTCCACCGACCTGGAGAACTGGAAGCGAATCGGGCAGGTATGGAGCATCGAACGCGACGCCACCGCGCCTGGAAGCGCCTGGCAGAAAGAGCACAGGATCAACCCCGAGAACCCCGACGGGCCGCTGGTGCGCGGGATGACCTCCCCCGAAATACATTACATCAGGGACACCTTCCGGATCACCTACGCGATGAACGGTCAGGGCACCGGTCTGCTGAAGAGCATTTCCGGCCGGGCGGAGGGGCCGTACATCGACGTCGGCCGGATAACGGAGCGCGGCCGGGACGCATCCCTGTTCGAGGACGACGACGGCTCCGTTTACTGGGTGATGGGCGAGGGCTGGATCGCCCGGATGAGGCCCGACATGTCCGGCCTGGCGGAGCGTCCCAGGCTCCTGCAGCCGGGACCATTCGCCGGCGATATGCAGACCTCTCCCCGCTACGCCGGAATGGCGGGGGCTTTCATCACCAGGGCCCGGGGCCGGTACTTCCTCTGCGTGGCTGACGTGTGGGGTCGGCTCGGCTGCGGATGCTGGGACACATTCGTTGCCTGGTCGGACAACGTCTACGGTCCCTACAGCACCCGCCACCTGATGACCCCGCACGGCGGGCAGACCACGGTATTCCAGGGGCCGGGTGATCGCCTGTGGGCTACCTTCGCGGGGCGCGACAACCACGCCGTGTTCCAGGACCGCCCGGCAGCGCTTCCCCTGGAATGGAGCGGCGCCGTTCTCTACGGCCGGGGCACCGATCCCTTCCCGCGCAGGCCGCCGCGCATCACCACCGAGTTCGGGCCGTGGGACCGGATAGAGCCCATTGCGGACGTGCACATCCGGGACCTGCAGTTCAGTATGGGACCGGACGGCTACGCTTACCTGACCGGGTCCGGCACCGATGAAAGCTATGCCGGCCGGATCATGGTCTTCCGTTCCCGAGATATGCGGAACTGGGAGCCGGTGGACGTCCAGTTCGACTTCATGAGCATCCCCGGCGTCACGCGCGAGGACTACGCGTTGCGTTTCGAGGGGCCGAACGCCGAGAAAGGACTACAGGCCAAGTACATGGATAGCGAAATATACTGTCTCGGCGGTACGTTCCACATCTTCACCTCCCTCTACGGCATGCGTAACACCACGAAAGCGGACGGCAGCCAGCCCTGGGCCGGTTCCATGTGGCTGCGCAGCACCACGGGAAAACCCGAAGGCCCGTATGAATACGTGGACCGGGCGCGGTCGCAATGCAGCGCCTTCGTGGACGACGACGGCTCCACATACATCTTCTACAACGGAACCCTCCAGTCCTTTGACCCCCGTGCAGAAAGTCTGGAAGGTGAGAGGATGGAACTCAGAACTACATCCGGCACCCGCCTGACCAAAGGGGACGTGGCGACCAACCTGGCGAAGATACACGGCAGATACGTGGTCTTCGGCACCGGATGGTTCGGAGGAGGGCCGGGCGAGAACCACCGCATAGACTCGACCTACGACTGGGTCTACTTCTGGTCGGACACTCTGGAAGGTCCGTATCACATGGTGCGGAAGGCATACCCGATGCCGCACTGCGGCCATTCCTGCCCGCCGGTGAAGGGGCCGGACGGCCGCTGGTACGGCCTGTTTTTCGGCAACGACTCCACGGGCCCGTGGTGGAACATGCCGGGCGTGCTGGTCTACGACGTGAGACTCCAGGACGGCGAAATCCGCGTTGAGCTGAAAGACGAACTGCCGTGACGCCACAGCGATGCTGCAACATGTGTTTTCAACAAGGGCGGTGAGAGCCATGCGAGGGTTTCAAGGGTATCTGCTTCTGCTTGTATGTTTTTCGCTCGGAACGATCTACGGCTCCCAGGCGAGGCGCCGGCCGTTTCCGAAGAAGCAGACCCGGACGTACTGCGGGGCAGCACCCGCGACCACGTGGCGCCACTGATTATCTACCAGGGCACGCTGCTCTGCCGCTCACGGGACGGTTCGCGCGACTGGCTGTTCACTGATCTCAACAGCGGCCAGCCCCGGAGGGGCAGCGGCCCCCGGGGGAGCTTCACCTTCGGCAACTGGGGTTCCTATTACGTGGCGGCCGGTCTCTTATAGTCAACACAGGGAAGCATCGGCTGCGACCCCCGCACCGGGGAGCCGGTGAAGCAGATGGACCTGGGAGGCATGCTCAATCGCGGCCACCACATCCGGTGCTACATCGGCAACGCCACCGACCGTTACCTGATAACCCAATGGCACGGAGCGGAGTTCATCGACCTGCGCGACGGCAACCACGCGATCAACGACTGGCTGCGGGGCGCGTGCAGCTACGGCATGCTGCCGGCGAACGGGCTGCTCTACAACACGCCCGATCCGTGCAACTGCTACTCCGGCACCAAGGTGAACGGCTTCCACGCGTTCTATTCTCAGCCTGAGAGGAAGGTGGGGCCCGAGCCGGCGGAAACTGGCGGTGACCTCACCCCGCCCGTCAGTGCCGGCGGACGGGTTTACGTCGGCCGGAAGGGCACGCACCAGGTCATCTGCCTTGACGCCGAAACCGGCGCACGAGGGTGGAGCTATACTGCCGGAGGCCGGGTGGACTCCCCGCCCACCGTGGCCGCCGGGCGCGTGGTCCTCGGGTGCGCGGACGGGTGGGTGTATTGTCTTGATGCCGCCACCGGTTAGCTGGCCTGGCGCTACCGCGTGGCGCCGCGCGAGGTGCGCATCGTGGACAGCGGGCGTCCGGAATCCGTCTGGCCGGCGCACGGTAGTGTGGTGGTACGCTCTCCGGGTCAGTCCGGCCGGGCGCTGGTCTACTGCACGGCGGAGCTTACAGGTGAAAACTGCGCTCAGTACGTTATCATGTGGCCTGCGAATGCCGCATGCCGGGGCGGCCAGAATCGGGACTACAGCTTCGAAGGAGGTAACATGGCGGCAGGAGCGGGGAGTGAGCTGACGATGGATACGACCGTGGTTCTGAATGACGGCAAGGAGATCCCGGTCCTGGGCTTTGGCACCTTCCAAATCGACGATGGGGGAGAGTGCGAACACGCCGTCCGCCACGCCCTGGAAGCCGGGTATCGGCATATCGACACGGCCCACGTTTACGGCAACGAGGCGTCCGTGGGAAAGGCCATCGCACAGAGCGGCGTCCGGCGGGATGAACTCTTTATCACCACCAAGACCCCGTTCGATCTCAGCCCCGCCAGCATCCGCAAGGTCTTCGAGCAAAGCCTGTCGAAACTTCAGACCGACTACGTGGACCTCTACCTGATCCATTGGCCCACGACGGACGAGCTGGCGGCGCCCTGGGAGACGCTGGTCGAGCTCCGGCAGGAAGGCAAGTGCCGGTCCATCGGGGTGAGCAACTTCTCCGTCCGCCGGTTCGAGAAGGCCTTCTTCCCCTACGTCTCGACGGTCCCCTCGATCAACCAGGTGGAGTGCCACGTGTTCAACCAGCGGCGCGACATCGTGCAATACTGCCGGGCCAAAGGCATGGAGATCGAAGCCTATTCGCCGCTCACGCGCGGCCAGCGCCTCTCCCACCCCGTTGTCAGCGGCATCGCCGAGAACCACGGAAAGAATCCTGCCCAGGTCATGATCCGGTGGCTTCTGCAGAGGGGAATCGTCACCATTCCCAAGTCGGCCAATCCCGAGCATATCGGGCAGAACGCGGATGTTTTCGATTTTGCCCTGACGGACGATCAGATGCAACGTCTGAACGCCCTGGACGAGGGCATGGAAGTGCAGGACTGGCACCCCCGGGGTTTCTACTGAGATACGGGAGCCCGCTCCGGGGCGGGGAGCCGCGAAACCACTGAGGTGACCTTTGGACAGCAAACGGAGGGACTGATGAGGGAGGATACGGTGAGAACGGCGGTCATCGGCTGTGGGGGCATAGCGCAGCATGCGCACCTGCCGGCCATCCGGCGGAACGAACAAGAAGAACTCGTGGCTGTGGCGGACGCGTTCGAGGACCTGGCCGGCAAAGTCGGACGCCGCCACGGCCTTTCGGAGGATGACATCTGCGCGGATTACCGCCAGATACTGGACCGCGACGACGTGGACGCTGTAACCGTGTGCACGTGGACCGGCCTGCACGCCGAGATATCGGTGCACGCCCTGGAGGCCGGCAAGCACGTGCTGGTCGAAAAGCCCATGGCCGTCACCGGGGATGAGGCCCGCCGGATGGTCGATGCGGCGGATCATGCGGACAGGCTGCTGATGATCGCCTACAACCACACCTACGACCTGGCCACCGAGCGCGTGAAGGAAATGCTGGATGCCGGCGAGCTGGGCGATCTCCTCTACGCCGAGGTCTTCTTCTATGAAGACGCCGGCGCCTGGGACGCGGGCGCCTACCGGCGGACACTCCGCAGTGACCAGGCCGGAAGAGGAGGATCGTGGTCGCCGGGCCGCCGCGAGAAACTCCTCCACTACGTTCACAACTTCGATTCCCACGTTCTGAACCTGATGCGCGTCCTGCTGGGAGATCCGCAGGGCATCGAGTTCTGCCGCTGGACTGAGGGTTCGGGGCTGTGGGCCATGCTCGACTACGGGGACTTCCGGACCTACTTCAAGAACGTGGAGACGAAGCAGCGCCGGTTCGAGAAGGGCATCGAGATATGCGGCTCCAAAAAGCGGGTGCGCCTGGAGCTGGCACCGCCGCTGCAGCGCTACTGCGCGGGCACCGTCCGCATTACCGATGCTGACTCTCAGGCCGAGTCGGAACTGCTTCTCCCGTACCGCTGGCCCTTCGAGCTGGAGCATGAGCATTTCTCCTCCTGTGTGCTCAACGGCCAGCAACCGCTGACCAGCGGCCGGCAGGCCCTCAACGACGTCATTCTGGCGGAGCAACTCACGGACCGCGCCCTGAGCGAGTAGAGCGCACGCAGGGGACTTTCACGAAAGGATTCACATGGAGACCAAATTCGGGCTGGCCGACTTCACCTACTTTCTCTCCAAGTTCAGGACAAAACAGCTCGGCGACCTTGAACTGCTGGACAAGGTCGCGGACATGGGATTGGACTGTTTCCAGGCGGGTCTTGCCACCGACCTGCCGGACGGAGGAACCGAACAGCGGAAGGCCCTCCGGGAGAAGGCCGAGGCGCTGGGCGTCGAGCTGATCGGGGCCGGCGGTGGGCAGCCCACGCCCGAACTGTTCGAGAAGGAGCTGGGGGCCGCCGCGGAGATGGGGGCGGGCATCTTCCGGCACGCCTGTGCCCTGTTCCGATGGAAGAACCCTCCCGCGCCCCCGGAACAGCTCCAGGAGGCGCTGGCCGCCGTCGCCCCCCGCGCCGAGCGGGAGGGCATCACCATTGCCATCGAGAATCACCAGGATTACACCTGCCAGGAGCTGGCCGGCGTCATGAGCGCCGTGGACAGCCCGAACGTGGGCGTGTGCCTGGACACCGGGAACTCCATGTCGATGATGGAGGCCCCGCTGCAGACGGCGCGGACTCTGGCCCCGTACGTGCACGATGTGCATCTGAAGGAATACGTCCTCCTGCCCTGTCCGGCGGGATTCAGCATGGTGGGCGTGACGCTGGGGCAGGGCATCGTGCACAACCGCACCATCCTGGACATCCTGCGGCGGGAAGCCCCGGCCGATCCGTTGCACGTAACCCTGGAGAACCCGCTGGAACGCTGTCCCACCCCGATCCTTTCCAGCGCCTACGTCGAGACGTTCGCCGACAGAACCTTCGCCGATTTCGCGCCATTGGCCGAGCTGATCGAAGCGAGCTTGGAGAGATACCCCGACGGGGTCACGCTGCCCCAGGAGTCCGGGTTGTCAGACGAGGAGATAGCGGCTGCCGAGGACGAGCACAACCGGAAGGCGGTTCGCTACGCTCGGGAGCTCCTGGGGCTCTGAGCGGCTCCGACGGTACCGTCATCAGGAGCACATGGCATGGTGGATCGCTCAGACAGGCTGGTCGTAGGGCTTGACTGCGGGACCTCCGTGGTGAAGGCGGCGGCGTTCGACCCGGAGGGCGATGAGATCGCGGTTGCCCAGTCCACGCTGGAGGGCCTGTCCCTGCAACGGGGCTGGATGGAATACCGGCCGGAAGATATGTGGGCCGCTGCGGCGGCGGCTCTGCGAGAACTGGTGGACTCGGAGGGCGTATCTGCCGACGCGATCGCCGCCGTCGGGCCGACCGGCGCCGGCAACGGGGCGCTCCTGCTGGATGAGAGTGACGACACCGTGCGGAACGGCATCTTCGCGGTGGACACCCGGGCCGCGGACATGATGGCGCGCGATGCCGAGGAAGGGCTGCCCGCCCGCACGCGTGCCATCAACGGCCAGACGACCTGGACGGGTCAGACTTTCTGTCTGCTGAAATGGCTCCGGGAGAACGAGCCGGAGTCTTTCCAGCGAGTCGACAAGGTCCTGGTCATAAAGGACTACGTGAAGTTTCGGCTTACCGGCCAGTACGTGGGCGACGCGTCCGAGCAGAGCAAAGTCGGCCTGATGGATATATCCCGGGGCGAATGCACGGAGGAGCTGCTGGCTCTCTACCGTATCGAGGAGTTGCTCGACCGGCTGCCTCCCATACGGGGCTCGACGGAGGTCATCGGGGGGGTCACTTCGGAGGCGGCAGAGCAGACCGGGCTCCGGGCCGGCACTCCCGTAGTCAACGGTCTGGCCGACATCGACGCCTCCGCGCTGGGCGCGGGCGTTGTGCGTGCCGGGCAGATGTCCATCGTCGCCGGCACGTGGTCGATCAACCAGCTTTTTGTGGACGAGCCGAAGATCGACCCGCGCCTCTTCGGGCTCTCCTTCTACGCCGTCGAAGGCCTCTACGAGCATCTTGAGGCGTCCCCATCGTCTACCGCCAACCTCACATGGTTCATCAACCAGGCGTGCGCGGACCTGCGGCGGGAAGCGCAGCGGCAGGGCCGCTCGGTTTATGACCTGATCAACCAGGCGGTTGACTCGGTGGCGCCGGCTTCCACGGAGGTCTTCTTCCATCCGTACCTTTACGGCTCGAACACCAGGACCAACGCCCGCGCGGGGTTCTACGGGCTGGCGGGCTGGCAGGAGCGGCCCGAGCTGCTGGCGGCGCTCTACGAGGGGGTCGTTTTCAGCCACAACCACCATGTCGAGAAGCTGCGCGCGCTGGAAGAACCGGTGTCCGAGGTGCGACTTTCCGGAGGGGCGGCCCGCAGTGAGGTCTGGTCCCGAATGTTCGCCAACGTCATTGGCCTGCCGGTGACCGTGCCGCGGGCACGGGAGGTCGGCGCCCTGGGAGCCGCCATCTGCGCCGCGACGGGGGCGGAGGTGTATCCCGACATCCTCCGCGCGGTGGACCGGATGGTCCATACCGCCCGGGTTCACGAACCGGACGCGCAGCTCCAGGAGCGATATGCCGAAAGATACGAGTGCTACAAACGAGTGACCGAGCTGATGGGGCCGGTATGGGACGAGCTGAGCGGGGTTTTCAGCAGACCGCAAGGTCAGGGTTGAACGCGACAGGGAGGACGGCATGGAGCTGGGACTGAGAGGGAAGGCAGCCGTGGTGACCGGCGGCGCCGGCGGTATAGGCCGGGAGATCGTGCGCAGGTTTGCGGCGGAAGGATGTAACTGCTGCATCCTGGACCTCAACGTTGAGCTGGCCCGCGAGATTGCCGACGAAGTGACGGCCGGGGGGGAGGCCCGGGCCCTGGCGGTCCGGTGCGACGTGACACAGCGGGCCGACGTGGAGGGAGCCTTCGGCCGGGCAGAGGAGGAGTTCGGAGAACTGCATGCGCTGATCAACTCCCACCAGCTCTGGCCGACGGCCTGGTTCACGGACATCACCGACGAGCAATGGCGAGAAGCCATCGACGTCAACCTGACGTCCTACTACCTGACCTGCCAGGCCATGGTGCGGCACATGCTGAAGCGGAACATCCGGGGCTCGATCCTGAACATCTCCTCCCAGGCCGCCTTCCGGGGCGCCACCACCGGGCACGCCCACTACGCCGCCGCCAAGGCCGGCATTCTCGCCCTGACCAAATCCATCGCCCGCGAGACCGCCGAGAAGGGCATTACGGCCAATGCTCTGGCGCCCGGCATGGCGCGCACGCCCGCCACGGAGAAGGTCCTGCAGAAGAACCCCGAAGAGTACCTGCGACGGATCCCCCTCCGGAGAGTGGCCGAGCCCGAGGAGGTGGCCGACGTGGCGGTGTTCCTGGTCTCCGAAAGGGCGGGCTACATGACCGGCACCACCGTGGACATCAGCGGTGGTATGTTGATGCGTTGAGAGCCGCTGCGTACTGCGTAAGGCACGGACTCAGAAGGATACAGCCATGGAATCGGCTTCGACCCAACGCCCCGTTGCTCGCATCCTGGCCGTCGGCGATCATTTCCTGGACGTCGAGACGTTGCGGGAGATCGTCGAGCCCGGTCTGCCGGACGGCGTGGAGTTCCAGGCGGTCCAGTGGGAGACCGAAGGCAGGGAGGACCTGCAGGAGTTCAATGCGTTGATCGAACAGAACGGTCCCGGGGCCGTCGAGCCGCCGGCGGCGCTGCTTGAGCGAATAGGCGATGCGGACATCCTGTTCACCCAGTTCTGCCCGCTGTCCCGGGAGACCATAGATGCGGCCGGCTCTCTGCGCGTGATCGGACTGGGCAGGAGCGGCACCGAGAACGTGGACGTGGAGGCCGCGACCGAGCGCGGCATCTCCGTGCTGAACACGGTGGGCCGCAACGCAGAAGCCGTCGCGGAATACACGATCGGGCTGCTGCTCTGTGAGGCCCGCAACATAGCCCGTGCGCACGCCGCGCTCAAGCAGGGCAAGTGGCGGAAGAATTACCCCAACGACGAGACGGTGCCGGAGTTGCCCGGCAGGACGCTGGGCACCATCGGCCTGGGGCAGATCGGGCGGCTGATCGTGGAGCGTCTGTCCGGATTCGAGATGCGATTTCTGGCGCACGACCCGTATGCGTCCCCGGAGTCCGCCGCCCGGCTCGGAGTAAAGCTGGTCGACCTGCGGACCCTGATGGAAGAATCAGATTTCGTGACGGTGCACGCCCGGCTGACCGAGGAGACCCGCGGCCTGGTGGGGCGGCAGATGCTGGAGTTGATGAAGCCGACGGCATACCTGATCAACACGGCCCGTGCCGAGATCGTGGACGAGGCGGCTCTGGTGGATTCTCTCAGAGAGGGGCGCATTGCGGGCGCCGCGCTGGACGTCTTCGCTTCCGAACCGCTGCCGGATGACAGCCCTTTGCCGGGCCTCGACCGGGTGACGCTCTCCCCGCACCAGGCCGGCGTGACCGCGGATGCCTACCGGACGACGGCCCGGCTGTTCTTGCAGAACATCTCCCGTCTATGGGAGGGGAGCGAGCTGCCGCACAACCTGTTGAATCCCGAAACCGAGGACAAGCTGCGCTCATTCAAAGAACGTTTGCAGGAGGAACTCCCGTGAATCTGGAGGAGCTTTACGATCTGAAGGGCAAGGTCGCGGTGGTGACCGGCGGAAGCATCGGGCTGGGCAGGCAGATGGCCACCGGCCTGGCCGAGGCGGGCGCCAACATCGCCATCGCGAACCGGCGCGCCGAGATGGGCCGCGAGACGGCCGAACAGCTCGAACAAATGGGCGTCCGGGCCCTGGCCGTGGAGATGGACGTCACAGACCGCGAACAGGTCGTCGCCGGTATGGAGCAGATCCTCCAGGAGTTCGGCACCATCGACATCCTGGTGAATAACGCCGGCATCAGCCTGGAGAATCCGCTGGCCACGGACGAGGAGAACCTGGAGACGTGGCACAAGGTCATGGACGTCAACGTGGCGGGCATTTACCTGTGCACGTCCGCCGTGGCCGACGTCATGAAGCAGAAGCATTCCGGCAAGATCATCAACATCGCCTCCATCTACGGCGCCAACGGCATAGACCGCTCGCTCTACGTCGAGGACCTGGACGAGCCCTTCGCGCTGCACTCCTACGCCGCCAGCAAGGGCGCGGTGGTCAACCTGACCCGCGACCTGGCGGCGACCCTGGGCCGTTACAACATCAACGTGAACGCCATACTGCCGGCCACGTTCGTCACCGACCAGAACCGGCACATCCTTCCGGAGGACGTCCTGGGGCGCATCCGGGCACGGACGCCGCTGGGCAGGACCGGCACGGACGACGACCTGAAAGGCGTCATCGTCTTCCTGGCCAGCGACGCATCCAAGTACGTCACCGGGCAGATGCTGGCCGTTGACGGCGGCTGGCTCTGCTGGTAACCCCGCTTTGCTGCCAGAGGGAATGAACGTGATGAATGCTGCTGGTTCAGGAAGCCCGCCGTCCGCCCGGTCCACGTGTGCAAGGTTGTTGCTGCTCGGCAACTGGGCCGACCCGACCATCCTGCGGGACGGCGAGGACTATTACCTCACGCATTCGAGCTTCGAATTCCAGCCGGGATTGCTGGTCTGGCATTCCCGAGACCTGCTGAACTGGCGGCCCATGGGGCACGCCGTCGTGAACCAGGAGGGCTCGATATGGGCTCCCGACCTGCTCAAGCGCGGGGACCTCTACTACATCTACTATCCCGCTGGCGGGCAGAATTGGGTGGTGACCGCAAAGTCACCCGCCGGCCCCTGGTCCGAACCCGTGGCCACCGGTTCGCAGTTGATCGACCCGGGCCACATTGCTGATGAGGACGGAAAGCGTTACCTGCACGTGGCGGGCGGGCACATGCGGGAGCTCAGCGTCGATGGCCTGCGGTGCACGTCGCAGCGGCGCAAGGTATACGACGGCTGGCCCATTCCGCAGAATTGGGCGATCGAGTGCTTCTGCCTGGAGTCGCCCAAGCTGCTCAGGCGGGACGGCTGGTACTACCTGACCAGCGCGCAGGGCGGAACGTTCGGCCCCTCCACCAGCCACATGGTCGTCTCCGCCCGGTCGCGGCGCCCGGCAGGGCCGTGGGAGAACTCTCCGCACAACCCCATCATCCGCACCTGGCACCGGAACGAGCCCTGGTGGTCAAAGGGGCATGGAACGGTTTTCAAAGGCCCGGACGAGCAGTGGTATTGCATCCTGCACGGGATCATGAACGGCCATCGCTCCCTGGGGCGCTGCACCCTGATCGAACCCATCGAGTGGACCGAGGACGGCTGGTTCCGTGTGGCGGAGGAATGGCCCGCTGGGTGGGAGCAGCCCGCGACCATGCACCTGGAGCTGGGCGACGAATTCGAGAGCGATGAGCTGGGCGTCCAGTGGCAGTTCCACCGTTGCTTCGATGCCGACCGCTTCGCGGTGGGCGAGGGGGTGCTGACGTTGGGCGCGGCCGGCCGGGACGCCGGGCATTCCTGCCCGCTCACCTGCGAGCCGATGCATCGGGCCTACGAGATCGAAACCCGGGTGGAGGTGGAAGGCGGGGCGGGGGCCGGCTTGATGCTTTTCTCATCGCCCAATCGGTACATCGGCCTGTCCATCTCCCGGGACGGGGTGCTGCGCCGCGTGCAGGAAGGCTGCCGCCGTTACGGTTGGATGCAGGAACCGCAGCCGGCTCGGGGCTCCCTGCGGCTCCGGATAGTCAACGACCGGCAAGACGTCCGCTTCTACTACAGGGCGGATGAGGAACCATGGCAGATCATGCAGCCGAGCATGGAGATATCTGCCTGGGGGTCGGCGCGGAGCGGCCTGTTCGCGTTCGGAGAGGGCAGCGCACGCTTCCACGGTTTCCGCTACCGGGCACTGGAAGACCGCGAACGGGCAGACAGTTGGCTGGCGGAGATGTTCCGTTTCTCGCGCCAGTCCGCGTAAAGGTCCGCCTGGCTCGCCATGGAGAGGTGCAATGAATCGCCCGTCCCACAGTCAGCGCCCGAGTATAGTCCTCATGATGCTGGATGATATGGGTTTCTCGGACATCGGGTGTTACGGGTCCGAGATCCGCACGCCTCATCTCGATTGCATGGCGGAACGCGGTGTCCGCTACACGCAGTTCTACAACTGCGCCCGGTGTTGCCCGACCCGCGCCTCCCTGCTGACCGGGCTCTATCCGCACCATGCGGGTATCGGGTACATGGAGCCCGGCAACCGCTACAACAGGGCCCTCATGGAGAATCTGGCGGCCTGCGAGTACCAGGGATTCCTTAACCGCAACTGCGTCACCATCGCCGAGGCTCTGAAGCCGGCCGGTTACCAGACCTTTATGGCCGGCAAGTGGCACGTCGGCACGGGCGACGGCCAGCGACCCCTGCAACGCGGTTTCGATCGGTATTACGGCATCATCGGCGGCGCCTGCAATTACTGGCGGCCGAAACCCCACAACCTCCGTTGCGGTGACCAGCCGGTGGAGGAGCTGCCGGACGAGTTCTACACCACCGACCAGTTCACGGATTACGCCATCCGCTTCCTGCGGGAGGCCGACCGGGACCGCCCGTTCTTCCTGTACGTGGCCTATAATGCCCCGCACTGGCCGCTGCACGCCTGGGCGGAGGACATCGAGCGCTATCGCGGCCGCTACGTGATGGGATGGGACGAACTGCGTCGGCGGCGCCTGGCCCGGCAGAAGAAGATGGGCCTTTTCGAGCCGGACCTCGAGCTGTCCCCCCGTGACGAAGAGAGCTATCCCTGGGAGGACGAGCCCCGCAAGGAGCACATGGACCTGCGCATGGCCGTCTACGCGGCCATGATCGACCGGGTCGACCAGGGCATCGGTCGCCTGCTGGAGGTCCTGCGGGCACAAGGCCGGGAGGAAAACACGCTGATCATGTTCCTGAGCGACAACGGTGGCTGCGCCGAGCCCGTGGGGAAGGACAGCGACGAGCCGCCGGGCCCGGCGGATACGTACCAGGGCTACCTCCTGCCCTGGGCCAACGCCAGCAACACTCCCTTTCGCCTGTTCAAGCACTGGGTGCACGAGGGCGGCATCGCCACGCCGTTCATCGCCTGCTGGCCGACTGCCATCAACGGAGGTGCCATCAACCGGCGCCAGATCGGGCACGTGAAGGACATCATGCCCACCTGCCTGGAGGTAGCCGGCGCCGACTATCCGGCCACGTTTCGGGGCCACGAGGTCAAGCGGCTGGAGGGCAGCAGCCTGCTGCATTCCTTCCTCGATCCCGGATCGGTCCGCAACCAGACCATCTACTGGGAGCACGAGGGCAACCGGGCCGTGCGCGAGGGGCGCTGGAAGCTCACCTGCTACTACAACGAAATCCACGAGGAAATGCAGAAGGTCGGCACGGGCAAGCGGACAGGCGGATGGGAGCTCTACGACCTCGCCGCCGACCGCACCGAGCTGAACGACCTGGCCGCGGAGCATCCCGAGAAGGCGAGCGAACTGCGGCGCAAGTACGAGCGGTGGGAACAGAAGGTCGGCGCTCTGGACTGGGAACGCGTGATGAAGGCCGGAGGGTTCTGGAACTCAGACTGACGTCCGGTTCCGCCGCTGGTTCACTTCATGCTGCGTTCGGCCAGGATGGCGCGGACCCGGTGCTTCAGGTCGGGCAGTTCCTCCGTGACGCACTGCCACACCTTGTTGCTATCCACCTCCCACGGGTTGCCGATGACGTCGTGGCAGAGGTGGCGAAGGTGCTCCCAGTCGATCTCCGGGTGCCCCTTGCGTTCGTGCTCCGAGAGATGCCGCGCGGCAAGGCTGACCAGCTCCAGGTTCCACAGCACCGCGTGGCGGACCGCCATGGAATTCATGAACTCATCCCGCCCGTGCCGCACGAACTGCTCGATGTGGCCTATGGCCTGGTTCAGGCGCAAAAGCTGGCGTTGGCCGGCCTCCATGTTCCAGCCCCCTTTCCCTGACGGTCGCGATAAAACCCCGCCAGCAGTCTGCCGAAAACCGACCGGGCCGGGCCGCACACCGCACCAGAATCTTCGGGAAGCTCACGAAGACAGCCCACCTTGCCGGACAATCTGCTGACGCTCAACATTCTGCCTCGAGACGCGGAGCGTATCCTCCCAACATATTCCTCACAGCCCTGCCGGCCCCATAATACCACCGCGGGGGCGTTTTTTCCAATCTGAAAAGTGACTTTGCCGGGACATGGCACCCACCCCCGGAAGTGGAAATGTGTTGGGGAGAATCGTGGGTCGCTCCCGCCGGCCCATCTCCTGTTGGAAAGCACGCAGAAAGGGATGACCGGAAGAAATGGACACATCGGTCCCGAAGGGTTAACCTCCTGGTGGAAACCAAACGGCAGAGGTGCCGATGTGCCCGCAGCTTTATGTTCGCACGGGGCAGAATGCGGGCGATAAGAAAGGGCGGGACGGAAGGCCTGCGCGGGGTTGCGCCCCGGGCGGGGAGATCCTGGTTCCTGTCTCACAAGAGGTCCAGGACGGCACACAGGTTGCGGCGGTCGTCCTCCAGGGATTCCCAGGGTGTCTCGAGGATCATCGGCAGGCCCTCGAAGGCGCGATGGTTGAGGAAGTGCCGCAGTCCCCCCGTGCCGATGGTGCCGCGGCCGATGTGTTCGTGGCGGTCTCGCCGGCTGCCAGGGCGGTCCCGCGAGTCGTTGACGTGCAGCAGACCCACCTTTCCCAGCCCCACGTGCCGCTTGAGGTCGCCGACGAGGCGAGCTACCTCGGCGGCACGGCGAAGGTCGTATCCGGCCCCGAACAGGTGGCAGGAATCCAGCGCTACGCCGATACATGCGCCGGAGCCGACATCGTCCAGCGAGTGGACCAGGGCGCCCAGTGTTTGCAGGTCACCTCCCGGTCCGTGGGGAGACGCGGTGCCCTCCAGCAGCAGCGGCGGATGGGCCTCCGCTTCTCCGAGGGCCCGTCCGAGGGCCCCTTCGGCCCGCGCCAGGCCCCAGGATGCAGGACGGCCTTTGTGGCTCCCCGGGTGGAGCACGTAAAGGTCCGCACCCATGGCGGCGGAGAGTTCCAGCTCCGCCCGAAGCCGCTGGATGCTGCGGCGCAGGACACCGTCATCCTGTGAGCAGGGGTTGATCAGGTAGCACGCATGGACGCAGAGCGGGGAGAGGCCGGCCTGCGTGCGCGCTTCGCGGAAGCGCTGGATCTCTTCCGGCGAGCGCTTCTGCAGGGCCCAGCCGCGGGGGTTGCCACAAAAAACCTGGAAGGCCGTGCAGCCGCGCTCGACCGCACGGTCCACGGTATGGGGCAGGCCGCCCTCGATGGAGACGTGGAACCCGATGCGGACAGGGGCGGCCGCGTCCTGTGATACGTCCGGGGCGCGCATCCGAAGCCTTCCAGCCTGTTGAAGAACAGGTGATATCGCGTGGTGGCGAGACGAGGCCCTGGACACGCTCTTCTGGGTGGAGCACAGGCGCCGTCGCCCGTGGACTCGCAGCCGGGGCCTGCCCGCGTGCGTGCCCGCCGGGCAGACAGGCGGCTGAGCCACGTCTTTCAACAACCCCCTACGCGTAGTCGAGCAGCTCGGGCATACGGTCCAGATAGGTGCGGGCCCCGCTCAGTATCTGGTCGCGCCGCATGCGCACCCGCGGCAGGGTCTCATTCAGGAAGTTCTCCGCGAGGGCGTGCTTGTGCTCGTTGCGCATGGCGGGCCCCAGCAGCAGATAGCCGTTGTAGATGATGGTGGCGCTTTCGACCAGCTTGTCGGCGTGGAGATCGCGGAAGTCGCTGTCCTGCTCGCCGGCGTAATCGACGGCCTCTCCCAGCCGGACCCGCGCCTCGCGCAGGGCTTCGAGCATGGATTCTTCCCCCCCCGCCTCGGACAACTGCTGATCCAGCTCGGCGAACCGTTCTTCCAGCGTCCCTTTCAGCACGTAGCCGACGGCGGCGTTGTGCTGTATCTGGGTGGTGCCTTCGTAGATGGTGGTGATGCGGGCGTCGCGGTAGAAACGCTCGACCTCGTAGTCCTTCATGTAGCCGCTGCCGGCCAGCACCTGGAGGGCGTCGTAGGCGACCTCGTTACACATCTCGGTGGCGTAGTACTTGGCGATGGGCGTCAGGGCGCGGGCCAGGGTGATCCAGTAGCGGCGCTGATCGGCCAGTTCGTCCCCGCCGTGCATCTGGTCGAGCTCACCGGAGTCACGAAGTTCCTCGATGTTATCCGCCATATCGACGGCCACGGCGGTCTCCAGTGTAAACAGCCGGGAGGTCTCGACCTTCATGTGCATGTCGCCCAGCATCTGGCGCACCGCGGGGAACTGCCGGATGGGCTTTCCGAACTGCTCCCGGTCCGCCGCGTATTCCAGGGCGGCACTGAGGGCGGCCTGCGCGATGCCCACGCCCTGGGCCGCGATGGCCAGGCGGGCCCCGTTCATCAGCGACATCACGTATTTGGACAGGCCCCGCTTCCGTTTGCCGATCAGGATGGCGGGCGTGTTGACGAACTGCAGTTCGCAGGTGGGGGACCCGTGGATGCCGAGTTTGTCTTCAATGCGCCGCACGCGCAGGCTCGGCCCCTTCTCGCACAGGAACAGGGACAGGCCCCGGGCCCCGGCGGTGTCCGGCTCGCTGCGGGCCAGCACCAGCAGCACTTCCGCGCAGCCGTTGGTGATGAACCGCTTGACGCCGTTGAGGCGCCAGATGTCATCTTCTTCGTCGTGGGTTGCCCGGAGCTGCACGTTGGTCAGGTCGCTGCCCGCGTCCGGCTCGGTCAGTGCCATGGCGCCGGTCACCTCGCCGCTGCTGAAGCGGGGCAGGTACCTGGCCTTGACCTGTTCGTCGGCGAACCTGTTGATCGTCTCGGCGATGTCCTGCAGGCCGAACAGGTTCATGAGGCTGGCGTCGGCGCGGCTGACCAGCTCGATGGCCATCGTGTAGATGGTGACGGGCATGTTGAGGCCGCCGTAGCGCCGGGGGAGGGTGAAGCCCATCAGGTCCGCCTTGCTGAGCTGGTCCAGTGCCTCGCGGGTGCCTCTGGCATAGGTAACCACTCCGTCCTCGAACTGCGCTTCCTCCTCGTCCACGTCCGCGGCGCGGGGCGCGATGAACTCGGCGGCCAGCTCGCCGACCATCTCCAGCACGCGGCGATAGTTGTCGAGGGCATCCTCGTAGTCGTGGGGGGCGTAGTCGAATTCCTCGGCCTGCCGGTAGTTGCGCTCCTCCAGCATGACGATGGTGCGGAGGTCCGCATTGTCGAGGAAATCGACGACGTCTTCGTTGTCCGTGAAGAAGTTGGGCATCTTGGCTCCGATCCCTTACTTCGCGTGTTCCTTGTAGGTCTCGATCAAGGCCGGAATCACCTCGTTCAGGTCCCCGACGATGCCGTAGTGGGCTATCTGGAAGATGGGCGCGTCGGGGTCGGTGTTGACGGCGACTATCTTGGTGGCCTCCTGCATGCCGGCGCGGTGCTGCACGGCACCGCTGATGCCGCAGGCGATGTAGAGCTTTGGCCGCACCGTGGTGCCGGTCTGGCCCACCTGATGGTCCTTGGGGATGAATCCGGCGTCGACGGCGGCGCGGGAGGCGCCCACCTCTCCGCCCAGCACGTCGGCCAGCTCCCGGATGAGCTCGAAGGTCTCCGCGCTGCCCACGCCCGCGCCGCCGGAGACGATGATGTTGGCCTTCTTCAGGTCCACCGCAGGCGGCGCTCGGAACTCTTCGATCTGCTCGACGCAGAGCAGCTCCTCATCGATCTGGCCGGTGAACCGCATCAGGTTGCCCCGGCGGTCGGGGTCCGGGGTGCCCATCTTCATCACGCCTTCCCGCACCGTGGCCATCTGGGGCCGCGTCTCCGGGTTGACGATGGTGGCGATGATGTTGCCCCCAAAGGCGGGCCGTATCTGGTAGAGCAGGGCGGGGTAATCCTTGCCCGCGACCACGTCACGGTGAGGGCCGATCTTCAGGTCGGTGCAGTCGGCGGTCAGGCCCACCTTCAGCGTCGAGGCAACGCGGGGCGCCAGGTCCCGGCCCAGGGTGGTCGCGCCGAACAGCATCACCGCCGGACGCCACCCGGCGATCATGCGGGACAGCACGTCGGCGTAGGGCAGCGTGCTGTAGTGAGCCAGTGCGGGTTCCTGTGCCAGATGCACCTCGTCGCACCCGTGGGCGAACAGCTCCCCGACCAGTGGTTCGACGTCGTGGCCCAGCAGGAAGGCCCCCACGCGGCCGTCCTGCTCGTCCGCCAGCTCCCGAGCCTTATGCACCAGTTCCAGGCTTACCTCGGCGATCTGGCCGTCCCTGACCTCGGCGAAGACGCAGACGTCTTTGGGCTCCTCGTGCATGTCGGACATGGCTCCTGCGATTTCGGATCGGGTGGGGGGCGTCAGTCGAAGATGTGCTCTTCCATCAGCTCTTCGACCAGCTCGGCCAGGCCCTCCCGGGTCGGTTCAACGGCCTTGTGTTCTTCGGACTGCAAGCGGACGGAGTCGATCTTCTTCACGCGGGTGGGCGATCCGCTGCCGCCGCAGGACTCCTCGTCGGCATTCACGTCATCGGCGCCCCACTGTTGGATCAGCAGCCCGGCCTCCCGCAGCCGTTTCGCGGCCTGGTGGCCGCCTTCCCGGTCGAGCTCACACACTGCACGCGCGCGCTTGAACTTCATCAGGCGTTTCGCGGAGGCGGGGCGCGGCTCGTTGGCCGTGGAGGTGACTGTCAGCAGGGCCGGCAGGGGACCGCGCAGCACCTCGTAGCCGTCCTCCAGGGCGCGCCTGAGCTCTACGTGCTCCGGGCCTATGTCGCGGATCTCTTCCACGTAGGTAAACTGGCACAGCCCGAGTTTCTCGGCAAGCTGCGGCCCGATCTGTGCGGTGTCCCCATCGATGGCCTGCCGGCCGCAGAGCACCATGTCGGGTTCGGGCAGCATTCGGACGGCGCATGCGAGGGCGTAGGAGGTGGCCAGGGTGTCGGAGGCGGCGAAGCGGCGGTCCGTCAGCAGCACCGCCCGGTCCGCGCCCCGGTAGAGGCACTCCCGCAGCGCTTCGGCGGCCCCGGAAGGGCCCATGCTGAGCGTCGTGACCCGGCCCCCGTGCGCGTCCCTGATCTGCAGGGCCATTTCCAGTGCGTTCAAATCTTCGGGGTTGACGATGGCCGGCAGGGCAGCGCGATTGACCGTGCCGTCCTCCTTCATGGCTTCGCCGGTCAGGTTCTCGGTGTCCGGCACCTGTTTGACGCAAACTATGATCTCGTAAGGCACTTGTTGCAGTGTCCCGGGGAATGAGGTTCGGTGGATGCGCCCGTGGGATTCTCGACGGTCCGCGGCAGGAGGGCGCCGACCCGGACGCGGCCAACCAGAACCCCAGGGCAGAGCGTAGATTGTAGTTAAAAGGCCGGGAGGGCTTCAAGTGCCGCGCCCGGATGAAGGCCACGGCTTGCTGGGTCCGGCAAGCCAACCCGGCACGCCGTTACCCGATGGCGGACAGCAGCCTTTCGCGCACTTCGTCCAGGCGTGCGGCCTGCCTGACGGGTCGGCCGGTTTCCGCGTCCGTGAGGCAGAACACGTCCCGCACAAGCTCGCCCCGGGTGCGTATGCGGGCGAATTCGATGTTCAGCTTCACCGAGCCCAGGGCATCCGCGACCTCGAACAGGATGCCGGGTCTGTCCCTGGCGACGATCTCCAGCGTGGTGAAGGGAACGCCGGGTTCGTTCTCGAAATGCACGGCGGAGATCGACCGACGTGACTGCATGGGTTCCCGACCGGCGGCTTGTTCGGCCCGCCGTCGCAGTTCGGCGCGGATGTCCAGCGCGCCCTCTATGGAAAGGACCAGGTCGTTCTCGATTTTGTCCCAGAAGGTGGGGTCCGGGTTGATGGGGCGGTCCTTCATCTGGACGACGAACCGGTCCAGCACCGTGCCGTCTTCCAGCGTGAAGGCCGTGGCGCTGAGGATGTCCAGGCCGTTGTAGGTGAACACGCCGGCGATCTGGCAGAAGCGGGCGGGCAGGTCGGAAGTGCAGACCCAGACCCGCGCGTCCCGGCTCCGGATGGTGGGTGCCGTGGCCGCCGGCTGCTCGTCCAGGCGTTCGACCAGTTGCAGGTGCGAGAGGGCTTCCTCTGCGGTGACCTCCGTCTTGTAGAGTTGCGGCAGCAGTTGGACAAAGTGCTCGGCATCGCTCAAGCGGTTGACGCGCCGGGCGGCCGCGAGGAATTCGCGATCGAAGTGTTCGGCCGTGGCAAACGGGGCGTAGTCGGGCACGAGCACGGCCACCACGCTCTGGAAGAGCTCGAAGAGGCGGGCGTCGCGCCAGGCGAACCACGCCAGCTTCCCGCGGGCGCGGGCATGGGCGTAATGCAGCAGGTAGAGCGAGCGGAGCCTCCGGGGCTCCCGCACCACCTTCGCCAGGCTTCCGGCCGCCTCGCCGGGGGGGACGTCGGGGTCGCTGACCGGGCCCCACAGCAGGTCCCGGTTGCTCAGCAGGAAGACCAGCTCCTCCCGGTCGCGGCGATTCAGCCCCAGCCGATCGGCGACATCGCCACCGGCCTCGGCACTGTCGCGAGGCTCTCCGGCCAGCTCCAGGTCGTGCAGCAGTATGGCCAGTCGCAGCAGATCGGTCCTTTCCACCTGCTCGAGGGTGTGTCGCTGGGCCAGCTCGGAGGGCTCCTTGGTCTGTCCCAGTTCGTCGATCGTGCGCAGTGCCTCCACGGCGTGCTCGTCCAGCGTCAGGTCGCCGGCCGCCTCCGGATGTATGCGGTGGACCAGGGGCCGCAACTCCGGCAGGTAGGCCTGCAGGAGGCCGCACTCTCGCATCCGGCTTATGCGCTCGGCCACGCCGACGCTGCCGCCCAGCAGGTCGAGGAACGCCTGCCCCACGGCGGGGTCGGTGCGCGACCGGGCGGTGACGGCGTCCAAATTCTCGCTGACCTGGTCGAGGAGCTGCTGGCTGACGGACAGGTGGCGGCGCTGGCTGAGCCGGAAGAGCTGCATCATGCGCGGGAGCTTTTCCTCGGTGCCGAAGGGCGGACTGGCGGCGCTGTATATGCGTCCCTCCACCTCCACGAAATCGCTCTCGAGCCGCCGACGGGGCGGCTGCGGTGTCCGCCGCCAGGCGACCCTGTGCAGGTGCAGGAACCGCTCGTGGAAGCTGCGCAGCAGCCGGGACACCCGGCCGGTGTGCAGGAACACCTCCTGCATGAGAGCGGCGGCGGGGTCGGTTTCCGCGCCGAAACCCAGTCTCTCGGCTACTTCCTGCTGTGCGCCCCGATGCAGCAGGTCCGGCCCGTCCCCCTGCGTCAGGTGCAGTGCGTTGCGCACACGCAGCAGCAGCTCTCGCGCCTCCGCCGGGGCGCGCCGTCCGCGACCCTCCAGCAGGGCCGCTTCCTCGCCACGCCCGGCGTGCAGTTCTTCGATGGCGGGTATGTTGCTCAGGCACTCGTTGAGTGTTTCGAGGGCCCCCACGTCCCGCAGGCATCCGGCGCCGTCTTTCAGGTTGGGTTCGGTGCAGTAAGGCGAACTGGTGAACGGATCGCGCCGGGCCATCGCCTCCGCGAGCACCTCTTCGCCGAGGGTTCCCCAGCACCCGGGCAGGAAGCGGTCCGCCACGGCGGATTGCAGTTGCCGATACAGCCCCGTGGAACCGCTCAGACGCCGGGTGCCCAGCAGTGCGACCGCGCTCAGGTAATCCCGCCGCATCAGCGCGATGACTTCGTCTGGAGTGTGAGCGACGGCGGCAGTCCGGTATCCGGCGCGCCTCAGAACGTCCTGCGATTCTGCGGCCAGTCGGGTCGCCTCGTCCGGGTCTTGCCCGGTGTGCAGCGCGATCAACCGCACGGTGCTGCCGGGGCTCATGAAGCCGCGTCCGTATCCTCCGACCGCCACCCAGCAGAGTCGGAGGCTGCTGCCCGCGGCTGCGGATTCGACGAGGTGTCGCACGGCCGTGTCGGCCACCCGCGCCAGGAACCGCGCCAGCCGTCTGCCGCAGTGTGCTGGCTCTGCCTTTTCCGCCAGGGCCAGGGCGCGGTGGCGGAACTCTGCCAGGGCTGCGCCGGGGATCGCATCAACCGATGTGGTCTCCTGCCGCACCTCCCGCAGCAGGGCCTCCAGCTCTTTTCGTCCGGGAAATTTGCTCATCGGCGACTCCATTGCTGGTGCAGTGACACTGTTTCTGCCCGGGCGGTCCAAGAGGCCCGTTGCGGAATCGTGCTTCGCTGCGGCGAGACGCCGCAGATACCCTTGCACGGATGGGGTGATCGCCGGGCACAAGATAAGCCAGTCCGTGGCGGGAGTCAATCGCCGTTCCTGCCTCCGGGCGGGTCGTTCTCCAAGAAGGGCTGCAGCGCCCGGCCCGTGTGCGATTCCTGTGCGGCCACCACGGCCTCCGGCGGGCCGCAGGCGACGACGCGTCCGCCCTCGTCTCCGCCCTCCGGACCCAGGTCCACGATGTAGTCGGCGTTCTTGATGATCTCCAGGTTGTGCTCGATGACGATGATCGTATTGCCCATGTCCACCAGGGCGTGGAGGGTGCGCAGGAGTTTCTCGATGTCGTCGAAGTGCAGGCCCGTGGTGGGTTCGTCCAGGATGTAGAGGGTGTTGCCCTTGCTGCGTTTGCCCAGCTCGCGGGTCAGCTTGATGCGCTGGGCCTCGCCGCCGCTCAGGGTGGTGCTGGGTTGGCCCAGGGTCAGGTAGCCCAGGCCGACGTCGCGCATGGTGCGCAGTCTGCGTTCGATTCCGGGGTAATTGGCGAAGAACTCCAGCGCTTCCTCGACGGTCATGTCGAGTACGTCGGCAATATTCTTGCCCCGGATGGTGATCTGCAAGGTCTGCTCGTTGAAGCGTCGGCCCTGGCACTCCTCGCACTCCAGCCGCATATCCGGCAGGAAGCTCATTTCGATTTTCTTCTCCCCCAGGCCGTCGCACACGGGACAGCGGCCGGCCCTGGTGTTGAACGAGAATCGGGAGGCCGTGTAGCCGCTCACCCTGGCCTGGCGCGTTTGGGCGAACGCCTCGCGGATGCGGTCGAAGACCTTGGTGTACGTGGCGGGGCAGGAGCGGGGGGAGCGGCCAATGGGGCTCTGGTCGATCTCCAGCACACGGTCGATCTGGTCCCATCCCTCCACGTCGCGGTGGAGGCCCGGCTTCTCGCGGCTTCCATGGAGCCTGCGCTTCAGGGCCCGGTAGAGCACATCGTGCACCAGAGTGCTCTTGCCGCTGCCGCTGACGCCGGTCACACAACAGAACAGGCCCAGGGGGAACTCCACGTCGATGTCCTTCAGGTTGTGCTCTCGCGCGCCGCGGACGGCGATGCGCCTGTCCGGGTCCGCCCGGCGCACCCGCTCGGGCACGGCGATCTGCTCCTGTCCGGTCAGGTAGCGGGCGGTCATGCTGTCGGGGCACTCCAGCAGTTCGTCCAGGGGACCGTTGAAGACCACGTGGCCGCCTTCGCGGCCGGCGCCCGGCCCCAGGTCCAGCACCCAGTCGGCGCGGCGAATGGTGGACTCGTCGTGCTCGACCACCAGTATGGTGTTGCCCGAGTCACGCAGCCTCTCCAGGGAATCCAGCAGCCGGGCATTGTCGCGGTGGTGGAGGCCGATGGAGGGTTCGTCCAGCACGTAGCAGACGCCCGTCAGGGCGCTGCCGATCTGGGTGGCCAGCCGGATGCGCTGGAACTCACCCCGGCTCAGGGTATTGGAGCGGCGATCGCAGGTCAGGTAGTGCAGGCCCACGTCCAGCATGAAGCCCAGCCGCTGGCGGATCTCCTTCAGAATGGGCTCGGCGATTCTGGCGCGTGAGCCCTCGAAGGCAAGCTGCTCGAAAAACCGGCGGCAATCCCGGATGCTGAGCGCGCAGAGCCGCGCGACGTCCGTCCCGTCGATGGTGACGGCCAGCGCCTCGGGCCGCAATCGCCGGCCCCCGCAGTCGGGGCACGCGTCCGGGCTCATATAGCGACGGAGCTTGCGTTTTGTGGATTTGCTGCCGGTCTCCTCCAGCAGGTTGCGCAGCGAAGGGATGACGGCGTCGCTCGGCTCCAGGCCGTCCAGGTCCTGCAGGCCCTCGCCCGTCAGCAGGGCCCGCCGCTTCTCGGTCGGCAGTTGCCGGAAGGGCGTGTCGGGGTCGATATCCAGGGCGTCGGTTACCTTCTCGAGCAACCGGTCGAACTCTCTGCCGGTGCGTCCGCTCCAGTCCGACCAGCCACGGATGGCTCCGTCCGAGAGGCTGACCGAGGGATCGGGCACGATGAGCTCGGGATCGAAGGAGTCCACGGTGCCCAGCCCCTTGCAGTTCTCGCACTGTCCGTAGGGGCTGTTGAATGAGAAGGTGTTGGGGTTGGGTTCCTCGAATCCGCGGCCACACTCCGGGCATGCGAACAGCTGGCTGAACAGTATTTCCTCCCCGTCCTCGGTCAGGGCGATGCAGGTGCCCGAGCCGACGCTCAGGGCTGTCCGCACGCTGTCGGCCAGCCGGGTCTGGGTCCCGCCGCGCACCACCGGGCGGTCCACCACCACTTCGATGTCGTGGACCTGGTAGCGTTCCAGCCGCTCCACCTCGTCCAGGTCGCGTATGACGCCGTCGATGCGCGCCCGGACGTAGCCCTCGGAGCGGACGTTCTCCAGAAGCTCCCGGTAGTGTCCCCGGCGGCCCCGCACGACGGGTGCCAGCAGGGAGAGCTTCGTGCCTTCGGGCAGGTCCTGGATGCCCGCCACGATCTGCTCCAGGCTCTGGTGGCGTATCTCCGCCCCGCAGTCGGGGCAGTGGGGAGTGCCCAGGCGGGCGTAGAGGAGCCGGAAGAAATCGTATATCTCGGTCGTGGTGGCAACCGTGGATCGGGGGCCGGCCCCGCGCATCTCCTGCTCGATGGCGATGGTGGGCGGAAGCCCGACGATCAGGTCACAGTCGGGCCGGGGCATCTGCTCCAGGAATTGGCGCGCATAGGAGGACAGACTCTCGATATAGCGCCGCTGCCCCTCGGCATAGAGCGTGTCGAACGCCAGGGAGGACTTCCCGCTTCCGCTCACTCCCGTCACGGCCACCACGGCGTCCCGCGGCAGCCTCAGGTCGACGTTCTTCAGGTTATTCGTCCGCGCATGGAGCACACCGATCCAGCCCTCCATCTCCCCCGCCCAGTCCTGCGGGACGACCTCGTCTATCTCCGTGGCCATGACTCACCCTTCCCGCCGGGAATCTCCGCGGCGGCGTGCGACAAACTTGATGGGTATGGAAGTGAAGCCGAACCGCTCCCGGAGCTGGTTGGCCAGGTAGCGGGTGTAAGCATCGTTGAGCAGTTCGGGATGGTTCATGAACAGGGCGATAGTTGGGGGCTGAGTGTCCACCTGCGTGGCGTAATATACACGCGCCTGCTTCGATGAGGTGGACGGCGGACGCACGCGCGTCGTGATCTCCTCCATGGCGCGGTTCAGCGTGCCGGTTGAGACGCGGATGAAACTCTGTTCATGGAGCGCCTGCGCCGTCTGAATGAGCCGCATGACGTTGTCCCCGGTCAGGGCGCTGATGTAGACCACGGGGGCGAACGCGAGGCCCGGCAGAGAGTCCCGCACGTAGGACTCCCATTCCTCCAGCGTCGTTTCCGGGGCAAGGTCCATCTTGTTGATGGCCACCACGCACGGCTTGTAACGGTCCACGATCCGGCCCCCCAGCTTCTTGTCGATCCGGGCGATTTCGGTGGGCGCTTCGATCATCAGGACCACCACGTCCGCGCGTTCGATGGCACCGAACGAACGGGCCGTGCTGTAGTAATCCACGGAGGTCTTGATCTGTTTTCGGTGGCGCACGCCGGCGGTGTCGATGGCCACGAACTGCATGCCGTCGATGCGGAAGCGCACGTCCACCGAATCGCGCGTCGTGCCGGGGGTCTCGCTGACCACCACGCGGGATTCGCGGGCCAGGTAATTCACCAGAGTGCTCTTGCCGACGTTGCGGCGCCCCACGAAGGCGAGCTTCATGGGTTCGGCCTCCTCCGGTTCGGCGGTGCGTGGCAGCAGTTCCGCCATCCTGTCCAGGAGCTTTCCCGTGCCCCGCCTGTGGATGGCGGAAACCGGATGCAGTTCCCCGAAACCCAGAGAATAGAAGTCGGCGGCCGCGGTCTCCTGCGCCATTCGGTCGCATTTATTCACCACGACCAGCACTTCTTTGCCCGCGCGGCGCAGCTCGTCGGCTATGCGATGATCGAGCGGCTGCACTCCCTCGGGACCCTCCACCACCAGCAGAACCAAATCCGCCCTGCGCAGGGCGATTCGAATCTGGTCCTCGACGTGCTCCGACAGTTCCTGCTCTGTGCCCATGCCGCCCGTGTCCACCAGTTCGAACTGCGTGCCGTCGTGCTCGCAGCGGTGCGTGATGCGGTCCCGGGTCACGCCGGCGGTGGGCTCCACGATGGCCACACGGCGACCGTAGAGGGCATTGAACAGGGACGATTTGCCCACGTTGGGTCGCCCCACTATAACAACTGACGGCGGCGGCATAACACTCCCCCCGGGCGCACGTAGTGTCCCGTTGATGGGCGACAGGACCATTCAAACTCGCCATTATAGCAGACGCCCCTCCCGCCGCGCACCTGCAGCAAGCTCCCCGGCGCGGCCAACATTTGCCGCACGGGTCCGGCGGAGCGTACAATTATGATCACGATCCTGCGCCTGATGTCGGGGAACCGCCCATGCCCGAGGACGTTTCAGAAGTCTTTCTCCTCTGCGGAGGGGACAGCGAGAGGCTGGGATTTCCCAAGGAGATGCTTCGGGTGGAAGGCGTGCCGCTCGCCGTGAAGCTTGTGAACAGGCTGCGCAGGGCTTTCGGCAGGGCGGCCGTGGTCACGAACCGTTCCCCTTACCTGGAGCACTGGCTGGACGTGCCCATACATCCGGACCGGTACCCCGGCCAGGGCCCGCTGGCGGGGATCCACTCCGGGCTGTGCGAGGCGACGGGAGACTCAGCCTTCTTTCTCGCGTGCGACATGCCCTTTGTGACGGTGCCGATGATGAAGCGGCTGGCGCAGGATGCGCGCACGGCGGAGGCCGGCATTGTCACCTTCCGCACCTCCAGGGGGCCCGAGCCGCTTTGCGGGGTGTACCGCAAACGGCTCTTGCCGGAGATGGAGAAACGGCTGCGGGAAGGCTCCAAAGCCAGCCCCTGGGACTTCGCGCGGGCCGTCGGCGCGCGGTTCATCCCCGCCGACGAGGACGAGGCCCGCCGACTGCGGGACGTGGATTCGCCGGCCGACCTCCGCTTTCTGAGGGAGGTGTTCGACGAGGTGGAGCCGTTGCCCGTGCACCGGCGCTCCATAGCCCGGCTCGGGGAGGGCGACACACGGTCGGACCTGCTGGTGGAGGAGCACGCCGTGGCCTTCTATGCAAACCAGGTCCATCTGGTGACTATCGATTGCCTGCCCGGATCGCTGCGGGAACTGGCGGTAGGGCTCTGCGTGGGGGCCGGACTGGCGGAGGAGCTGGACGAAATCCATGGTGTGGAGGTTGACTACCGACGGGATCGCGTGACCATCGGACTGGAGGGGCAAACGTCCGAGCTGCAGCGGACGCTGCAACGACACCTGGCCTCGGGCTGCGGCGCCCGGCCCGGCGTCGGAGGAGGCGCCGTGCGCGCGGTGGGGCGGGGCAGCCGGAGTTTCCATGTCGGGGCTGGCCACATTCTGGATGTCCTGGACAACCTGCGGCGCATGGCGCCGGTTTTCCAGCAGACCGGCGCGACCCACCAGGCGGCCTTCAGCGACGGGCAGAGGGTGCTGTACTTCGCCGAGGACGTGGGCCGTCACAACGCCGTGGACAAAGTGCTGGGCGGCTGCCTGCTGCGAGAGGTGGATCTGGAAAGGGGCGTCCTGGTGGTCACCGGCCGGCTGAACGCCCAGATAGTGGAAAAAGTTCTCCGCTGCGGCGTGCCCGTGCTGGCCTCGCGGTCCGCGGCGACCGCCCGGGCCGCCGGCAGCGCCGCCCGCCACGGGTTGACACTGGTGGGTTTTGCACGTGGACGGCGAATGAACGTTTACACCCATCCGGAGCGGGTGAACCTGGATCGCTGAGATGGCTCGACACAAGCGCCGAGATGCGGATACCGGGCGCGGGATAGGAGGCTTTTAATGCCGACCAGCATGAAGGCGACCGTGAACGTGCCGCTGGAATGGGGCTATGCCTCCGGACGGCAGTACAAGGACCCCTTCCACGAACTTCAGGTGGACGCGTTGGTGACCGACCCGGGAGGCGGGGAGCAACGCGTGCCGGCATTCTGGGCCGGCGGCCAGCAGTGGCGCCTCCGCTACGCGCCGCACATGCCCGGAACGTACCAGGTGCGCACGGAATGCACGGACCGGGACAACCCGGCTTTGCACGACCGGCGGCTCGCCCTGGAGGCGGCGCCCTACGAGGGCGACAATCCGCTCCTGGCCCGCGGAGGCCTGCGGGTGAGCGAGGATCACCGACGACTGGACCACGCCGACGGGACGCCTTTCTTCTGGCTGGGCGATACGTGGTGGATGGGGCTCTGTCGGCGTTTGAGGTGGCCGGATGAATTCCAGACGCTCGCCGCCGACCGGCGCCGGAAGGGATTCTCGGTCATCCAGATCGTGGCCGGGCTCTATCCCGACATGCCCCCGTTCGACGGGCGGGGTGACAACGAGGCCGGCTGGCCCTGGGAGCGCGACTACGCCCGCGTCAATCCGGCCTATTTTGACATGGCCGATCTGCGGCTGTTCCACCTGGTTTGCTCGGGGCTGGTGCCGTGCGTCGTGGGGTGCTGGGGCTTCTACCTGAAGTGGCTGGGCGTTGAGCGGATGAAGAAGCACTGGCGCTATCTCGTGGCGCGCTACGGCGCGCTGCCCGTCGTCTGGTGCCTGGCGGGGGAGGCTACGATGCCCTGGTACGTGTCCGAGGAGAAAGAGGCCGACCGGGACCTGCTGAAGCGGGGGTGGACCGGGGTGGCACGTTACCTCCGAGAGACCGACCCCTACCGGCGTCCCGTTACGATCCATCCCACCCGCCGGGGGATCGAACAGGTCGAAGACCCCTCCGTGCTCGATTTCGAGATGCTGCAGACCGGTCACGAGGGCTATGAGAGCATTCCCAACACCGTGGAGACAATGCGGACCGCCGTGGGCGATGAGCTCGAAATGCCGGTGCTGACCGGGGAGGTCTGCTACGAGGGCATCCTGGAGGGAAGCCGGCAGGAGGTCCAGCGATTCATGTTCTGGAGCTGCATGTTGTCCGGGGCATGCGGGCACACGTACGGCGCCCAGGGCATCTGGTGTGTGAATCGGCCGGGGGAGCCGTTCGGCCCGTCGCCGTGGGGCAGCTCCTCGGGCGACACCCCGTGGCAGGAGGCTGCCCGACTGCCGGGTTCGACCCAGGTGGGAGCGGGAAAGACCATCCTGGAGCGGTGGAAGTGGTGGCGGTTCGAGCCGCACCCGGAATGGGTCCATCCCGCCGCGGGCCCGGAGGACTACCGGGGCGCCTATGCGGCCGGAATTCCGGGGCAGGTGCGGGTGTTTTACTTCCCCCGGCCCATCCTGCCGTGGCGTTTCACGCCAACCGTGCGCCGGCTCGAGCAGGGCCTGTTCTACCGTGCCACGTTCGTGGATCCGAAGGATGGGACGGACTACGACGCGGGTACCGCTGAGGCGGATGCGGAGGGCGAGTGGACCGTTCCGTTCCCGCCCATCGCCCAGGACTGGGTTCTGTGCCTGGAGCGGTCGTCCTGACCTGAGCAGGGACTGAACAGGAGGTCCGGCGGAATGAGCCAGAAGGTGCTCTACTCGATTCGGGACCTGTCGAAGACCTACCCCATGGGGGAGGTCACCGTTCACGCCCTGCGGGGCGTGGACCTGGATGTATACGACGGTGAGTTCCTGGTGCTGCTGGGGCCCAGCGGCAGCGGCAAGAGCACGCTGCTGAACCTGGTGGGCGGCATGGACAGCCCCACTACCGGTAGCGTGAGCCTGCGGGACACGGAGATCGCGGGCTTCACCGAGCGCCAGCTTACGGCTTACCGCCGCGAGCACGTCGGGTTCATCTTCCAGTTTTTCAACCTCATTCCCATCCTGACGGCCCGCGAGAACATCGAGCTCGCCACGCAGGTATGCTCCAATCCGCTGTCCATTCAGGAGGTGCTGGAGCTGGTGAACCTGGCGGATCGCGCCGACCATTTCCCGTCTCAGCTTTCGGGTGGCGAGCAGCAGAGGGTGGCCATCGCCCGGGCCGTCTGCAAGAACCCCGAAGTCCTTCTGGGTGACGAGCCCACGGGGGCGCTGGACTATGAGACGGGCAAGCTGGTGCTGGAGGTGCTGCGGCGCGTGCACCGCACCTCCGGAAAGACCGTGGTGGTGGTCACCCACAACGCGGCCATCGCGCGGATGGCCGACCGGGTGGTACGGCTGCGCAGCGGCACCGTCCAGGACGTGAGCGTCAACGATAACCCGATCGAGCCCGGGGACCTCACATGGTAGGCTCCGCACTGCGCAAGAAACTGCTGCGGGACGTGAGGGGGATGTGGGCGCAGTTCGCCGCCGCCACGGCCGTGGTGCTGCTGGCCACCATGATCTTCGTCACCTTCAGGGTGACCTACGGGAGTCTGGTCAGGTCCCGCGACGACTACTACGCGCGCTGTCGTTTTGCCGACTTCTTCGTGCGTCTGGAGCGGGCCCCCCGTTCGTCGCTAAGGGACGTGGAGGCCATCCCCGGGGTGTGGCGTGCACGGGGGCGCGTCGTGAAGGACGTGCCCCTGGAGGTGCCGGGCGACGAGGGCTCGGTCGTGGGGCGGATGATCTCCATGCCGGACCGGCGCGACGAGCCGGTCAACGACATCCACCTCGTGCGGGGGTCCTATTTCCCCGGCGCTTCTTCCAAAGAGGTGATCGTCAACCAGCGGTTCTGCGAGGCGAACGGCCTCCGGGTGGGCGATACATTCCAGGCCACCATCAACGAACGGAAGGAAGACCTCCGCATCGTCGGCATGGTCTACAGCCCGGAGTACGTCTACATCATTCGCAACGTGCAGCAACTGGCCCCCGATAACGAGAGCTTCGCCATCATTTTCGCGCGGGAATCGTTCGTCGAAGACGCGTTCAACCTGACCAACGCGTTCAATGACCTGACGGGCCTGCTGCGGCCGGGGGCGGACGTGGACCGGGTGCTGGACGCCATCGAGGAGGAGCTGTCAACCTACGGGGTCTACCTGAAGCACGGAAGGATCGATCAGCCTTCTAACCGTTACCTCCACGAGGAGCTGAAGGGGGTGCGCATCGCCAGCCGGGTGGTGCCGATGGTCTTTCTGCTGGTGGCGGCGACGGTCATTCACGTCATTGTCCGGCGGATCACGGAGTTGCAGCGCACCCAGATCGGCCTGCTCTGTGCACTGGGCTACACGAAGCTGCAGGTGGTGTGGCACTATATCTCGTACGCGCTGGTCGTGGCCGTTGTCGGCACGGCGCTGGGGGCTATCTTCAGTCGCTGGCTGGCCGGCCGGTTCCTGCTGATGTACCGGCAGTTCTTCCAGTTCCCGTCCCTGACGGTGCGTTTCCATGCTTCGCCGGTGTTCTTTGCACTGGCGTTGAACTGCGGAATGTGCGTGCTGGGAGCGGGGCATTCGGCCTGGCGGGTGCTGAAGATGGAGCCCGCTGTCGCCCTTGCTCCGAAGCCCCCGGAGCGGGGCGGCATCCTCCATCTCGGCGGCCTCTCCTTCGTCTGGCGGGGGCTCCCCCTGACGTGGCGCATCGCCGCGAGAAATGCCCTCCGGAACCGGACGCGCACGCTGTTCAGCGTCGGTGGCGTGGCGGTGGCCATGATGATACTTGTCGTCGGACGGACGACCACCGACTTTCTTGATTTCATCATCGAGCATCACTTCAACAGGGTGGAGCTGGCGGACGTGCGGGTCGAGTTCGTGAGCGAGCGCGGCGAGTCGGCCGTTCTCGACCTCGCCCACGTGGATGGAGTGCGCCGGGTGGAGGGCATCTACCAGATAGGGGCGGATGTGCGCAAGGCGTGGCGCAGCAGATTCGTCGGAATCCTGGGATTGCCCGCTGAACACCGCCTCTATCGCGTGCTGGACAGATCGGGCCGGCGCATTCACGTGCCGCGGGAGGGCCTGATCGTGCCCAGGGTGCTGGCGGACAGGCTGGACCTGCGGCCCGGCGATACGGTGGGACTCGATCCCTTCGTGGAGGACATCGGTGAGCGTGAGGCCGTCGTGCGCGGGATTGTGGACGAATACGTTGGCCTGGACCTGTATGCCCATCGCCATTACCTGGCCCGCCTTCTGGGCAAGGGCCCCCTGGTCAGCGGCGCCATGGCCACCGTGGAGAGGGACCGGTTGCAGGAGGTGATGGACCGGCTGGACGATCTGCCCGGGGTGATGGCCGTCACGGCAACCCGCCACACGCTGGAGAGTTTCATCGAAAGCGTGCGAGAGCTGGTCGGGGTGGCGGTCCTGGCGCAGACCATCGCGGGGGCGATCATCGCTTTCGCGGTCATTTACAACGCATCTTCGGTCAGCATTGCGGAGCAGGAACGCGACCTGGCCTGCATGCGCAGCCTGGGCTACAGCCAGGAGCAGGTCGCCGACATCGCAACCCACGACGTCATGCCGCTGGGGCTGGCGGGCGTGGCGCTGGGCGTGCCCCTGGCGATGCTTGTGTCCCGCATCATCGCCGATGCCTACGAGACGGACCTCTACCGGCTGCCGGTGGTCATATGCCCGGCCACCTACCTGACCTCTGCGGCGTTGGTGCTGTTGTTCCTGCTCGTGTCACGATGGCTGGCCCGCCGCCGGGTGTACCGCATCGACATCGTCCGTCGGCTGAAGACCAGGGAGTAACCGTGGAAGGCAGCAGGGCAGAGAACACATCGGGCTTTTGTGTTAAACGGTATTGTTTGATACAACATGCGTACGCAACGGTGAACACCGGCGGGATTGCGCGGGTAAGGAGCACGGTTTGCCCGGTGGACGCCGGGTTTGCATTTGACGTGCTGCCCCGGGCGGGAGGTACGCCATGAAGCTCGGGCTAAAACTCACCTTCAGCTTCCTGTTCATCGCGTTGCTGTCTCTTTTGGGCGGTTACCTGTCCAGCCAGACGGTGCAGGAGCAGATGCGCGAGTATGCCAGGAATTCCACGGGGACAGCGGCCGTGGATGTGCTGGACGCCGTTCACAGGGAGTTCAGAGAGCAGGTGTACGGGTGGAAGGAGTGGCTGCGGGCCTCGCGCCTGCCCGAGCTGCTGGCGCGCGAGCCGGGAGCGAAGTCCTTCGTCACCAAGCCGATCGGGGTGAAGGATTTTATGCGGGCCGTGCGGGTCCTTCAGGAATACTGGCTGGAAGTTGTCGCGTTGCCTCTGAGGAAGAACTGAACCGTGGCGAAAAAGCGACTGACAATCCTGGTTGTTGACGATGACGCAGACGACGTGGAGCTTCTGCGGCGTTGGGTCGAGGGCGTGGAGAGCTGGAATGCCGACCTGCTTCAGGCGGACAATTGGGAACAGGCGCAGCAACGCCTGGAATCGCGTCAGATCGACGTGGTGTTTCTCGATTACCAGTTGGGTGCCCGCACCGGACTCGAGGTGTTGGCCGATTACGCGGAGGCCGGCTATTCCGCCCCGGTCCTGATGCTGACCGGCCAGGGAGACGAGCAGGTCGCCGTCAAGGCCTTGAAAAGCGGCGTCGCCGATTACCTCGTCAAAGGGCAGCTCTCCCGGGACAGCCTTGTCGCGTCCGTTGAGGGGGCCATGGAGGAAGCCAACCGGCAGAGAGAGGAGCAGCGGCACCAGCGCGAACTGGAGCGGATGGCCGTCACCGATGCGCTGACCGGGCTCTACAACCGCCGCGCCTTCGAGGAACGTCTGAGGGAGGAAGTTCAGCGCACAAAGCGTTACCTGCACGCGATCAGTCTCCTGATGCTGGACCTGGACCACTTCAAGCGGGTCAACGATACCTACGGTCACGTGGTGGGTGACGAGGTGCTGCTGGAGATTGCGCGGATCGTCCGGGGCAACATCCGCAGCGTGGACATCCCCTGCCGCTACGGCGGGGAGGAACTGTGCGTTATAGTGCCCGGCACCAGTCTTGCCGGTGCGGAGACCCTCGCCGAAAGGCTGCGCCGGCTGATGGCGGAGCACGAGTTTCACGGCCCCCACGGGGACACATTCCACGTGACGTGCAGCGTGGGCGTCAGCGTTTTCAACGGCGGAGCCGACGTCAGCGCTGACGATTTGATAACCGCTGCGGACGAGGCCCTCTACCGCGCGAAGGAGCAGGGACGCAATCGGGTGGTCGTTCGGAAGCTGGCGTGAGTCCGCGCAGCCTCCGGCGGGCCGACGCGGCGCTGTCCCGGCGGGAATGTTGCGAGTGGTGTTCACGGCGATATAATGCGCCTGCTGCGTCCCGGCCGAGGTTGCCGGCTGAGTCAGGGGGGAGAACTGCTGCACCATGAAAAAACTGCTCGCCAGACTGGGCTGGGTGGTCGTGATCGCCGCACTGATCGTCGCGGCGTACGTTTACGACAGGACCCGGAGCCTCCTCGTGGAGATGGGAACGGTCTCCCGCGGTCGCATCGAGGAGTACGTGACCGAGGAGGCCCGCACGCAGCTCGAAACCGAACGGGTCATTGCTGCGGAGCGCGCCGGCACGGTGGAACGGATCGGGCTGGTGGAGGGCGACATTGTCTCGGCCGGCCAGACCGTCACCTCCGTGGAAGCGACGGAGCTGGAGCTCTCCCTGGGTATCCTGCAGGATGAGCTGGCGGAGATTCAGGCGCGCCTCAGCGGCGCCGATGTCCCCCTGCCTAAACCGGCGGAGGTCGAGACGGCAGACAAGAGGCGGGAGCAGGCCGCACTGAAGCTGGCTCGCACCACGCAGCAGGTGAACGCAGCGCGGGCGGAGCTGGAGTTCGCACAGCGGCAGTTCACCCGAATTGAGGGACTGAAAGAGTCCGGTTCGGCCAGCGATGAGCAGTTCGACGCGGCGCGGAGACGGCTGGAGGTGGCGCGCGCAGAGTTGAAGGCTGCCGAGCACGACCTGGAGGCGGCCCGCGTGGCCGTGCAGATCGCCGAACTGGGCAGAAAGGTGCTGGATCAGTCCATGCAGGATACCGCTCACCTGCATCAGCTCTACCAGGCTCAGCAGGAGCGCGTCAGCAAGATGCTCCAGCTCACCGTGCAGGAATCGCATATTGAGAGCCCCATCGACGGCGTGGTGCTGGAGAAGATGAGCGACAGCCAGCAGTACGTACAGCCCGGCACGCCGCTGCTGAGGGTGGGGGATATGGGTTCCATCGAGGTCCGCGCGGACATCCTGTCCGACGAGGTGGGCCGCGTGCGGGTGGGGCAGAAAGTGCTGCTGGTGGGCCGCGCCCTGCCGGAGCCGCCTCCCGTGGGCAGGGTCAAGAGGATATTCCCGTCCGGATTCACCAAGATATCCTCCCTCGGCGTCCGGGAGCAGCGCGTCTCCGTCCTGGTCGAGTTCCACAACTCGAACCTCGGCCTGAAGCCGGGGTACGAGCTGGATGTGAAGATCGTGGTCGCGTCCGAAGAAGACGCCGTTCTGGTGCCCGGCGAGGCGGTATTCGCCACGGAAGAAGGGATGGGGGTCTTCGTGGTGGAGGGTGGGAAAGCCCGCCTGCGGGAGGTGGAAACCGGGTTGACCGGGGAGGACTACTACCAGGTCAGGGCGGGCCTCCAGCCGGGTGAGGTGGTCGTGCTGCGGCCGCCGACCGAGCTGGAGGACGGACGCCGCGTGAAGAAAGCCATCGACTGACGGCGGCCCGAAGGACCGACTGTTTTCTGTTCACCGTGTGGGCGTAAGGAAGGACACCATCATGAAGCTCGGGCTGGTGACCTACAACCTGGCGAAAGACTGGACCCTGGACAGGATCATCGAGATGTGTAGCGAGCACGGCTTCGAGGGGGGCGAACTGCGCACAACCCATGCTCACGGGGTGGAGGTGGACCTGGACGAGGACGGGCGGCGGGAGGTTCGCCGAAAGTTCGAGGACTCGCCCGTGGAGCTGGCGGGTCTGGGGAGCGCCTTCGAGTACCACTCCAATGACCCGGAGGAACTGCGCCGCAACATCGAAGGCACCAGGGAGTACTGCCGGCTGGCGGCGGACGTCGGCGCGCCGGGCGTCAAGGTCCGGCCGAATGCCCTGCTGGTGGACCAGGGCGTGCCGGAGGAGACCACGCTCCGCCAGATAGGTGAGTCGCTGGCCGAGGTGGGAGAGTTCGCCAGCGCCCTCGACGTGCAGATACGGCTGGAAGTGCATGGCCGGGATACGCAGGACCCCCGAAGGATCCGCCGGATGCTCGACCATGCGGGTCATCCCAACGTTTTCGTGTGCTGGAATTCCAACGCCTGCGAAGTTCAGGACGGCTCGATAGGTCGCAACTTCGATCTGCTGGCCGATGACATAGCGCTGGTGCACATGCGCGATGTGTGCGCGGACGACTACCCCTGGCTGGAGCTGCTGCGGCTTCTGCGGCAGAGCGGATACAGGGGGTTCTGCCTGGCGGAGATAGCCGGCAGCGATCAGCCCGGCCGCATCATGGACTATTACCGCACGCTCTGGGAGGCGTACCACCACATCCTGGACCTGGAGGGCGTGCCTGCCACGCCGGTGCCTCAGTAAAGCGGTTGTTTGACCTCCCGCCGACCTGTGGCGTATGCTGATGATGAAGAAGCCCCGGTCGGGAGGACTATCGAATGGCCGCCCCGGAAGCCGAAAAGCGCAAATGCCCGGGGGAGAGGTACGAGATCTCCCCGGCCATCTGCCGCACCCGACAGCGCAACCAGTATCCCAAGTGTCTGCTCTGTCCCCATCGCGACCCCGAGCTGGCCGGGTCCGTGCCGTCCGATTCAAGGGTTTCCACGTCCATTTTCCATCGCACGGCCGTGCTGGGGCGGGTCCCGGAGCAGATCAATGCCTACGTCATGCGGAAGGTGGGACTGGCCGGCGCGCAGTTCCTGCGTTCCGAGGACCCGGACGCCCGCCGGCTGGCCGTGGCGTGTGACCGACGGGACCACTCCAGGGGTTTCTGCCGGGCATTCGCCGAGGGGGTCAACCGCGGCGGCATGGACGTGTTGAACCTGGGTCCGGTGCCGCCGGACGTGCTGGCCTTCGTGCTGGGGACGGACGGATGCGCGGGCGGTGCCTTCGTGGGCGGCGGCAACTACGCCGATAACGTCAACGGCGTCAGGCTGTGGCAGGCGGACTGCCGCCTGGTGGGCTACGGGGCCGGCCTGGAGAAGGTGAGTCTCATGGCCCGGCGCATGCGGCTGGGGCGCAGCCGCATGCCCGGAAACATGCAGTCCGTCGATCCAATGAAGGAATACGTGCCCTATGCGCGCAAGTTTGCGCCCAACCTGCGCCGCCTGAAGGTAGTGGTGCACGCGGGGAGCGGAACGGCGGGGCGGGTGCTTGAGCAGGTGGCCGAGGAGCTGCTCCTCGAACTGGTGTGCAGCGGCGTCGAAGAGGACCCTCATGCCCCGAACCTGGGAAAGCGGTTTCCCTCATCCGACATCGTGTCGCAGGTGGGCGCCGGGGTGCGGGAATCAAGGGCCGACTGCGGGGCGGCGATCGATTTCGACGGCGAAAGGATAGCCTTCCTGGACGATCGGGGGGGGCTGCTTCGGCATGACGTGGCGGCCGCCTTCGTGGCGGCCGAGATGCTGGCGCGCACGCCGGGCGGCCGCATCGCGTTCGACCTGCGGTCCAGCGCGGCACTCCGGGCGAGCATCCAGCGGGCGGGGGGGCAACCGGTCAGCGCGCCGGCCGACCGGCTGGGTTTTGTGCAGCACCTCCGCCGCAACGACGCGCTCTACGGCGCCGACGCCACGGGGTTGCACTACTTCCGCGATTTTTTCCGGTTCGCCTCCCCGCTGGTGGCGCTGCTGACCTTCTGCTGCCACCTGTCCCGGCAGCGCAGGCCCGTTTCCGAGATGGCCGATGAGCTGGATCGCTTCAGGCGGAGCGGGGAGATCACCATCTCCCTGCCGTCGGGCGACGCCGCGGAGGGCGTGCTGAACCGCGTGCGGGAGGAGTTCCCGAACGCCGAGAAGGAGATGATTGACGGCCTGACCGTGCGAACACAGGATTGGTGGTTCAACCTGCGGCAACCCGGCAAGGCGGCCGAACTGCGTCTGAACGTCGAGGGCCGCACCAATCAGGACGTGCGCAGAGGACGGCAGACCGTCGAGGGCCTCGTCCGTGCCGCCGTGGAGGAGGCATAGCTCCTGCCCCGGTCGTGCCCGGGACGGCTTGCCTGCTCAGAACGCGGACCTCATTTCAGATTGATTGTGAATCCACAACCCACACGCGTGTGCATAGTCACTTTCGGCTGCCAGATGAACAAGCTGGACAGCCAGCTTCTGCGCGGTGAACTCGTGCGCGCCGGCTTCAAGCTGTGCGAGGAGGCGGACGCGGCCGACGTGGTGCTCTACAACACCTGCAGCGTGCGCGAGCATGCCGAGAACCGGGTGTTCTCGCATCTCGGCACCTACCGACGCCGGGCGGCGAGTGAGCCCGACTTCGTGCTGGGGGTCCTCGGCTGCATGGCCCAACGGCTGGGCGCGGCGATCAGGGACCGGTTCCCCTTCGTGGACCTCGTCTGCGGGACGCGGGCCTTTCCCAGAGTGTCCGGCCTGCTGCGGCGGGTTATGGATGGGGAGCGCCCCCTGGTGGATGTCAGCATGGAGACTCCCGTGCGGTTCGACCGGGTGGGCTGTATGCGGGAAAGCCCACACGCCGCCTACGTCAGCATCATGCGGGGGTGCACGAATTTCTGTTCCTACTGCATCGTTCCCCACGTCCGGGGGCCGGAGGTGAGCCGCCCCCTGGAGGATGTCGTGGCGGAGGTGGCGGAGCTGGCCGACAGCGGCGTGCGCGAGATCACGCTGCTGGGTCAGAACGTCAACAGCTACGGCCGTGACCTGGACGCGGACGTGAACCTGGCCGACCTGCTCGTGCGCCTCAACGAAGTGGACGGCCTGGCGCGCATCCGCTTCGTCACCAGCCACCCCCGGGAGATGACCGACGAGATTCTCGACGCGGTGGGCGGGCTGGGCAGGGTCTGCGAGCACCTCCACGTGCCCGCCCAGAGCGGCTCGGACGCCGTTCTGAAGCGCATGAACCGTGGTTATACAGCCCGGTGTTACCGGGAGCTGGTGGAGCGGGCGCGGCGGCGCGTGCCCGGGGTGGCGCTGGCCAGCGATTTTATCGTCGGCTTCCCCGGAGAGACCGACGAAGATTTCCGCCAGACCCTGCGCCTGGTGCGGGACGTGCAGTTCCAGCAGTGCTTTATGTTCAAGTACTCTCCCCGTCCCGGAACAAAGGCCGCCAGCCGGGAGGACGACGTGCCGGACGAGGTGAAGCGGCAGCGGCACCGTCGTCTGCTGGAGGCACAGCAGCGCGTGGACGCCCAGAGGCGCTCCGCCCTGATCGGCAGGGAGGTGGAGGTGCTTGTCGAGGGGCCCAGCAAACGCGACCCGGCCAACCTGAGCGGCCGCACCCGGGGGAACGACATCGTGGTCTTCCGGGGGCCCGACGGTCTGACAGGTCAGCTTGTTCGGCTGGAAGTGACGGATTCAACTGCGCTGACGCTCTTCGGACGGCCGGTCGATGCAGCGGAGCGTCCGGCGCCGGCTTCTTCTCGGTGAGTCGCGCGAGGTGTTGACGTGCGGCGTCCCCCGCGTTAACTTTGTGTGGAGAATGGTTGCCGCGGGGAAGGGAGGGTCGCCATGCTGCCGACCAGGGACGGCTATTTCGAAAACGAGCAGTTCGGGGTCTTTGTCGGTCCCCAGGGTCAGATCAAGGTGCGCCCCGGTGACAGCCTCAGCATGTATTCCGCCGCCATCTACGATAATTTCCACACGATCCACCAGTTCGGGCGCATGATGGAAGGGGGAAACGTCCGAAGGCTCGGCCCCTCCGATACGATCTATGCCGGGGAGACCATCTGGCACATCCCCACCTACCTGCACGCCGCCGCCGAGCCGGCCATGAGCATATCGGCCAGGGCGAGGGCCCCCGTCGGGGGAGCCGACGCGGGGCAGCAATCGGGCCGGCCGCGAGGCCCGCTGGGCAGCGCGGGCACGGAGCAGGTCAGTTCCCGGGGGAGCAGTCAGTCCACCGGGGTCAACGTCTCGCCGCTGAGAGAGCTGAGCGACGAGGCGAAACGCCGTGCCACCGTCAACGCACTGCTCGAAATGCATCCGGAGCTGGCCGGGAAGCGCGAGCTGATCACCCGCATCGTGGACCTGAAGGACGATCTGGACGACATCAAAACGGTCCTCGAGTATGCCGGGCTCCTCAAGAAGGGCCTTTCGGTGATGAGCATCGTGGACGTCCCCCTGCAGATCATGCAGACCCTGGACATGATCGGCAAGGCGGACATGGCGGCGGTGAAATTCCTGGGCCACAAGGCATACGCGTACGGCACGACGGCCTGGATTTTCGGAGACCCCATCCCCGCGCGCCCACCGGAGGCGGACCTGGAGAAGCTGCGCCGCTGGATCTCCCCGGAACTGCGCTCAGAGCTCGCCGTGGAGAGATGGCGCCAGATGACCGACGCCGCTGTCTACAACCTGAGTAAGCTCCACAGTGGGATGGAGACTTCCAAGGAGGCGTGTCAGATAGTCTTGCGGGCGGGGGCCGGAGATGATCCCAAATGGCTGGCCCGGCAAATCTACGAGGGCTTTGAGAAGCACCTGGACCCCCTGGAGGTGGAGGGACACCGGCGGCTGAGCTGCGACTACCCTCACTGACAGTTGCCGCTCAACCTTGCGAAAGCGCGCCCGCCGGGCGCCGCCAGAAACCGGGGTTCAGGTCCATCAATTCCGCCAGGCCCAGGCCGGCCGGCCGCACACATTCATTCAGCTCTTCCGCCGTGGGGTCTCGTTCCCGCTCCAGCCGCTCCAGCGCTTCCGCGCGCGTCAGCATCCCCTCGCGGACGAGCACGGAGTAGAAGCTCTCCTTTTCGGTGAGGCCCAGCAGGCGCCGGTAAAGGAAATCCTTCAGGGGTCCGATGCGACAGTCAAATCGCCAGGGCGAATCGGCCTCCTCGGGCTTCTGCCATCCCAGCTCCTCCCGCACGGTGGGCAGCACCGTCTGCTCGTCCCACTGCAGGTAGTAGAAGATGCAGACGAACCGGACGTTCGGGTAGAGGAACGGCACGACCGGCGAGAACACGTCCAGATTGGCGAAGGTCCGGACGGTTTGCGTCAGCGTGTCGGGGCTGAGATAACCGGGATTGAGCGCCAGCTCCTTCAGGCCAGTCCAGAATCTCCCGGCGTACAGGCGGTAGCGGGATGCGCCGGGCGGCACGCCCTGCAGGGCCTTCTTGAACGGGAGCTGCTCGTAGGGAGTGCTGGCGGTCACCACCAGGGGGGCGCCATGCCGGCGGGCCACCTCGGCTCCGTAACGTAGGATGTTTTTGCAGCCCAGGCACATCATGGAGATCATGGCGGGCCGCGGCCTGCCGAAGAACGCCCGCACGTTGTTTCGGAAGCAGCGCAGGTGCACGTCGTACCGGTCCCCCACGACCACCAGCGGCACCTTCACCTTCTCGGTGGCGCGCCGGACGTTGACCAGCGCCTGGGGATGCGCGAACGGATTGTCGTAGTGAACCGCCAGAACGCGCAGCCCGTAATGCTCCGACAGCAACCATAGGGCGTAAGAGCTGTCTCTGCCGCCGCTTATGATCACCACGCAGTCGTATTCGCCACCCTTTCCCGCGGCATCTTCCAGGACTGCGAGCAGGGCCCCCTCCCCGCGGACGGCGAAGGGCTCGTGGTCGCGGCAGTAGCGGCATACGCCGTCCTCGTCCAGGTCGATGCCCGGCGTGGTGGACGGCAGAACACACCGGTTGCATCTGTTCAGGATCATTGCTCCATCGTTCCTCCGTCTTCGCCCGGAGAAAGCACTTCATACCCGACCTGCAGGAGATCATAGGGTGCGGCCCGGCGCCGGTCAAATGCTGCGCAGATGGGCCTTCGGTGGACCCAGCCCTCAGGGCTTGATGAAGCGCATGCGGTAGCCGGCTTCCTTGAACCAGTTGAAGCGCTCACGGGCGGCCTTTTTCAGCTCTTCGTCGTAGATCGGGGCGAAATCGTAGACATGGGGGAAGCGCCCGAGCCAGGGCGCCGTGCCTCCGGCGGAAGCGATGAACAGCACGTCGGAGGCCGGCTCGCCCGGCTCAGCGGTGAAGATGATGACCGGCTCAATGAGGGGTTCGCCCGCCTGCTCCCACTGCACGTGCGGCACAAACGAGTCCTGCCGGAACGTCCAGAGCGCGTCGTCGATCTGCCCGGCCTCCTCCGGGTCAGGTGCATAGACCGCCACCGTCATGCCGTTGCGGTAACACCGGGCGATGCGGTCGCACAGGAGGTCGAGCTTCTGCTGGGGCGAACGCAGCTCGATGAACTCGGCGACTTTTTCCTTCTCTTCGGTCTCCGGCATGACGGGCTCCGCAACGGTAGGGCGCGCCCCGCGCCCAGGCGCTATCTGGCGCTTTCGATCAGGGTCATGGCCTCCGCCCGGGTGGCGGGGTTGTCCCGGAACAGGCCCGTCACCACGCTGGTCACGGTCAGGGATCCCGGTTTCTTGATGCCGCGCATGGTCATGCACAGGTGCTCCGCCTGCACCACCACCATCACGCCCTTGGGGTTGAGCGTCTCGCTCAGGCTTCGTCCGATGTCGGCGGTCATGCGCTCCTGGACCTGGAGCCGCCGGGTGTGCATGTCCACCACCCGGGCCAGTTTGCTCAGTCCCGTGATGCGGCCGGCCTTCGGGATGTATGCCACGTGGGCGTGCCCGTGGAAGGGCAGCAGATGGTGCTCGCACATGGAGTAGAAAGGGATGTCCCGCACCAGGACCATCTCGTCGTATTTTTCCTCGCGGAAGACCTTTACCAGCTCGTCCGCCGACTTGGTGACGCCGCCGAATATCTCGCAGTAGGCGTCCGCCACGCGCCGCGGCGTCTCGGCGATGCTGCCGGCGGTCGGGTCCCGTCCCAGCCCCTCCAGGATGAGCCGAACGCCTTCCTCGATCTTGTGGCGGTCGATCGGCAATGTCGCCTCCTGCGTGGGACGGGCAGCCTATCTACGGTCCGACCTGGCGTCTTCGCCGGGCGTTTCCGCGCGGTAGATCACGTCCTTCATCGCGCGCACTGCCTCGCGCAGGCCCACGAAAACGGCGCGCGCCACGATGCTGTGGCCGATGTGCAGTTCGCAGGGCCGAACGTGGCGCACCACCTCGGCGACGTTCCGGTAGGTCAGCCCGTGGCCCGCGTTCACGGTCAGGCCGCGCCGGCGTCCTCGTTCGGCCCCCCGTCGGAGCTCCTGCAGGCACAGCTCACGCTCCCGGGCCGTCCCGGCGTTGGCGTACCGTCCGGTGTGCAGCTCGATGAAGGTGGCGCCGAGTTCCGCCGCGCGGTCGATCTGCTCGTCTTCGGCGTCCAAAAACAGGCTCACGGGAATGTCCGCCTCCGTGAAGCTGGCGATGGCTTTCTGGACCCTCTCGCTCTGTCCGACGATGTCCAGGCCGCCCTCGGTGGTGACTTCGCGGCGATTCTCGGGCACCAGCGTCACCATGTCCGGCCCGGTGTCCAGGGCGAACCGGACGATCTCCTCGGCCAGGGACATCTCCAGGTTCAGCTCGACCGACGCGGTCTCCCTCAGCAGGCGAACGTCGCGATCATTGATATGCCGGCGGTCCTGGCGCAGATGCACGGTGATGATATCGGCGCCGCCCAGCTCGGCCTCCGCCGCTGCCCAGACCGGGTCCGGCTCGTAGGTCTTCCGCGCTTCGCGGACGGTCGCCACGTGGTCTACGTTGACTCCCAGCAGGGCCATGGCCAGATCTCCCCGGGTTGTGGACTGTTGCGCAACGGGGTATTGTCGGTCATTCGGCTGGATTCTTCAAGACGATGGTGATGCGCTCCGGGGTCACGCGGAACTCGCAGTCCGCCAGCTCCGGGGGCCGGCTGATCCTGACCAGTTCCTGGTAGCGACCCTCGGCTCCGGGCTGGATGGGCTCGTCGGGCAGTTTTCGCAGGTCAACGTAGGCCAGGACGTCTGCGGGGGAGAGTTTTCCGACTTTCTCGCCCGGGCCGGCGACGGTCACCACGATGTTCTGAACGGGCTCTTCGAGCATCACCTCGTAAGGAAACTTGAATCGCGTCAGAGGGGCGAGCCGCACCCCTTCGAGCGTTTTCTCCTGCCGGCTTTCACGCGTGACGTTCAGGCGGATGGTCACGTTGGTCTGCTCCAGTCTCAGGCTCACCGTGACCCTCTGTCCATTGGGCAGTTCAACTTCCGTTTCACTGATCAGATCGTAGGGCTTACTCACCAGGCCTGCCTGCACGTTCCAGACGGGTATGGGCTCGGTGGCAATGCTCTCCAGCCGGTTGACGGCCGCGGCGGGGCCGCTCACTTCGATCTGGGGCGGCACGGCAGTGACCGGTTCCTCCAGCCGCAGGCCGGGCGGAGGGGTGCCCCTTATGTCGGGTTCGACCGGAAGCACCTTCTGCTGCGCCGGGCTCACGAAGACCTGCACGTTCTCCGGCTGGATGCTGGTGAACTTCAGTTGGACCAGGTCACGCTGCGGCAGGGGCAATTGCAGCCACTCGGGCGTCACGGACAGCGTAGCCCAGCCCCCCTCCACCTCGTCCTCCGCAAGCCGCTTGGTAAGGCCGGGCGGACTGGCCACGGTTTCCGAGCGCAGTCGGGAGATCAGGAATTCCGGCCCCTCCAGACGGGCGCGGGCGGTCTCCCGGCTCTGGTAGACCAGTGCGTAACCGGGCGGAGGAACGACCTTGAGCGCCATCTCCAGGGGCAGCTCACGGGTCACCTGTCCCTTGGCGTAGAACCAGATCGCCAGCGCGATGACCAGCGCCAGCAGCTTTGTGCGGAAATGCCCGAAAAGGAGCTGGAACAGTTTACTGAACATGCCACGTTACTCCTTTTCCTCGGTTTCGGCGGCCAGTTCTTCCAGTGCCTGCCGCAATGTCTTCTCGTCCAGGTCCCGTTGCAGCGTGCCACCCACCGCCAGGGATACCTTGCCGGTCTGCTCGCTGATGATGATGGCCGCGGCATCGGATTCCTCGGTGACCCCTATACCGGCCCGGTGTCGGGTGCCCAGCTCACGGGAGAACTGGGGGCTGTCGGTCAACGGCAGCAGGCAGCCGGCCGCCACGATCCTTTGCTGGCGTATCACGATGGCTCCGTCGTGCAGGGGGGTGCCGGGCCAGAAAATGGTCTTGATCAGCTCGGCGGACACGGTGGCGTCCAGCCGGACTCCGCCCTCCACGTAACCGCGCAGTCCCACCTCCCGTTCGATGGCGATCAACCCGCCCACGCGGTCGCGTGCCAGGCTGAAGGTGGCGCGCACCAGCTCCTCGGTGAAGCCGCGGTAGGGCCGGAAGAACCTGCGGAACAGGGGGTTCTGCCCCAGTTGGATCAGGGCCCGCCGCAGCTCCGGCTGAAAGATGATGAACAGCGGCACCAGCGCCACCGGTCCCAGGCCCGATATCACCCAGCTCAGGGTCTCCAGGTAACGGGAGACGAATATGCTGACCACCGCCAGAACTCCCAGCAGCAGCACCAGGCCCTTCAGTATGCCCGCTCCGCGCGTCCCCTCCATGATCCGAAGGAAGGCATAGACGAAAAGGAAGATGACCCCCACCTCCACGGCGGCTTCCAGGAACACCAGGTACCGCACGCTGAACCACTCACCGATTTGGGACAGGAGCTCAGCCATTCTCGAAGTCTATCCCCCGGCGAATTGCCTCGCAGACCTGCATGACTTCCCGGGCCGGGCGAACGTCGTGAACCCGCACCACGTGGCACCCCGCCAGCGCCGCGCAGGCCAGCGTGGCCAGCGTGCCGAACAGTCGTTCCTCCACCGGCAGGTCCAGGATCATCCCCAGCATGGACTTGCGGCTGGTTCCCACCATGAGTGGCCTTCCCAGGCTGTGAAACTCGTGCAGACGCCGCAGCAGTTCCAGGTTGTGCCCCAGGGCCTTGCCGAACCCGAATCCCGGGTCCACGATCAGCTTCTCCTTTCCGATGCCGGCCTCGAGGGCGCAATCCATCCGCTGCCGCAGCCAGCCGATCACGGCGCACACCACCTCCTCGTACGTGGGGTCCCGCTGCATGGTCCTGGGTGTTCCCTGCATGTGCATCAGGACTACCGGCGCCCCTCGGTCCGCGGCCAGGGCGGCCATGTCCGGGTCGGTGCGCAATGCGGACACGTCGTTTATCAGCTCCGCCCCGGCGTCCAGGGCCGGCTCCGCCACGGCGGATTTCTGCGTGTCGATACTGACGGGAACGTCCACCTGGCCGACGAGTTCCCGAATAACGGGCAGGGTTCGGTCGATCTCCTCCTGCACGGACACCGGCTCGCTGCCGGGCCGTGTGCTCTCCCCGCCCACGTCGATGATGTCCGCCCCCTCCGCGCACATCGCGCGGGCGTGCTCGACGGCCGCGCGATGGGTGTAGAACCGTCCGCCATCGCTGAAGGAGTCCGGGGTGACGTTCAGCACTCCCATGACCAGCGGCCGGGCCTCGGTGTCCAGCGTGCGGCCGGACGGCAGTTCCAGCCGAAAATAGGGCCGCTCGGGCCATGGGCTGCCGTCCCCATAACTGCTGGTTTGTGCCATGATGCGTTCCCGATACAAGCGAGTGAGAACCGCACCAGGGAATCTAAATCACTGCGCTGCCGATTGCAAGGGTTTCACGCCTGTTCGGCGCCGCAGGGCGTGCTCAAAGCGCCGGCAGTTCCACCGCATCCTGCGTGCGCTTCTGCCAGCGCCGGAGCCGTTCTGCCAGCCTCCGCATGAGCGGGCGTTTGCCCTGCCGGACCGCCAGGTTCGTTGTCTCGCCGGGGTCCTGCTGGAGATTGTAGAGTTCGTGTTCTCCGTAAGCGTTCCAGTTCAGCTTCCAGCCGTCCGGCGTGATGACGGTGCGGACGGGCGCCGAGGCCGATGCGGCCAGCTCCTGGCGGGTCCCCAGGGAGGCAAACGGTTCGGGCAACTGCTCGGGATTCCGGCTGAGGATCCGCCCGGCCCCGCTGGCGTTGCTGCCGTTCCACTCGATGAAGACATCCTCTTCGGGCGGCGGCTCTGCGGCTTCGACGGATTCACGCAGGCTGAAGCCCTGCAGGTGCTCCGGGACCGGCTGTCCCATCAGGTCCAGCAGCGTGGGAACCAGGTCCACCTGGCTGACCGGATGGGCATATCGTGCAGGCGACGATCCTCCGGGCAGGCGCATCAGCAGCGGCACGCGCACGGCCTCCTCGAACATCACGCATTTCGCCAGCAGGCCGTGGCTGCCCATCATGTCCCCGTGATCGGAGGTGTAGACCACGATCGTCTCGTCCGTCAACTCGCATTCCGCCAGGGCTGCCAGGATGCGTCCCACGTAGGTGTCCACCAGGCTGCAGAGTCCCCAGTAATTGGCGATCAGCCGCCGCCAGTCGGCCTCGGTCTTCAGGGGCAGGCCGCTGTGACCGTACTCGCGGTAGGCCAGGCGGGCCATGCGGGCCATCAGCGGTTGGCTGGCATCCGGGAACGCCTCGAAGTTCTCCGGCAGCGCGACCTCATCCGGGTCGTGCTCGTCGTCGCGCGGGCCGAAAAACGGCATGTGCGGCTCCAGGAAGTTGACGAACAGCACAAAGGGCTGCCGGCGGTTCTCGCGGATGAACCGGGTTGCCTCCCGCGCCAGGAACGCCGGTTTGCTGAACCGTTCCGGCAGGCGGGCCGTCTCGGCGCGCCCGAAGGTATTTCCCTCCGAGGGGGCGAACCCGTTCTCCACCAGGAAGTGGTGGTAGCTGGAGCGGGCGCTGCGATCCCGCCTCGGGCTGTAGTAGCCCCGGTACATGTCTTCAATGCTGCGCCATTGCTGGAAGCCATGCTGGGCGAATACCTCGTCTCCCAGGTGCCACTTGCCGTGGTAGGCCGTGGCGTAATCGTCGTGCAGCATCTCCGGCAGACAGCGGACGTCCGGCGGCAGTGGCACGTTGTTGGCGGTGCACCCGGTGGTGTGGGGGTAGAGGCCGGTCAGAAGCGTTGAGCGGGACGGGGTGCACACGGGCTGCGTGACGTAGGCGCGGTCGAAGACGACGCTCTCCCCCGCCAGTCGGTTCAGGTTGGGCGTCCGGATGCGGTGGTTTCCGTACGCGCCCATCGTGTCGTAGCGTTGCTCATCGGTGAAAAGAAACAGCAGGTTCGGGGGTCTCACGTCGGCCTCCTCTCCGGGAAAATCCGTCCACGCCCGTGGGGAGCTACGATAGAGGCGCGCGCCGAAACTGTCAACCTGCGCCGTCCCCTCCGGCTTGTCGATTGGGGGAGTTTCTGGCATATTCTATGTGTGCCGACCCATCCGCCGGAGGTCTCCATGTGATCCGAACGGCCCTGTTCGACTATGAATTGCCCGAGGAGTTGATCGCGGCCGTTCCGGCCGACCGGCGCGATCAGTCCCGCCTGCTGGTGCTGCAGCGGGGCACGGGCCGGGTGCGCCACGGTCGGTTCTCCGGGTTGCCGGATCACCTCCGGGGCGGAGACCTGCTGGTGATGAACGATGCCCGCGTGCTGCCCGCCCGGCTGGAGGCCCGCCGGCAGACGGGAGGCCGGGTGGAGGTGCTGCTGATTCGCCGCGCGGAGTCCGATTCCGAAGCGGGGCGGGAGGTCTGGAATGCGATGCTGGGAAGCTCCGGCAGCCTGCGGGAGCAGGAGGTCCTGCACCTGGAGGGTACGTCGGTCTCTGTGGAGCTGCTGGAGCAGCGTGCGGACGGCTCCTGGACGGTCGCATTCCCCGCCGGCTGCACGGAGCGTGTCCTTGAGGGCGGCCGAATGCCCCTGCCGCCTTACGTGATGAAGGCCCGCCGGCGCCGGGGCATGCCGGAGCAGATGCCGGAGCTGGACAGGGACCGCTACCAGACGGTCTTCGCGCGCCGGACGGGGGCCGTGGCCGCGCCCACCGCCGGGCTGCACTTCACCGACGAGCTTCTGGAGCGCATCCGCGGGGCGGGTGTGGAGGTGCGCACGCTGTCCCTGCTGGTCGGGCCGGGGACTTTCCGTCCGGTCCGCGCGGAGCGGGTGGAGGATCACCACCTGGAAGCGGAGTTCTTCGAGCTGCCCGCGGCGACGGCCCGCGCGGTTGCCCGCGCCCTGAGAGAGAAACGGCGGGTCATCGCCACGGGCACCACCACCTGCCGGGTGCTGGAATACGTTGCCCGGAGCGGCCGGTGGGAGGAGCAGCAGCAGGGCTGGACCGACCTCTACATCTACCCGCCGTTCGAGTTCCGCGTGGTGGGAGGGTTGATCACCAATTTCCATCTCCCCCGCAGCACGCTGCTCATGCTCGTGGCCGCTTTCGCGGGCAGGGAGCGCGTGCTGGCAGCCTACCGCGAGGCGGTCCGGCGGGGTTACCGGTTCTACAGCTACGGCGACGCCATGTTCATCCACTGACCGGGGAAGGCCGATGGAATTCCAGGTTACGGCGCGGGACAGGGAGACCCACGCCAGAACGTGCCGGTTGTGCCTGCCCTCGGGGGTGGTGGAAACCCCCGCTTTCATGCCCGTCGGCAGCCGGGGGACGGTGCGCGGGCTGACAGCTCCGCAACTCCGGGAATGCGGCGCCCAGATGCTGCTGGCCAACGCCTACCACCTGGCGCTGAGGCCGGGTGCGGGGGCCGTGGCCGACCTGGGCGGGCTGCACCGCTTTATGGCCTGGGACGGCCCCATCCTGACCGACAGCGGCGGCTACCAGGTATTCTCCCTGGCGCAGCACTGCCGAATCACGCGGGACGGGGTGGCTTTCCGCAGTCCCGTCGACGGGGCGGAGCTTTTCCTGGGACCGGCCGAGTGCATGCGTATCCAGGGCCTCCTGGGGGCGGACATCGCCATGGCCCTGGACCACTGTCCCCCGTATCCGTGTGAGCGAGATCTGGCCGAGGAGGCCGTCCGGCGCACTTTGCGCTGGAGCGCCGATTGCCTGAACGCCCACGACCGGCAGGACCAGGCGCTGTTCGGCATCGTGCAGGGCAGCGTTTTTGAAGAGCTGAGGGCGGACAGTGCCCGGCGCACCGTGGCGCTGGGCTTCGACGGGTACGCCATCGGCGGCGTCAGCGTGGGTGAGAGCGATGAACTGCGGCGAGAAACGGTCGCTTTTACCGCGCCGCTTCTGCCCGACGACAGCCCGCGCTACCTGATGGGAGTGGGCTTTCCGCCGGACCTGGTGACGGCGGTGGAGCAGGGGATCGACCTGTTCGACTGCGTGGCGCCCACGCGGATGGGCAGGAACGCTACGGCGTTTACGTCTGCGGGGCGTTTGCGCCTGCGCAACAGCGCCCACCGCGAGGACCCCCGGCCGGTCCAGGAAGGTTGCGGGTGCCCCTGTTGTCGGTTATACTCACGCGCGTATCTGAACCACCTTTTCCGCATGGGCGAGATGCTGGGGCCCGTGCTTCTGAGCATACACAACTTGAGTTTCTACGCCGACCTGATGCGCCGGATCCGCCGGGCCATCGGGAAGGGAGAGTTTGTGCGGTTCCGGCGGGCCTTCGTGGCAGCCTACTCCAGTGGGAAGGACGATCGATGAACGCGTTGATAGCTGACCTGGTGATTATCGCCGCCGAAGCAGGGGGACAGGGCGCGGCAGAAGGCGGCGGAGGACAGCAGCAGGCCGATGGCCTTCAACCCATATGGACTCTCGTGCTGCTCGGCGGCATCCTCGTGCTGTTCCTCTGGTTCACGCACCGCTCCCAGAAAAAGCGCCAGCAGCAGCGCCAGGACATGCTGGACAGCCTCCAGCCCAAAGACGACGTGGTGACCATCGGGGGCATTCACGGGCGCATCGTGCGGATCGAGGACGACCAGGTCGTCCTGCGCATCGACACGGATAAGGACATCAAGATATCCATCGCCAAGAGCGGTATCGGCCGGAAAGCCGGCGAAGAGCCCGAGGAATAGCGGTTCGGCGCGCCGCTTCGACCGTATCCTCAACGGCCTCCTTCAGCACTATTGGCACCCCTGCACCCTATGCCGTCCCCACAGGTGAGCGCGGCCATGAAGGTATTCGCCATCGGTGACCTGCATCTCTCCCTTTCGGGCGAGAAACCCATGGACGTCTTCGGCCCGGAATGGGAGAGCCACGCGGAACTGCTGGAGCGGAACTGGCGCGGCTGCGTGGGTGCCGACGACCTGGTGCTGCTGTGTGGGGACCTGAGCTGGGCGATGAGCCTTGAGGAGGCACGTCCGGCCCTCGATTTCATCAACTCGTTGCCCGGGGTCAAGTACTTCATCCGGGGTAACCACGATTACTGGTGCACGCGCCCGGGCCGGGTGCGGGAGAGCCTGGGTCCATCCATGCACCTGGTGAGGTTCGACGCGGACGTGTACCGGGGGGTGGGCATCTGCGGGGTGCGGGGCTGGCTCATGCCGGGCCACCCCGAGTATGAGCCGGAGCGTGATGACCGGCACTGGCGCCGCGCCCGTCTCCGGCTGCAACTCTCCCTGGACGCGCTTCAAGCGCTGGATTGGGACGTGGCGGCGGCCATGTTCCACTATCCGCCTTGTGACGCCGAACACAGCACGGACCTGTGCCGCATGATCGCCCGGGGCGGGGTGCGCCATTGTGTGTACGGTCATCTCCATGGGGAGGACGCGCGAGGGGCCTTCGAGGGAGAGCGGGACGGGGTGCGGATTCGTTGCGTCAGTGCGGACCACGTCGGCTTTTGCCCCCTGCTTCTGTTCCGCCGTCCGGAGTGAAAGGGCTTCTTTCATCCCCTTACCGTGTGGATTATAATAGTGGTAGGCGGGTATCAGGAGCGGTCCGCAGTCCGCGACCGCGGACGGCGGTGCGCGGGCAGGCGGCAGTCCCCCCGGAGGGGTTAAAGATGGCCACGAGCGAATCCCCGGAACAACCACGGGACTTCGTCCTGGACAGGATCGATTCCATCCGCCGGTCCGCGACTTTCTGGCGGATGGGATGGGGGTACCTCTGGACCGTGCTGCTGGTGGTGGGGCTGGTCTTTCTGGGTGTTCTGCTGGATCACCTGTTCGTGTTGCAGCGGGGGGCCCGCATGGCCTTTCTGCAGGCCTTTCTGTTCGCATGCGGCGGGGGGTTGCTTGCCGCCACGCTTTACCCGGTGCTCAGGAATCTGGGACGTCTCTACGTGGCGCGCCGGATCGAGCAGCGCGAGCCGGAGCTGGGCAACGCCCTGATTAGCTACCTGCAGGTGCGCCGGGACCCCCGTGTGCCCACGGAGGTGAAGCGTTTGCTGGCCCGCAAGGCGCAGGGCCACGTCCGCTCGGCAGACACGGGCGTGGCCGTGGATTTCTCGCCTTTCGTGCGGATGGTCGCCGTTGTGTCGGCCGTCATCATCATCTTCGTGGTCTATGCCGTTTTCTCTCCCAAGAGCACGCCGGTCAGCATGGCCCGACTGTTCCGGCCGAAGGCGGACATCCTGCCTCCCACCGCCACCCGCCTGACGAACATCGAGCCGGGCGATATGTACGTAATCGAGGGGGACAGACCCACCCTTGAGGTCAGGGTGGATGGTGCAAGGCCGGCGAGCGTTTACGCCGTCTGGGACGGGCAGAGCTTCCAGGGACGCACCCTTTTGCTCTCCAGTTCGGAGTCCGGATTGTGGCGGACGGTTTTCCCTCCCGTACTGGAGGATGGCGGCTACACCGTCCGGGCGGGCGATACGCGGAGCGAGCGTCTCGCCATCGAGGTTCTGCCGGAGCCGATCGTGGAGAAGCTGCGCCTCCAGGTGCGCCCGCCCGAATACACCGGCCTGCCGACCGGAACGGTCACGGACGGGGACGTGCAGGCCGTCAAGGGCAGCCGGGTCACCGTGCAGGTCTCCACCAATCTCCCCCCGGGCCGGGGCGCCCTGGAGTTCGGGTCGGGACTGCGCGTCGTGCTGGATGCCGCGCCCGACGCCGCGCAACTGACGGGACAGTTTACGGTGCTACGCTCGGACACCTACCAGGTGCGTTTCCAGACGCAGCCGTATCCGGGGGGCAAGACGTTCCAGAACCGCAACCCCTTGCAGTTCACCCTGACCTGCCTGGAAGACAGGGCGCCGCAGGTCCAGCTCCACGGCCCGGCTGACGGTCTGGCAGTCTCGCCCGAGGATACGGTGCCGCTCGAATACACCGCTTCCGACGATTTTGGCCTGGACCGCGTCGTGCTGCGTTCCTCGGTGTGGGGGGTCTCCCGTTCGCCGCTTACCGTGGCCGAGAACCCGGGCAGGCGACAGGAGGCCGCAGAATTCAACTGGCACTTGGCCGAACTTGATCTGACTGCCGGCCAGGTTGTCACCTACTATCTGGAGGCCGTGGACAGGCACCAACCCGATGCGCAGACAGGGCGCAGCGAGACGCGGCGACTGGTCGTGAGGCGGGACGAGGATTTGATGGAGGCGCCCGAACCGGAAGAAGGCCAACAGCCTCAAGAAACCCCGCCCGGGCAGGAGCCGCATGCCGCCGAGGAGTCGGTCTCGGATGAGGCGGACGAAGCGCGACGGGCCGAGGAGGTGGTCCGGCGCATCCGGGATATGCTGCGGGAACGCGGGGACGCCACGGAAGCGTCGTCCCCTCCGGATGAGCGGACGCAGGAATCCGAAGCGCAGGAGGGGCGTCCGGGTGACGAGAGGGCGCCGGGTGAGCCCCGGCAGCAGGGCCTCGAGGGGGAGGGGCCTGACCGGGGCCTCGCAGGGGACCGCGAGCGCGGCGATCGGCAGGTCGCCGGTACGGAGTCCCGAGCGGATGGCCGTCGGGAGGGGGCCGGCGAGGCAGAAGGGGCGCAACGCGCAGGAAGCCAGGATGGACAGGGGGAGGCAGGCTCCGAAGAGGGTTCCGAGCCCCGGCACGAAGGCACGCAGGACACCGGTGCCCCGGAGAGTCGTGAGGCAGGACAAAGACAGGGGCGCGAGGGCGGCCAGCGGGACGAGGGCGACCGCGCCGGCGGCGGAGCCGACTCCGCAGGGGCCGAGACTCAGCAGGAGCGCGCCGGGCGCGAGGGAAGTCGGGGTGCCGAGGGGACACCCGAAGGGTCGGATGGCGGCGGTCGGCCGGGGGAGCGGGATCAGCGGTCGGGCTCCACCGGAGAGCCGGGCGCCGGGGCGGATGGGCCCGCGGAGGCCGAAGGGTCCGCAGATAGGGGGAGAGAACGGCCGGAAGGCGGCACCGGCGGCCGGCCGGGACAAGGCGAGGGGCAGGGCGAGGCGGCATCAGGCGCACAGGAGCAGGGCCAGCAGCCCGCTGCGGAGGGAACCGGGGACGGCCGGGCGCAGCCCGAGGACCGAGGGGCCGGTGGCGCTTCGGGAACCGGGGAGGAATCCCCTGATGAGAAGTCCACCGGTTCCGGCGAGGGTCCCGGGCAGCGCGGCGCGGACCCCGAGCGACGGAGCGAGCGCGGGGACGGCGGCGCGGGAACCTCCGGTGGGCGTGCGGCCGATTCCGCCGGTCAGGGGCAGCGTCCAGAGGCGGCGGACCGCGAGAGGGGCGCCGGCAGTCCCGGTGCCGCCGGGGAGGGCGGTTTGCCCGGGCAGGGACAGCAGGCCGCAGAGCCGGGTCAGGGAGCGGATGGCTCGGCCGGATCGCGCGGCGAAGCCGCCGGGGCAGAGTCCGGGTCGGCCGAAGGGGGGACGGCGACACGGCAAGACGCCGGGGGCACGGGAGGTGACGCGGGGCGCGGGTCGAGCACGGGCGCCGACAGGGGGAGCAGCGGCGCCACCCAATCCGGGCGGGCGGACCGGGGTGGCTCTTCCGGAGACGGGGTCGCCAGACTTCCGGCGGAAGGCGCCCCGGAAGACGAGTTGCCTGAAGGAGACCTGGAACCCATCCTTGACGAAGTCGAGGGGATGCTGGAGGAGGATCGAATACCGCCGAAGTTCCTGGAAGACCTGAGTCTGGACCGCGAGGGGCTGCGGGAGTTGATCCAGGAGCTTCGAAAGAGAAAGCGGGACGCTGCGGAACGCGACGCTGAGGAGCAGAAACCCCAACAGATCGACGAGCAGGCGCGGGTCCTCTCGGGAGCGGACGCCGTGTCCTCTACCGTGAGGCTCGCCGACGGTCTGCCGGAAGAAGTAACTCCGGACGATCTCCGCAGCCGTTTCGAGGGGGCACGACAGAGGCTTTCCGAGCGCTACCGGGACATCGTAGGCCAGTACTACAAGGCACTTTCCGAGGAAGAATGAGAAAACCACTGCGGCTGCGGCGTTACCAGGTTCACTTCAGCAGCTACAACATCCCCCAGATCTTCACCGACGTCCTCGTGCTGGGCAGCGGCGTGGGCGGATTGAGCACGGCGCTCAACCTGCCGGAAGGCGTCAGCGTCCTGCTGGTGACCAAGGGCGACCTGTCCGCCGGCAGCACCGCCGAGGCCCAGGGAGGTGTGGCGGCGGCCATTGCACCTGCGGACAGTCCGGAGCAGCACTTTGAGGACACCGTCGCCGCGGGCTGCGGCCTCTGCGACGAGGAGGCCGTCGGCATCGTGACCTCGGAGGGGCCCGACCGCATCGAGGAGCTCATCGAGATGGGCGTGGCCTTTGACCGGGAGGCAGATGAGCTGTCCCTGACGCGGGAAGGCGGCCACGGCCGGGCCAGGATTCTGCACGCCAACGGCGACGCCACGGGCCGGGCGATTCACGATGTGATGGGATCGCGCGCCCTGGAGCGGGAGAAGCTGGAGGTCCTTCAGAACGCGTTCGTGCTCGACTTGCTGACTCTGGACAACGTCTGTCACGGGGCGCTCATCTGGACACAGGGGCGCGGCCTGATGATGGCGCGGGCCAAGCAGACGGTGCTGGCGGCAGGCGGCTGCGGGCGCGTCTACCGGGAGACGACCAATCCCTCCGTGATCACGGGCGACGGCGTGGCGATGGCCTTCCGGGCGGGGGCTTCGCTGCAGGACATGGAGTTCATCCAGTTCCATCCCACCACGCTCTACGTGGCCGGCGCCTCCCGAGCCCTGATCAGCGAGTCCCTCCGCGGGGAGGGCGGAATTCTGCGGAACCGGGAAGGCAAGCGGTTCATGCCGCAGTACCACCCGGACGCCGAGCTGGCCCCCAGGGACGTGGTCAGCCGAAGTATCGTCGACCAGATGAAGAAAACCGAGCACACCCACGTCTACCTGGACGTGACCGGCATGTGCGCCGAGCGCCTGGAGGAGAGGTTCCCCACCATAACGGCCCTGTGCCGCCGGTTTGGGCTGGAGCCGTCCGAAGACCTGATCCCCGTGCGACCTTCCGCCCATTACATGGTGGGCGGTGTGCGGACGGACCTGATGGGGCGCACGGACGTGGAGAACCTGCTGGCGTGCGGGGAAGTGGCCTGTACCGGGTTGCACGGGGCCAACCGGCTGGGCAGCAATTCGCTGCTGGAGGGACTGGTCTTCGGGCGGCGGTGCGCCCGGGCCGCCGCCGAAAAACTGGCCGACATGGCCGAACCGCTGCCCGTCCACGCACTGCAGGGGCTCCCCCAGGAACCCGCCTACGGCACGCTGAACCTGACGGACGTGGAAAACTCGCTGCGCAGCATAATGTGGCGCGACGCGGGCGTGGTGCGCAACGGCCAGGATCTGGACGAGGCCCTGGAGATGATCACCTTCTGGTGCCGCTACGTCATGGACAAGGAGTTTGGCAGCCCCCAGGGCTGGCAACTGCAGAACATGCTGACCGTGGCGCGGCTGATCACCATGTGCGCCCGCCAACGCGAGGAATCCAGGGGCGTGCACTTCCGCAGGGATTTCCCCGAGCGCGACGCCGGATGGCAGCGCCACATCGTCCTGCGCAATGCGGGGGAGGAATGGCTGTGACCCCCGGCGGGCACGGAAGGTGCTTTTGACATAATCCTCCGGCACGGTTAAGCTTTCAAGGTTAATCCTGGGGTTTCTCTCTCCCCCGACCCTCACAGGAACTGACTACATGCACAAGATCGCTGTCATACCCGGGGACGGAACCGGACCGGAGGTGGTTCGCGAAGGGCTCAAGGTGCTGCAGGCCGTGAGCGGGCTGGAAGGTTTCCAGTACGAGACCGCCCATTACGACTTAGGCGGCGAGCGGTATCTGCGCACCGGCGAGGTGCTGCCCGACTCCGCGCTGGACGAGCTGCGTGCCTTTGACGCCATATACCTGGGGGCCGTGGGGCATCCGGACGTGGCCCCCGGCATCCTCGAGAAGGGGCTGTTGCTCAGGCTGCGGTTCGAGCTGGAGCAGTACATCAACCTGCGGCCCGTCCGGCTGTACCCGGGCGTGGACTGCCCGCTGAAGGACAAGGGGCCGCAGGAGGTGGACTTCGTCGTCATCCGGGAAAACAACGAAGGACTCTACACCGGCAGCGGGGGTTTCACCTACAAGGGCACCCCCCATGAAGTGGCGGTTCAGGAGATGATCTCCACCCGGTTCGGCGTTGAGCGGTGCGTGCGTTATGCCTACGAGTACTGCCGGCGGCGGGCCGACAAGAAGATGCTCACTCTGGTGGCCAAGACGAATGTGCTCACCTATGCCCACGACCTGTGGGAGCGCACGTTTCACGAGGTCGGGGAGGAGTACCCGGACATCGAGCGGGACTACGCCCACGTGGATGCCTGCTGCATGTGGATGGTCAAAAACCCGGAGTGGTTCGACACCATCGTGACGTGCAACATGTTCGGAGACATCATCACGGACCTGGGCGCCATGATTCAGGGGGGAATGGGCATCGCGGCCGGCGGCAACATCAATCCGGACGGGGTCAGCATGTTCGAGCCCATCGGCGGCAGCGCTCCGAAGTACACCGGGAAGGGCATCATCAACCCGCTGGCGGCCATCTGTGCGGTGGGGATGATGCTGGACGAACTGGGCGAAGCGGCGGCCGCCCGGCGCCTGGAGAAGGCCGTAATGGCCGTCACGGCCAACAATCTGCAGTCCCTGGCAGCGGGCAGGATGGGTTACAGCACCGCCCAGGTGGGGGACCTGGTGGTGGAGGCGGCCGGGGAGGCTAAACCGGACTGAGGCAAGCCCATGGCGGAGTTCGCGGACAGCTTCCTGGATAAGTGCGCCCGGGCACCGCAGGGGATACTGGGCGCGCTCCTGGACTCAATGCCGTATCCGGTCATCATGCGGGACATGGGTCTGTGCGTCGTGCTGGCCAACCGCGCGGCGGAGCACTTCTATGGCCGGGACGTGCTGGGCTCCAGGTGCTGCGACGTGGCCCCGTTCCGAGATTGCGTCTGCGAGAACTGCCCCGCGCACGAGGCCCTGGAGGCAAACCGGGCCGTCGAGCGCGAAGTGCGTCAGCCGGAGGACGACAGCCACCTCGTCGTCGGCATGTACCCCGTGTACGGGCCGGAAGATGAGCCCTGCGGCGTGGTGGAATTCGTCCGAGACGTCACCGAAGACCGCAGACGGGAACATAAGGTCCGCAGCCTGCTGGCCGAGCTCAGCGCCAATAACCGGGAGCTGACCGAGTGGCGGCGCAGCTTCCAGTACGAGTTGAACGCCGCGCGGGAAATCCAGCGGCATCTCGTGCCGGAGGGACCTATGTGCGTGGGCGGGGTGTGCTTTGACTTCCACTACGGCCCGTCCGGCGAAGTCGGCGGCGACCTGTTCGACGTCTTCCCGCTGGACGGGCGGCGCGTGGGCGTGCTCATCTCGGATGCCTCCGGGCACGGCGTGGGCGCCGGCCTCATCGCGGTCATGGTGCGGATGGTCTGCCGCTCTTACGGCATGGACCGCGAGGACCCCGTGGGGGTGCTGGAAGCGGTGAACCGCGAGCTTGTGCCCATCATTCCTCCCGGCCAGTTTGCGACCGCTTTCTACGGCGTCTGCGACGCGGAGGAGGAAAGGCTGCGCATGGCCCTGGCCGGGCACCCTCAACCGCTGATGCTGCGGGGAGACGGGACGGAGGCCGAGTGGCTGGGGGAAGGCGGGCTGGTGCTGGGTTCCCTGGAGGAGGCCCGGTTCGAGGAGGTCAGCACCGAGTTCCACCAGGGGGACCGACTCGTTCTCTACACGGACGGAGTGCTCGACGCCGCCGCCCCGGACGGGGAGCATTTCGGCAGCGACAGGCTTCGGGAGCTGGCCCTGAGGAATCGCGGTCTCCGTGGGGCCGATTTCCTCAATGCCGTCGTCGAGGGCGTGCAGGACTTCGCCCAGCGCCGGAGCCTCTCCGACGATATGACCGTGGTGCTGCTCGAACTGGTCAAGGATCCCGAGCGGCAGAAGCGCTGGCCGGCCTGAGCGAGCGTTGTTGAAAAGCCAGCGGTTTGCGATATAATCCCACCGAAGGGCGGGGTGGTCTCGCCCACTCAGTCCCCTGCATGTCGGCAGGAGCGCAGATGCTCAAACGCGGCGATAGTGTGATCAGCATTCGCGACTTCGATCGCGAATCCATACTTCACGTTCTCTCCGTGGCGGCGCGCCTGGAGTCCGAAGATCACTCGAACCTGCTGAGGGGCAGGCTGCTGGTCACGATGTTCCTGGAACCTTCCACCCGCACCCGGCTCAGCTTCGCCTCCGCCATGATGAGGCTGGGCGGCCAGGTTCTGGACTTCGGCGAGGCGGAGCACTCTTCCTTCAAGAAAGGAGAGTCCCTCAGCGACGCCATCCGGGTTGTGGCCGGCTACTGCGACGTGATCGCGCTGCGCCACCCGTGGGAGGGGGCGGCCCGGCTGGCCGCCCGCATCGCCGGGCGCCCGGTCATCAATGCCGGAGACGGCGCCAATCAGCACCCCACGCAGACCTTTCTGGACCTCTACACCATCCAGAAGGTCTGGGGCAGCATCGAGGGGCTCACCGTGGGTTTCGTGGGGGACCTCAAGTACGGGCGCACCGTCCACTCGCTGGTCACCGCGCTGACCCGGTTTGACTGCCGACAGGTCTTCGTCTCACCGCCGACCCTGACGGTGCCGCCGGGCCTGCTGCGGGAGCTGGACGAGGCGGGCGTGGAATACCGGCAGTCCGAAGAACTGGCCGGCGTGCTCTCGGAGCTGGACATTCTCTACTGCACGCGCATCCAGCGGGAACGCTTTGCGGACAGCCTGGAGTACGAGCGTGTCAAAGGAGCCTATCGCCTGGACCCGGGCCTGCTGAACCGGGCCGGTGCCAAGGAAACGCTCCGCATCCTCCATCCGCTGCCCAGGGTGGACGAGCTGTCCCCGGAGCTGGACGATACGCCTTACGCCGTTTACTTCGAGCAGGCCCGCAACGGCGTGCCCGTCCGGCAGGCCCTCCTGGCCCTCGTTCTGGGAAAGGTTTGATCATGGCAGCGGCAAGGGACGCAGGCGGCAGCAGCGAGCCCCCGGGACAGCAGATGAACGTGTCGGCCATACGCAACGGCACGGTCATCGATCATATACGCAACGAGGTTACCTTCAAAGTCGCCGACATGCTGCGGCTGAACGAGGAGAAGCACATCGTCCTGGTGGGAATGAACCTGTCCAGCAGCAAGGTGGGAAAGAAGGGACTGATCAAGATCGCGAGCCGCGCCCTCACCCCCCAGGAGGTCAACAAGATCGCCCTCATCGCGCCCGATGCCACCCTCAACATCATCAAGGACTACCACGTCGCAGAGAAACGGCGCGTCGAGCTGCCCGACAGGGTGGAGGGGATAGTCCGCTGCGTCAACCCCAATTGCGTGACGAACCAGCAGGACGTCACCACCTGTTTCGACGTCATAGGTTCCTCGCCGCCCGCCCTGCGGTGTGTGTTTTGCGAGAGGATGATGAGCGGCACGGACCTTGTGCTGAAGTAAGGCGGCTCCCGGGGGCGAGCCCGTCCAACCAGGGAGGGAGCAACCATCAGACTGCTCGGCCGCGCCATGCGTGTCCATGCCATCTGGATCGCTCTGCTGGCGGCAATCGTAGAGGGCATCTGCTGCATTCTGCGGTTTGGAGTGGGGCTGCAGAGCACGCGCGACACGGCCTGGTTCGCGCGGTTCACCCTCGGCCTGCGCGTCCACCACGGCTACGTGGGCGCGCTCATGGTGCCCGTCGCGCTGCTGGTGCTGCGACGGTGGCCCCTTCTGCGGAGGTGGACCGTCTATGTCGGCCTGGCATTCGTCCTCTCCGACCTGGTTCACCACTTCGCCGTGCTCTGGCCCCTCACCGGCTCGCCCCAGTTTGACTTCGTGTATTGACCGCCGTTGGGGCCGAGCCGGACGGTTGCAGAGGAACGTGCAGAGGCGCAGGGGGGGCCGACACACCGCTGTGCACGGATGGGCGCTCTCTATCAGCCTGTTGAAAAATGTAGCTCAGCCGCCCCCGGCTGAGAGTCCACAAAAGAGCGTTTCCAGCCTTATATTTCGCCACGACGCTGATGTGACCTGTTTTTCAACAGGCTGCTATGGCAGGAAATCCCGTAGCACGCTGCCGTCGGCGTCCGCCGGGGCCGGGATGCCCATCGCCGCCGCGAGCGTGGGCGCCACGGAGGTGATCAGGGCGGGACGTTCCCGCCTGTAGGCCTGTCGGACGCCGGGCCCGGCCAGCACGAAATATGAATCGTCCGAGTGGGCCCCGGAATTCAGAAGGGGCCAGTCCCACGTCCCGGTTTCTTCCCGGTCGTGCCGCTGCCAGAATTCTTCGCGGGACGTGAGCTCCTCCGGCTCTTCCTGGCGCGGCCACAGGAAGACGTCCCCCACCCGGTCGCCGCCCACCGCCAGCCGGCCCGCATTCTCCATGGGCAGAACGGCCTGGTACACGGGACGGCCGCCCGCATCACAGGCGTTCGCCAGGGCCGCCATGATGTCGGCCCGCAGCCGGCGCGCTTCGTCGCCCGGCTCTACCACGCCGTCGGGATCGCGTCCCTTCAGGTTCAGGAAAACGTAGTGGCTGCGGCCGTAGGCGACGGACCGGTTCCAGTCGATGCCGCCTTCGTCATCCGCCACCAGCCAGCCGTTATCGCGGAGTATCTGGTTCACGGAAGGGCGATCGTGTCGAAGCGGCAATTGCGTGTCTCCCCCGTGATCGGAGACCAGGGCGATCAGGGCCTCCGGGCCGGCCGCCTCCATCACGGTTCCCACGATCTGGTCCCCCCGCTGCATCAGGCCGTCCCACAGCGCCCATCCTTCCTCGGCGCGGTCCGGCTCGTGCATGGGATGCCGCGGGTCGATCATGTACATGGTCAGATGGTTGGTCCAGTCGGGTCCGTGCCACTTGAGCATAAACAGGTCCCAGGGTTGGTGCGTCAGCAGGTGGCCGGCGGCCTTGCCCCACCACTCGCCCAGGTAGTGTTGTTCCTGGAAATAGGTTTCGATGTCCGAGGCGCCCGAGAGAACCACCTGCTGGCGGGAGCACTGAATGATGAACGGTCCGCACGCCTCCAGCAGTTGGGGCGCGAGATCGCGGGGGTACACGAACTCCTCCAGGGGATATATCTCGCTCAGGTACAGGTGGACTTTGCTCGCGTCCGGCTCCAGGATAAGGAGTTTCCCCCGGACAGCGGCACGCACAGGACCGCGGTCCGTCGTGAACTCGTGATGGACCCATCCGCCCATCCGGCCGATCTCGCAGGTGAACAGCGGCGTTCGGGCTCCGCGCTCAGGATAGACGGCCACGCTGTCGTAACCGGTCTCTGCCTTTGTGATGAGGGCGAACAGCGAATCGACCTGCTGGTAGCGGCTCCTGAACCCGGGACGCACGGGCATCTCGAACTCCAGCGCACCCTCCGGCGCGCCCGGCCAGTCTCGGGCAGGGCCGGGGTGGATTTCCAGCACGTGGGAGCGGACGTTATAGTTCTCGGGGCGGGGATGAGTGGTGTAGGCGCGTGCCTCCTGCAGGGCGCGGAAGGCGTTGTCCGGCCGCCCGTCCTCGCCCACGTGCACGATGCCCTCTTCGAAGGCCAGGGGCCAGGACTGCGACCAGTCGAACACGACGGAGCGCAGACCGGCTCTGTGTGCGGTGGTCCAGAGCTGCTCCGCCTTGCACACCTCGGCCGGGAACCCGTGGTCCCACTCGTCCAGGGGCTTGCCGGGAAAGTGCGTACTCATGTTGCAGCCGGTGACCCAGGGCGAAGCGCCCGTGGCCAGGCAGGCCCAGTTCGTGCCGGTCTCCATGGGGAAGCACGGCCAGGTCTGGGTCACAGAACCGTGTTCAATCAGCTTCTTCACGTTGGGCATTACGCCCCGGTCCACAAACTCGAGCAGGGTCGGCAGCGATATGGAATCGAAGCCGATCACGGCCAGCGGGTGGGTGTCGGACATGGGATTACTCCTCTCGGGTGGAGAGCGCGGTTCGTGCGGGCCTTCGCATGAAGGCCGAAGACTATCACCGCGGCCGGGGGGTGTCAAGCTGCCCGAAGGCATTATTCCGGCCGGCCGGCCGGATTTTCCCAGGAAAAATCCCGAAAATCCGAAAAATCCCCGTTTTAGAGTTGCAATGGGTCTCGCGGCGGCTTTAGGCTGGAGTATAGGGAGAGCGGAAACGGTCTTCTTTCTTTGCACCTGATGTGCCCGGCTTCGAGAGAGCCGGGCGAACGACCCTTGCGACTGGTTGAATCAGGGGCCGAAGGACCGGCCGAAAGGGGAACTGGTCGAAAGTCGCTCCATTGAAGGAATCGATTTGGAGGGGCGGGAGCACGGAGTTGCAGGTCCGTTGTCGACTGCTGTTGTCCCTCCAATGTCCGAAAAGGCGCCAGCCGTTTGAGCTGCAATGACACATATCGACGGACGAGGTGGCGCCGACCTGCCAACAAGCGGAGATGCCACTTGTAATCCATCGCGATCCAGTGGATTGCTCTGAACCCGTAGGGTGCCTGTCGGCGCGACGGGAGGGGTAAGTTCCGCTTGCCGTGCGGCAGCCACAGGGGGCGCGGCCGCAGCGGGATGCTGATGCGCAGAGTACCGGGCTCGTCCGGGTCATTGCGAGACCTCGACCGAGGCTTGCACTCCTTCCGCTCGTCCAGAGCTTGAATGACACCCTCCGCACGCACCCAGGGCATGATTCGGTCCTTCCCCCGGTGGACCGTGTGGACTTTTCTAAAGGGAGAAAAAAGAGATGACGCAGTTACTCGAGGAGCGTTATCTGGCTCCGGAAGAGGTGAATGTCTTCCGGGACGCCTCCAATAATCTGGCCGTCCGGGTACAGGATGGCAGAACCTGGCAAAAGGTGACGGCGCGGCTGGCCTTTCCTTACTCGGCCCCCGACCGCTTCGTCATTCTGACCCAGGATGGTGAGGAGGTCGGGATGATTCGCGATCCCTCCGAGCTGGACGAAGGCTCCCGTTCGGTGCTGGTGGAGGCGCTTCGAAAACGCTATCACATCCCGAGGATCGACCGCATCCTTTCCGTGGACGACGCCCACAATGCCACCCGCTGGACCGTGGAGACGGACCACGGACCCAGGACGTTCCTGGTGCGGGACCGCCACAACTTCCACCGCATAAAGGGAGGCGACATTGTGGTGGTAGACGTGGACGGGAACCGCTTTCGCATCCCGCGCGACGGAACACTCGACCGGGAAAGCCGTAAGCTGTTGAACATGCACGGATAGCCCTACCAACGACCGCAAACGACGGAGGTCCCGGCCTCGATCGGCCGGGATGACGGAGCATGAGCGAGAAAAAGCCCATCGTCTGGAAACTTGAGTCCACCGGTGACTGGCTCTACGATCGCGTGGACGAGTTGGGCGACAATGGAGAGACCATCCGCCTGTGTTTCGAAACGGACATGGACATGGATGGGACCTACCGGGAGCGCGCGCTCGTGGTGACGGACAGGCGGGCGCTGGCCCTCGCGCCCGAGCGGGCCGAGCCCCTGCGGGAAGTGCCGCTGAAGGAAGTGGCCATCGTCAAGCTCAAGTGGCACATGAGCAGCGGCTTCCTGCTGCTGACCACCTGGGAGGAGAACGTGGAGATACTGCGTTTCTCCGCCACCCTGGCCGACGTCGCAGAAGAATTCAAGGACGAGTTTCAGCAGTTCCTCATGTCCCGGCTGGCCTGGGACTGTCCGGACGAGCACGAACAAGAGGTGGAGCACCGGGATGAGGAGGAGTCCCAGGGGGAGGCCAACCAATCGGCACGCCGCTGCCCGAAGTGCGGACAGTTGCTGCCCCGTGACCGGGATGTATGCCGGGCCTGCATCAGCGACCGGGACGTGATGCTGCGCGTGCTCTCCTACCTGAAACCTTACAAGGGGCTGGTGGCCGCCAGCCTCGGGCTCACCGCTGTCATGGCGGCCATCCAGGCGGCGGTGCCCCGGCTCAGCCGCACGCTGATCGACGACGCCATCGGCCAGGGGAACCGTTCCCTGCTGGCCGTCCTGGTGATCGTCGTGGCCGTGCTGCTTGTCTTCCGGGCGCTGGTGGGGGCCGGCCGCAAACTGGTGATTGTCCGCGTCGCACAGAATCTGATCTATGACCTCAGGTCAAAGGTCTATTCCCACCTGCAGAAGCTGTCGATGGACTTCCACGACCGGCAGAGCACCGGGCGGCTGATCTCGCGGGTGGTCAGCGACACGGCCCGGCTGCAGCGGTTTGCGGTCTCGCACGTCCAGCAGTTTGTGGTGGACGTGATGATGCTGGCCATCGTGCTGTTCTGGATGCTGCAGTACTCGGTGACGCTGACGCTGATGCTCTGGTTCCCTCTGCCTATTTTCTTCTTCCTCATTCGCTGGTATCGCAACAACGTGCACAAGGTGTTCCGGAAGGCGTTCCGCCTCAGCGCCGCGATGAGCGGGCACCTGGCCGACACCATACCGGGCATCGACACCGTAAAGGCTTTCTCCCAGGAAAACCGGGCGATCGGCGAGTTCAACGGGCTGAGCGACGGCTACCGGGGAGAGCGCGTAAAGGCCACCGCTTTCTCCGCGCGGTTCGTTTTCGGGTTCATGGTTCTCACGCAGGTCGGGACGGTGCTGGTGTACTGGTTCGGTGGTCTGCAGACGATGGGGGGCGACCAGTTCACCATCGGTCAGCTCGTGATGTTCATCGGCTGGATCGGCCTCATGCACACCCCCGTACAGCGATTCGCCGTGCTCACCGAACAATGGGAGAACGCCTCCGCCTCCGCCGAGCGCGTCTTCGACGTGCTGGATTCGGAGATCGTGGTCTCGGAGAACGAGAACGGCCAGCAACTGGAAGGCATCAACGAACACGTCCGCTTCCAGAACCTCAGCTTCAGCTACGAGGGCGGCCCGCGGGTCCTGGAAAACATCTCCTTCGAGGTGAAGGCCGGAGAGACCGTCGGCATCGTGGGGCCGAGTGGTTCCGGCAAGACCACCCTCATCAAGCTGCTTTGCCGGTTCTACGAGCCTTCGGAAGGGAGTATCCTCGTGGACGGCACGGACCTTTCGGACGTGAGCCTGCGCTCGTTCCGTCGGCATCTGGCGGTGGTGGGGCAGAAGCCTCTGCTGTTCCGGGATACCATCCTGGAGAACATCCGTTACGGCCGGCCGGAGGCCAGCCGCGAGGAGGTCATACAGGCGGCCCGTGTGGCCAATGCGCACGAGTTTGTCATGCAGTTCCCCGAGGCTTACGACACGGACGCCCGGGAGCAGGGAAATCGCTTCAGCGGCGGCGAGCGCCAGCGTATCTGCATCGCCAGGGCCGTCCTGAAGGATCCCGAACTGCTCATTCTGGACGAGGCCACCTCATCGGTGGACACCAAGAATGAGAAGCTGATCCAGGAGGCCCTGGACCGGCTCACCACGGACCGGACGACCTTCGTGATCGCCCACCGGCTCTCCACGCTCCGGAACGCCGACAAGATCGTCATGATCCAGGAAGGCGAACTGCTGGAGATCGGCACGCACGAGGAATTGATGGAGCGTTGCACGCCCTACAAGGAACTGGTCGAGGCCCAGGGCACGCTCGACGAGAGGCCGGTTCCGCAGCAGGTCGCCTGAGAGGTCCCGCTGCCGCACGGCGGTTACCCGTCCGAGGTGATCTGCGCCAGGACGATGCGCTTTATCTCCTCCAGCCGCCCCGGCGAGTCGCCCTCCACCCGCACCGTGAGGGCGGGCTCGGTGACGCTGGGGCGGCACAGCGCCCAGCCGCCGTCGAATTCGATGCGCACCCCGTCCGTGTGGTCCTGCGGATGGTCGGAGAATGCCTCCTTGAGGCCCTCCACCACCTGCCCGGTATCCCCCTGTGGCCGGCGGATGCGTATGTCGTCGGAGATGTAGTACGCAGGGATGGCGGCGAGGCGCTCTCGCAAGGAGCGGCCGCCGGAGGCGACCAGTTCCCCCATCCGCAGCGCCGCGTACAGCCCGTCGTCCCCCCCCAGCTCACCGAAGAAGAAGTGCCCGCTGGCTTCTCCGGCGAAGACGGCATCCTCCTCGATGAGACGGCGCTTGATGAACGCATGGCCGGAGCGCTCCATCAGCGGCTTGCCCCCGGCGCGCTCGATCTCCGCCGGCACGGTCCTGGTGCACTTCAGGTCATAGACAACCCGGCCGCCGGGATTTCCGCACAGCAGATCGCGGGCGAAAAGGATGAGCGCCTTCTCGGCGTCCACGAACTCGCCTTGCTCGTCCAGGAAGACCACACGATCGCCGTCTCCGTCGAAGCAGGCCGCGAAATCCGAACCCGTCCCCCTCACGCGGTCGGCGGCTGCTTCCAGGGCGTCCCGGCTGGACGGGTTGGGGCTGCGGTGGGGGAAGCGGCCGTCCGGCGTGCACAAGAGCGTCTCCACCTCGTAACCGGCATCCCGGAAGGCGGCCGGCGCCCACGTGGACGCGGCGCCGTTGCCGGCGTCCACCACTACCTTGAGCCCCTGGCCGGTATCGGCGAATCGGTCGGCCAGCCAGCCCAGGTATGGCTCGCGCACGTCCCGGGACTCGGTCTCACCCCGGCCGGAGAAGAAGTCCCCGTCGGCCACCCGTTGCCGCAGCCGCTCCATGTCCTCGGGCCTTACCGGCAGGTCTGCCAACATGAGCTTCACCCCGTTGTAGGCTGGGGGGTTGTGCGAGGCCGTCACGACCGCTGCCCCCTGCGTGCCGAGGCGGTTTCTGGCCCAGTAGACGACGGGAGTGGGGACGATGCCCACGTCGATGACCCGCACGCCCGTCGCGGAAAGTCCCCCGATGAGGGAATCCTTAAGGGGCCCGGTGCTTGAGCGGACGTCGCCGCCCACGGCGCAGTCCCCGCCGGCCAGTTCCGTGCCGATCGCCCGGCCGATGGCCTCCGCCATGACCTCATCCAGCTCGTCGGGATACACGCCCCGGATGTCACATGCCTTGAAGATGCTCATGAAAGTGCCCGCTCTGTCGTTGCGCCGGGGATGCCGGGTCAGAACCGAAGAAATCGTAGCGAGTGGCGTTTGTTAAAGTCAAATCGACTCTGTGGCGGAGGTTCGTTCCAACGGTCGGCTCGACGGGCCGGCGGATGATGGCGGAATTCCGTTGCGAACAAGCGTCGGCGGCTTTTGAAGGCGCGGGGTCGATCCACGACGGGGGCCTCTACTTTTCCCCCGACTGCGGCGCCACCAGCGGCTGCAGCGCCCGCAGCCGGAAGAGGGCACGGCTGCGCTCCGGACCGCCGATGCCGGCCGACAGGGCCTTCCGGTAGCTCTGGTAAGCCGGGGCCAGTCGGCCGATGCGCTCGTAGCATTCCGCCAGCATGTAGTGTGCCTCCGCCAGGTCCGGCACGGCGTCGGTCACCTGCTTCAGGGGTTGGACGGCTTCCGAATAATGCCCGAGCTGGTAGCGGGCCACGGCCAGGCCGTACAGCCCGCGCACGCTGCCGGGGTAGTCGTGGGCGACTTTCTCGAACTCCCTTTCGGCCGCTTCGTGGTTGCCTTCCGCTTCGCAGGCCCGACCCAGGCCCAGGTTGGCCAGCACGTAGCGGCCGTCTCGCTGCAGGGACTGTCGGTAGGCCGCCTTGGCTTCCTGGATGCGGCCGAGCCTCAGCAGGGCATCCCCTTTCAGGCGGAAGAACTGCGCCTGGTCGTCCCGCATGGAGATGGACTCCTCGGCGGCCGCCAGCGCGCCCCGGAAGTCTTGCTTCTCCAGCAGCTTCATGCCCCGGTCGTACGGACCGAATGCTTCGTTGACCTGGCGCAGCCTTTGCAGCCGGCGGTTCCAGCGGTCGGCGAAGACTCCGTCGCCCTGCACGTAACGGCCCGGCAGGTTTTTCTCGTCGATGGCCGCCCTGATCTCGGCGATGCGGTCATCCTCGGCCGGGTGGGTGGACAGGTATTTGTCCATGAAGGTGGGTTCGTGTTCGTTGAGGCTGTGCAGCAGGCGCTGCATGGAGATGGCCTGGTCGGGGTCCCACCCCGCCAGGGCCATGTAGTAGGTGCCGACCCGATCGGCCTGTCGCTCCTGCTCCCGGCTGTAGGAGAGCCCCAGGAGCGTGACGCCCACCTGGCCGACGTCCAGTGCCGCGCCGGCCATCCGGGAATCCGATAGCTGGCCCGCGACGCCGAACGCGAGGGACACCAGCACGTTCTGCGTGAGCTGTTTGGCCGAATGGCCGGCGGCCACGTGCGCCAGCTCGTGGCCCATCACCGCGGCGAACTGCGCCTCGTTCTCCAGCCTGGCCAGGAAGCCCCGCGTGGCATAGACGTGGGCGGGCGTGGCGAAGGCGTTGATAATGGAGGTGTTCAGCATTGTGAACTCCATCGGTATTTCGGGCCGGTGGCTGCAGGAGTGCAGCCGCATCACGATGGTCCCCAGGTAGCGGTTCAGCTCTTCATCATGGTATTCCCCGTCGTACATGAAGATGACGTTGGGGTGCGTCTGGTGGCCAAGCTGCACCTCCTGCGACTCGCTCACCAGCATGAGTTCGCTCTCACCCGTGACGGGATTGGTCCGGCAGCCGGCGGCTGCTGCCAGGGCCGCCGCGCAGGCCAGCAGCAGGCACGCCGTCCGGCCGGGACCGGGTTGTGACGTGTGCCGCTTCATGTTCTGTCGCTCCATGCCCCCCGGGGGGGCGTTCACTCGATGATATAGTCGGATTGCCCCCGGTCCGGATCGACGTAGGTCAGATTCTCCTCCAGCCGCTGCAACGGCGGCCTGTCGGGTGCCTCCACGTCCACTATGGCGCGGCTGATGGTGCAACCCGTCGCGCACAGGAGAACCAGGAGCATCGGAAGGCACTTGTGCAGCATCCGGACTCAACCTCCATCGCTCATTGCCGCCCCGCCCGGCGCAAGGCCCGTGACAGGGCCCCCGGCAGCGTGCTCGCTTCAATCCCGGTACCTTAGACTACTGCACGCCGGCTTCGGGCGCAAGCCCGTTTGACACGCGCAGCGGTCCAGCGTATGATGCCGGGGGTGGAGCGGGCCTTTCGAGTCCGCCACGTGATGTTGCAAGGCACCTTCAGACAACGCCTTACGCTGTCGCTGCCTTTGACCTCTCCCTTCTATGGCCGCTCTGACGGAACAGATCACCGCCGACCTCACGGAACCCCAGCGGGAGGCTGTGTGCCACGATGAAGGCCCTCTGCTGGTGGTGGCCGGCGCGGGCAGCGGCAAGACGCGGGTCATCACGCGCCGAATTGCCTACCTGCTGGCCACCGGCGTGGCGCCGGACCGCGTGCTGGCGATGACCTTCACCAACAAGGCGGCGGACGAGATGCGCCGGCGCGTCGAGGCGCTGGTGGGGGAGGAGGTGTACGTGGCCACCTTCCACAGCTTCTGCGCCCGCCTGCTCCGGCGGGAGATACATCGACTGGGGCGCGATCCCTCCTTCACCATCTACGACCGGACGGATTCCCTGAGGATCGTGCGGAATGTCGTGCGCGGCATGCAGCTCGACCAGGACACCTACTCGCCGCGTGAGATACTGACCTACATCTCGGTCAAGAAGGACCACATCGTCACGCCGCAGGAGTGCCGCCAGCGAGCCATGGGCATCGCCGAGCAGACCTGCGCCGCAGTCTACTCTGACTACGAGGAGCGCCTGCTGGACAACAACGCACTGGACTTCGATGATCTGCTGCTGAAAGCCCTGGACGTGCTCAGCGAATGCCCCGAAGTCCTGGCGGACCTGCAGGACAATTACCTGCACGTGCTGGTGGACGAGTACCAGGATACTAACCTGGCGCAGCACCTGATCGCCCGCGCCCTGCAGGGCAAGCACCGCAACATCACCGCCGTGGGCGATCCGGACCAGATGATCTATAGCTGGCGGGGGGCCCGGCTGGAGAACCTGCTGCAGTTCGAGGAGGATTTCCCCGGCACCCGGGTGGTGATGCTGGAGCGTAACTACCGGTCCATGGCGAACATCCTGCGGGCCGCGTCGGCGTGCATCGCGCATAATGAACTGCGGCACGAAAAGGAGCTGTGGACCGACCGGGAGACAGGCGAACCGGTGATTGTGCATGAGTTTCGCGATTCCTACGACGAGGCGCGCTGGGTGGCGGGGAAGGTGCAGGAACTGCTCGACCAGGGCGTGAAACCCACGCAGGTCGCCGTCTTCTACCGCACCAAGCAGCAGTCCCTGCCGCTGGAGGATGCCTTTGCCGCCCTCGCGCTGCCGCACCAGGTGGTGGACAGCGTGGGATTCTTCGACCGCAAACACGTCAAGGACCTGCGCGCCTACCTTCAACTGCTGGTCAACCCCCGGGACGACGCGGCCTGCCTGCGCGTGATCAATACCCCCAGCCGGGGCATCGGGGCGAAGACGCTGGAGAAGCTCCGCGCCGAGGCCGACCGCCGCGACCTGTCGCTGGTGGAGACGGCCGGGAGGGCGGAGGAGATCGACTCCCTCGGCACGCGGGCCACGCGCGCCGTGAGGGATTTCTGGGAACTCTACCAGGAGCTGAGCGCCCTGGAGGCCGGCAGCATGCGGGAGCTGGTCAAGAGGCTCCTTGAGCGCACGCGTTACGTTGAGGAGTTGCCCGTCTCCGAGCGCCAGGACGCCCAGGAGCTGGCCGACATGTTCCTGGGATACGCCAGAGAATTCGACCAGCGCAGCCCCGAGGGGGGCCTGATTGAGTTTCTGGAACAGGCCGCGTTGGTCAGTGACGTGGACGGATGGAAGGCCGAGGCCGCCGCCGTGCCGTTCATGACGCTGCACTCGGCCAAGGGGCTGGAGTTCGAAGCCGTCTTCATCGTTGGCGCCGAGGAGGGGCTGCTGCCGCACCGGCGCGCTCTGGATGAACGGACCCACGGATCCGACCGGGCCGCGCTGGAGGAAGAGCGGCGGCTCCTCTACGTGGGCATGACCCGGGCCCGTGAGCGGCTGTTCATCACGCACGGGAGGCGGCGCGTGATTCGTGGGCGGGAGGAGATGAGCGCCCCGTCCCGGTTCCTGGACGAACTGCCGGAAGACTGCGTCGAGCGCCACCGGCTCGGGCAGGTGGCCGGCCGGCGCGGCGGTTTCCGGCAGGAGATGGAGTACGTGCTGAAGAAAAAGCGCCTCACCCTGCAGATACTGGACGGCGGCGACGGGAGCCGCCTGGCCGAGGGAGTGAGCGTGAAGCATCCCAGCTATGGCGAAGGGCGGATCCTGGAGGTCAAGCCCATGGGCACCCGCCACATGGTGCGGGTCAACTTCGCCGAGCACGGGACGATGGCGCTGCTGCTGGCCAGCGAAGACGTGGGCACCCGGTAACGGCAGACCGGAACCCCCTGTCAGGGTGCCGGTCAGTGGAGTGTGCGCTTCAGGATGTCGAGCTGCACGTCCCTGCCCAGTTCCACGAACCGCGCACTGAATCCTCCCACGCGCACCATCAGGTTGGGATACTTCTCGGGCTCCTCCATCGCGTTCTCCAGGTCTTCCCGGCTCACACAGGTGATCATCGCCTGCGTTCCGCCCCGCGCGAAGTAGGTGTCCAGCGCTGTCTCGACTTTGGGTCGATGCTCGCGGAACATCCGCTTGCTCAGCTTCATGTTCTGGACGAAACCTGCATGCAGGCGGGGGTCGGGAGTGACCAGGGAGTTGAGCAGGGCGGTAAAGCCCTTGTGATCTCGGCCGGCGGTGGGGGTGTTGCCGTTGGCCAGCGGTTCCCCGGCGCGGCGGCCGTCGGCGGAGGCCGCGCATTCTCTACCTTTGCGCACGTTGCTGGAATTGTTGATGTTCACGATGGCACAATAGTGAAGTCCCGCTTCGTCCGCCCGGTCGCGGAATGCGGTGCATGCCTGCTCGCAGACGCGGCTCATCATCCGGTCTGCGTCCGCTTCGTCATTGCCGTACTTGGGGGCGTTCAGAAGCAGCTTCTGCTCACGCCGGCTTCCCTCGAAGTCTGCGTCCAGAATGGCCAGCAACTGGTTCGGTGTGAGGGTCCCCCGTTCGTAGACCAGGCTCTTGATGGCAGTCAGGCTGTCCGCAGCGTTGACCATGCCGAAGGATTCGAAAATCGCTCCCAGGTAGCGCGCGCCGCCGTCCACCAGCGGTCGCCCCCGTTCCACGCAGTCATCGTACAGCAGGCTGATGAGAAGGAACGCCGCCTCCTCGCGCTCGGTTTCGTATTCCAGCACATGCCGGCGCACCAGCATCTCGGCGTAGTAGTCCACCTGGCGACAGTAAGCGTGGAAGAGATCCTCGAAGGTTTCGAAGTCTTCGAACTCGCCGAGGGCGAGCCCCAGCGGTTCACCCGTGACGGCGTCGCGCCCGTTGTGCAGAGTCGCCTCCAGGGCTTTCAGCAGGTTAATGGCGCAGTTGGGGGAGCCAAAGCTGCGGTGATCGAGGGCGTACTCGCCGCAGCCGTAGGGCAGGTAGTGTTCGGCTACGGGCTCGGGCACCCGGAAACAGTGCGCCACGGCCGGGACGTTTACGTCGTCGTTGTAGAGGATCGGATAGGTTCTGCCCTCGCCCAGCATGTCCAGCGCCTTCTCTTCCAGGGCCGGGTTCATGCCGGAATGCAGGCGCAGGGAGAGTTGGGGCTCGCTCTCCAGAACGGTGCGGGTAGCTTCCATAGCCAGCAGGGCGAAGCGGTCGGCATTCTCGACGTTAGGGCGCCCCCGCCCGCCGAGGATGACGCGGCTGTTGTAGAGGCTGTTGCGATCCGCGATCAGGGACCAGAAGGCCTGCAGCAGTCGCAACGCTTCCGCCTCGGTTAGTCGCCCGCTCTCGAGGTCGCGGACGTAGAAATCGCCCAGGGCGACGTCAAGGCGGCCGTAGTTGAGGGTGCAGGAGACCAGCGCGTAGATCCAGAGAAGCTGTATGGCTTCCCGCATTGTCTCGGGCGGACGTCTCGTAATCCGCTCCAGCACGTCGCCCATTTCGCTCAGCTCTTCCGCGCGGGGCGGCCGGTCTTGCTGGCCGCTCTTCGCACGCGCCTGGTCGGCGTAGTGGTGACAGACCTCCTCCACCACCTCCAGCGCCGTCTGCATGCCATGGAACAGGGCGTCGGCGTCACTGTCTCGCGAGCTGTCGCGTGCGGTCTGGATCTCCTCCCGCAGGCCGGGCAGGCCAAGTCTGACCAGTTTTGCGAGGTCGGGCAGGACACCCGCCAGGCGGCAGTTGCCGCTGGCAATGGGGTTGCGCACTGCCCGGAGCACCTTTTCTGGCAGTCGGCGGTCCGCCCTGGCGACCGTGGTCCTGTCGCGCCAGAAATCCAGCATCTCATGGACCTGCCGCCGCCTTGCCTCTGAGACCCGGATATCGGACAGTTTGTCCAGTATCTCGTCCTCGCGACAGTAGTAGATTCGTCCCCCGCCCGAGCGAAGTTCCGGCACGTCCGTCCGGTAGTCCGTCCCCACGCCGCCGAGCTCGAGGGCGAATCCCACCAGGCCGCATCGCTGGCGCCCGGCGAACACGTCCTCCTCCCGGATTTTCAGCAGCCGCCACGGATACATGGCCCGCAGACACATCGCCTCGCGGATGGCAATGGGGTCATCCTCGTGGCGGCGATAGGTCTCGGTGAAGAGCAGCTCTCCCTCGAACACTTGATCCTGCGTTCCAGTCATCCCCGTGGACATCGTGTCTTTGCCACCTCGTTTGTGCGGTCATCGCAAAACACTTGCTTTGGTCCGGTTCGTCCCGGCTTCCCAGTGACAAGTATATCACGGGGTCCCCCTCTGTGGCAGCGGAATCCGTTTCTGGGGCTGAGGCGTTGTGCCGGTCAGTAGTCCCTACCTGCTTGTTGCTTCCCCGGCGGTTGGGGTGGATGCCCTCGTCGGTCTTCGAGAGCGTCCCCGGGTGCCACTTCCCGAAATGACCGGTGGCGTAGCCGTGATCCGCAATACCTCGGCCGGTGTGACTTCCTGGCCTTCATGCGACCGGATTTCGCCCCCCAGACCTTATACCGGCAGGGATGCCGCCCGGCCAGGGCGCTGCTCCGGGTGAGGGAGCAGACGGGCGCCTCGGCGTGGAAAAGCGTGAATCTGACCGCCTCCGACGCCATCTCGTCCAGGTTGCCTGCCCGCCCTTGGGCGGGCCTTGTGGCCGTGAGAACGGACCGGCCACAAGACGGCGACCTCTGCCGTCGAACTGTGCATTGGCGCGTACGTACCGACGTACAGTTCTCACAGCAGGTTGGGCGTCTGCAGTATGGGGTGGCCGTTATAGCCGGTGTTGCCCCAGCCCTGGTCTGTCCGTCATGCACGGGATGATCTTGGGACATTCGGCGCGCTGACCCGTCTGGCCGAAAAGGGGCGCCGCGTGGATCGTCAGGGCCGCTGCGCTCAGCCCGCCAAGAAAACTCCGTCGCCTGATCCGTCCAATGTCAATCTCCGTTGCTTTCCGGGGAACCCCATTTCGGCGTGGAGATCGTTCGCTCAACCGGCAGTATCTCAGCTTCGGGCGGCACATCGCCCGTGTAAAGGAGCACCTGCTCGCCTTTCCTCAGGTCTACCTCGACGATCCCGTCACCCCGATCGACAACCTCGAATGCACGGTCTCCGTTGGTCTTCACTGGCCCCTCGAGTGAATGACGGATGCGGCTGGTCTCGCCGGCTTCGCTCTCGATACGGACCCATCGGGTTTCCCCGTCCTCGCGGCAGGCGCTCACCAGGAAGGCGCCGGGCAGGCGGAAGCGGTGAAACACCACCTCTTTCCACCGCTCGGGCGTGGCCGGGAAGACGTGGATCACGCCGTCGCGTTCCTGCAGCAGGAGGTCCATCAGGATGCGCGCTCCGAACAGGGGCGTCTCGTTGATCGGCGCCGCCGTGTACATGTGGGCGACTGAGGAGCGGTCCTGCATGCTGTCCAGGGCGTTCTGGAAGTGCTTGTGCGCGTTTTCCCCGTCATCCAGGACGGCGTAAAGGCCGGCGGTGCCGAAGTCCGGCCAGGCGTTGCCGGGGATATTCCCCCCGGCATGTAGCGTCCGGTCCCAGTGTTCCACGGACCTGCGCGCCAGTTCGGCACGGGGTGAGGTTCCGTGCAGCTCACGGATGGGCCAGATGCCGATGAGGTGCGAGAAATGGCGGTGGGGCTTATCGTAGCTCTGGCCCTCGCCGATCATGATCCCCTCCGCGGGGTCGGTGTGGTAGTCGACCAGTTTCTCCAGGATCTCCCGGCAGCGGGACGTCATGCCCTGATGCTCCTGCAGGCGTGCCTCGGCCTCGATGATCAGGCGGCAGAGGGCGCGCGTGGCCGCGATCTCGTAAGAGAGGTCGGGAGCGGAGCTGTATTCGGGGTTGCGGTTCCTGGGCAGGTGGTAGCGTCCGCCTTTCTCGATGAAGTTGGTCTGGATGTGCCGGAGGTTGCCCACCATCAACGGATAGAGCTTCTGCCGCAGGTGGCGGGGGTCGCGCACCGAGTCGTAGATCTCCCACGCGTCGAACAGGGCCTATGCCAGGTTGGCATTGTTCCGGATGGATCGCCCGGCCGAGAGGAGGTCCAGCCCACCGCGGTCCCCGATGGTGTAGCGTGGCGGGCTGGCGTCCTCTGCGCGGGCGTTTCTCGCCAGGTTCTCCCGGTGTTTCCACAGTCCGTTGACCATGGAGAAGCCGAGCCGGGGATGATTGGACTTGTGGAACGGGGTGTAGGCGCCCTGCTGGTTCCAGTTCCACCAGATGCCCGGCCAGCGTACCGCGGGAATGTCGTCCTTCCAGTGCCGATGATTCCAGGGGAAGGCGGGCCCGGACAGGTCCACCATCGGCCCCTCCTCCCGTACGGTCGCCCCCATGCGATAGACCTGCAGCCAGAAGTACTGTTCGGCGCGGGGGTCTGGCAGGGAGAGGAAGCTTTTCGACATGAAATCGTGCCACCAGGAACGGGCCTCCTCTCTCAAACGCCGCGGGCCGACGTTGGCTGCCTGCAGCACCTCGGCGATGGCCGTGTCGGCGGTCGTCCGTCCGGGGCGGGAGAACGCCTGGCTTATGAGAACGGTTCGGGCGTCACCTTCTCCTATCACTTTCCAGGCGGTGGCGTTCTGGGCGTTGCCCTCCCCCTGGGTGCCGTAGGCCTCGTCTTCGGGCAGCTCCTGGATACTGACAGGCACGCCGCGGCGTCGCTTCTGGTACTGCGGCGGATACGGAGGAGTCTCGATGGACCGGTTCTCCCCCAGCCGGAGGCTGTGGGCCCGGTCAGGATGCCAGCTCCAGGTGCCGTCCGTCCAGGTCGGCAGTCCCGAGATTTCCACGACCAGCACGTCCCTCTCCGGGTGGATGAACGCCCGGACGTGACCCGACCGATCCTCGACGGAGAATTCGAAGCGGTACTCGCCGTCCCACAGGTCCAGCCGCGTCTCGTGAAACTGGATGGTTTCCGGCAGCTTTAGCCGGAAGCGCCCGTTGGGCAGGCGTCCGCGGGCCGTCACTCCCGGGTCTTTCGCCGAGACCGAACCGATCTGTCGCCGGTCGTAGGCGTCCATCCGGGTGACGGGAAAGACCAGTTCGTCGGACTCCTCGTCATAGTAGGCGTAGACCCCCATGGAGCCGTTGCCGGCGTAGGGGGCGTCACTCCACCGGGTCGGCGGGTCGGTCCAGACCACGGCGTTGCGTTCCATGAATTCGGACCAGTCTATAGTTGCGGCCCGGCACGTAAACGGCAAAGCTAAGGCGGCGGTGATGGCAGTTGCGGCGGCTAGTCTGCAGATGAACTGTGTTGCTTGCACACTTACTTTTCTTCCTTTTCTGGGTGGTCCTTTGGGAGGAGTCAAGATCACAGCCTCTTCCCGTCTGCCGTCAGAGTAGGGCCGGGGCGGTGCGCAGCCAGAGCGACGAGACGGCCATCAGAAGCGTGAGGGCGCCGACCGACACTGCGGCAGCGATGTCCCCCCAGCGGGCGGCGGGGACCGTGCGGAACGCCGTGGCCGGCTTCTTCTCCAGCCGGTCGATCTCCTGGAAGGCCCGCTGCAGGGCCCGGGCTCCGTCCGCCCGCAGGTAGACGCCCTCAGTCGCCGTTGCCAGCTCCCGCAGCGTTGTCTCGTCCAGGGGATAATCCTTCATCTCCATGCGCACCCGGCCGGAGGGCATGCGCGCCGGGACGGGCACCGGTTCCTCACCGCCCACGCCGATGGCGTAGATCCTGACGTCGCGTTCCGCCGCCGCCCGGGCCGCATCCTGCGGAGACACGTCCCCGGCGGTGTTCTGCCCGTCGCTGAGGAGCACCAGGGCGCCGCCGCGGTCCAGGCGGGCCACGGCGAGGGCGATTCCCGTTCCCAGGGCGGTTCGGTTCCCCGCCACCCCCGGGCGCAGGTAAGCGAGCAGCCGACGGGCGATCCCGCGGTCGAAGGTCAGCGGGCATTGTGTCAGGGCCCGGCTGCCGAACCCGACGATGCCGACGCGGTCGCCTTCGCGGGCCTCAAGGAACTGTCCCGCCAGACGCAACGCCGCATCCAGTCGGCTGACCGGCCGACCTTCGAGCTCGAAGTCCATGCCCTTCATGCTCTCGCTCAGGTCGATGGCCAGGACGATGTCCCGGGCCATCCGCCTGTCCGGCTCTTGACGCAGTCCCATGTGCGGGCCGGCGGCGGCGATCACACACCCGGCGAACGCCAGGGCGGCCAGGGCTCCGGGAATCCAGAGCAGACGCACGCGCAGGGAGTGATACTGCTCTGTCAGAGTCGGCGGCAGGGCCAGCTTCGCTCGCCGTCGGCGGCTGTGCAGGAGCAGCAGCAGTAGAAGTGCCAGGGCCAGGGGATGCTCCAGACCCATCTCAGCATCCTCCCTCTTCCGGGTCGGCCGGTTGGCCTTCGCGGGCGTCGCGCAGGCCGCGCAGGATTTCCAGAACGAGCTGCCGGTCCGCTTCCCGCTTTTCACCTTCAACCGGTGCGGCGGCGTAGAGGGCCTGCTCGGCGCGGTTGCAGAACCCGTGCCACCGCCGCACGGCCCCCGGTCCGTCCGTGAGCCCCGGCGGTTCCAACGCGGCCAGCTCGCGGGGCGTCAGCGTGCGCGGGTGAGCCTCCGTCTGCCGGTCCAGCGCGTCCCGGACGGCGTCCAGCAGCCGGGCATAGAGTTCGGGGGTCTCCAGCCCGGCAAGGTCCTGCATACGCGCCGGGGCGGGCTGCCGAAGGTGTCGGGCCGTAGCTCGCCGCCTGCGCCGCCACAGAAAGTGAGCCCCCACGGCAACGAATCCCACGCCCACACCGGCCGCGATGAGACGTCGGACGGGCAGCCCCTGGTGCTCCAGCTCCATGGGGGGCAGAGGGCCCTTGATGTCCATCTCAACGCCCGCGGCCGCCGGCGCAAAGACGCCCACCGCGATGCCCAGGGCGACGAGCCATTGCATGCCGTTCTCCCTTGTGCGTTTTTGGTGGTTCCGCACAGAAGTGTACGCGCCGGGCGCCCGGTCTGCAAGCCACCGCAGCGGTTGGATTCGGGGCAGCAATGCGATATATTGACCGCCGGATGTTGTGAACGCGAACAAAACCCGCCTCAGCCCGTCTAATAGCGTGAGAAAGCCGATGGGCGAAGCCGCCCTCAGCGATGCGGAACTGGTTCGTCGCGGCCGTAAAGGCGACGTGGAGGCGTTCGGACAGCTCGTGGAGCGCCACCAGGACTACATCTACAACGCGGTCTTTCACCTGGTAAGCGACGAGCACGACGCGGAGGACCTGGCGCAGGACGTTTTCGTGAGCGCCTTTGACAACCTGGAGCGTTTCGAGGGCCGGGCGAAGTTCACCACCTGGCTCTACGGCATCATGCTCAACACGGTGCGCAGCTTCTGGAGGCGCACGGGGAGGCACACGGTGTTCAGCCTGCAGAGCTCTCGGGAAGACGACGATGGGCCACAGCCCGAACTGGAGGACGAGGCCGACGGGCCCGTGCGCAGGGCGCTCCGGCATGAGGACGTCGAGGTGGTCAGAGAGGCGATAAGCGGCCTGGAGGAGGACCTGCGGGAGATACTGGTCCTGCGGGACATACAGGGGTTGTCGTACAAAGAGTTGACGGAAGTGCTGGAACTGCCCGCGGGGACGGTCAAAAGCAGGCTCCACCGGGCCCGCGGGGAACTGAAGGACGAACTTCAACCGTACTACGAAGCGAAGCTATGAAGGAAGAGTGCCACCGGTTGCGGAAGATGTTCTCCGGGCTCCTGGACGGGGAACTGGGCGACGCGGACCGGGCCGCCCTGGAGGCTCACTTGAAGGCCTGCGACGCGTGCCGGGAGGAGCTTGCGCTCTGGCGACGGACGCTGGAGGCAGTTTCGTCCCTGCCCACGGTGGAGGCGCCGACCGGTTTCGCCGACCGGGTGGCGGCGCGTATCGAGCGGGGCGGCGCAGCCGGCCCGGGCAAGATCATAAAGTTCTGGAGCAAGGTCCTCCCCGTGGCGGCCATGTTCGTGCTGGTGAGCGGCCTGACGTTGCTGGCCGTCCGCAACGGGCTGTTCGAACGGAGCGCGCCGGGCGCACCCCGTGAGCGCCCGGAGGCACCGTCGGCAGCGGAGGCGAGAGGGGGCCGAGTCCGAGCCCGAGCCGCTGCGGACTTGCCGCCCGAGCAGCCAGCGGACGGCCCGGCCGGCGGCCGTGAGCGCCGGGGCGCCGGCCTCAGGATGGGGGAACAGGTCGGGGCTCCGCCTCGGGTGGCCGAACGAGAACTCGCCCTTTCCGCCCCGAAGACGGGAGGGGAGGGCGCAGGATTGTCTCCGCGAAGGGATACGCTGGAATCCTACTACTTCGGTCGGGACAAGAAGCGCCTGGCCTTCCGGCAGGTCCCCGAGCCTGCCGCTCCCCGCAGCAGGCCCCAGCAGGTGCTGACCATGAACACCGACAGTCCCACGGAGCTCCTGCATCGCACGGTGAGAACCGCGAACGAGAATGGCCTGACGGTTGCCCTGGAACTGAGGGACGAACGCGCGGCCGACCTTTTCCTGGAGGTGCCCCGGGACGCCTACGACAGGCTGCTGCGGGAGCTGGCGGTTCTGCCGAAGCTCAAGGAGCAGCGCCTGGCGAACACCGAGGCGGCGCAGGGAGAGTTCTTCGACCTCGCGTTGAAGAACTACGTGCGCTACAGGGAGGCAGAGCGCAAGACCGGAGAGAGGAGGTCGGCGGCGGAGTCGGAAGAACGCCTCCGTGGAGCCCGCGAGGAGCTTGCGGAGATGAGAGCCGGCCAGGATGTCGAAGAAAAGGAACTGAGGGTCGAGGACCTGGGTGAGCGCGAACTCGACCGCTCGGACTCGATCACCCTCCAGGTGTCCATCGAGCCGGCCGAGGAATGACCGCCACGCCGGCGGCTCACTTCCGGCGCAGCACCCAGCCCAGCAGGCAGCCGGGCGCCTCGTCCGGCGGCTGGGTGGCCATGAATTCCTTCTGTTTCTCCCGCGCGAGCATCTCCGCCACCAGCCCCTCGACGTGCTGATACCTCTCGAAAACGTCGGGGAACTCGCGCGCCAGCGAGAGCACCTTTTGTGCCTCCGCGCGCAACCGCTCGAACTTCCCGACGCCCCGCTCCAGGTAATCGGTCAGCCGCTGCTGCAGCTCTTTCAAGTGCTGCTCGAATTCCTGCGGGGAGAGAGAAGGGCCGCCCATCAGTCGCTTTTCTCCAAGAGGGTTGCCTACTTTCGGGAGGAGACCTCCTGCTCCGATGGCTCGAACAGGTGCGTGCGGTGCTCGCCAGTGGAGAGGTCGAACTCCAGCAGGCGTTTGATCTCGTACTCACCGCCTACCACGAAGGCGTCCAGGTGCTCCCGCCGGACCCTGTCCGGCCCATGCCGGTGTCCGCAGAACACGTACCTTACCAGGGGAAGCCCCAGCAGCAGCACGCCCAGGCGCTCGGAGCCCATGTAGGCGCGGCAGAACTCGTGGGAGGTGTCCGCCGGTCCGTAGAGCAGCTCCCGGAAGGGCAGGTGATGCAGCACGGCCACCACCGTGTCCGCGGCGCCCTGGACGGCCTCGTAGTGGTCCTTCAGCTTCCCGATGCAGCGGCCCAGGAACTCGGCGTCCGAGTAAGGCCAGTCAATGAATCGCCCGTCGTTCCACGTGCAGATGCCGGGCAGTTCCTTGCGCTCGTACTGTTCCGTGGAGAGGCCCAGCGCGGGGTTGCGGAAGCTGTAGTCGTACCAGCCGATGTTGCCGATGAACGCGGTGCGGCCCAGCGTCACCGGTTTCCTGTCCAGCATGACGAAACCGCGATCGGCGGCGATCCGCGGCAGCAGCACGCGGTATTTCTCCAGGCTGGAGGCGCCTTTCGCCCACAGGTCATGGTTGCCGGGCGTTACGAGCTTGAGGCCGTCGAACTGCTCGAACAGGCCCAGGCAGGCGTCGAACAAGTCCGGCGGTCCGTCCGCCACGTCACCGGCCAGGGCCAGGGCGTCGGCATCCGATCCGGAGGCGAACTCGGCCAGTTGGCGCGTGCATCCGTCGGCCGAGGCATAATTGCCGAAATGCAGGTCGGCGGTCACCATCAACCGTTGGGGTCGAGCGGTCATGTTCCTTCTCGTTCGGCTTCGTCACCATTTCGATTCAGCACCAGCGCCGCCGCGCCAAGCATCCCCGCGGAATCGCCCAGCGAACCGGGCACAATGCGCAGCCCCTCCCGGGTCATCGGGTCGATGTACTTGGTGGCCTCCGCCAGCAGGGCCTCCAGGAACAGGTCCGACGCCTTGACCATCGAGCCCCCCAGCACCAGCGCGTCGGGATCGGTCACGTTGCTCAAGAAGGCCACGGGCACGGCCAGGTCCCGGCCGAACTCCCGCCACGCCTCCCGAGCCTCCTCCCCGCCCGCGCGTGCCCGCGCGGCGATCTGCTCCGGCGCGGCGTCTTCGTGGGTGAGCTTCTTGTAATTGCGGGCCACGCCCCGGCCGCTGACCTTCTCCTCGACGTGGTCCCCGCAGTAGGGCGAACACCATATCTCGACTCCGGCCCCGTGCGCGCCCTCGTAGAGCCGGCCGCCCACCACCAGGAAGGCCCCCAGCCCGGTGCCCAGGGTCAGCCCGGCGCAGACCGCGGCGCCGATCCCGGCGCCGAAACGGGCCTCCGCCAGCCCGAAGCAGTTCGCATCGTTATTGAACACGACGGGCAGCCCCAGGGCTTCGGAAAGCCGCTGCACGATGGGGAACCCGTGCAGCGTGGGCAGATTGACGGGGCTGATCAGCTCCCCTTTCCGTAAATCCATGGGCCCGGGCGAGCCCAGGCCTGCGCCGCAGACCTCGGAGGGTTGCAGGCCGGCCTCCTGCAGGGCGGCGCGCGCAGCCGAGGCAATGTTCTCCAGCACGGCAGAGGCCGGCCGGTCCGCCTGCGTGGGAAGCAGAGCTTCCCCCAGCGTCTCCCCAGCCGGGGAGACCGCGCCGGCCCGTATCTTCGTGCCGCCCAGGTCGATGCCGATTCCGGGGCGTGCGGTCACGCTTCCGCTCCTCCTTGATCCGGCGTGTCGGGATTGTATTCGGCCACGTAGGGCAGATGCCGCCAGCGATTGGCGTGGTCCAGACCGTAGCCGACCACGAAGACGTCCGGTATCTGCAGCCCCGTGTAGTCCACGGTCACCGGCACGTCGCGCGCTCGCCGCTTGCTCAGCAGCACGCAGGTGCGCAGGGAAGCCGGGCGATGCTCGTGGATCCGTTCCTGCAGGGCGGCCAGGGTCCGTCCGGTGTCCAGCACGCAGTCCAGCAGCAGCACGTGCCGTCTGCTCACGGGCAGCGCGCCCAGGTTGTCCAGCACCGCCACCTCCCGCCGGCGCGTGCCGTCGTAGCTGCGGACCTTGACGAACTCTATCTCCGTGGGCACGGGCAGGTGGCGGATGAGGTCCGCCAGGAAGATCACCGCGCCCTTGAGCACGGCCACGATCACCAGGGCCGACTCGTCGGGATGGTCCGCCGCCACGGCCGTCGCCAGGGACCGTACGGCCTCCTGGATGCGCTTTCGCGAAACTACCTGGGTGAATCCGGGAAAGCGGGCCGGTTCCTGGGCCATCGGCTGTCCCCGCCTGGGATGACGTGACGTCTCCGGCAAGGTTAACGCAATGGCCGCTGATGGGCAAGGGAACGGATGGGGGGATTCAGGTCAGGCGTCCGCGGGGCCTCATCCCGTCGGTGAAAGCACCCCTCTGATAGGTTATCAGGGCCGCCCAATCCTCCTCTTCGTCCGCCGGCAGGAATTCCACGTTCGTCACGCGGGCGCCGTTGAGTTTCTCCAGCTTGCGGTTGACCCGGCGGACCAGTTCGGACCGGCTGGGAGCGGAGATACTGGCAACCCTGGTGCTCTGGCCTTTGCCACCGCGGTCGTATTGAGCGAGCTGCTGGATGATCCCGTGGATAAGCCACAGATGGGTCAGGTACTTGTCCCGTATCTCCTGGGGGAACGGCGAGTAGGAATAGGGGTCGAACAGGGACTCGATGTCTTCCTCGTGGTTGCGCAGCTCCTCGAAAAGCTCTTCACGCAGGCGATTCTGAATCGCCGCCAGCTTCCGGGCGAGTTCGGCCGGATCGTTCAGCATACGCAGGCACGCTCCCAGACACAGTGAACCTCGTACTATTATAGGCGAGCGGCCCGAGACTGTCAAACATTTGAAGCGGGCTGAAAGGGAACGGGCGCGCATGAAAGTGCCTCACCCCGCGGCGAGGTATTCACCCGGAGTAGTGAGGCGCAGGTGCCGTTGGGCCGCGATCCGGTCCAGCAGGTGAGCCAGCTCCTCCGCAATGGTCCGCCTCCGGGCCGAATTGTGCGGCTCGCCCTCGGCGTTCACCACCAGGTGCCACGGGTGGAGGGCGAATTGCACCAGCCCGCCGGGGCAGCGGCGGCGAGCCGCCTCCAGCAGCCCCGCGTAGTCCTGCCAGGTGCGGTTGCCCTCGCAGAGTTGCCAGAGATAGGCCGAAATGGCACGGCCGCGGGCGTCACGGCCGCGGCAGAGCGGCAATTCCCACAGATCGCCGCTTTCCAGGCGGTACGGCTCCAGTGCACACTCTCTTTCCAGGTCGTGCGTTCGGCTGGCGTCGTAGTGATATCCAGTGGCGACCAGCGCAAGGCTCAGTCCGGGGGTGAGCCGGCAATAGGGGGCGCGAAAGCCCCGTGGCGACCGGCCCAGCACGGACCGGAACACGCTGCCGGCGCTCTGCAGAAGCGCCTGTGCGTCCGCGCGGCTGAACGGCAGGCCCGTGCGTTCGCCGGCGAAATCTTCGTGCTGAAGGCCGTGGCAGCCATGCTCCACGCGCGGCAGGTCTGTCAGGCGGCCCAGCAGTTGCGCCTTGCAGTCGGCCAGGCGGCGGAGGGTCCGCGCCTCCCAGAAGAGAGTGGCGGGAATACCCCTGTCCTCCAGCAGCGAGGCCAGGTGCTCCAACCCCTCGAAGCAGGCGCAAAAGGCGGCCTGGCCGGACGGGCTGACGGCGTCCGGGCGTCCGGGCACCGGCCGATTGGCATCGGGATCCAGGTCAACGGTCAGGGCAACCGACGTGATAATATCGTGCGACATCCGGAAACTTCACCCCCTCAGCGGGTACTGCGCCCCCAAACGAGACGTATTTTAGCGGGGCCGCTCGGGTGCTGTCAAAGCCAGGCTATTTGACAACGCGCGGGCCTTCTCCCTACAATCGGCACGTTTCCTGCTCCCGGCAATCTCAACGGTAAAGCCATGTCAGAGAAAGTCGTCGTCGTCGAATCGGCAACCAAGGCAAGAACGATATCTCGTTATCTCGGCGAGGGATATGACGTTCAGTCCTGCCAGGGCCACGTCCGCGACCTGCCGAAAAGGAGGTTCGCAGTGGACGTCGAAAACGGCTTTGAGCCCACCTATACCATCATGCCCGGCAGCCGCAAGACGGTGGGCAAACTGCGGAAGGCCGCGGAAAAAGCCGAGCAGGTCTACCTGGCGCCCGACCCGGACCGGGAGGGCGAGGCCATCGCCTGGCACCTCAAGCACGTGCTCAAGGCGCCCGACGAGAAGGTCAGACGGGTGACCTTCAACGAGATCACTCCCGACGCCGTGCGCGAGGCCTTCGAGCATCCCCGGGGCATCGACAGGAACCTGGTCGATGCCCAGCAGGCCAGGCGCATCCTGGACCGCATCGTGGGCTACCGGCTCAGCCCCCTCATCAGCGACAGAGTGGTGCGGGGCCTCAGCGCCGGCCGCGTTCAGAGCGTGGCCCTCCGGCTGGTGGTGGAGCGGGAGCGCGAGCGCCGGGCCTTCGAGCCGGAGGAATACTGGGAGATTGCCGCCCGGCTGCAGCGTCCCGAGGGCCCGCCCACTTTCGAGGCAAAGCTGGTGAAGGTCGGTGGGGAAGAGGCAAAGATCGGCACGGAGCAGGAGGCGCAACAGTTAGTCGAAGCGCTCCGAGAGGCCGACTACGTCGTCCGCTCCGTGGACGAGCGGGTGACCAAAGCGCGGGTCTATCCGCCGTTCATCACCAGCACGATGCAGCGCTCGGCGAATTCGCGCCTGGGGTTCAGCACTGCGCGGACGATGCGCGTCGCCCAGCAGCTCTACGAGGGCGTGGAGATCGGCCAGGAAGCCGTCGGGCTGATTACCTACATGCGAACCGATTCCACGCGGGTATCGTCCCAGGCCCTGGGGGCTTGCCGCGCGCTGATCGAGGATAGTTACGGGGACAATTACCTGCCGTCCAAGCCGAACTTCTTCAAGAGCCCCCGGGGCGCCCAGGCCGCCCACGAAGCCATCCGACCCACGGACGTGAACCGGCGCCCCCGGGACGTCCGACCATACCTGTCGAAAGCCCAGTACAGGCTCTACGAGCTGATATGGCGGCGCTTTGTGGCCAGCCAGATGAAGCCGGCCCGCTACAAGGTGCGCAGCGCGGAGATCGAGGCGGGCGACGGCCTGTTCGAGGCAAAAGGGCGCCGGATGATCTTCGACGGTAACCTCCGGGTCCTCCGCCCCGACAAAGAGCTCGACGAGCAGGTACTGCCGGATCTACAGGTGGGCGGGCAGGTGGAGCTGCTGGAGCTGGAGCCCTCCCAGCACTTCACCCAGCCGCCGTCCCGCTACACCGAGGCCTCGCTGGTGGGGGAGTTGGAGAAGCGGGGCATCGGCCGCCCCAGCACCTATGCCCCGACGATCGCCACGCTGCTGAAGCGCAACTACGTGCGGCGCCAGAGACGCGCCCTCGTTGCCACTGACCTGGGGATGGTCGTCACGGACCTGCTCGTGGAGCATTTCCCCCGGGAGATGGACTACTCCTTCACCAGCCACATGGAGGAGGAGCTGGACGAGGTCGAAGAGGGCAAGCGGGACTGGCACAGCGTGCTGCAGGAGTTCTACGAGGAGTTCAAGGACGCCCTGGAGCGGGCCGAACAGAACATGGAGCTCGTCCACGAGGATGCCCCGGACGTGACGTGCGAAGAGTGCGGCCGTCCCATGGAGGTGAAATACAGCCGTCGCGGAGACAGGTTTCTGGGGTGCACGGGGTTCCCCGAGTGCAAGAATACCGCCAGCTTTCCCTCCGAGGACGAGGAGGAGCCGGAGGTCACCGAGTTCAAGTGCGACAAGTGTGGTGCCCCCCTGGTGAAACGCACCGGGCGCCGCAACCGGGAGTACCTGGCCTGCTCGGCCTACCCCGAGTGCCGCAATATCAAGGGGCTGGATTCCGACGGGCAGCCGGTGGACCTGGAGGAACGGACTCCCACGGGGTTCTCCTGCCCCCGGTGCGGCAACAACATGCATCTGCCCGAGGAGCGCGACGAGCTGGTCTGCGGCCGCTGCAGAAACCGTATGCCGCTGCTGTCCGTAGCGGAAGCATTGGACAGAACCGAGATGCCCGCCGAGGCCCTGCCCAACTGCGAGGAGTGCGGCTCGCCCATGGCCATCAAGCGCGGCCGGAGGGGGCTGTTCCTGGGCTGCTCGACGTATCCGGACTGCAAGAATACCTTGCCCCTGCCGAAGGGCGACCTCCCCGATCCTCAACCCACCGTGGAGCGCTGCGAGAAGTGCGGCCGTCCCATGCTGCTCCGGTGGGGCCGGTACGGCCGCTTCCTGGCCTGCAGCGGGTTCCCGCGCTGCCGCAACACGTGGCAGTTCCCGAGCAGTCCGAAAGATTGTCCCGAGGAAGGATGCTCCGGAAAGCTCATTAAGAAGATGTCCGAGGAAGGCGAGCCCTACTACGGCTGCACCCGGTATCCGGAATGCGAGCACACCAGGCCGGCCCCCTCCTCCGGGGACCAAGACGAAGATGAGGACGAGGACTGACCGCCGACGCCCCGTGACGTTGCGGCGCCGCCCGGACCGCGTTATGGTGAACGCTCCCGATCGTGACCTGTCCAAAGAGGAGAAGGCGAAATGGAAGTTACCGAGTCGGGTTCGGAGTATAGCCGGCGGGTGCGCGCGCTGGTCCGGGGGGATTTGGCGCCGCATTTCGGGGAGCTGGCGGACGAGTTTCCCTCCAACCCCTACTGGGAAAGCCTGAAGGCCCTCGGCGGCGAGCTGTGGCTGGACACGGGAGACATCGACGAGATACGGCGCATGTGGACGCGAGAGTTCACGGCGCTGACCACGAACAACACCCTGCTGAACCGGGAGGTTCAGAAGGGCACCTACGACGGGCTGATCGTGCGCGCGGCGACGCTGCTGGACCAGTATCCCGAGATGACCGAGCAGGAGCGGAAGCTGGAGTTCGCCTTTATCCTCAACGCCCGGCATGGTTTGAAGCTGGTGGAGTTGTTTGACGCTTACGTTTCCGTGGAGGAGCACACCGACCTGGCGGACGATCAGGAGGGCGCAATCAACTACGCCCGACGCCTGTATGAGATTTGCCCCGAGCGCTTCTTCATCAAGATACCGTTCAGTCCAGCCGGCCTGCTGGCCACCCGACGGCTCAGCCGGGAGGGCGTGCCCGTCAACCACACGCTGGGGTTCTCCGCGCGCCAGAACTACCTGATTACGCGGGTGGGACGGCCGGCTTTCGTGAACGTCTTCATGGGTCGGCTCAACAGCTTCGTGGCGGACAACGGTCTGGGAGAAGGTACCTATGTGGGTGAGCGCGCCACTCTGGCTTCCCAGCGGGCCGTCCGTCGCCTGCGGCGCGAGAGCGGCCTGACTACCCGGCAGATAGGGGCCAGCTTCCGCGAAGGGCGGCAGGTGGCCGACCTGGCCGGGCTCGACGTGGCCACCATCCCGTCCCGCGTCGCCCGCGAGTTCCTGGAGCTGGCCGTGCCCCCGGCCGAGATCGCTGACCGCACCGGCGAGGATTACCAGCCGGCGCTCAACGACGACGTGGACCCCCGGACGGTCGGCCTGCATACACTGTGGGAGATCGATGATCGCCTGATCCGGTGTGTGGACGAACTCGAAGAACAACCACTTGACGACTTCACCGACGAAGCGCTGGTGGACTTCCTGCGCGAGCACGGGTGCGGGGACGTCCTGGTCCGCTGGACTGAAGAGCAGGTGAACACCAGCGCGCGAGAGGGGAAAATACCGCGCCTGAGCAACTGGCAGGATGAGCTGGCGGACGGCAGCATCGGTTTGGACAGCCTGATGAATCTGGCGGGTTGGAACAGCTTCAACAGCGATCAGGTGGAGATGGACGAACGGGTTCGCGAGGTTCTGACCGCCGGCTGAGGCAGCGCCCGGGGCATCCCCGGCAGGTGCACACCGCCCGGTCGCCTTCTCCCGGGTTTCACGTGTGCCCGTATGAGACCAGGGCGTTCGCGCGGGGCCCGCTTTCTTGAGGGAGACTCGATGGATCGGCTGGATGGGGAAGGGGTGGGCAGGGAAGGTCTGGCCGGGGATGGGGGCGGCCGGCGACGCCCGGGATTCGTGACACTGCGCAGCATTGTCATCGGCTGCCTGATGGCCGTGGTGATCGGCCTGACCGAGTCGTACTTGACCATCTACCTGTCGTCCTCCTACCTGTTTACGGACTACCACAGCGGGGGTGCCTCTTTCCTGATCGCGGTGGTGTTCCTGCTGCTGAACGCTCTGCCGATGGCCGTAGCCTGGGTGCTGTGGCGGTTGACGCAGGTGGACGTGCGCGCGACGGTGCGACGGCTGACCCTGAGCACCCAGGAGCTGCTGTTCGTGACCGCCTTGATGATCACGGCCGGTTCGGTGGTCACCTCCGGCGCCGTGGTTCACATGGTGCCCATGATGTCATCGGCCTATTATTTCGGGACGCCGAGCAACCGCTACGCGGTGGACCTGGTGCCTCATCTGAAGTCCTGGCTGGCGCCGCTGGACCCGACGGGGGATACGTTCGCCATCGAGAAGTTCTGGAACGGAGTGCCCTCCGGGGAGCCCATCCCGTGGGGGCCCTGGGTTGCACCGGTTCTGCTGTGGGGGCTTTACCTGATGGCGGTCTTTGCGTGCCTGGGCGCCATCATGGTGCTGATGCGCAAGCAATGGATGGAGCACGAGCACCTGAGCTACCCCATCGCCCAGATACCGGCCGAGTTGTGCTCCGGGCTGGGTGATCCGCGCGGCGAGGGGTCGATTTTCCGCAGCAAGGCATTCTGGGTTGGACTCGGCACGACGCTGTTCCTCTATAGCTGCGTGGGATTGAGATTCTACCTGTTCGGAACGAGCGGCCGCCTGAGGATAGACGAGAGGGTTCTGCTTGCCGAGGGCTACGAGCTGCGGTTCTGGGTGGAGATCGCGGTGGTCGGGCTGGTGTTCATGATCCCCAACCGCATCGCTTTCAGCGTGTGGTTTCTGACGCTCACCTCCTGGCTGTTGCGCAGAACGGTCGAGGCAAGGGGCTGGGGCATGCAGACGGACATGAGGTACGGCGGCACCCCGGAATTCCAGCACATGGTTCTGGGGGCGATGGTGGTCTTCGTGGTGGCCAGCCTCTGGTATGCCCGCGGGCACTTGAAGGAGGCGACGCGCTCTGCGCTCGGGCTGGGTGAGCCGGGCTACGACAGGAACGAACCCGTGTCCTACCGCGCGGCCTTCCTCACCATCCTCGTCTCCGCCCTCATCATGGTGGTGTGGCTGTGGAAGAGCGGGCTTTCTGTGCCGATCGCCCTTCTGTTTCTGGTGCTCTTTGTGGCGCAGTACTACACCGTGGCACGGATCATCGCCCAGGTGGGCCTGCCTTCGCTCAGCACCATCGTGTCGATCGGCCCCTACATCAACAGCATCGTCGGCACCGCGAACCTGGGTCGGGGGCAGGCGGCGGCACTGGGCCACCAGTTCTGGAACGCCGACCTGCGCCAGACCCCTGCCGTGGGGATGTCGGAGGGAATGTATCTTCCCCGCCGCAGGCGGGGTTTGTTCGTGGCCATGATGCTGGTGTTGCTGGTGACCTACGTGACGGCCTGCTACTGCATCATCCGCACCGGCTACCGGCAGGGGGCCAGCAGCCTGAATATGTGGTTTGTCGTCAACTCTTCCCAGGTGCCCTGGTGGTGGTACAGCAACGTGACGGCCCAGATGCAGGGCGCCAGCACGGTGGGTCTGGCCTGGACGGGCGTTGGGGCAGTCATTATGGCGCTGCTCACTCTGGCCCAGCGCAGCTTCTTCTGGTGGCCCATCCACCCCGTCGGCTTCCTGGTGTGCAACACCCACATGGTCTACAACTTCTGGTTCTCTGTTTTTCTGGCCTGGTTGATCAAAGGGTTCGTGGTGAAGTTCGGCGGCTACCGGGGTTACCGGATCACCCGCCGCCTGTTCATCGGACTGGTTCTGGGTGCCTTCATGGCGGGCGGGCTCTGGGCGGCGGTCGACCTGATAGCCAAGACCCAGGGCAACACCGTCTTCTCCATCTGAGCGGGCCGATCGAGCAGGCTCGCTTCGACACCTGGAGGCACCCGTGCAGTCCCGCGCGCGTTCTCCAATGCAGCCAGCGCGCCATACGTCCGCCCAAAGCCCGCAGGTCCGGCAGGTGCTGAAAACTGCGGTAGGCCCGGCCCCGGTCGATCCCCGCGTATTCGTGCACCGGCACGTTGCGGAAGCCGGCCATCGGGGCCGCCCGGTCTCGGCCGGGCCGGGTCGTTAGACCAGAACGGGTAGCTCCGGCGCCTGCCCGCCGAAGGAGGGTCCCCGCCGGACTGTTACACTTCATGTCAGCTCGAATTCCGCCCCGCCGACGTCCGGGGCCGTCCCGGCAGCGCTCAGCGCCTTTCGTCCTGCAGGAGAGCGCGCACGGCCGCTTCGGTTCTCTCGCCGCGCAGGTTCTCAGCGCGGACAACTCCGCGGCGGTCGATCAGGATGATCCGGGGTATAGCGTTGACGCCGTAGGCGTCGGTCACTCGTTCCCGCATCTCACCCTCCAGCAGGACCTGAGGCCAGGGAATATCGTTCTCCCCGACGAATTCCTCCAGATCGTCTTCATCGCGGTCCAGGCTCAGGCCCAGCACCTGCACTCCGGCGCTGTGGTAGCGTGCGTAGAGCCGCTTCATATTCGGCATCTCACGCACGCAGGGGGGGCACCAGGTCGCCCAGAAGTCCAGCAGCACCACCTGGCCGCGCAGGCTCCCCAGGGAGACCTGGCGCCCGTCCGTTGTGCGCAACTCGAAATCCGGCGCGGGGTTACCCACCAGGCCGTCCGTCTGCCCGGGCGGGGGACCTGTCTCGCGCGGGCGCTCCGGTTCGGCACTTTCCCGCAGGCCTATCTGCACGAAACGATCGGTGGCCCGCCAGACCAGATTCGTCTGCTCGCAGATGCGGTTGAGTGCCTGCGCCAGGGTCATCTCCCCCCGGAGCGTGACGGGCTGCTGCACGCGGGCGAGCTGGGACCGCTGCACGTAGAAAGGGATCGAGGTGAGCTCGTGCAGGTACCGTATCGCATCCGCAGGGGGAGTGTTCGCCAGCTCGAACCGGTAGCTCTTGCCGAGGTTCTCCCGAATGTTAACGTCCCGGCCGGGTTCAGCGGCCTGTTCTTGCTTCTCTTCGGTTTCGGGTTGCTCCGCGCCGGATTCAACGGATTTCCGCAGGTCGCTCAGCTTGTCCTGCAGCAGCGAGACATTGGCCTTGTTGACCCGGCTCTGTTTCTCGATCGCTTCGACACGCTTTGCCAGTTCGTCGAACTCCTGGCGCGTAACCTGCGCGGCCGCGCCCAGCACCAGCCCGGTGGCCACTACGGCTCCTCCTGCGATCCAGTGCCACTTCATGCCCTCATACCTCCTCTGTGCGCTCGTAGAGTGGAAAGGTCAGGCTGCGATGTCGATTCCGGTCGGCCAATCGAAGCCTTATCTCGCGCGCGCAGTGCTTTGCTGATCAGCCGTGCACGCCGTAAAGCGCCAGGCCGAGGGTGACCACGGACAGGTTCAGGGCCACGTGCGCCGCGACGGCCGCCTCGACGGACCAGCGCCTCGCCAGCTCGCCCAGCAGCAGGCCGAAGACGAAGATCTGCCCGCATTTCAGCAGCGGTGCGTTCGTGTTCTGTATGTGCAGCAGGGCCCACAACAGCGAGACCAGGGCGATCGCGAAGACCGCGTAGGCTCCCCGCCGGCGCCCCACGCGCAGCAGCCACCCCAGCAGCACGCCCCGGAATGCCAGCTCCTCCACCACGGCCAGGACACTGACCGCGCAGAGAAACACCGGCACCCGTACCGCCACAGGCGCCTGTGCGGCTCGCGGGAACAGGCGCTGAATGTCCTTGACGGCGTCGCTCATCTGCACACCCAGGGCCTGCAACGCGACCAGGCTCAGGGCGCCCGCCGCCACGCCCAGGATGGCTGCGGCGAGCACAGTCCCCATCCGACGGTGCGCCCGCCTCTGCAGAATAGGGAAGGGATCGGGCTTGAAACGCCCCCATTCGGCGGCCGCCACGTAATACTCCAGCATGTGCCATCCCACGCGCAGCACCAGCACGAAAAAGCCGATGACCATTCCAATGCGCAGGCCCAGCTCGAGGAACTCCCGGCCCGCTTCCCCCGGCCCCTTCCCTATCAGTTCGCCGGGGTCCAGGAAAAAAGCGGAGAAGATCACGTTGGGCAGCGCGAGGCCGAAGCATATCAGGCCGACGATCAGGCCGGACTTGAAGTGCCGACCGAAAACCTCGCGGTGGAGAATGCTCAAGGTTACGACAAGGACGAATATCCCGCCCCAGATGAGGAACTGCACAAAAGCGCCCAGAAGGTTCACGACCTCGGCCTGCGTCAATACCTCTCCTCCATTCGGGGGGCGGTGCACCGGCCGTTCCATTGTGTAAGGGCGGGGCGGCCTCCTGTCAAGCGGAGGATCCGCCGCCGGCGCGGCCTCAGTAGCGCACCGAGAAATCGCGGAACTCCCCCGTCGGCTCCTCCCACTGGACGTCCACCGACTCCACCTGTGCCAGCCTTGGGCCGCGGTGGCACCATGACACCATGGAGTGGACGCGGTCGCGCGTGCCCTCGAAGACGGCCTCCACCTTCCCGTCCGGCCGGTTCCGCACCCATCCCGTCACGCCCTCTGAGTGTGCGCGCTGGCGGGTGTTGGCACGGAAAAACACCCCCTGCACGCGTCCGCTGATAACCACCCTCGCCCTGGTTGTGCTGCGCAGGTCTTCGGACACGGCCGTTTACCCCTGCCTAATCTGTTGCCGCACTGTCCTTTACAGCCCCGCCTGCCGACCGTAGGATTATAGGGTAGCGGACGATCGGCCGAACCTGCAATAGGAATTCCGGGAGCGTGGGGAACAATGGCGGGAGCGACGGAGCCACGGGTCAATGACTTCGGCTGCGTGGCGGACGTGTACGACCAGCTTGTCGAATGGGCGCCGTATCACCGATGGATCGACGAGTTGGAGCAGCGCCTGCGCGTCCACGGCCTGTCCGACGGCGCATGGCTCCTGGACGCCGCCTGCGGCACGGGGCTCTCCACGATCCCCTGGGCCGTGAAGGGGTACCATGTCGTGGGCATCGACGTCTGCGAGCGCATGCTCAGGAGGGCATACCGGCGGGCCGCCGCCAGCGACTGCTCCATCCCCTTCCTGCAGGGAAACCTGCTGGAGCTGGACAGCGAACGCCGCTTCGAGGCAGTCGTCTGCATGCACAGCGGCCTGGACTACCTTGCGGACGACGACGAGCTGAAGCAGGCATTCCGGTCGGTGCGGGGCTGCCTCCGCCCCGGGGGCCTGTTCTCCTTCGACAAGTGCCTCGACGAGCCGTCCTTTTACCGGAACGACTACGGCGAGGTCCGCCGGCTCCGCTGTGGGTGGGCACAGTTGCAGTACCGCTGGAATCGCGCCCGGCGGCTGCTCGTCCAGAGGTGCGTGGTGCACCGCACCGACGGGGACGGCCCGCCGTTGACCGCCGTGGAATATCACCTGAACGCGACGCCGCCGGACGAGCTGCACCGATGGGTCTGTGAGGTGGGGTTCGAGGTGCTGGAGCCGGTGCGGTCGTTTACCGTCACCGACCCCGGCATGGGCATCTTCCGGGCCGTGTAGCGCGCTCAGTATTCGAACAACTCATGATGGATCTGATCCGGCGGTACGTCCTCCTCGGCCAGCGGGGCCTCCAGCTTGCGGATCATCACGGGCGGTCCGCAGATCAGTATCTCGTACGCCGTCAGCTCCTCGGGTAGATAGTTCTTCAGCAGGTCCGTGGTGATGTAGCCGGTCTCGCCCGGATAGTGCGGATCGTGGCTCAGAACGTGGATCACGTCAACGCGTTCCACGTCCTCCAGGTTTACCCATCCATTCCAGTAACCCCGCAAACTCTCCCATGCTTTCATAGTATCTGTTCCTTCACGAAGGCCTTGATGCAGGTGCACTATTGTATCAAGGCCTGATCCCCGACTCGATTGCCACCGGGCGGCAGCCTTCGGGCGCGCTTCAGCTGGGGCGTGCGGGGACGGGCAGCATGGGCTGGTCTGCGGTTACGGTATCGAGCTGACCGCTTACATGAAAGCGGGAAGCGCAGCCCCCCGAACGCTCAATTCACTCACCCGGCAGCCCGCCTTGCGGCCTCTGTCAAGCTCGGATGCACGGGCCGACGATTTCTCCCCACCGGCGCCGGGCACGCCTACGCGCTGTCAGGAGGCGCGATCTCCCCGGCGTGCCATTTCTCCATGAACTCGTTCGCGTCGGGAACCTCGTCCTCTATCCGAACGAGATGCTGGATCATGTGCAGCACCGCAAACGGGATGAAAACCACCGTCAGGCACGCCAGGAAAATGTACAGCCGCCCCGGACACCGCCTGGATACTCGTAGCCCACGCTTCTACCCATCTGGGGCTCCGCTTTCAGGCCCGTCGCGCACTTCGCCTGTGGTGCGCGCTCGTGCACCGATCATACCGTTGAAGCCGCGACATATCAAATCAGGGCGGAGTACCAGCGAGACTCGTGGTGTGTGTTGGCGCGGAGCCCAGGCTGCTGGCACAGCGGAGGCATCAACGGCACCGAGGCACGGTTTCGCTTATCGCACAGGCGCTCTGACTTGTGGCCTCCGCAATGTAGCTCCGCCGCTTGCCGCTTGAGAGTCGTCTGTTGTTCAACAGGCGGTCTGGCGCTCCGCAAAGATCGGCAGGGCCTCGACCTTGGCCAGGGCTTGGGCACCCTCATGGAGTAGGTCATACGCTTCTTTGGAGTATGGCAGTGTTTTCATCTATGCCTTCCAAGTAAACCCACAATCCCGCCAGTTGCAGTATCGAGGCAGGAACGGGATCATGATCAATCCCAGCCCGAGGCTGACGAGGACCATGATCCAAATTGCACATCCAATCTGCCTTCGGCATCTCGTGTTTGAAGATCCGCACTTCGGGCAGGAGAGTTTCATCATCCTTCTCCTTTCACACCGAGTTGAGCCATTTGCTTCTGTGCTACACGATATTCCAATAGTGAGTCCAATCCGTTGTACAACAACAGCTCATGGAGGTTGGCTTCACGTATCCTATTCAACCCATTCGAGCTCTTTGTGTGGAGGAACGGCGAGACCGCCGACTCGTAGTCTCCGACACCGAGGTGAATGTAGGCCTGGAACTTCACAGAGGTGATTCCGCTCCTGTTGTCCAGCACGTGAGCAGCCTGCATTGTGTCCCAGTACCAGCCCCCTACCCCGTGGCCCAGTTTGGCTCGAGTCCATCGTTCCTCGAACTTCAGATTGGAGGCGATCTTCAGAAGCCCCTCAGACCGGAGCACCTGGGACAACGCCTCATGGAGGGAGCTGTCAATCATGCAGGCCCAGGTGTCCTTTCCATTCAGACAGAAACCGCAACTGACGATCTCGTGTTCCCTGCGGTCGGGCTTCAGTCCGGTAGTCTCGTAATCGAAGGCGAGAAGCCCCCGCATTCGCGCGAGACGGCGAAGTTTGCGGAGGCCGGTATCTTTATGCCTTACCACCTCCACCTTCTCCTGCAGAGCTTGTAAGGAGGCAACAGGAGCCGCCTCTCCCTTCTCCAGTTCGAAGGCTCGTTGGAGGTGCTGCCGGAACATCTTCACCAGCACCGGGTCCTCCCCCATCCTTCTGATGTAACTGGGGTGGTAGGTGGGACAGAGCCCCGCTCCGCGCCCTTGAACTGCTCCAAAAACGGCATTGGCCGCTGATCTGCACTGACTCTCACTGATCAACTGCTGCCGACTCTTCGATTGTTTTCTCGCTCTTAACGACAGGTGCGCGGCAGTTGCCTCGCGGGCAAGGGCGTTTTCGTGAGCTCTTTCCAGGAATCCGGGACCAAGCGTATACTGCACGGGGCGCAGGCCGCGCCAATGATCTTCCGGGTCAGTTCGCCGTGTTTGCAATCAGTGGTCATCAGTGTAAATCTGTGGCCCCTTTGTCGTCGACGCCGTTGGGACGGGAAGGCCGGGCACGTGGGTCGAGGTGGCGGAGGGTGGTCGCGGTGCGTGCGCGGGAACAGGTGGGATGTCCGATATTGCCAGCGCCATAACGACTTTCATTGTAGCGATTACGGCCCCGATGTCAAGGCTGTTTTTCGGGCCGAAACGGGGCGCAAAGCCACGAAAAACCGCGGATTTCGGGGTTTTCTCGGTCAACTCGGTCAACACGGACACGCGGATTCCCAGGAACGACTATAATGGGAGTCCGGCTGGGCCGGCGGGGAGCCGTCGGAAGGGCGAAGTCACGGCCACGGCAACGACAGACGGAATTTGGCCGTTGATTTACGCTGATTCTCGCTGATTAACGACAGAACGACTGAACGGAGATGTTCTCACGAACGACGAACGACAACGAAGGGGCGATGAACGGAAAACGATCAACGACGAACGGCATTTCGACACTGATCCACACTGATAACGGCCGATGAACGGGGGTTCAACGAACGGCAAAGACGGATACCGCACGACGGCGCAAAGATGCAAAGAACGAACGACGGGATTGGCCCGCACGAAAGCGGCGCACCCGTAACGAGTAACCAATAACCAGTAACCGGTGACACCTGACAAGTGCAGATGCAGG